>JAFYOR010000002.1 GCA_017547805.1 Clostridia bacterium
GCGCGTCGCGCGGCGGACGTTCGCCCTTCTGCGGCTTCTCCGCACGCGGCTGCTGCGCGTCGCGCGGCGGACGCTCGCCCTTCTGCGGCTTTTCCGCACGCGGCTGCTGCGCGCTTTGCGAACCAGCCGCCGCTTCCTGCGGCGCAGTGACAGCTTCCGGCGTCATTTCCTCTTCAGGCTGAGCAATCTGCTGCGTCTGCGCAGCATCCGTCGCTGGCGCTTCGGCGTTCTCCGACGCCTCCCGCTGCTCCTGCCTGGACGGACGCTCAGCCGCCGGATGCGCATCCTGTCCCGGACGCTGGCAGTCGTCGATGGGGTACTCCCTGAGTTCGAAGGAATCGCCCACCGCAATGCGGACGCGAACGGTCTCCTCCAGCACATTGATCGCATTGATCGTGCCCGGGCCGTCAGGCGTGATAATCTCCCTGCCCACGCGCGGCATGCGCTTGCGCGTCACCTCGTAGTGATCCTGCTCGTACTTCAGGCAGCACATCAGCCTGTCGCACAGGCCGGAAATCTTCGTGGGATTCAGGGAAAGATTCTGTTCCTTCGCCATCTTGATGGAAACCGGCGTAAAATCGCTCAGGAACGTGCGGCAGCAGATCGGCCGTCCGCACGGACCGATGCCGCCAAGCATCTTCGCCTCGTCGCGCACACCGATCTGGCGAAGCTCAATGCGCGTCTTGAAGATGCCGGCAAGGTTCTTGACCAGCATTCTGAAATCCACGCGTCCATTGGCGGTAAAATAGAAGATGATTTTGGAATGGTCAAATGCGTATTCCACATCCACGAGCTTCATTTCCAGCTCATGCTCGGCGATTTTCTCAAGCGCAATCGCAAACGCCTCTTTTTCGCTCTCTTCGTTCTTCTTCTGGGTGATCAGATCCTGCTCGGTTGCGATGCGGATGATCGGCTTGAGCGGATTGGTGATGAATTCATCATCCATGCCGATCACGCCGCTCATGCACTCGCCCAGCTCCACGCCGCGCGCCGTTTCCGTCACGACATACATGCCGGTGTGCAGCTCCAGATCGTTTGCATCAAAATCATATAGCTTGCTGGCACGCTTAAAGCGCACCTTGACTACCATGGCCATCTGGCATATTCCTCCGAAACTTTCAGCAATATCATTTCAAGCGCTGAAGCAAATGCCACATTGCTCGCGCACATTTTTTTCGCCTTGAGCACCGCAGCAGACAGCGCGATGCAGCCCGAAAGCGGCACCAGCGCGGCATAGTCCTCCGCCTGCGGCGCATACATGCCCCGTTCAAGCGTTCTGCCCGCGCTTTTTGCCAGCATCATATCCCGCAGCGCCGTTTCCAGAATATCAAGCGTCTGCTTCTGTTTTTCCTTGTCGTCCTTGTATTGCCCCAGCACGGGCATGATGTCCGCCGCATTGCGCACAGAAAACACATCCTGCGTCACCTGCCGGCGCAGTTCCATCTTTGCCGCGTCGATTTCAAGCGCCTGACCGACGCAGCCCTCGCTCATCCGCGCCTTCACGGCGGCGTTTTGTTCCGTTTCGCCCAGCGCCATCAGCCGCGCCTTCGCCGCCTCAAAGTCAAGCGGATGGAAGCGCACCGTGCGGCACCGGGAAACAATGGTTGGCAGCAGCGCGCCGGGCTGATCGGTGATCAGAAAGAACACCGTTCCCTGCGGCGCCTCCTCCAGCGTTTTAAGCAGGCAGTTCTGCGCCTGCGGCGTCATCTTTTCCGCCTGCTGACACAGCAGCGCCTTGACGCCGCCTTCAAAGGACTGCACGCCGACCTCTTCAATCACGCCGCGCACGACGTCCACGCTGATTGACTGTTTTCCCTTTTCCGGAACAATCTCATGCAGATCGGGATGCGTGCCTGCAGCCATGCGCCGGCACGGGCCGCACACGCCGCAGGGCTTATGCTCTCCGCGGCACATCGCAGTCATTGCGCACAGGCGGGCGACAGACTTCTTTCCCGTCCCCCTGGGGCCGGAAAACAGATACGCATGGACGTTCTGTCCCTGCGCAAAATCATTCCTGAGCTGCTCCAAATGAGCAGACTGCCCCCTGAAATCCTCAAAGGAGTTCATTTTCCACCCTATCTAAATCAAACCTTCAGGAACTGGCTGACCTCCAGCACGAACACCGTCGCGCCGCCGACCGTCACCTTGATCGGGTAGGGCACATACACGCCGCCCGCGCCGCCGCTCATGGGCGTGGTCGACGCCGTGATCTGCTCGCGGCTCTTACAGATATGCTCGATGATGGCCAGCGCGTCGTCCAGCTTTTCATCATCCACGCCGCTGATGAGCGTCGTGTTGCCCGCACGCAGGAAGCCGCCGGTCGTTGCCAGCTTCGTTACGCCATATCCTCTTTCCATCAGCGCGGAAACCAGACGGACCGCATCCTCGTCCTGAACAATCGCTACGATAAGCTTCATAAATCTATTTCCTCCATTCAATTCAGCAGATTCTGCTGTGGAAGTACCGCTGCGCCTCCCCGGGCGCAGATGGGTCTGAGGATATTATACAGGATATACGCCAAAAAAGCTAGTCCCCGCGCCAGACTGCGTCACGCCGCAAATGCACGCAGGCTCCGCCCGCAACCATCCGAAGCGTTCTTTCTGCAGGCCTTGTTTTTTCTGCATGCCGCCCGACTCTTTTACGCTGTTTCCCGAAAGAAAAAACTCACCGTCCTGAATCAGTCGGTGAGTCTGTATCATTTTGCTGCGGCAAGAACAGCGTCCGCTTTACACCAGCATGCCGTATATCGCCTCAAACAGCGGAAGGAACTGATAGATGACGGGCGCGAACACAATTGCTGGCAGAAAATCCGCAACCTTGATTCTGGTGATGCCCATCAGATTCGTGCCGATCATGATAATCAGCAGCGATCCCGCGCAGGTCATCTCCGTAATCGCCCCGGCGCTCAAGAACGGCGCGATCAGTCCGGCAAGAAGCACCAGTCCGCCCTGAATCAAAAACACAGGCACAGCGGCAAGCAGCACGCCCACGCCAAGGCTGGACGCAAGCATCATGGAAGAAACCAGATCCAGCGTCGCCTTTGTGATCAGGATGGAATTGTCGCCCGTCAGACCCGCCTGAATGGAGCCCGTAACCGTCATCGACCCTACGCAAAACAGTAGGGTGGCCGAGATGATGCCTTCGGCGATGGAGATATTCTCCCCCTCCCGCCTGAACCTCTTTTCAACCTGATCCGCAAGGGTATTGATGGCTCCGTCAATATCAAGCAGCGTTCCCGTGATCGCCCCCAGCACAACAGCCGCGATGAGAATCAGGGAATTTGCTCCCAGACTGCCCGAAATGCCGATGCACAGCGTGCATGCGCCAAGACCGGTCATCGCCGCCTTGCTGACCTTTTCAGGAATTCCTTTTTTGAACATCAAGCCAATGCCCGAGCCCACAATGACGGTGATCACATTGATGATAACGCCAAGCATCTTATCCTCCCGCAGCACAGATATCGGGCGAAGCACACCGTCCTATGCCGCAATGCGCTTCGTCCGAAAACATGCTGCTTTTTCGCAGTTTACCGAATATGTTTATCCGTTCATCAGATCGGCCTGACAGATGCAAGCGATCCCCTTTTCACCAAGCGCCGCCACGGCTGCCTTCGCGTCATGCACATGGAAGATCATATAGGCGTGCGCCGCATCCTTGCCGCCAAGGAACGCATACATGTATTCTACATTGATCTTTGCATCGGAGAGGATGGAGAGCACGCGGTTGAGTCCGCCGGGCTCATCCGGGATGGCAACGCCGATGACCTTGCTGATGGTGTGAATGAAGCTTTCCGCCGTCAGAACCGCAGAAGCCGCTTCGATATCCTCGACAATGATACGCACGATGCCGAATTCAGAGGTTTCGGCAAGAGAAAGCGCGCGCATATTGATGGCATTCTTTGCCAACACATCCGTAAGCTGCTGCAGCTTACCCGGCTTATTCTCCACAAATACGGAAATCTGTTTCAGCGTCATCTCTTTAACCTCCTTAAATCTTACGCTTGTCAATGACACGCACAGCTTTGCCTTCGCTGCGGGCAATGGTCTTGGGCGCAACCAGAACAACCTTGGCAGAAATGCCCAGCATGGAGCGCAGACCGGCCTCCAGAGCAGTCTGACAGTTCTTGATCTCGCCCATGTTGTCCGTGAACATCTCCGGCGTCATTTCAACCTGCACATCCAGCGTATCCGTATTCTTGACACGGTCGACGATGATCTGGTAGTTGGCCGGATAGCCGGAATTGATCAGCACAGACTCGATCTGAGACGGGAACACGTTGACGCCGCGGATGATCAGCATGTCGTCGCTGCGGCCCATGGGCTTCGCCATCTTGATGAGGGTGCGGCCGCAGGAGCACTTCTTGCGGGAGAGCACGCAGATATCGCGGGTGCGGTAACGAAGCAGCGGGAACGCTTCCTTGGTCAGGGACGTGAACACGAGCTCGCCCTTAGTGCCCTCGGGCAGCACTTCACCGGTGTTGGGATCGATGATCTCGGCGATGAAGTGGTCCTCGTTGATGTGCATGCCCATCTGTTCGGAGCATTCGAAGGAAACGCCGGGGCCGGAAAGCTCGGTCAGGCCGTAAATGTCGTACGCCTTGATGCCCAGCGTGCGCTGGATATCCTGACGCATTTCCTCGCTCCACGCTTCCGCGCCGAAGATGCCGACCTTCAGCGGGATGTCGTCAGGACCCATGCCCATTTCCTTCATCGACTCGCCGAGGTAAGCCGCGTAGGAAGGCGTGCAGCACAGGATCGTGGACTGCAGGTCCTTGATGAACATGATCTGGCGCTCCGTATTGCCGGAGGAGGTGGGGATGGTCAGACAGCCGACCTTGTGGCTGCCGCCGTTGAGTCCCGGGCCGCCCGTGAACAGGCCGTAGCCATAGGACACCTGGCAAACGTCCTCATCGGTGCCGCCAGCCGCCACAATCGCGCGGGCGCAGCAGTCTTCCCAAAGGTCGATGTCATGCTGGGTATAGAACGCCACCACGCGCTTGCCGGTGGTGCCGGACGTAGACTGAATACGAACGCAGTCCTTGAGGGGCTTGCCCATCAGGCCGTAGGGATACGCCAGGCGCAGATCGTCCTTGGTCAGGAAGGGAAGCTTATGCAGGTCCTGCGTTCCCTTGATGTCGTCAGGGGTAACGCCCTTTTCTTCCATCTTCTTGCGGTAGTAGGGGACGTTGTCCCAAACATGCTTCACCTGCTTGACAAGCCGTTCATCCTGCAGCGCCTTGAGTTCCTCAACAGATGCACATTCGATTTCAGGCTGGTAGTAACGTTCCATAGTATATTGTCCTCCTTCGTTCTGGCAGTTTATCATTTCGTCATCCAAATCAAAAATCCCTGTATGCGGATCATACAGGGACGAAATTACTCGTGTTACCACTCTGTTTCGCACATGCCTCACAGCATATGCCTCATCAGGCTTCGCACCCGCGAAGGGAATCGACCGTTCCCGTTTCAGCAGGCTGAAAAGTCTTTGCGATGTAACGGTCGCCCCCGTTGTGCCTACTGCCACTTCAGCACACCGCTCACAGAATGAACTTCACCGGGACATCCCCTATGCCTTGCACCAACCGGCATTTCTCTGAAAGGCTCTTTCCGGGCTACTCTTTCTGCTCAGACGCATTTGGTTCTGTACGGTTTTACCGGGCAATCTGTTTTCCATTTCGATTGCGTAGGGTTATTATACACCAGCCATACACGGATTGCAAATTCGCAATTCGCATGATATAATAAGATTATCTTATTATCGGAACGGGGCGATTGCTTTGAATCTGAATCAGCTGCGTTATTTTGTTTCCGTGGCGGAAACCGGCAGCTTCACCAAGGCGGCGATGAAGCACTTCATCTCCCAGACGGCCATCACCCAGCAAATCCGAACGCTGGAAGAAAATGTCGGAACCAAGCTGATTGACCGCACCAGCCGTCCCGCCGCATTGACAGCCGCCGGAAAGGTCCTTCTCAAGGAAGCCCGGGAAATTCTGGGGAAAATGGACGTCGCTTTGCTGCGCACGCGCGAGGCGTCCACCGGCCTGAAGGGCGAACTGCGGATCGGCTACACAAAGGGTTATGAGCACAGCGACCTGCCCAAGCATCTGCGCAGCTTTCATCACGAATACCCGAACGTCCTGATTTCGTGCTATCGCTGCGATACGGACATCCTGGCGGCGGGACTGATCAACGGAGAATACGACATCATCTTCACATGGGACAGCACCAATCTGCGTCAGGAAGAATCCCTCGCCCTGCAGCCTGCCGAACACGTCCCGCTTCGCGTTGCGCTCTACGCGAATCACCCCCTCGCCAAGCGCAAGGAGCTGACGAGAAAGGATCTGCGCCACGAAACCATTCTCTTTATGTCCCCCTCCGGCACAGGCGAATCCTTCGGCGATGACTTCTACATCAAGCTTTATCAGCAAGCCGGCTATCAGCCCAACATTCTGTTCCGCTCCAACGACATGGAAAGCATCCTGATGATGGTCGCCGCCGAGGAAGGCGTCTCCATCGTTCCGGCATACTCGCACACATGGAATATCGGCACGGAAAACATCGTGTTTGTTCCGCTTTCCGGCGAAGGTGAAACCGAAGAAATCCTGATCGTCTGGAGAAAGAACGACGCCAATCCTGCGCTGCAGCATTTCATTCAGGCCTTCCCCGGAGAAACTACCCTTCGATAAACACAGAGCCCTTCGCTTCATCCGCGAAGGGCTCTGTGTTATTTCTCTTTTGGGGAGCTTTTGGGGAGCTGTCTGCCGGGTGAGTTTATTCCGCAGTCAGCTCGTCCGCAAGCGCGTCGATCTGCGCAAGGCTCTCACCGCTGAGCGCCGACATGATCTTAACGGTGGTATCCGTAAAGGTAAGGTTCTTGGACTTTTCAAACATGCCCTTCATCACCTTCGCCGCCATGGGCGCCCAGGAGCCGTTTTCCACGAACGCAACGGTGCGGTTCTGGAAATTGCGCTCCGTCAGGTGATGGATGAATTCCTTCATAAAGGGGAAGATATCGGCGTTGTAGGTCGTGGTGGCCAGCACCAGCTTGCCGTAACGGAAAGCGTCTTCCACCGCTTCCGCCATATCATCGCGGGCCAGATCAGCGACAGCAACCTTGGGGCAGCCTTTCTCTCTGAGCTTTTGTGCCAGCAGCTCAACCGCCTTTCTGGTATTGCCGTAAACGGAGGTGTAGGCGATCATGACCCCCTCGCTCTCCACGCGGTAAGAGGACCAGATGTCGTAGAGGTTGATATAGTAGCTCAGGTTCTCGCGCAGCACAGGACCGTGCAGCGGCGCGATGATCTCAATATCAAGACCCGCGGCCTTCTTGAGCAGCGCCTGTACCTGCGGACCATACTTGCCCACGATGCCGATGTAATAGCGGCGGGCTTCGCATGCCCAGTCTTCCTGCACATCCAGCGCGCCGAACTTGCCAAAGCCATCGGCAGAGAAGAGCACCTTGTCGCAGTCGTCGTAGGACACCATCACCTCAGGCCAGTGCACCATGGGCGCCGCGATGAAGGTCAGGGTATGCCTGCCCAGAGAAAGCGTGTCCTTTTCGCCCACGACAATACGGCGCTGCGCATAGTCCGTGCCAAAGAAATTCTTCATCATCGCGAAAGCCTTCGCAGAAGAAACCACCACTGCCTCGGGATATGCCTTCATAAAGCGATCGATGTTGGCGGAATGGTCGGGCTCCATGTGATGGACAACCAGATAATCAGGCTTGCGCTCTCCCAGCGCCGCAGCCAGATTGCCAAGCCACTCGTCGCCGAAATTCTGATCGATGCTGTCCATAACGGCAATCTTCTCATCCAGAATGACATAGGAATTATACGCCATTCCGTTGGGAACGTCGTACTGTCCTTCAAACAGATCGATGGTATGATCGTTGACGCCGATGTATTTGATATCATGGGTGACATTCATGAGAAACACTCCTTCGAAACTATTGTGCAATTGTGTATTATACATCAATTCTGTCCTGTCGTACAGCGTCTATCTCGCAGGACTCCGCCGCTTCCCCTTTGTATTTTCGTCCTTGCTTCTGCCGTACACATAACGGATCGCGCCGACAAAGCCTTTCTATCAAAAAACACCCATGCTTCTCATCGAAACATGGGTGTCTTTGGCTCCCCAGGTAGGGCTCGAACCTACAACCCTTCGGTTAACAGCCGAATGCTCTGCCATTGAGCTACTGAGGAATATGGTGGATTGAAGTGGACTCGAACCACCGACCTCCCGCTTATCAGGCGGGTGCTCTAACCGA
>JAFYOR010000089.1 GCA_017547805.1 Clostridia bacterium
CTGCTGGCTTTATGGCAGCATTGCTGGTTAGTCGGGTATACGGAGATGTTTATTGGTATTTGACCGCTGTTGAACTCGTTGGTTTTGCGGGAATGGCTTTGGGCGGTGTGTTAATGGGCATTTGGGGCGGATTCAAGAGCAAGGTAAAAACATTTGCTGCTGGGCTTTTAGTACTCAGTATTATGACAATTGGTATGGGTGTATCGCCATATTTCATCCTTTACCTTGTGATGATGTTTGTATATAGCATTGCCCTTACCATGATACAGACTGCAACAACTACAATCCTACAGGAACAGACGGAAAGCTCCATGCAAGGTCGTGTGTTTGGATTGATGGGAGCAATGTATTCTGGATTCCTTCCTGTTGGTATGGCAATCTTTGGTCCCCTTGCAGATATGCTGCCATTGCAATGGATTATGGTTGGTAGCGGTATTGCTCTTGTTTTAGTGACTGTTTACCTACAAGTAAAATCTAAATTGAATTTGTAGAACAACAAATTCCAATTTGCACAGAGACGAAATCACATGCTTCGCTGTATGTTCTTGTTGCTCTTGCAAGATACATTTAAGTGAATCTTGGCTCTCCCTCCGGGAGAGATGGACGAGCGATGCGAGGACGGAGAGGGTAACATGACCACAGGAAAGAGCAGAAGGAGGAAATGAACATGGACAGGTTTTTCCGGTGCTTCGGTCTGCCCGGCGCGCTCCCGCTGACGGGGCTGTTGTCCCTGCTGGCGCTGGTGCTTGCGCTGTGCTTTCCCACGCCTGCGCGCTGGCTGTGCTTTGCGGCGATGCTGTTTTCAAGCGTCGGCGATATCTTCCTGATGCATCTGCCGGTGATTGAAAAGCATCTGCCTAATTACTTTGTTTTCGGTGCGGCGTCCTTCATGGTTGCCCACCTGCTTTACGCGCTCTGTTTTACCCGGCTGATCCGCCGAAGCGGAGCGGCGCTGCTCAATCCCGGCGCAGCGATCATGATCGCCATTGCGCTGGTGCTGGCGGTATGGTTCGTCTGCTCCGCCAGAAGGCTTGGACGCACGGATCAGCTGCCGCTGATTCTCGTGTACATCGTCATGATTGCGCTCAGCTGCACGACGATCTTTTCTTACGCGTGGTCGCAGGGGTTTGCCAATCCGATGGCGATCCTTGCGGCGGTCGGCGCGGTGAGCTTCTTTGTGTCCGACCTGATCATTGGTCTTGGCATGGTGATGGGCATTTCCCGCTACAATCACCTGATCTGGTGGTTTTATCCCATCGGCCAGATCCTGATGATCCTTGGCGTTGGAAGGGGATAAAGGCTTGCGTTTTTGCGTGGATTTGGTATAATAGATGTAGTCAGTTAGTACCAAATTGTTTTTGAATAAGGAGTGTTTACCCATGGCGAATCAGGTTCTGGTGGAAACTTCCGCCCGTCACATTCATGTTTCCCGTGAGCACCTCGACATCCTCTTTGGCGAGGGCTACGAGCTCACCATCAAGAAGATGCTCTCCCAGCCGGGTCAGTATGCCTGTGCTGAGCGTGTTGACGTCGTTGGCCCGAAGAAGACCCTCGCCGGCGTGTCCATCCTCGGCCCGGTTCGCCCGGAAACCCAGGTTGAGCTGTCCCTGACCGACGCGCGCTCCATCGGCGTTGTCGCTCCGGTTCGTGAGTCCGGCCAGATCAAGGGCTCCGGCGCCTGCAAGATCGTCGGCCCGAAGGGCGAAATTGAGATCGCTGAGGGCGTCATCGTTGCCAAGCGTCACATCCACATGACCACCGCCGACGCCGCTGAGTTCGGCCTGGTTGACAAGCAGGTTGTTTCCGTGAAGGTCGATACCGATGGCCGCAGCCTGGTCTTCGGCGATGTCGTCGTCCGCGTGAACGATACCTACGCGCTGGCGATGCACATTGACACCGACGAGTCCAACGCCGCCGGCTGCAAGCCGGGCCAGATGGGCGAAGTCATCAAGTAATTTCGTTTACAGGCAAAAGAGCAGCATCCTTCGGGATGCTGCTTTTCTGTTTATTTGGAAAATAATTCTCAGAAATAGAGCAATGCCTATTGACAAATGAGAATGATTATCATACAATATCCCCATAAGATCACTACGGAGGAGGGAAAACGATGAGCGGAAGAATCAGCGCACAGGCGAAAACGGTGCTGGAGGTTCTGGCCAGCAAACGTTGTCACCTGACTGCGGAGGAGATCCTTGCAAGCCTTGAGAATATCGGCACGGCGACTGTGTATCGCGCGCTGGACCACCTGACGGAGATGGGTCTTATCCGCCGCCTATCGGTCGGCAAGCGCAGCGCGGTGTATGAATACATCCGCGATCAGCATATGCATTTGGTGTGCAGCCGCTGCGGCACCGTGGTGGATGTTCAGGCGGATATGACCGGCATGATCCGGGAGGCGGCGAAATGCTGCGGACACCGGGTTGATTTTGCGGAGGTCAATGCGCACGGTCTTTGCAAGGCTTGCTGCGAGGCGGAAGCAGCGCAGTAAGAAACAGAAACAATCTGCGGCGTCACGCAGAGAACATAAAACAATCATGTGGGAGGAAAATGATATGAAGAAGTTTGTTTGCCCGGTTTGCGGTTATGTCCATGAAGGCGATACCCCGCCCGAGAAGTGCCCGATCTGCAAGGTGCCGGGCGAAAAGTTTACCGTGATGGCCGGCGAGCGCACCTGGGTTGCCGAGCATGTGGTCGGCGTCGGCAAGAATGCGCCGGAAGAGATCATTCAGGGTCTGCGCGAGAACTTTGAGGGCGAGTGCTCCGAGGTCGGCATGTATCTGGCGATGGCGCGCGTTGCGCATCGCGAGGGCTATCCGGAGATCGGCCTGTACTGGGAGAAGGCCGCTTATGAAGAGGCCGAGCATGCGGCGAAGTTCGCCGAGCTGCTGGGCGAGGTTGTGAGCGCCTCCACCAAGGAGAACCTGCGCAAGCGCGTGGACGCTGAGAACGGCGCGACGGCTGGCAAGTTTGAGCTGGCGAAGAAGGCGAAGGAACTGGGTCTGGACGCGATCCACGACACCGTGCATGAAATGGCCCGCGATGAGGCGAGACACGGAAAGGCTTTCGAAGGCCTGCTGAAGCGGTACTTCGGTTAATTGCTCAAACATATCGGGATGCAGGCAACTGCATCCCTTTTTCACATAACCGAGGAGAAGCATCATGAACGAATGTCATAAAGAGACTATCGCTAGCTATGCCGATGCAGCAAGAGCTTATTTCAAATACCATCGTGTTTTCCGTTATGGACTCAAAAAAATCACCGACATGACTGACAGCGAAGTGGTTCAGAAATGCCATTTTTGGCAAGAGGAGAACAACATGGTACAAGACTACTGGAGTTTCGTAAAGGAAAACTACCCAGAGCTGGGCTGAAAGCTCCGCCATGGCAAGGCGTTTGAGGGCCTGCTGAAGCGTTACTTCGGTTAATCGCAAATCCAGTAAAATCAAGGGTTTTCAGGGAATCACCCCCACAAGGGGTGGTTCCCTTTTTGCTTCCCTCTGTCTGAAATTTCCTGTTCAGGCGTGTTTTCCGCCTTCCTGATTGCTATGTCGTATGAAACTGCGTGAACCCCGGCTGCGAAATCTTGTCAGCTGTTATGGTGTGTTGTATAATAAATACAACAAAAGAAGGAGGGATACCCACATGGCGAAAAGGAAAACCAAGGTTTACAATTCACTGCTTGCCAATCTGATCAGCATTCTCGGATATTGCGTGGCCGGCATTGGCGTGTTCATTCTTTTTTCGGTGAATGAGATTGCCGGCATCGTCGTTCTGCTGCTCGGCCTGGGTCTGATTAAGCTGGCGGACATCGTCGCCTGAGGAACGATCCTTTCCGCCGCGGCCGGTGGGGGATGATCCTCAGCGGGATCATGCAAAGAGCGGGAGGAAATGCGATGAATTGGGAAAAGTCCTGTGGCGCAATCGTATTTACAAGACGGGAAGATAAGGTTTTGTTTGTGATCGTGCAGGAACTGGCGGGCGCATACAGCTTTCCTAAAGGGCATATGGAGCACGGCGAAACGGAACGGGAAACCGCCTGCCGTGAGGTCTTTGAGGAAATCGGTCTTCATCCGGTTTTGCTTAACGGCTTCCGGGAAATGGATGAGTACGATCTGCTGGAAAAGCCGGGAACGAGGAAGCAGGTTGTCTATTTCCTTGCGGAATACGGAAATGACCCCCTTGTGATCCGGGAAGGTGAGATCCGGCGCGTGCTGCTTGCGCCGTATGAGGAAGCGGAGCAGTATTTTGAGCATGAAAGCACCAGAAGGATACTGCGTGCGGCGTATGACTTTGTGACGCAGGGATCATCGCCCGCATGCCGGTGATGAACAGAGCGGGAGGGATTTTTCGTGTCCTGTTATTCGGCCAATGATCTGATCCGGCGTGGGAAAACCATCATCACAGCGCATTCCGGCTGCGAAAACACACCGGACAACAGCCTTGCGCATATCCGTGCGGCGCTGGCTTCCGGCGCGGAGATGATCGAGGTGGATCTGCGCATGGCGCCGGATGGAACGCTGTATCTGTCGCACGATGTGCCGGAGGATATCCGGGAGCGGCCGCTGCTTTCGCAGCTGTACGAGCTGGTTGCCGGGAACGAAAACGTGGGGGTCAATCTGGACGTCAAGACGGAAGGATTGATTGAGCCGTCGATGGCGCTGGCGGGCGCATACGGCCTGACCGGGCGCATTCTCTTTACCGGCGAGTGCTGGCGAGACCGCGCGCTTGCGGTTTCGCTGGGCGCGGAGGTATGGCATAATGTGGAAGGGGAGGAAACGATTGAGGAAGGGCTCGGTCTGATCCTCCGGGACGGCAGTCCGTACCTGAACGTGCGCTACACGCGGATCACCGAGGAAAACAACCGTTTGCTGCGCAGCCATGGACGCGGCTTTTCGGCGTGGACGATCAATGACGAAGAGAACCTTCGCCGGTATCTGACGATGGGCGTTGCCAACATCACGACGAGGATTCCCGTTCTGGCCATGAAGCTCAGGAAAGAGATTCAGGGTGTTTGAGGCGGAAGATTGGGAAACAGGGATACAAATGAGATCATCAGGTTCGCAGAAGAACTTGAGAAAAAAGGGAGGGAATGCGATATGGCATACATGCTTGGCTTCTATCTGGGGAAATTTGCGGCGGGCGCGGTGATCGGCGGACTGATTCCGTTCATCATCTGTGCGGTGAAGAAGAACTGGAAAAAGGGCCTCCTGTCGATGCTGGTGTGTGGTCTGGTGTCGTTCATTCATCCGGTGGCGTCGCTTGCCGCCGGCGTTGCGATGATCGTTTACGCGATCAAGGGCTAACAGAGAAAACAAGGGAATCCGGCGCAGCATACCGCTGCGCCGGATTTTTGCTCTGTTGGAAGTGCAGAAAAAACACCGGCTGCGCACGCGGAAGAAACAAGGAGCACAACGCACTTTGGATGGCGCGATGCAGGCGAAATCATTCGACAGCAGGAAAACTTGGTGATATAATGACAGCAGACATTGCATGACGGGAGTGATGGTGCACCATGAAGGCGAAACTCATCCGCCTGTGGCAGCTGTACAGCAACATGCTTAAACCGAAAAAAGGCAGTAAGGATTCCGATCTGTTTCATATCTGGTGGAATGAGCCGCTGAGCGTGTCCCTGATCGAGCTCTTCAGGCGTCTGAAGCGGCGCATTATGCCCGATGTGCATCTTCCTGCGGCGCCGAAGCTCTCACCGCGCCATCGCCGGCTGCGGATTGTTCTGACGCTGGCGATCTCGGCGCTTGTCTATGGTCTGCTCAATGGCTGGAGCGATACTGCCATGATGTTTGTCAGCCTGACCGTTGAAGGAAATCATCCGGGCAGCAAAGAGGCGGGCTTGTTTTTCTTGTTTACGTCTCTGTTTGTGACGGCGGTGATTCACACGATTCTCTACCGGCTGCTGTTTGGCGAGGGTGAGGATTCGCTGACCAGCGCAGACGGCGTGCTGTTTTTCCTGATGGATGTGTTCCTGCTCAACGTCGTGGATGGCGGCGTGATGTCGCTGTCCATGCTGGTGAATCGTCTGCCTGCGATGGGACAATTGGTCTGCCGATGTATTGCATGCCTGTTGGCGATCGTATTCTTTGGCGTAATCACGGACCATTTGATGGCGGTCTGGATCACGATCGGCGCGGGCTATATCATGAATCTGCTGGGGAATGTCACGTTTTATCTGTGTCTGCCTGCGATTCTGGTGGTTCAGTTCGTCGGGCTGAGCGCATGGATGCCGCTGGAGTTCTTCTTTAATCTGTGCATTCTGCTCATCGGCATGGGCATTTCCATGGTGCTGGAGCGGCTGGGCGTGCTGCGGTTTATCCGGCGGCTCTGCCTCAATCTGAGCAAAGCAAAGGTGTTTTTTCTGATTCCATATGCGCTGCTGCCTTTTGCGGTTGTGTATGGCTTTTTGACGGGAAAGCTGTAATCATGGCGGCGCTTTGCCGCAGGAAACTGAATAAAGAGATCATGAGAGGAAATTCGAATGAAAAAGGTTTTTGCGCTGAGTCTGGCGGCTCTCTTTCTGACGCTGTTTTGCGCTGCTGCCTGCGCCGAGACGGCTTCGGTTGGCGGCGTTGAACTGACCATTCCCAGGGGATGGCAGGTGGGCTATCATGGGGATGATGGCCTTGTGATGCTGCAGGAAACCGGAGCGTCCATGCGAAGTGTGTATGTGAACGTAAGCGACATTGAAAGCTGGGACAGTCTTGTTTCGACGGAAGATGGACTCAGCGCTTATCTGCAGGTGATGGCAATTGGCGTGCTGAGCAGGACGGGTATGGAGGACAAGGAGCAGATCAATGACCGCTTTGTGACGCTTAAAGACGGCGGCCTGGCATGGAAGGCTGTCTATAAGACGGAAGATGGGGCGACGTTTGGCTGCCTGCTGATGGCGGCTGCCGGGAGGAGCATCACTGCGTACGTGAACGTCCCGGATGGCGAAGCGGACATGTGCATGAAGATCCTCAGCGATATGCTGCTGCCGATGCAGGTGCAGGAAGAGGCCGAGGTCGCCGGACTTACGTTGGGCATTCCGGCGGGTTGGGAAAGCGGCGAAGCGGCGTCGGGCGCCCTTCTGCTTGCCGATGCTTACGGCAATATCATGGAGGTTGTCGCGCTTGATCCCCCCGCTGTGGATGGGCAGGAGGAGATGGACGAGGCGGAGCAGAAGAGCCAGCTGGTTCTGCTGACGTATGCGCTGCTGAATGGTTTTGAAATCAGCGATCTTCAGGCGCAGGAGCTGGCGGTCAGCGGCGCGCCTGCGCTTGTCTGCAGCGCGGATGTTGTCAGTCAGGGGCAGGAAGGCACGATTCAGACGCTGGTAACGATGAGCGGCAATACGCCGGTGTATGCCATGCTTTACTGCAGGGGCGACGGCGCCAAGTACGCGCCGGACGTGATGGATGTGCTCGTGTATCCGGCGAATGAAGGCAAATACGTCATGACGGGCGATGTGAAGCTGGCCTATCCGGAAGGGTTCCTGCTGACGAACATTGATAATACCGAGGAAAAAGGAATTGCGGTCTTCAGCGATCAGACGCAGGATACGCTTTGTGCGGTCGTGTATCCGCTGTCGCAGGAGGAACTGGCGAAGGATGCGCGGCAGCTGCTCAAAGACATTGCGCTTGAGACGCTTGGCGAGGAACAGGCTGCGTCCATGCGGTTCATCTTTGACGAGAATGAAGGCGGCTTTATGCTGCGCACCGTCGGCTGGAAAAAGACCGTGGATCATATTCCCACGGCGCTGAGCCGTGCGTGGATTCTTGCGGGCGATCAGCAGGTCGGTATCGTTCTGAGCTCTCCTTACGGCGATGCGGATCAAACGGATGAGATGCTTTTGTCCATTCTTCCCGCAGCGCGTGCGGACGGCTTTGCAGTTGGTCAGGCGACGCTGCATATTCCTTCGGGCTACACGCAGGAGCAGGACGGAGAATGGACGAAATTCAGGAATCTGGGCGTCGAAATCGGCGTGATGAGCATCCCGATGCCGGATAATCTCCGGGATATGACCGCAGGAATGGGCGAACAGACGGGTCTGGAGATCTTCCTGTCGATGTGGGCTGCGGAAGCGGGACTTGAAGGCGTTACGATTGAATATGCAAACGAAAACGGCGTGCACAGCGTGAGATCCAGCGGCATATTGGAGGAGACGGGCACGGGCTTTGCCTTGCTCCTTGACGGCGATACGCTGACGTATCTTACCGTCGCGGTGAGCGAAGAAAGAGAAGCGGCGGCGTATGCGCTTGTCAATCAGGTGCTGGGAACGCGCTGATCAGGCGCATGATATGCGCGCGGATGTGTGGCGCTTGTGCATGAACAGGTGCTTGGCAGCATCCGCTATCGGTAAGCGGCGCGGCGTGCACCTTGCGCAGGTTTTTTCCGCGTGATATAATGGACATACTGTATATGCGGGCAGGTGGCTGACGTGCCTGCATGAATGCTAAGGAGGAAACAATCATGGCGAATACGAATAACAACTCTTTATTTGGCTCTTTTCTGAGGATGACGGGCTTAACCTGCGCGGCGACAGGCGTGTTTACGCTCTTTGGCGGCGATTTTGCCCTGGGCGCTGCGTGTATTGCGGTCGGTCTGGTCATTGCGTCGGTGGGCTCTTCGATGAATGAAAACAAGCAATTCAAAGAATGGAAACGGCAGGTGGAAGCAAAGGGTCTTGTGCCGGAAATCCGGCGGGACATGACGGCTGCCGTGAGGGCCTATAATGCGTATCCCAACTCAAAGACGCTTGCCTACATCCGCAATCTGAATCCTGAGGCGGCGAAGTACATCGAGGAAAAGACGCTCGGACAGAAGAAGTGATCGGGCAGTTTTTTCGGCAGAAAGGGAGAAATACCGATGATTAAGGCATACCGTTCCATGTGGAAGAACGTTTTTAGGCTGAACGAACCGGCAAGTATCAAGGAGTTCTGGCTGGGACAGATCGCGCATGTGATTGCGCTGTATCTGCTGCTGATCCCGTTTGCCGGCGTGGCGTTCGCGGCCAAAGCCGTGGGAATCGGTCCTGAAATCCTGCTGCCGGTATCCGTGGTGCTGATGATGCTTTTCTGGCTGATTCCGGCGTTTTCGCTGACGCTCCGCCGTGCCAGAGATTTCCGCATGACGGTGAAATGCGCCGTGCTGCTGATGATCTGCCTTCCGGCTGTCGGCGCGCTGCTCATCGGCATCGTCAAGCCGGATCAGCGCTGGTCTGCGCTGCCCAAGATGCAGCGCGTGGGCCTGCAGCTGCTGGCGGTGGGTCTTGGTCTTGGCATGTGGGGCGGTACCGTCCTTATGGTACTTGGCACGCCCGCGGCGATGATGGCGGGCATGATGCTCATGGGCGTGGGCATGTTCATGGGCTATATCGCGGTCAAGCGGGAGGAAGCAAGGCTGAAGCGGTTATCTGAACAGGACGAGGGAAAATAATACAGACGGGCGGACGAGTATGTCCGCCCGCTTTTTGTTAGAAGAATTGCGCAAAACCATCAGCCGCGTGCGCGGAAGAAACGGGGAGTGCGGAGCATTTCGGATGTGGAGGCGGGCCTAGCCCGCTTTTGCTTTGTAGAACTCCGTAAAACCATCAGCCGCGTGCGCGGAAGAAACGGGGGGTGCGGAGCATTTCGGATGTGGAGGCGGGCACAGCCCGCTTGCGCTTGTCCTTGACGCCGTGGTAAAATGCAGTCAGAAATTCCCGATCCTTCCGTGTGTGACAAAGGAGCGTAGAACCATGGAACAATACAGGTTTTTGATGATCGGCGCCCATCCGGATGATATGGAGCTGCGCTGCGGCGGGCTGGCGATGCGCCTTCGCCGCAAGGGGCATCAGGTCATGTTTCTTTCAATGACGGACGGCAGCGCGGGGCATCACCGGATGACGGGCGACGCGCTGCGGGAGCGCCGCCGGGCGGAGGCGCAGGCTGCTGCCGCTGCGCTTGATGTCGCCTACAGGATCATGCCTGTTGCGGATGGGCGTCTGGAGGCGAATCTCAAGACGCGCGAGCTGCTCATCCGGGAGATCCGTACCTATGCGCCGCATGTGATCCTGACCCACCGCAGCGCGGACTATCACCCGGATCACCGGGCCTGCGGCCAGCTGGTGATGGACTGCGCGTATCTGCTCAATGTGCCGCTGATTTGCCCGGATACGCCCTGCCCGAACCTGACGCCGGTGATCCTTTCTGCATGGGACCGCTTCAAAAAGCCGCTGCCTTTCGCCCCGGATGTCGCTGTGCCGATCGATGATCTGGTGGAAAAAAAGATCGACGCGGCATTGTGCCATGTGTCCCAGTTCTATGAATGGCTGCCCTATGTCGAGGGCTGGGCGGATGTCGAAAGTGCGGCGACATTTGAGGAGAAGACGGCGCTGCTGCGCGCTCAGCTGCGCGCGCGGTTTGCCGGCGAAGCGCTGCTGTATCCGGCGCTGGTGCCTGATGGCGTTTGCTTTGCGGAGACATTTGAATGGAATGAATACGGTGCGCCGCTGACGGATGAACTGCGCAGGGCCATGACGGATATCCCGGCGGAAAAATAAGCGGAAAAGGCGGGCTGCCTTCACGGGCGCCCGCCTTTTGCTGCGCAGGGATTCGGCGAAAATGCATCCGCCGCCTGCGCGAAGAAATTGCCGCGCCGATCTGTTTGATCCGTATTGCAATCCCCTGTCTGCCGTGCTAAAATGCAGCCAGAATTTCCAAATTATGCCGATGATAGGGAGGAAATGATATGCTGCGCGCGTATTTGGGCGGACTTCGACGGGACATGAGCGATATTTTCGGTTTTCACGATGAGGACGCCAAGGGCAGAACGGTCTATATTTTCTGCGTGATTCTCAATGCGTTCTACAACGTGTTCATCACTGGCGTGTTCTATACGGGATTTTTGTCCATGAACGGCATGTCCATCACCGATGCGGGCATTGTGACGTTCATCCCTTATCTGGGCAATCTCTTCAGCGTCTTTTCTTCGAAAATCCTGCGCCATTTCAAGCGAAGAAAACCGGTGATGATCGCGGCAAAAATCTACTTTTACGTCATGTACATCCTTGCGGCGACGGTCATGCCGCAGTTTGTCGTGGATCCGCAGCAGCGGCTGTACTGGTTTGCCGGAATCGTCTTTCTTGCCTATGCGCTGTATGCGCCGTTTGATCCGGGCTTTGTCATCTGGTTTTACCGCTTCTTTCCCAAGGACGATGCGCGGCGCTCGCGCTATCTGCTCTATCAGCAGATCGCCGCGTCGATTGTTGCCAGCGTCATCCTGATTCTTTCCGGCGTGATTACCGACGCCGTCAACAACGCGGAAAACCAGCGCGCGCTGATCAACGGCATGCGGTATTTTGCCTTTGCGCTCGTCCTGCTGGAGATCGCCATTCAGGTGCAGGCTAAGGAATATCCCGTGCCGCCGGAGCCGCCGCTCAGGCTTACGCAGGTGTTCACCCTGCCCCTGAAGTACAAGAAGTTCATGGCGTCCACGCTGCTGATGTTCGCGTGGAACTATATCGGCAACCTCAATAACGGCCTGTGGAATTATCACCTGCTCAACCATCTTGATTTTTCCTATACGATCATCAACACCATGGCGGTTGGAGGCACGATCATCCTGCTGACGACGTCGGGCCTGTGGCAGCGGGTGCTTGCACGGCTTTCGTGGATCCGGACGTTTGCGCTGGCGCTGCTTTTGTGGGTGCCGACGGAATTCGGCTTCTTTGCCCTTGCACCGCGGCAGACGTGGCTGTATGTGGTGCTGTGCATCGTGCAGTATATCCTCGCCGCCGGCATCAACCTTTCCTACGCGAACGTGCTGTATATGAATCTGCCCAAGGAGAACGAGACGGCGCTCATCGCGTTCAATACCCTCGGGCGTAACTTCCTTGCCTTCCTTGGCCTTTTGACCGGCACCTACGTCAGCGCAATCACCGGCGATACGGCGGTGGAGACGCTGGGCATGCAGGTGTATTCCGTGCAGTATACGACGATGCTGCGTGCGGCGACGATTCTGACGATGGGCGTTGTGCTGATGAAGTACTGGCGCGCGTTCACGCCGGATGCGGATATTGCGCGCCTTGAACGCGCGAAGGCGGAGAAACGGAGGGCAGGCGCATGATCGATAAAACGATTCCTTACTATAATATCGTCATGGTGCGCACGGGCGCAATTGCTGCAAAGCCCCGCCTTCCGCAAGGGATTTCTCTGCGACGGTATCTGCCGGGCGATGAATATGCGTGGGCACGGATGGAATGCGCTGTGGGTGATTTTGACAGCGAGAACGAAGCGCTGGCATATTTTGAGCAGTGCTATCTTCGTGACAGGGATGCGCTTGCGCGGCGCATGACGCTGGCCGTTGATGAAGCAGGCTGGGTTGTAGGGGCCTGTATGGCGTGGCATAACGAGAATCCGCAGAACCCCTGCGCGGTGCTGCATTGGCTGGTCGTCGATCCTGCGTATCAGGGACGGGGAATCGGCAGGGCGCTGTGCGTGCAGACGCTCAATATTTTCGCGCAGCTTGGTGAATCGCCTGTCTGCCTGCATACGCAGCCATGGAGCTATAAGGCGGTACGGCTGTATGACAGCATCGGTTTCCGGATGATGAAAGGGAAAACGCCGCTGCGCTGTGAAAACCAGTATGAGCAGGCGATGAACACACTTGAACTGCTGCTGACGCAGGAGGAGTGCTGTTGGCTGCGCCGGCGTGCGGTTGAAGCATTTGAGGAGGAAACGATGGAAAAGACGAAGGAATTGCTGGTGCTTGAAAGCATCGCGGCAGAGATGGAAAGCATTCCCGGCCATACGGGCTTCTACTATAAGAACCTCGTTACCGGCCTTGAGTTCGGCGTGCGGGAGGGGGAGGCCTTCGGCGCGGCAAGCGTAATCAAGCTGCCGCTGTTCATGCATGTGCTCAAAGAATCCGCAGAGGGACGTCTTTCGATGGAGGATGTGCTCACTGTGACGGCGGAGGACAAGGTGCCCATCTGCGGCGCGCTGACGCTCTTTACGGGGGATGTTTCCTGCGACGTGCGCACGCTCTGCCGGCTGATGATTTCCATCAGCGACAACACCGCGACCAACAGGCTCATCGACTATGCGACGATCCCGGGCGCGAGCGCGGGCTTTGAAAAAATGGGGCTTCACGTGACGAAGCTCACGCGCAAGCTTTTTGACCGCGCGGCATCTCAAAAGGGGCTGCGCAACTACATCTGTCCCAAGGAGATCGGCGCGCTGCTGGAAATGCTCTGGCGCGGCGAGTTTGTCAGCGAAGCGGTCTGCAAGGAGGCGATTGACACGCTGCTTCTGCAGCAGGTCGATCACAAGCTCAACGGCAAGATCTGCGGCGAGGTCGCCATCGCGCACAAGACCGGCGAAGACGACGAGCTGAGCAATGACGTGGGCATCGTTTATGCAAATGAGCCGTTTGTCATCTGCTTTGCGGGACATGATACCGACGTATACGTGTGGGAAGACCTCATGCGCCGGGGAACGTATGATCTGCTGCGTGCGCAGGATGGGGAATGAGGGTTATTTCTGCCTGGTACAAAAACCATGCTTTGCGCACCAGTGATATTTTGTTGTTTATGCAACAGGAAACGCGCTCCGCTGGGACCAGAGGGGGCAGGGGAATTTTCGATGCTTCCATGGAATTCGCATAGTCGCGCAGTCGCTCCGCCTGCCCCAACGCCCAAACCGTCGATTTGTAAATAAAAAAGCGTCTGCATGATCGCAGACGCTTTTTTGATGCAATTAGTTGTTCTCGGCCAGCCACTTGTCGGCGTTGGCGGCGGACATGCGCTTGATGCCTTCTTCGGCGTACTTGGACTCAGCGCCGCCGAAGGTGTACAGGAAGAACTTGCCGCCTTCGGTCTTGTACAGGCTCTCTTCGTAGCCGGTCGGATCGCCGAACTCGCCGACGGTGCGCTTGGCGATCAGCTCAGAGGTCTCGGTATCATATTCAACCTTGCAGATAATCTTCTTCATGGGATTTCCCTTTCTTGTTTTCGGTATGATGCTGCGTGGCCGCAGCGGTGTTGATGAAGCCCCGTTTTTTTCAGGGCAGAACAGCTTTTTTTCAAGCGGTGCATATCATAACATAGAATTTATCACTTGACAACACCCCTGAAAAATGTTGATGCATCTTGTCCCAAATACATGGAGGGATATGTATAGAAGTTGAACGAATTTTTGTTGGCAGGACAGCGATTTTTGGCGCCTGATGTATTCAGTCGCATGCGCAGCGACGTGCGCGCGCGCGCGGCATGGTAGAATAGGCCATACAGAAAAAACCTGACCAATACAGGAGGCATGAAGAATGAACCATTTGCCGGAGATGCGTGATACTGCGGGCGGAAACAATGAAAACGCCATGACGGAAGAAGATGTGAATCCCGAACTGCTTCAGCAGATCATAGAAATGAACAATAAGATTCATCTTGTGCTGAGGATGGCGGCGATGAACATGCTTGAACGGACGCCGGACGGCTTTGTGCTGCGCGTTGAGCAGGAGCAGGAATGTCTCGCCGGCGCAAAAACGTTCTTTGAGGCGTACCGGATGATCGACAGGAAACGCGCCGGGAACTGGGATGCGCTTGACCGGCAGCTGGATGCGCCGTGGCAGCGCGAAGTCATCCGGATGGTGCTGGATCCACAGCGCTATATCGACGTATGGCGCGGACTGCGCATGACGGTCCTCAGCGAAGCGCTGCCGCTGCTTAGAGCATATGCAGATGAAAAGGAAGCAAAGGAAGCGTCTAAGCATTTTACCCTTCTGGGACTGCATATCTGCGAGAAGGTGATGGACACGCTCAAGCGCAGCACAGAAGAAGAAAAACGCGAATAAACAAAAAGCGATGTGCCTTGCCGGATGCGGCAGGGCACGTTTTGTTTCATTGGCGGGAAATGCAGCTTGTCCGGAGGCGGGCGGGGTGATATAATGAGCGCAGAGAATTGCCGGGCTGACGGACGAACGGATGGCCCGATCAGGAGGAAAAGAATATGCAGAAAACAAGACTTCGCCGCTATGCAAAACTCATCGCGAAGATGGGTGTCAATCCGCAGAAGGGACAGGACGTCTTCCTGACCGCCGGCCTTGACCAGCCGGAGTTTGTTGCGATGGTGACGGATGAACTGTACAAGGCCGGAGCAAGAAAGGTCATCGTCAAGTTTACCTCTCAGGCGCTTTCCAAGCTCCATTACCGCCACCGCAGCCTCAAGACGCTGTCCACCGTCGACAGCTTTGAAGAGGCGGAGCTCAGGTATATGGCGGAGCACTGCGCCTGCCGCCTGTTCCTGGATTCCGACGATCCCGACGGACTCAAGGGCGTGAACATGGAGAAGGTGGCGCGCAGCCAGCAGGCGACCTATCCGGTCATCAAGCCTTACCGCGATATGATGGACGGCAAGCACCAGTGGTGCATCGCTGCGGTGCCGGGCGCCGCGTGGGCGAAGAAGGTTTTCCCGGGCGAGCGCACGAGCACAGCGGTGGAAAAGCTTTGGGAGGCGATCCTCTCTGCTGCGCGCGTTGACGAGGATCCCGTTGCCGCGTGGGAAGCGCACAACGAGAACCTCAAGAACCGCTGCGAATATCTGAATAACCTCGGCATTGAGACGATTGAGCTGCGCAGCGGCAACGGCACGGATCTGCGCATCGGCATGATTCCGGAGGCGATCTTCTGCGGCGGCGGCGAGACGACCGACAAGGGCGTGTTCTTCAATCCGAACATCCCGACCGAGGAATGCTTCATTACGCCCATGCGCGGCAAGGCGGAGGGCATCGTTTATTCCTCTAAGCCGCTGTGCCACCATGGTCAGCTGATTGAAAACTTCTATTTCAGGTTTGAAGGCGGCAAGGTCGTTGAGGCGCATGCCGAAAAGAACGACGATCTGCTCCAGAAGATCATCAATATGGACGAGGGCGCGAGGTATCTGGGCGAGGTTGCGCTGGTGCCGTATAACAGCCCGATCAACCTTTCCGGCCTGATCTTCTACAATACGCTCTTTGACGAGAATGCCTGCTGCCATCTGGCGCTGGGCGCCGGCTTCGCCGATACCATCCGTGACTGCCACGGCAAGACCCTCGATGAAATCCATGCCCTTGGCGTCAATGATTCCATGGTGCACAAGGACTTCATGATCGGCACGGCGGATTTCTCCGTGATCGCGCACTGCCGCGACGGCCGCACCGTCGAGATCTTCCGCGACGGCAACTGGGCGTTCTGACCGCTCAGCTTCGTAAAAGACGCGAAGCGGGATTTTCAGGGCGGCAGCCCTTAGCGTTTCTTAATCATCAGAACCGGCTCTCAAAAGAGCCGGTCTTTTAGGAGAAAGACATATGCTGACCTGCGAAGAACGCTTTGTCCGCGCGCAGAAAATCCTGCGTGGCATGGGCCTGCTTGACTGCCTTGAAACAATCGGCGAGCCTCACGTGATCGGCAGCTGCCGCATGGACATGATGGCGTGGAACGATCTGGATATCGATGTGGAAAACAGCGCCATGACCCGGGAAAAGCTCTATGCGCTGACGGCGTGGGTGCTTGAAACCTTCCGCCCGACGTGGTATGAGGCCAAGGAAGAAATCAATGACGAAGGAAAGACGGTCTGGTTTCACGGGTTTGAGGCGACGATCGACGGGGAAAAATGGAATTTCGATCTCTGGTTTTTTGACCGGGAGACGATTGAAAAGGCGGAGGCGTACTGCGATCGCGTGGCGGCAGCGGCGGACGCTGTGCCCGGCGCGCGCGATGCGATTGTGACCATCAAGCAGGAGCTGATTGCGCGCGGCCGCTATGGGTTTGACGACTACGCCAGCATGGATGTATACCGCGCTGTGCTTGAGCAGGGCATCCGCACGACGGATGAGCTGCTTGCGCGGTATGTGAAGCGGGAAAACCGTATCGACTGAAACGGAGGAAACCGATGAAACAGATTAACCTTCGCGAGCACGGCATTCTCCCCGGAAACGACGCGACACTTGCGCTTTATGCGCTGTTTGACAAACATCCGCAGGATGCGGTGTTCGTCTTTGAGCCGGGCGATTATTTCTTCAGCCCGAAGCTGGCGGCGGATTATCGCCTTTCCAACAGCGACATGCTGGAGGAAAGGAAGCTGGGCATCTTGATGAAGGGCATGAAGAACGTTGTCCTTGAAGGCAACGGCGCGCGCTTGCTCTTTTGCGGACACATGCAGCCCGTGACGATGGATCACTGCGAAAACGCCACAATGCGCGGCTTTACGATCGACTGGGAAAAGCCGCTGATTGCCGAGGGCGTTGTGACGGCGTATGATGAAACGAGCGTCGATCTCTTTGTTGATCCCATCGCGTTCCCGCATCGCTTCACCGGCGACTGGCTCGAATTTGACGCCGGCAACGGGGAGTGGTATCCCCTGACGCCGCGCGGACAGATTCAGTTTGATGCGCAGACGCGCACCGTGCGCCGGGATACCGGCGATAAATACTTCCCCGAGCGCAGCATTAAGAAGGTCGGGGAATGCATCTATCGTTTCCGCTTCAGGAATCTTGCGCAGCGTGTGGATACGGCGGTCGGGAACATCTTCGTTCTGCGCCATAACGAGCGGATGCATGCGGGGCTGTTTGCGGAAAAGTGCCGGAATGTGACGTTTGCAGAGATCACCATCCATTCCTGCGGAGGGCTTGGGTGTCTTGCGCAGTTCTGCGATACGGTGACGTATGACCGTGTCAGTTTTGTGCCCAACGAAAAAGCGGGCCGCAGGATCACCAGCGGCCGGGACGATGGCATGCATGTTACCTGCTGCCGGGGAACGGTGACGATCACCCGGTGCAGCTTCCTCGGGCTGATGGACGATCCCATCAACGTGCACGGCTGCTGCGTGGCGGTGGAGGAAATCGTGGACAGCCGTACGCTGCGCTGCCGGTATATGCATCAGCAGGCGATGGGCTTTGCTTACTGGGCGGAGCCGGGAGATGAAATTGCCTTCATTGCCCGGGGAAATATGCAGACGATTCACACAGCGAAGGCGGAAGAATACGAGCTGACTGCGATGGATACGTTCCTGCTTACGCTCAAAGAAGACCTGCCGCAAAGCGTAACGGCGATGGAAAAGGGCACGCTGGCGCTGGATAACCTGACGAACACCGCCGCGTTCACCTGCATGCACAATCGCTTTGGCTCCTGTCGGGCGCGCGGGGTTCTGGTGTCAACGCCTAAGCCCGTGCGCATTGCGGAGAATCTCTTTGAGTCTTCCGGCTCGGCGATTCTGGTCGCGGGCGATTCCAACTACTGGTTTGAGTCGGGCGCCTGCCGCGATGTAAGGATTGAAAACAATGTCTTCACGGCGTCCTGTCTGTCCTCGATGTATCAGTTCTGCGAGGGCATCGTCAGCATCTGTCCCGTCGTGCCGGTTCCTGAGACGGATAAACCTTATCACAGCCATATCACGATTCGCAGCAACGTGTTCGATTCGCCGGATGTTCCCGTGCTGTATGCGTTTTCCTGTGAAGGGCTGGTCTTTGAGGACAACCGTATCTTCAAGGCATATGCCGGAAAACGCTGGCATCCGGGGAAGGCGATGATCACGCTTAAATACTGCCGGGATGCAAAGATCGCAAATAACTGCTGGGTCGGGGATTTTGTGCTCAGGCGGCTGGAAACAAAGCTCTGCGCGCAGGTTTGCGCGGAAGAATGACAGTCCGCTGCGATCGGTTTTGGCAAACAAAAAGGACAGCCTTGGACTGTCCTTTTATTTTCATTTATCCGATGCACGCCCGGAGCGCTTCCCGCGTGCCGCGGATCATCATATCAAGCGGCATGGATGCATGCATTGGCGCATCCAGCGCCGGCGGATCCTGCGAAAGCCTCTGCGCACAGGCGTATTCCGGCTGCGTGGGCACGTGCATGAAGCCCGTGCGAAGACCGGGGATTGTCTTGGCAAGAAGCGCGAGGCGGTAGGCCATGTAGTTGCACAGATAAAAGCCGGTTGTGCTCTTTTTTTCAAGGGGAGCGCCGTCTTCCGCGTCCGAGAGCGCGCCCAGCTGCGCAGGGATACCCGCGCGCAGCATCGCCAGCGTCATGGCTTCAAAGGGGAGCGTGCCGCGCAGGAACATATCGCCGCCGGGCACGATGGCTTCGTCCATGTCGGTGATGCTGCCGTCTCTGGCGGCGTCCTTGCCGCGCATCCAGTTGACGCCGTAGGGTTCCGGGCGCATCGCGCATGCCCGCGCATCCGTGCCCAGCGCAAGGACGAGGTCGGGCTTGTGCATGCGGATGGCGGATTCAACCGGCGCAAAGGCTTCCTTCCAGATCACGGGAACGATCAGGCTGATAATCTGCGCTTCTTCTCCGCTTTCGCTGCGGAGAATTTCACCGTCAAGCGCGCGGGCGATGAGCTCGGCGTTGTTGGTTTGTCCTTCGGGGATGGAGGCGAACCAGCCGTAGCCGGCAAGGAGAATCTTCTTCATAGGCTGCTCCTTTTTTCGGGTAAAAAGAAAAGCACCTGCATCAGCAAGTGCTTCTGGTGCGGTAGATGGGACTTGAACCCATACGTCATACAACACACGCCCCTCAAACGTGCCTGTCTGCCAATTCCAGCACTACCGCATATTCAATTGGTGCATCTCGGATGCAACAGTGATATTATATCCAAAGTCGGTTTGATTGTCAATACTTCTTTTGAAATTTCTTTTTTCTCTTTTCTGAAAGAAAAACACGCCGGCATTCGTCTGCTATGGTATGGGAAAGCTGCGCAGACTGAACGGTTTGTGACAAAATCGTAAAAAAAGCTTGCAAGGCAGGTGCAAATGAAGTATCATATAGATTGTACGATTATATATGATCAGAGCAGTAGGCTCTTGTGGATGGAGCGAGGAGGTATTTGGCGTGTCGGATGAAAGAACGCCCCGCCGAAGAAGAAGGCCTTCACCGGCGGCAGAAAATACGCCGGAAAACGCTGTTCCTGCATCCCCGCCGCGCATCGTCGTCATCAGGGACGATGACACGCCGGATTGGATGGTATCCGCCACGCAGACGTCCGGCGCCGCATCGCGCAGGGCGAGAAGGACGGACCCCGTGATCAAAAAGCCGCAGGAGCAGCCTGCGCAGGAAGAACCGCGGGAAGAAAAGGTGCAGAACGGGCCGGAAGAAGGCATGCCGGCGGCGCCCGCTGTTCCCAAGCGGACGGGCGAGGAAAAACCAAAGAAGAAGAAAAAGAAGAAAAACAAAAAGAACCGTGCAAAACGCATCCGCCGCAGGGTGATCGGCGTGCTGTGCGCGCTGGTGCTGGTCGCGCTGATTGTCGCGGCGGCTTCGGCGATCAGCCGCGTGGTCGATATCAAGCAGACGCTTGACCGGGGCGACGGCGTGTTCTATCCCAATATCTACGTCAACGGCATTCCGCTGGCAGGCAAGACGCTGGATCAGGCGGCGGCGGACGTCTCCGCGCAGGTGAGCAGCAAGATGTCCATGTGGAAGATCACCCTGCGTACGCAGGATGGACGCATGTGGGACATCACCAGCAGCGACCTGAACATGCAGGTGGACATCGACGACCAGCTCGACCAGCTCTGGACGATCGGTCACACGGGCTCTTCGCAGACGCGCTATGAACAGGTCAAGGCGCTTGACGAGCAGCCGGTGATGCGCTATACGACGCTGCGCTACGACATGACGATGGTCAACCAGATTCTCTCTCAGATCAAGGGAGAGGTTGACAAGTCTCCGACCAATGCCATGCGCGTGGACGATCCGAATAAGTGGCCGCCCTATTCCTACACGGACGATGCGCCGGGTCAGGAACTGGATATTTCCGGCCTTGGCGAAAAGATCTGCGGCATGGTTGACAGGCTGGAGTCCGGCATTGTGGAACTGACGCCCACCGTCAAGCAGGCGGCGGTCACCCGCGAGCAGCTGGAAGGCCAGATCGTTCAGCTGGCGATGTATGAAACCGGCATCGGCAAAACGGGCAATTACGTTGAAAACCGCCATGAAAACATCCGTGTGGGCACGGAGAAGTTCAACAGGCTTCAGATTCGTCCGGGCGAATCGGTATCCTTTAACAAGGTGACGGGTCTGCGCAGCACGGCCAACGGTTATCAGGTCGCCCTTGAACTGGCGTACGGCGAATATGTCGAGGGTGTTGGCGGCGGCATCTGTCAGGTTTCCTCCACGCTGTATAATGCGGTCATGAACGCCGGGCCGGCGCTGACCGTGACCAAGCGTGCGGCGCATTCCCATCCGTCCAATTACGTGCCGATGGGTCTTGACGCGACGGTGCAGGATAACCGCATTGACTTCGTCTTCCGCAATGATACGACTTCGGATATCTTTATCGAGACGAAGTACTATAAGAAGAAGAATTACTACTACACACAGTTTGTCATCTATGGCAGGCCTGATCCCAACGGATACAGCTATGAGCTGGTTTCCGAGGTAGCGCAGGAGCTTCCGATTCCCGCGGTGAAAATCATCCGGGACAAGGAGCAGAAGTACGTCGTCTATGACGATGAAGAGTACATCGCCAGCGAAGGCGACGAGGGCTATGTCGTGGATGTTTACCGCGTGACCAAGGACAGCAAGGGACTTGAAGTGGCACGCGAAAAGCTTTATACCGACACGTATAAGGCGATTGAGCCTGTCACATATGTCGGCGTGATTCCGAGGGAAACGCCGGTGCCGCCCGGCTTTTGATGGAGCCGACGACGGCAGAGCGCGCAGGCGCTGATGAGATACGCACGATGAACCGGAAAGGGGATTTACTACCGTGAACCGCAAGAACATTACCTGTGCTGCCGGCCTGCTTCTGGCTGCGATGCTGACGATTTCGCCGATGAATGCGGTGGCTGCCGAGACGACCGCGCTTGCTTCCGGCGCGCAGGGAGAGCCGACCAAACAGGGCGAAGTGATCAAGCCCTTTGGCCGGAACAGGGGCTATCTGGGCGTTTCCGCCAGCAATAAGTGGATGGCGCAGGCGCGAATCGGCGGCCTGATGCTCAATCTGCGCCTGTTTACGCCGCAGGGCGACTTTGTCACCTTCCAGGAGAACCTTGGCCCGGTGGAGGGCAACCGGGAAGAAATCTGCCTGACGCTGCGCGCTTCCCATTGGGAGGACGAGCTTGTTCTGCAGATCGATCAGCCTGCGATGGACGTGCTTGCGCGCGTGGGCGTCACGAAGATTGTCATCGCAGACGATCAGCGCGCGGTGCGCGCACGCTATGACGTGAGCGAACTGCAGCAGATCCGCGATCATTTCGGCCTTACCGCAGGCGAGCAGCTGTGCGTGAGCGGCGAGGACAGCCCGGTTACCGTCGTCGGCGAAGACGGCTTCCGTCGCCAGATCACCCGCTGAACGCGGCGACAATAATAGCATTGATTCAAAACGGCGCATGCGCGCAGGCGGTTATCCGCTGCGTCGTCTGCGCCGTTTGGCGTTCAGTCGTGGATGCGCGGTTTTAAGGCGGCTGTGACGACATTGCATGGGGCGCGCCTTGCGGCGGTCAGTCGTGCATGGTATACTTTTGTTATCGGCATCATGGAATGATGGATGTGTGCGCGCCGCAGGGCGGCAGAAAAGAGGAGGATTTGATCATGAAAAGATATCTGGTTATTGCTGTTCTGGCGGCGCTGCTGCTCTGCTCGGCGGGTGCTTTTGCGGACGCTGAGGGCGTGATCGTTCAGTCCTCGTGCAATATTCTGCAGTCCGGAGAGTACTATCTGGTGTATACCTTTGCGCAGGTGCACAACAATTCCGACAGCATCATCTGCCTGGATCAGGGCACGTTTGAGCTGCACAATGGCGAGCAGATGCTGGCCTCCCAGAACGTGACGCGCATGTGGCCGTATTTCCTCAACCCGGGTGAGGATGGATACCTCTTTGACATCGTCTCCTTTGAGCCGGACGAGGATGGTACGCCCGTCGTGCCTTCCGTTACTGCGATCGATTACAACATCACCTATATGCCGGTGGCGCAGGCGTTTGGCAGCATGGATCTGTCCGCTGTTTCCGAAATTGAGACGGGCGCGGCGGACGGCAGCCTGCGGGTGGTGTGCGAGATCACGAATCCGTCTGACGAGGCGGCGTATGAACCCAACATTTCTTTCGGCCTGTATACCGACGCGGGACAGATGATCTACGCCGACGGCATGACGCTGGAGGGCGTGGGCATCCCCGCCGGCGGCACGGTGCTGGTGCGCTTTGACGTGGAGGAAGCGTTTGTTTCCCAGTGGACCAGCTATGGCGTGACGCCCACGCAGGCGCATGTCAACGCGAGCTTCCGTACGGAAACGGACTGATCCGATACGCTTGCGGCCTTTGACGCAGAAAAACAGAGGTGAATGTATGGAAAAGAAGACGATCCGTTCTGGTGCGCCGTTCCTGCTTGCGGGCGCGGGCGTGCTGGTGTATGCGGTGATTTTCGGCATGGGGACGGTTTCTGGATATCTCCTTGCGGCGGGTGTCTGTCTGCTGGCGTTTGCAGCGGGAAAGAAGCTGTTTCCTGACCGCGTGATCGAGGTGGAGCGTGCGGCGCAGTCCGGCGATGCACAGGTGGATGCGCTGATTGCCGAGGCACGGACGCAGCTTGCCGCCATCCGCGCGGCAAACGACGCGATTGCCGATCCGGCGCTTTCCGCGCAGATCGACGATATCGAGACGACCTGCCGCACGATTCTGCTGCGGCTGGAAGAGCAGCCCAAGATGCTTTCCACGCTGCGCACCTTCCTGCGCTATTATCTGCCGACGGTCATGAAGCTGCTTGACGCCCGCGCACGGGTGGAGCAGGAGGTTGAGGCCGGGGCGGGCGCGGACTTTGCCGCGCGCGTCTGCCGCGCCATGGAAGACGTGCAAACGGCGTTTCATCAGCAGCTGGATGCGCTTAACGAATTCCGTTTCATCAATCTGGAGAGTGAAATGGACGCGCTGTCCGCCATGCTGCGCAGCGAAGGACTGAGCGCGCAGGAAGAAGCGGAACAGACGGCGCAGCAGGATGGCGAAGAAGATCCGTTTGCGGGGCTTTTTTCGCAGGAGGGGAAGTAAATGGGCGAATTTTCGGCGTTTGCGCTGCTGCCGGAGCAGGGCGCTGTGCCGCGGATGGAGCAGCTTGACGAAGAGATGCGCGAGCGCATCCGGACGCTGGCCGGCCGGCTGAATATCCGGGACAGCGCGGCTGTGATGGGCTTTGGCGCGAAGGCGCAGAAGAATATGGATGCGTTTTCCTCCATTGCGCTCAATCGGATGCTCTCCGAGGATATTGAGCCGCTGGATAACGTGATGCAGACCCTCGCCGAAAAGATCCGCGAGTGTTCCTTTGTCACGGAGGTCAAGGGATTCCTGCGCCGCAAGCGCGCCGTTGCGGCGGGTCTTGACGAGGTTCGCCGGGAATACCAAAAGGCGGAGCCGCACATCAACCGCTGCGCGGACGAGATGACGGACAGGCGCGTGGCGCTCATGCGCGATAATGCGCTGCTGGACAGGCTCTATGAGCGCAACGAGGCGCTTTATCGGGAGCTGTGCTCTTTGCTGGTGGTGGGCGATGAGGTTCTGCGCCAGGCCAGAGAGCGCGGCGAGGCGGAGATCCATGTCGCCCGCATGGAGCGGCGGATGGAGGACCTGCGGGTGACGCATCTGGCTTCCACACAGCTTGCCGCGCAGATCCGCATGGTGCAGGAAAGCAACACGCTGACCTGCGAGCGGATGCAGGCGGCGCTGGAGGTGACGATTCCGCTGTGGAAAAGCCAGATGGCGGCGGCGCTCGGGCTGGCAAGGGCGACGGATTCGCTCGCCTATGAACAGCGTGTCAGCCGGGAGGCGGCGCAGGGTATCCGCAGTGCGGCGTGGGAAACGCGCGCACAGGCGAAAGCATACGGCAAGGCAAGCGAAGCGGCGACCCGCGAGCAGGCGGATCAGACCGCAGCGGCGCTGCTGACCGAACTGGAAGAAATTGAACGCACGCTCAGTGCGCAGCAGGCGCTGCGCAGGAAGGGAGAATGACGATGGCGGCAGCACAGCAATACGCAACCGAGAAAAAAACGCCGCAGAAGCCAGCTGCAAAGGCGCCTGCGCAGCAAAAGCAGCCGGGCGCAAGAGAAAAGCTGCATCGCCTTCCGATGGCGGCGGGCATTGCGGCGATGACGCTGCTGCTCGTTGTTTCGCTGTTTGTGGGCAACTTCCGCGCGCTGCAAATTGCGACGCCCAAGGCGTTCCTGCGCCAGGGCGACGTGCAGTCGATCGTGGAAGACAGGATCGCGCAGGCGGGCAACGCCGTGACCGTCGCTACCCGCGCTGGGCTTGACGCGCAGCTGATCCTCGATGTCAGCGACGCGATGAAGGGGCTTGAGGCGGCGAAGACCGCACGGGAGATCAGCCGCGCGGATCAGCTGCTGACCTCTGCCGTGGCGGAACTGACGACAGCGCAGCTTTCCGGCGAGGACGCGGCGTCCATGCAGCGCGCGGCGGATAATTTCGCCGAGCAGGGCAGCTTCCTGCGCCAGGAGGCGAGGGCGTTTAACAAGAAGGCGGAAAAGGCAGAAGCGATTTATGAAAGCCTGCCCACGAGATTCCTGTTTGCTGAGCCGGATGTTTATGAGGGGATTTAACGAAGGAGAGGGTGCAGAGTGAAAAAGATTCTGGCTGTTGCACTTGTGTTTTTGCTGCTGCTGGGCGCGGCTGGCGCGCTGGCGGCGGTTCCCGGGAAGCCGGATGCGTTTGCCTATGCCTATGACTTTAACGCGGGCGTGCTTTCTGCAAGCGATATTGAGAACATCTCCCGTTACGGCGCGACGCTGGAGGAAGCGACCGGCATTCAGGTGATCGCCGTCGCCGTCGATTTTCTTGATGGCAAGGATCCTGCGGACTACGCGACCGACCTGATCAATACGTGGGGCATCGGCAATCAGGACGATGAGGGCGCGGTGATTCTGCTTTCCCGCGGTGACCGGAGAATCCAGATCGGCACGGGCACGGGCATTGACCGCGTGATGACGGGCAGCAAGTGCGGTGAGCTGATCGACGACAATATCAGCTATTTTTCGAAAAACCAGTTTGACGCCGGCATGACGGCGCTCTATGCCGATGTGTGTCAGTTTCTTGCAAAGGCAAAGGGAAAGACGCTGACGCTGACGGCGCAGACGAATACCGCCGGATCGGCAAATATCGCGGTTACGACGGTCACACGAGAAAGGAGCGGCGGTATTTTGGATATGATTGTCGGTCTGATTGTGGCGTATATCATTGCCAGCGTGGTGATCAACGCGATTTTCAGCGGCAGAAACGGCTGCGGCTGCTGCTCGGGCGGCTGCCTGCGCATGCTGTTCATGGGCTGGCTGTTTGATAAGTGGAATGACCGCGGCAACCGCAGACCGCCGATGGGCGGCGGCTTTGGCGGGGGCGGCGGCGGATACCGGACGCCCCGTCCGCCGATGGGCGGCTTTGGGGGTTCCCGCGGTTTCGGCGGCGGCAGCTCGCGCGGCTTTGGAGGAGGCGGCGGTGGCTTCAGCGGCGGCGGCTTTGGCGGCGGCGGCTCCCGCGGCGGCGGCGGCGGACGCGGGTTCTGACCGCGGCATGGATTTGCAAAACACGAAGACGGCTTTCCGGCCGTCTTTCTGTTTGTCTGCGCCTGCGTACGATCAGGATATACTTGTCAGACGGGATAATCTTGCACTTGACCGCGCAATCAGGTATAATATTTTGAAGAAAGTTTGATTTTGCCGGATGAAAACGGGTCAGTCATTCGTTAGAATATTCGAGGTGGGAAGTGAGGAAATGGACCAGCTGAAGCTGGATAACGCCGCCCGGTTTGAAACGCTCTATGAACAGTACGCCAACGACGTGCTGCGCATGGCGCATTTCTATCTGGGCGACCGGCAGCGGGCGGAGGACGTCTGCCAGGACGTGTTCGTCAAGCTCTATCTGCATGCGGACACGATTGAGCCGGGCAAGGAAAAGGCGTGGCTTCTGCGCGTGACGGTCAATGCCTGCCGCGACCTCTGGCGCGGCGCATGGCTCAAGCGCGTGGTTCTCGGCGCACCGACGCTGGAAATCATCCCTGCGCAGGATGATGCCATCGAGAAGCGCGAGGAGAAGGAAGAACTCATGCGCGCCATCCATAAGCTGCCGGCGGCGTTTAAGGAAGCGGTACTTTTACATTATTATCAGGGACTGGGCATCGCTGAAATCGCGCAGATGCTGAATCTGCCCGAGGGCACGATTTCCAGCCGCCTCTCACGAGCGAGAAAGAAACTAGAAGTCCTTTTGAAGGAGGAAGCACCCGGTGAATACACAAAATAAGCTGAATCATCTGGCGCCCGTCGCAGATGAAATGCTCGCCGGTTTGCAAGCGGATGAAGCCATGAGGCTGCGCATCGTGCGCGCTGCACGCGAAAAGGCGCAGCCCGGGAAGAAGAACAAGAAACGGTTTGCGCCTGCCGCGGCGTTTGCGCTGGCGGCGCTGGTGTGCGTGGGTGTGGCGACCACGCAGCTTAACGGACGCATGCCCTCTGCGCCGGCTCAGCCGGTGACCATCGGCGAGATTGCCGCAGGCGATCCGGTCATCAGCGGCGCGCTGACGGTCGCGGATCTTGGCGACGGCGCGAGCGTGCGCATGGCGAGAAGCGGCGGTGAATCGATCTTTGCCGAGGGCGGCGCGGAAATCCCGGTCGTCACCGTCAACGGCAACGTCTATCGGATGCTCAATTCGCCGCAGGATATCGGCAGCGGTCTGCTCAAGAAGATGGGCAGCGTGTGCGTGACGACCGATCAGCCGTCTCTGGCGTCGGATGCGGAACTGAGCATGGGCCTTTCCAATGTGGCTAAGGAGAATGCGGCGATCTATTCTATCGACGGCATTGCGCCGTCCACGGCGGTGGCGGCGGAGGTTGACGGCAGCGTTCGCCTGTTCCAGCGCGTGAGCTACGCCGGCAGAGGCCCGACGAGCAGCGCGTTTGCCGATACGTTTGCCGTCAAAGGGCAGGTCAAATTGGTTTCTCTTGACGGCAGGGGAACGGTGACCGGCAGCGCGGCGGAGGAGGTTGTGCGCGTCCTGTGCGACAAGGCGACCCTCAAATCCGCCGACGGCGGCAGCGCAAGGCAGTATCTGACGGTGACGCTGGATAACGGCCTTAAGCTCCATCTGGGCGTCTCCGGCGATACGGTCATCGGCTGCGGCGCGTGGAGCTGCCCGGAGTTCTTCGAAGCATTTGAAAAGGCGATGCAGTAAAAACGATACAAAAACACACGGACGATCCGGGAAAGATCGTCCGTGTGCTTTTTGTGTTGGTTGGTAAATAGGAATTTGATTTATACATTCCGTCCCATCTCGTAGGTCATAGACAGTAGTCTTGTATTCTTTTTGGCTTCGCCGATACCGTCAATACCGACACCTCTGATTACACCCTTAAGTTCTGATTTGCTGAAACAATCAATCCAACCTTTTATACCTGCTACTGCACCATCAGGAACTTTTTCATCATTTACTGCTGCTGTCGTCAACAAGTATATTTCACGGAAGCAGTAATCCACCAAGAAAATGGGATTTGTTCTGTCAAGCAGCGTTTTCATGGAGCCGCACATCTGATTGGAATAGATTGGTGTGGCAAATACAATTACATCGGCATACCGCATTTTTTCAACAATTGCAGAGGCATCATCATTCATGAAGCATTTTTCTGTTTTTGTGCAGGCGAAGCAACCAACACAGGAATTTACGCTTTTATCAACAAGAGACACATACTCAACCTCATGCCCTGCATCCTTTGCTCCGCGTTCAAACTCTTTTGCAAGGGCAGCAGAATTTCCGTTTTTTCTTCTGGTTGTAGAAATAATCAGTACTTTTTCATAGAACCACACTTCCTGTTGAATTTAAGTTAATCTGCCTGCATTATACCACAGCATGGCAGCTGAATCATGATTAAAAGAAAAGAACCGGAGCTTTTCCTTCTGCTGTCTGGAAAAAACTCCGGTTCTTCATCTCAAATTCAGGGCTTAGTCGTCGATCTCTTCGTACTTGACGATCCACGCATCGGTGTCGTATTCGCGTCCGTCCACTGCGCGATTCAGCGTCTCGATTTCGCCGTTCTGATGATCGTAGGGATCAAAGCGCAGGAATTTCTTGGGCGGATTGAGCTCCTGCTGGAACGCGCTGCAGATCGGCATGCGCCACGGCTCCAGGTTGGCAAAGTAGAAGTCGCGGCGATCCTCGCTGCCGGCGCGGAAGGCCGAGCCGCCGAAGGAGCAGTCGCAGTAGAGCCAGCCGTAGGGGGCGATGTAGAAGCGCGCCCAGTCGTGGTTGCCCACGTCGTCAGGCTTGGTGTAAAGACCCGACTGCCACTGCGCCGGGATACCGACAAGGCGGCAGAGGGTGATGAAGGCGATGGCGTGCACGCCGCAGTCGCCGCGCTGACCGGTAAGGAAGTATTCCGGAATGTCCAGCACGATCTTGTAGGCCGGCATGAAGCGGTAGACGCACTGCGTGGTGATGAAGTCGTAGATCAGGCGCGCCTTCTTGAGCGGATTGGTTTCTTCGCCGACAATTTCCTTCGCCAGCGCGCGAAGATAGGGCGTGAAGACCGCGTGCGGCGGCATTTCTTCCGTGTCGAAGGACGGCTGCTCGGCGCTGACTTCCTCTGCCTTGGGATCGACGTACGGCGCGTCGATTTCGTAGGCGATCTCGGCGGAGACGGTCATGCCCGGCTCATAGGGCAGCTCAAAGTAGACGCTGCGCTGAGGCTCGTTTTCATCGTTGACCAGCGTGGGCGCGTGGGAGGAGGAAAGGAGCGCGGCGCTCTTGACCTGCGCGCCGACGATGGGCATGGGCAGATGGATGCGCAGCGTTTCGCCCGGGACGAGCGCGTCGCTTTCCACCTTCATTTCTTCGTGCAGCTCGAATTTCGCGTGCAGATGACCCTTTGCCTTCTGGCGGGCGATGATTTCGTCAAGGACGTTGTGGCGGGCGGCCTTGGCGTCCTTGGCGGCGGCGTTGACCTCGCGCGCGGCGTAGTCCGCCTTGGTCTTGAGCAGGTTGCTGATGCAGTTGGCGCGGTAATGCACCACGCCGTCGATGTAGCGCCAGTCAAGCGTGCCGTCGTCGCGCAGCGCCTCGATCTCATCGGGCGTGATGTCCGGGATCTTCTTTTGCAGGCGCTCAAAGAGCGCTTCCTTCGTATAGGGATAATACCGCGGCGTCAGGCGGGCGATTTCCAGCTCGAATTTCAATCGCTCGTGCAGGCACTTGGGTACGCGGGGATCGGCGAGACGGTCGGCAATAACCTTCGCCATGCGCGTAAAGTCGCCCGCCTCCGACAGACGGCGGATATCCGAGGGCAGCGGATAGGACAGATATTCCAGATTGCTCAGCATATAAGCACCTTCTTTTCGTGAATTTGCTGCGGCAATGTGCCGCGAAGCGATGAAGGGGTTTGAGGATGAAATCCCCCAAGCGGGTTTGGGCGGCAGCCCAACGTATCCCAAATGAAACAAAAAACCCGCACGGAAAACCGTACAGGTTTAGCTTACCCTTATGGGAAGAAATTGTCAAGTGCGCGATCAGCTGTGGAGCATTTTTGCGGGAATCCGCTTCACTGCGCGAAGGAGCAGCGGACCCAGCAGCAGACAGGAAACAGCCTCGCCCGCCGCGACGGACAGCATGCACAGCACGAGCGGAACAGAGGGGGTGTAGGCCGTATGCACGACGGCGCCGACGATCGCGCCGTTAAAGAGCACCGGCATGAGCATCGCCGGCAGCGGACGGCTGCGAAGAAGACGCGTGCTTGCGGCGGCAAGGAGCGTGGAGAGCGTGCCAAAGACGATGTCCAAAATCGTGCAGCCACCAAGGATATTGGCGATCAGGCAGCCGACGGCCAGCGCGGGCACGGCCTCCGGCAGCAGGATGGGCAGAAGCGTCATCGCTTCGCTCACGCGCACCTGAATCAGGCCGAAACTCAGCGGGGAGAGGAGCAGCGTCAGCGCGGCGTAGAGCGCGGCGATGATCGCCGCACGGGTGAGTGTGTTGACATGTGATTGAGCGGTATTGTTCATTGAATTTCCTTTCCAGGCATGAAAAAAGCGGCATGAGGCCGCAGTGAAGGCGCGTTTTTCCCGCGTCTTCGGCCCATAGTTTTGTTTAAGGACTGGATGGTTTCGAACAGTCCATGTACTTGTCCGCTGCATTATAGCATAATCGCGGCGAAAACACAATCCCTTTGCCCGCAGCGGCGGCCCGGGCAGCGGGGAGGAACGCGCGTGGGCAACGTATCTTAAGGAAAGATTGATCAAACGGGATTTCAGGGATTGACGAACCGGTGCATTTGGTGTACATTGATAGATGAAATGTTTTTCACCAATGCGCATGTATGCATGAAAGAAAAGAATGACGAGTGCCATAGGAGGAAGCCGCTGTGACGCTGCTTGAATACCGCATTTTCCATACCGTCACCCAGCAGGGCAGCTTTGCCCGCGCCGCTCAGGTGCTCCATCTGACCCCCAGCGCGATCAGCCATGCCGTCAGTTCCATGGAGGAAAGCTGCGGCTTTTCCTTGTTTGTTCGCGGCAAGGGCGGCGTATCGCTCACGCGTAACGGCGAGGCGCTCTATCCCGTCATCCGTCAGGTGCTCAGCGCGGATGAAGCGCTGTGCCAGACGGTGGATGAGCTTAAGGGCGTTCAGCGCGGCACGGTGCGCATCGGCGCGTTCAACTCGGTGTGCATGACGTGGCTGCCGCAGATCGTCAACAGCTACAAGAGCAAGTATCCGGGCGTGGAGATTGAGATCAATCAGGGCACGTATGACGACGTCATTGAGTGGGTGAAAACGGGCGTGGTGGACGTCGGCTTCCTTTCCACGAAATCGACGAAGGACCTGACGGTGTATCCGCTCTACCGTGACCGGCTGATGGGCGTCGTGCCCAGAGGATTCAGAACCCGCAACGAGGGCTACATTACCCCGCAGGAGATGGACGGCGAGACGTTTGTTGTGCAGGATGACGCGACGGATGCCGACACGCAGGCCTTCCTTTCCAAGTACGGCTTCAGCGTCCGCGCTTCCTGCCGCGTGGTGGACGACTTGTCTACCATCGCGATGGTGGAAAGCGGGTTTGGCATCTGCATTCTGCCCAGCCTGATTCTCGAGCGCGCGCATGGCGATGTGGACGTATATCCGATTGAGCCGATGGAATACCGCGAGTTTGGCATCACCGTGCTCAATCCCAATATGCTTGCGCCGGCTGTGCGCCAGATGATCTCCCATATCGAGGAATTCGCAGCACTTCGCCGTGCGGAAAACCCGCATACCAACGAAGGATTCATTGCGATGAGCATGCTTTAAGGGGTTGGGGATGAAAATCCCGACGCATCCATTCAAGAAGGCATAAAGAATCATTTGGAAAAGACAAAGAAAAAACTGAATGATGATCAACAGGGGCTGTCAGGATCAAAGCTGACAGCCCCTGTTTTAGCGGGCGGCTGGTAGCCGCCTCTACAAAAACGGATGCCATGCGCATGATGCAGGGGCGGATCGTATCCGCCCGCTGATTGATGCATCAGCTCTCCGTATTTTCGTTTCAAGTACCTTGCACAGTGAAAGTTTCCGAGGGCCTTCCGCCTGAAGGAAACAATCGCTTCGGCCACGGACGCAAGCGTATGCCTCTTGCTGAGCAGCGTTGGAAGCGGGTGCGGGCACAGCTCGCCGCTCCGGATACAAATACCGCGTTTCCGAGGGCCTTCCGCCCGAAGGAAACAATCGCTTCGGCCACGGACGCAAGCGTATGCCTCTTGCTGAGCGGCGTCGGAAGCGGGTGCGGGAACAGCCCGCCGCTCCGGATACGAATACCGCGTTTCCGAGGGCCTTCCGCCCGAAGGAAACAATCGCTTCGGCCACGGACGCAAGCGTATGCCTCTTGCTGAGCAGCTTTGGAAGTGGGTGCGGGCACAGCCCGCCGCTCCGGATACGAATACCGCGTTTCCGAGGGCCCTCCGCCCGAAGGAAACATCAGCTTCGGCCACGGATGCAAGCGTATGCCTCTTGCTGAGCGGCGTCGGAAGCGGGTGCGGGCACAGCCCGCCGGAAGTGGGTGCGGGCACAGCCCGCCGGAAGTGGGTGCGGGCACAGCCCGCCGGAAGCGGGTGCGTGCATAGCCCGCTCAGTCGAAGCAGTAATCCTCTTCGCGCTTGTCCGTCTTGACCGCGGAATACAGGCAGCAGATGGTCACCAGCATCAGCAGGGACGCCAGAAGAATGCCGTTCCACTCTGAATCGCTCAGACCCATCATGCCGCTGCGCCGGATTTCAAGGGCGACGGCCGGAGCGAGCCGGGGTTCGCTGTCATCTGTCCGCCATGCTGCGCTGGCGCCGAGCATGCGGTCATCCATGGAATCGACTTGAACATCAGCGCGCACCATAAAGGGGATTTCCATCGTCGCGGCGGCGGTGCCGCTGTCTGTTTCGCGGGCGGCATCCATATGCACGGATAGGGAAATCAGTCCGTTTTCCTGCGTGATGACCGGCATAACGGGATCATCGCTCATGACGGCCTGCGCGTCGCTGCCCGCGGGCGGATCGCCGGCGTCGGGCGCAGGAGCTGCGGCGTCTGCGCTGCGCTTTTCCTGCTGTGTTTTGTCGGGCGTTTTGGCCGGGGTATTGACGAGGCTCAGTCCTTCCGGGAGAAGACAGGCGATGTCAACATCCGCTGCGGCGAGACCGGCGTTGGTGACGGCGACGGTCAGGTTCATGGTTTCGCCTTCCTGCAGCTGCGTCTTTTCCGGAATCAGTCCGACGCTGACCAGCGGACCGGCGGCTTTGAGCATCGGCAGCGCAATCCGCTCCTGATCGACAGTCAGCACGCCGCCAAGCAGACGGCAGGCGTCCTCGTCGCCGTCCAGCACGTCCGCATCGACCGTCATGGGCAGACGCACGGCGCATTCATCCTCCGCCTCCACGCGGACAGCGCCGGCGAGGGTGCGCTCGCGCAGCGCAAAGCCGGCGGGCAGCGGCTCGGCGGGCGTAACGCCGGCGGGCAGCAGCAGCGTGACGGGCACGTCCTTGGGCGCGGTGCCGTCGTTGCGGATATCGATCTGATAGACGAAACCGCTGCCCGGCTGCACGATCTGGTTCTGCGTATCCGCAACAGCGGCTGCGGCGCTGATATCCGGCACGCAAAGGTCAAGCGTGGTTTTCGTGCGGTAGAAACGGGTGCCCATGTTCATTTCCACGGAAACTTCCGCCTGTCCGCTTTCGCCGCCCGCCGTAAGCGTGATTTCGCGCGTGAACGTCGTGACGGACGCGGTAAGCTCGCCGCTGTTTGCATCGGCCGTTGCGGGCTTGAGCTGCGCGCTCCATGTCAGGGGCTGGGCGCAGACAAGGCGCTGCGGCAGATCAAGCGTCAGCGTCACGTCCGTTGCGGTGGGATATGGATTTCCCGCGGTGATGGTCAGAAGCAGGGTGCGCCCTTCTTCAATGCGCGCATCCTGCTTGTCGAGGGTCAGCGTCAGTTCCTGCGTGGATGCAGCCTGCGCGCCTTCCTGCAGGCCTTCGCTCAGACCCTGCGCGACGGCCCCGAGAAAATCCGGCAGATCCTCCGCCATGGCGCCCGTGGCACAGAACATAAGCAGCGCGCAGAGCATCAACATACTCCATTTTTTCACTGGAATCAACCTCCTTGCCTGCTTTACTGTGACCAGAATGCGAGGCGGTTATTCCATATTTGGAAAAGAGAAAAGCGCAGCGGAAAATAAAAGCGGACAGCCTGCAGCTGTCCGCCTCTGTTTGATGATGAATTACTCTTCGTCCTCGTCGATCGCTTCAAAGACCTCTTCGATTTCCTCGATGATTTCTTCTTCGACCTCGAAAACGTCCTCTTCGCCGGTGAGCACGAGCACGTCGTTTTCCGGCGCGTTCTTCGCCTGAATGATCAGCTCCAGGGAGTCTACATCCACCGCAAAGATGGCCTCGGCGGAGCCGGAGTGATCCTTGAGGTAGCGGGCAACGGCGGCGGCCTGCTTGCGGTTCATCTTAAAGACGAGCGCGCGATGTTCGCTGCGCGTGATTTCAGCCATAATCATTTCTCCTTTCGGTTGTCCATACGGACGGTGTGCGCTCAGCATACCATGCGCGCAGGGACCTGTCAAGCGGAAGGCTCAGCGGTTTGCCATGTGCGCGGCGATTTCCGCCAGCTTTTCGCGGATGGCGATGTGCTGCGGACAGAGGGTTTCGCACTTGCCGCAGTTTTTGCAGGCGGCAGCGTTCTTTTCGGCGCCCATGTCGTTCCATGCCCAGTCCATGCTGTCCTGATTGTTGTACATCATGAACTGGTTCATCATGGTGAAGTTGCGCGGGATGTTCACGCCGAAGGGGCAGGGCATGCAGTACTTGCACTTGGTGCAGCCAACGAACGTGCGCGCGCGGATCGCAGCGGCGACCTCGGCAATGACCGCGTGCTCCTGCTGGGTGAGCGGCTCAAAACCATGGAAGGTGGCGAGGTTATCCTCGACCTGCTCTTCGTTGCTCATGCCGGAGAGGATCACCTTGCAGTTATCAAGGCTGCCGACCCAGCGCATCGCCCAGGAGGCGACGGACTTTTCCGGGCGCGCGGCCTTGAAGATGGCGGCGACGTCGTCGGCGAGGGTGGCAAGGCTGCCGCCCTTGACCGGCTCCATGACGATGACCGGGATGTTGCGGCTGACGCACAGCTCGTAACCCTTCATGCCGGCCTGCTCTTCGGTATCCATGTAGTTGAACTGGATCTGGCAGAAGTCCCAGTCGCGGTAGGTGACGATCTGCTCAAAGCAGTCGTAATCGTCGTGGAAGGAGAAGCCGAAGAAGCGGATGCGGCCAAGCTTCTTCTGCTCGAGCATGTAGTCGATGATGCCCAGCTCCAGCGTCTTTTTCCAGGTTTCCTTGCTCAGGCAGTGCAGCAGATAGAAGTCGATGCATTCAACCTGCAGGTTGCGCAGCTGCTCTTCAAAAACTTCCTTCGCCTTGTCAAGGGAGTCGATGGAGTACATCGGCATCTTCGTGGCGACAAAGAAGCTGTCGCGCGGATACGCCTTGAGGGCGCGGCCGGTGAATTCCTCGCTCTTCTTGCCGTGATAGAAATATGCGGTATCAAAATAGTTGACGCCGGCCTTGTACGCCGTGTCCAGCATCTTTGCGGCGCGCGGCTCGTCAATGGCGCCGTCGGGCGTGGTGGGGAAGCGCATGCAGCCAAAGCCCAGACGGGAAACGCGCACGCCAAGCTTATCGATCGTCACAAAATCCATGTCGTTTATCCTCCGTTGTTTTTTTCCATAACATTCTAATTATATCATCAAAGCTGCATGACTGTCAACCGAACAAGAAGAGGGCGATTGCGGAAGAATTGTGCGCGTTATCAGGCTGCGGATACACAGCCGGCCGCGCCTGCGGCAGACTGACTGTCCGGGATGATGTTTTTGCCATATATAAAAAACCGCCGGAAAATGCAGCGGCATTCTCCGGCGGTTTGTCGTCCGTTTGGGATCAGTAATTCTCGGTGCGGACCTCGAAATAGCTCTTGGGATGGGCGCAGACCGGGCAAAGCTCCGGCGCCTTGAGACCCATGACGAGGTGACCGCAGTTGCGGCACTCCCACATGGTCATTTCGCCCTTTTCAAAGACGCGCTGCATCTCAACGTTGCTAAGCAGCGCGCGATAACGCTCCTCGTGCGCCTTTTCAATCGCGCCGACGGCGCGGAACTTCGCCGCCAGATCGTGGAAGCCTTCCTCGTCCGCTTCGTCGGCAAAGGTGGCGTACATGTCGGTCCACTCGTAGTTTTCGCCCTCGGCGGCGTGCAGGAGATTCTGAGCGGTATTGCCCAGCTCGCCCAGCGCCTTGAACCACATTTTCGCGTGCTCCTTCTCGTTGTCGGCGGTCTTCAGGAAGATCGCGGCGATCTGCTCATAGCCTTCCTTCTTGGCGACGGAGGCAAAATAGGTGTACTTGTTGCGGGCCTGAGATTCGCCAGCAAATGCGGCCAGAAGATTTTTCTCGGTCTTTGTTCCTTTGAGTTCCATAGATCAGTCCTCCTGTGATGGTTTGATGGTTTTGCCGCGGCAGCTGCGGCCTGTTAGGAATATCTTACCACATTTTGTTTGAGTTCGCAATCGGTTGATGTGCCGGATTCGCTGCGGCGTTGCGCACATTGCTGGCTTGGTGTATAATGCATATGTGTAAGCGAAACCCCGTATGCACGGGGGTGTGTTTTTCGGAGGAAGATATGCGGGATCACAACAAAAACCGGCTTGCGGCGCTGGATGACCGGCTTTGCGATGGCGCGATCGGTGCGCTTTCCCGTCCGCTTGGCAAGTCTGCTGCCGGACTGCTCTATCTGTTGGCGGCGGCGCTGGGCGCGGCCTGCGCCCGTCTGTTGGGCGGCGCGGCAATGGCGGAGAGCCTTTTGTGCGGCGGTGTGTTTACGCTGTGGTGTGCTGCGCTGTTTGCCCGCGCCCGTGTGCGCGTGATGGATGCGCTCTTTGGCGGCGCGGCGCTTGTTGCGCTGTTTGCCGCGAGGATGGCGGCGCTGCCCATTGTCAGCCCTGACTGTCAGGACTACCTCATCCCGTGGGCCAGAACGATGGCCGGGATGGGATTCTCCGAGGTGATGACCGGACGCGTGGGCGATTACACCGTGCTGTATCAGTACTTTGTCTTTCTGCTTTCCCGCCTGCCGCTTGATCCGGTCGTCTGCTATAAGCTGCTTTCCATCGGCTTTGAGGCGCTGCTGGCGTATAGCTGCGCGTCTCTGACGTGCCTTTGCTGCGGGAAGGAGAAGGGCAGCCTGCGCTTTTGCGCCGTCTTCTTTGCGGTGCTTGCCGCGCCGACAGTCTTTTTGAACGGTGCTGTCTGGTCCCAGTGCGACGCGGTGTATGCATCGCTTGCGCTGCTTGGCGTGCTGCTGATCCTGCGGGAAAGGCCGCATGCCGGCTGCGCGGCGCTGGCTGTCTCCCTGTGCCTTAAGCTGCAGGCGGTCTTCATCCTGCCTGTGTGCGCGATGCTGCTGCTTGCGCGCAGGCTGTCGCTGCGCCATGCGCTGACTGCGCTGCTGACGATGGGCGCCGTTTCGCTGCCCGCGCTGCTCGCCGGAAAGGGCGTCAAAGGCGTGCTTGGCGTGTACCTGTATCAGATGGGCGAATATAAGCAGCTTGTGCTGGATGCGCCGACGATGTACCAGTTCCTTCCCGCCGGCGGGCTGATTCCCGACGGCACGGCGTCCATGATTGGCATCATGCTGGCGGCGGGCGCGATGTGCGCCGCGCTGGTTCTGGGGCTGCGCAGGGGAGGCAAGGCTGCGACGCCGGTTGTCGACGTGTGCTTTGCGCTGTGTATCTGCATTCCGTTCCTGCTGCCGCACATGCACGAGCGGTATTTCTTCCTTGCCGACATCCTTTCCATCGCCTATGCGGCGGTGCATCCGCGCCGTGCCTATGCGCCGGCGGTGGTGCTGCTCTGTTCGCTCAACGGGTATTGCGCATATCTGTTCAGCGCGCCGCTGATGGGCTGGACCGTGCCTGCGCTGGCGATGATGGCGCTGTGCGCTGCGACGCTCGCGCTGCTGGGACGCGACGCCGTGAAGGGCGAAGTGAGCAGCGCGTTCGCGGTGGATGCGGAAGGCGCGGCGAAGTAAGTTGCGATCCGGGATACGAAGTTTCATATGCTGTGTAATGAATGAAAGCAGAAAAGGCGGTGTTTTACCGCCTTTTCGTCGTTATTTGCTGCGCGAAGGAACCCCATCGGCCACGGATGCAGAAGAAACGGACCTGGTCAAGCATCTTCGGAAGCGGGTGTGGGAGCAGCCGGCACGTTCCCGAGCGCCTGTCGCGCGAAGGGAACCCCATCGGCCACGGATGCAGAAGAAACGGACCTGGTCAAGCATCTTCGGAAGCGGGTGTGGGCGCAGCCGGCACGTTCCCGAGCGCCTGTCGCGCGAAGGGAACCCCATCGGCCACGGATGCAGAAGAAACGGACCTGGTCAAGCATCTTCGGAAGCGGGTGTGGGCGCAGCCAGCACGTTCCCGAGCGCCTGTCGCGCGAAGGGAACCCCATCGGCCACGGATGCAGAAGAAACGGACCTGATTAAGCATCTTCGGAAGCGGGTGTGGGCGCAGCCAGCACGTTCCCGAGCGCCTGACGCGCGAAGGGAACCCTATCGGCCACGGATGCAGAAGAAACGGACCTGATTAAGCATCTTCGGAAGCGGGTGTGGGCGCAGCCGGCACGTTCTCGAGCGCCCATTGCGCGAAGGGAACCCCATCGGCCACGGACGCAGAAGAAACGGACCTGATTAAGCATCTTCGGAAGCGGGTGTGGGCACAGCCCACTCGTTCATGAGGGCGCATTCCATGGCGCATAAGCGGGCGGCAGCCAGCTGGCAGAAGTCGCCGCAGCGCGTTGCCCTGTCCGATTCCGGAAGGGCGATGTATTCTTTCACAACGGTGACCATGCCCTCGGCTTCGCTGCGCAGCCGGGCAAGCCGGGTACGTTCGTCGTCCAGGGCGATGCGCAGCACGTCGCATTGCGCTTTCAGCCGGTCTGCGCGGCGCAGTGCGGCAGAATCCTGCGGCGCATCCGGCTTATCCTGCGGCGGATCAAAGGCGAGGGTGAGCAGGTGGCTGAGCGAGTCAAACAGACGAATGATCTGCTCGTCGCCGATCATCTGTGCGCGGGACTTGAGCTGCGCGATGCGCGCCTGTGCGACGGGTTCGCTGTCGCCGGGATAGGGACTGACGAAGGCGACGCCTTCGTCGGCGAGCTGCTGCATGATGGCCTTGACCAGCTCCGGGCGCGTGTGCACGACCGAACGGTACTTGTTCTGATAGCGCAGCATGCGTGTGCGGTCTCCGCCGGACAATTGGCGCACGCAGGCGCGTACGCTCATGCCCTGTGCGCGTGCGATCAGCACGCTTTTGATCAGCTGCTCAATCTCCTCCTGCGAGAAGGTTTCAAAGGGCAGCGTGCGCGGCTGTCCGTCCTGACTGTCGCGCAGCTGCGCGTAATAAAAGTTGCGGATACTGTTGGGCTTTCTGCCCAGCTGCTGTCCCATATCGTCAAATACGCTGCGAAGCGATTCGCCGTTTTGCTCTGCCTGCCTGATGCGCTGACGCAGGGCGTCGATCTCCCGTTTCTGCCATCCGCCGTGCGGTCCGCGGACGGGCTTGTGCGGCGCGCTGTCCTGTGCGGCGGATACGCAGCGCGGGCAGTCTGAAGCCATTTCCATCGTTCCGATTCCCTCCTTGACAATCTCCCGCGCGGCGCGCAGGGAAAAGCACAGCCCCGGCTTCGGGGCGCCTTGGTATACAGGTTGCGCATTGATGCGGTGCTTTATACGGTGCTTTGGCAGATGCGGCGCCCAGAGCGCCCAGACACATTCTATGTATCCGTGAGCCCATCCATGCTCGCGCAAGGATGGGGCATTGCCTGAAAGCGGGAATTGCGGTATAATAAACGATCATAGGTTTGGATGGAGGCGCAGAGCGCAGACCAGAGAAGATTACCGGGCCTTAAAAGGAGGAACGTTTATGAAATACGTGCTCATCATCGGCGACGGCATTGCCGATAAGCCTGTAGACAGCCTTGGCGGCAAGACGCCGCTGACCGCGGTTGACTGCCCCGCCATCAACCGGCTTGCCGGCGGCAGGCTTGGCCTTTGCCAGACGGTGCCCGCAGGCGTTGCGCCGGGCAGCGACACGGCGATTCTTTCTATCTTCGGCTACGATCCGCGCACCAGCTATACCGGCCGCAGTGCGCTGGAGGCCGCCGGCATGGGTGTTTTCCTTAAACCCGGCGAAACGAGCTTCCGCGTGAACCTGTGCGCCATTGAGGGCGAAACGTTTGATGCGGCGAAAATCCTCTCCCATAACGGCGGCAGCATCGAGGGCGAGGAAGCGGTCACGCTCATGCAGGATCTGATTCACGACCCGCGCTTTGCCGCGCTGGCTGCGCCGATCGGCTTTTCTATCCATGTCACGCCCACCTTCCGCCACACCGGCGTGATCGATGCGGCGCATGAGCCGCAGGGCGCGATGAAGTTTACCGAGCCGCACAACATTCTGGGCAGCGACATCGCACCCTTCCTGCCCAAGGAGATGCTCTGCGACGAGCTGACGGCTCTGATGCGCGTGTCCTATGACATCCTGCGCGATCATCCGGTCAATAAAAAGCGCATGGCCGAGGGCAAGCTCCCGGCGAACTGCATCTGGCCGTGGGGCCCGGGCAAGGCGATGAGCCTGACCTCTTTTAACGCGCTGTACGGCAAGAAGGGCTGCGCGGTTTCCGCCGTGCCGCTGGTCTGGGGCATCGCCAACCTCGCGGGCGTCGATGCGCCGGTGGTCGAGGGCGCGACGGGCGAGCTTGACACTAACTACGAAGGCAAGCTCAATATGGCGCTGGAGGCGCTCAGGGCGGGCGCGGACTTCTGCTGTATCCACGTGGAAGCGCCGGACGAGTGCGCGCATGGCGGCGACGTTGAAGGAAAGCTGGAGGCAATCCGCAGGATCGACACCCTCGTGGTTGCGCCGCTGCTTGAAAAGCTTGGCGCAATCGATCCGGATTTCCGCATCCTGATCCTCTCCGACCATCCTACGCTCGTGTCCACCCGCAGTCACGACGGCGACGCCGTGCCCTTTGCCATCTACGACAGCAGAAACCCCGGCACGCCGCGCAAGTTTGACGAGGAGAGCGCGAAGGCCACGGGCGACTTCCTCGCGGAAGGACCGATGCTGCTCAGGACGCTCTTTGCGTAAGCGGCGGGAAGAAACCGCTGCCATCAACCGTTATTACTGATAACCGATCACTTCCGGCGGAGACGCCGGAGCATCCCGGAGGAATCCATGATCAAACGCATTTTTACGGCGCTGCTGTGCGCGCTGCTGATCTTTGGCTGCGCATCTGCGCTGGCGCAGGAAACGCAGGTCAACACGCAGGTAAAGCATTATCTGCTCCTGGGCCAGGACGGCTACGCCGATGACATCGTGAAGGATGCGCGTACCGATACCATCGTGCTGGTGACGCTGGATACAAAGTATAACCGCGTGATCATGACGAGCATCCTTCGCGACAGCAAGATCAAGAATCCCAGCGGCAACGAGACCAAGGCGAACCTGATTTATAAGGGATATGGCTTTGACGGCATCATTTCCTGCCTGGAGCGCGAGCTGGCCCTTGAAATTGAGGGCGCGGTGCTCGTCAATTTCGAGCATGTCAAGCCGATCATCGATGCGCTGGGCGGCGTGGATATCGTGATTGACGAGAACGAATACATCGCCATCAAAAAGATCCTGCTGGGCAAAGACCCCAACATGCCCAAGGGACCGGGGCTTGTGCATATGACCGGCCGCATCGCGCTGGCCTATATGCGCGACCGTTCCTCCGGCTCGGGCGATTTCAGCCGCACCGCACGCCAGCGCAAGGTCGTTTCCCAGCTGTTTGATAAGTGCCGCGATCTTTCGCTGACCGAGCTGATCGGCGTGTATAATCAGGTTTCGGCGGGCATGGAAATGAACCTTGGCGCGATGGATATTCTGAAGGCGCTTTCCGCCGGCTATCAGCTCGTTGCCGGCGGCGCGGACTTTGTCGAGTTTCATATCCCGGACGACGGCACCTATTCCTACAGCACGGTCGGCTCCTCCTCTTCTGCGCTGGAGGTGCGCTGGAAGACCAACAGAGAGCGCCTGCATGCGCTGATCAACAGCCCAACGGGCGAGTGAACCGGGCAGCTGCCTGCCCGCATCGCGAAAAAGGAAGAAATCATCGATGAACAAGAGAAAACTGCTTTTTGCGCTGTTTGCGTTTTTGTGCCTTGCCGCCTGCGCCGTTGGCGAGGGAATGCTGGATCTTTCCCAGTTTGCCGGCGGAGAACCGCCCGCCGCGGAAAACTGGGAGGACGCCGTGTTTGAAACGCGGGCGTGGTATGAGCGCGAGGACGGCAGCGACTGGCGCATGCTTTCCGACGGCTCCATTGTCGTGACGGTGTCCGCCACGGGCGATGTAACCATCGGCGGAGATACGAGAAAGAAGAATAAGAGCATCTTTGACAAGCAGCTTGAGCAGGAGGCCTCCGGGCTCGCCTTCCCGATGGAAAACGTGAAGGCGATCTTTGAAGCGGACGATATGACGATCGTCAACTTTGAAGGCACGCTGACAAACGGAAAATCCAAGACGAAGAATACGTATTCCTTCGCCGCGCCGCCGGAGTATGTGCAGGTGCTGACCACGGGCGATATCGAGGCGGTCTCCCTTGAAAACAACCACATCATGGACCATGGCGACGCGGGGTATGAGGATACCTGCCGGACGCTTGAAAACGCCGGCATCGTCTACAGCGGTCATCTGGGCAGCGGCATGTTCACGACGGAGACGGGCGTGAAGATCGGCATGCTGTCCTATCAGACGTTCAACGGCAAGTACCCTTCGATCTATGAAGCCATGCCGGGGGATATCGCTGCGCTTCGCGCGCAGGGCGCGCAGATTGTCATTGTCTCCTATCACTGGGGCGAAGAAAAGGACTACGTGCCCAACGAGCGGCAGGTGCCGCTGGGCCGCGCGACGATTGACGCGGGCGCAGATCTTGTGCTGGGCCATCACTCTCACCGCATGAACCCCATCGAGGAATATAACGGCAAATACATCTGCTATTCGCTGGGGAATTTCTCCTTTGCCGGCAATACAAGGCCGGATGACATGGATACCTTCATCTTCCAGCAGCGCTTTGTCGTTCGTCCGGATGGCACGGCGGAAAACGGTGGCTTCCGGATCATCCCCAGCTCCATTTCCTCTCAGGAAAGCATCAATGATTTTAAGCCGACGCCCAGCGACGCGGAAAACGCCGCGCGGATCGTCGAGCGCCTGCTGGAGCTGAATAAGAAGTTTGAGAAGAATTCAAAGAAGTTCGGCGTGGCGGCGGTTGCGCAGTATCCCACCGAATGGACGACGCAGTATTGATTTGGTTTCATTAGCCAAGCATCTTCAAGCCGCGCTGACCGACGAGCGTCGAGCGAGGAGATGGAAATCCCCTGGCGTTCTCAGACGGCAGCCCAACGCAGCCTTCCCCGGAAATCCCGGGAAAGGCTTTTTTCATGCGTTCGGATATGATACAATAATAGAAAATGGGGGGATGTGTGCATGAGCGACAGGACGGATAGACTGCTTGGCGTGCTGCGCGGCGCGAAAACGCGCATCGTGATCACCGGACACGATGCGCCGGATGTGGATTCGCTTTTGTCCTGCGCGCTGATGCAGCGCTTTTTGTCGCGCGTTGGGATCGACGCGCGGATTGCGCTGATGACGCAGGCGGATGCGCAGTCAAGCCGGATCGCGCAGCGGCTCGGTGTCGACGTGCAGGCGATGTATGGGGAAATCAAGCCGGATAACAGCCTGATTCTGCTCGACCATCACCGCGCGCAGCATGGCGGACAGGTGCTGGCGTGCATCGATCACCATCCCACGGATTTTTGTCCAGACTATCCGCATACGCAGATTGAATCCGCCGGCGCGTGCACGTATATGGTGCTGCAGCTCATGCGCGATGCGGGCGTTGCGATCACGCCGCAGGATGAAGCGCTGGCTGTCTGCGCGCTGTATCTGGATACGGTGGCGCTGCGCAGCACGAAGATATCCCCGCAGGAGATTGCGTGGGCAAAGGCGGCGTCGGCAAGGCTCCATCTGGATGAAGCGTGGCTGGAGCGCGAGGGGCTTTCCCTCGCGGATCTGACCCTGCCGCCTGAAGAGCTGGCGATGACGGGCATCAAGGAATATGTTTACGGCAAAAAACGTGTGTATTCCACCTATACCCAGACGGATGCAATGACGCAGAGCGTGCTTGAACGCATCATTGCTCATCTTAAATCAGCGCTTGCCGCGCGCGGCGGCGATCTGTGGGTGTATCTGGTACACGACCCGCGTGCAATGCGCACGACGCAGTACGATATCCTTCCGGACGGCGGCGTGAAGGAAACGCGCTATGACTTTCTCGCTTCGCGCGCCAAGGATGTGATGACGCGCGTGGAAAAACGATTGATGGAGGAAAACAGAGGATGACCGACCTCTTTAACCGGCTGAACGACGCGCTGTCCGCGATTCTTTCCGACGCGGACGCGGCAAAGCTTGCCAAGGACGCGAAAACGATCAGCGAAAACTACCGGCTGCGCACCGGCAGCGGCGCAAGGCTGCTGACCAGGGAGAGCGAGGCGATGGCGTATGCCGCCTCGCGCATGCCGGCCACGGCTGCCGCGGCGTTTGCGGCGATCTCCCGCGCGATTGACGCGTCGGGCACGATTCCGCTGACGCTGCTTGACTGCGGCGCGGGAACGGGCGCGGCGTCGTTTGCGGCGGATGCGCTGATCGATCTGGAAGCAATCACCTGCCTTGAGCGCGAGGAAGCGATGCGAGGCGTGGGCGCAGCCCTCATGCGCGAGGCGGGCGGCGCGCTTGGGCATGCGCAGTGGGCGTCGTGGGATCTGACGGAAAAAACGCCGCTGCCCCGCGCAGAGTTGGTGATCGAGGGGTACATGCTGGGCGAGCTGGCGGAAGGAATGCGCCTGCCGGCGGCAAGGCGGCTGTGGGACGCGGCGCAGCAGATGCTCATCCTCATTGAGCCCGGCACGCCGCAGGGCTTTGCCAATCTGCTTGCCGTGCGCGAATACCTTTGCTCGCTGGGCGCGTTTGTCGCCGCGCCGTGTCCCGCCGGCACGGGAAAATGCCCGATGGATCACGGCGACTGGTGCCACTTTACCGTCCGCGTGCAGCGCACAAAGCTGCATAAGCTCTTAAAGGGCGGCGAGGCACCGTATGAAGACGAGAAGTTTGCCTACATGGTCTTTACCCGCGAGGCGCCAAAGGACGCCTGCGCCGCGCGTGTGCTTCGCCATCCGCTCATTGAGCCGGGCCGAATCACGCTGACGCTGTGCGAAAACGGGAAAAAGACCACGCGCCTGATCACAAAAAAAGACCCGCTGTGGAAGCGGGCCAGAAAAATCAGCGCGGGAGATCAGATTTAAATCTTTTCATACAGCCCGGCATGCTTGAGCGCGGGCTTGACGGCGGCAAAGAGGATGGGCGCGACGATGAAGGCGAAGGCTGCGTTCATCAGGCTGCCCGGCAGCTTGGAGAGCATCTTGACCGTCACCGCGTCAAGCGTCATGCCGTCGACCAGCTGGCCAAAGACGAAGGTTTTGAGCATATAGAGCGCGACATACGTCAGCGCGCCAAGAACGCTGCCGATGATGATCAGCGCGTGATTCTTGAGCGCGGTTTCGTCCCCGCGGCCTGCCTTGTAGGCGATAAGTCCGGCGACAAAGGCGATCATGCCCTTGTTGATGAAGGTAATGATGCATTCTGCGCCGTAGCCGCCGACGATATCATACAGCCCCGAGCCGATGCCGGCGGCGAGGAAGCCGCTGCCCGGTCCAAAGAGCAGGCCGCACAGCACGCACAGCGCGTTGGTCATGTGCAGCTGCGTGCCCATGAAGGGGATGCGGAAATAGTTGACGACGAAGACGATGGCGGCCATCAGGCCGATGAAGCAGATGCGGAAGGTCTTGCTGCGGTTTGCGGACATGGAAATGCGCCTCCTTATGAGCCGGACGTTTGATGTGCTCCCATTATAGCATGAACTGGCATGGCGTAAAGAGCCAGATTCTGAAATTGTGACCATGCCAGATGGGCTGGTGTATGAAGGCGGCAGCGATGCAGATATATAGGACGGCACCGTTGCAAAAGAATGCCGCTGTGCTACAAACACAAGTTCCGCGCCCGCTGGCTCCCTCAGTCACAGCTTCGCTGTGCCAGCTCCCTCCCGGAGGGAGCCTCCTCGTATATGATTCTTCTATAAATCAGCGACTTTTTTCTCAAATGCTGCGCTATTTCAAGCCTTCTTCCGGGAGGAAGGTGGCTTGCCAACGGCGAGACGGAAGGAGCCGGCGGGCGCTATTGCTTTATCATCGTTCAGAATTCGTTCTTTTGCGTTGATACACAATCAATACGCTGCGCGCCGCCCATAACAAGCCACTCATCCTGAAAGCGACGCGTTCTTTTGCATTGCTATACAAAGTATGATATAATATACAGTCACAACCAATGGAACCATCGGAGGAATACGATATGAGCACACAGAGCAGAAAATATGGCGCGGCAGGCGGCATGACGCTTGCGCTGTATTTCGTGCTTTCACTCTTTATGGGGATGCATCTTGAGCATGCCGGCGGTCTTGGCGCTACGCTTGCCCTTGCAGGGCTGTTTGCCGCCGTTTTCGGCGGCGCGCTGGCTGCGTTCGTCCGCCTGAAAAAGCCGGGAATGGGCGAGCTGCTTTTTACCGGCGGATTCATGGCGATGATGATGCTCGCACGCGTGGCGATGCTCGATTTTGTGACGGCGGACTATAGCTCCTTCCTCGTCCACTGGGTTGCGGCTTTCCGTGAGGGCGGGTTTAAGATGCTGGCGGAAAATGTGGGCGATTATAACCTGCTGTACCAGTATGCGCTGCTGATTTTCGCCAAGACGCCGCTGCACGATCTGTATCTGATCAAGCTGCTGACGGTGATTTTCGACTATGCGCTTGCGCTGGTGATGATGTGCGCGGCGCAGGCGTTTGCCAACGAGCGCGCAGGGCTGCCGGCGCTGTGCCTGACGCTCGCCCTGCCCACGGTGCTGACCGGCGGCGCGCTGTGGGGACAGTGCGACTCGGTGTATGTGTTCTTCATCGTCCTGTCGCTGTATCTGCTGGAAACAAACCGGCCGATGCGCTCCGCCGCGTCGCTGGCGATCGCCTTTGCTTTCAAGCTTCAGACGATCTTCTTCTTCCCGGTCGTGCTGCTGGGCTTGATCCACAAGCGCTTTAACTGGAAGCATGCGCTGACGTTCTTTGCGGCGTACATGGTGACGCTCGTGCCGGCGCTCATCGCCGGGCGCACGCTGCTGAGCGCGGTGTCCGTCTATGCCAATCAGTCCCTGGGTCAGTATTATGACCGGCTGAGCTACAATGCGCCCAACCTGTATCTCTTCTTCCCGATGATGGAGTTTGCCAGCAGTCAGGAATTCACATGGATGCGCTATATCCCCGGCATTGACGGCAAGGGAACCAATCCCTTCCTGACGGAGCCGATGATGGTCGCGCTGCAGAATGCGTCGCTGTATGCCTGCGTGATTCTGGCGCTCGTTGCGGTGATCTACTGGCTGATGCATGCGCAGGAGATCACGCCGGATATGACGCTGGGATTTGCGCTGTTCTTTGCGATCTTCCTGCCGTTTGTCATGCCCAAGATTCACGAGAGATACTTTTTCCTCGCGGATATGCTGTCCGTGCTCTATGCGGCGAGGTATAAAAACCGCAGGTTCATGCCGCTGCTGGTCGCAGGCGCGTCGTTCATGAGCTATGTTCCCTATCTCATGCGCCAGCGGCCGATCGACGAGCGCTGGCTTGCGCTGATGATGCTCCTTGCGCTGGTTATCGTCGCGCGCGATCTGCTCGGACAGATGAAGGAGAACCGGGCGCTTTACAAGGGGGTGCAGGCCTGATGAATACGGTCTTTATGCTGCGGCGTGTCCGCGCGTTCTTCATTGCCCTTGACGAGCGGCTTGCGCGTTTCCGCTTTGTGATCGGCGCGGTGCTGGCGGCGGCGCTGTGCGCCGGGTTTGCGCTGATGAGCGTTTATGCCGGTCCGCTGTATAATCTCAACGATATCGGCGGCTTTGATCCCCGAAAGGTCTTCATCGTGCTGGCGGCGGCTGTGTATCTGACGCTGCTTTTGCTGACGGCGGCGCTTTGCCGGGCCAATATCTACCGGATGGTGCTGCGGGAGATGATCGTGACGGCGGGCTTTGTGATCCTGCTGGGCGGCATCAACCAGAAGACATATTATTTTACGCAGAACCTGCAGCCCCTGCTCTCCCTGATGGATGGGAAAGGGCTGGCGGGGATGAGCGGATATACGGCGCATCTGTCCGCGCCGATGGCAACGCTGCTGTACCTGATCACGCGCGGTCCGGTGTACGCGATGTACATGGTCAAGCTGGCGTGCATCGCAGCCCTTGCGGCGCTGTGCATCATGGCGGCGCATGCGGCGGATCAAAACGCGCTTGGGCTTCGCGCGGAGGCGCTGCTGGCGCTTTGCCTGATCCTGCCGTGCGGCTTCATGAGCGCGGCATGCACGGCGCTGCCGGATGTGATTTCCGTTGCGCTGCTGGCGGCGTCGCTGATGCTGGCTCTGCAAGAAAAAAGCTGCCCCGTGATGAAATGGACGGCGGCGGCGCTCTATGGTCTTGCGCTGGCCTGCGGCGGACTGTCGCTGTATGCGCTGCCGGTGTTCATCTGGCTGGCGATCAATAAGCGTATGACGGTCGGGCAGCTGGCCGTGTCCCTTGCGCTTGCCCCGGCGGCGTGCCTGCCGGCGATTGCGTGCGGCGTGCCTGCGGGAGAAGCCTTTTTGAGCCTCGTGAGCATGCATGTCGCGCTGCCGGAATATGCGGCGGGTTCGCCCGGCATGATGAGCCTGATCCCGCGCGCGCTGGTGGAGGAGATGCCGGCGATGTTCCAGCTGCAGCGCCTTGCGCAGATCGACAGCGTGACCTATGCGCAGCCGTATTATACGCAGGCGCACTATGAGCTGGCGTCGCTGGGCTTCGCGCTGTGCGCGCCGGCAGTCTTCGGCGGCGTGGCGGCGCTGATTGGAAGGAAGAAGATGACGGTTACGGCGCGCGCGTTTGCGCTTGTACTCTGCGCGCTGCTCGTTTGCCCGGGCGTGACAAACGGTGCGTGGATTGCGGCATGCGTGATCGCGCTGTATGCCATCATGAAGGAGCGCAGCCTGCGTTTGCCGGCGTGCATGGTGCTCTTTGCCGTCAGCGGCGCGGCGGCGTATCCGATGCTTGGTGAAACGCTCGTGCCGATGGTGCTGGCGTTTGCGCTGTGCCTGTGCGCGCTGCTGATGGTGCTGGACGTCATCCCGGCGTCGCTTGCCGCGGCGCAAAGAGATCAATAACGACAGGAAAACGGATATGGAAGAGAAGAAGAAAATCCGCCTGTGCATCGTCTCGCGCATGCGCGATGATGTGGGCGAGCTGCATGAAACCAAGAACGCGCACCGCGGCCTGCTGACCAGGACGGCGCAGGGCGTGATCCTTGAATACGACGAGGATCAGGACGGCGAGAAGGCGCACATCGAGCTGACGTGCGAAAGCCGGCGCGCGCAGATGCTGCGCAGGGGCATGACCAGCGCGCAGCTTGTCTTTGAGCCGGGCAGGCGCACCGCCAGCGCGTATGTGACAATGTACGGCGAGATTCCCGTGGCGATTGAAACCAGACGCGTTGCGCTGCTGGGCGACGAGCTTGGCGGCAGGCTGACGCTTGATTATGCGGTGTTTGTCGGCGGGGAGAAGACCAGCGACACGCTGCTTGACGTGACATGGAAGGCGTAACGGCGCTGCGCAGCGAGGCGAGAGAGGCGATCCTCTGCGCCGGCGGACGCGGATTTGTCCGCTTTCTGAGCGAAGGGGATGCGCTGCTCATCAGCGATGCGCCCAGAAGAAGCGACGCGGATGCGCTGATTGCGGCGCTTGCCGTCCGGGGCTTTGATAGCTGTGCCCGGGATGGGCTTCTTTATATCACACCAGGGACGCAGCGCCTGCTGACCCTGTGCGCTGCGCAGCCGCAGGAGATAATCGTCAATTGGGACAGCGCGCGCTATGATGTACAGGCGCTGTGCGCAAGGCTGCTCGGGGAAGCGCCGCTGCCGCTTGAGGGCGACGGAAAGCGGCTGGTGCTGGAAACGGCGCGGCTTTTGTGGCAGCCGCAGGATCGGGTGCTGGCCGGACTGCCGGCGCTGCGCGCAGCGGTTGCCGTACGCCTGCGCGAAAGGAGGCGCAGCGGCCTGCACGAGGCGGGACGGCTTCTGTGCGGCTGGCTGATTGAAAACGGAAACTGAGGAGGGAAGACGATGCGGATTGAATGGATCGGACATGCGTGCTTTAAGCTGACACTTGAAAGCGGCGTCAGGGTGTTCACCGACCCGTATGACCAGAGCGTGGGCATCGCGATGATTCCGCTCAAGGCGGACGTGATCACGATGAGCCACGAGCATCACGACCATAACGAAACCTCGCAGATCATCGGCGAACCGGTGATTCTGCACGGCGATGCGCCGCTGTCCCTTGGCGGGCTGCGCGTGTCGGCGCATGCGTCCTATCACGACGAGGTGTGCGGCGCAAAGCGCGGCAGCAACTTCATCCGCATTTTTGAATGCGAGGGGCTGAAGGTCGTGCACATGGGCGATCAGGGCTGCATGCCCGGGGAGGACGTCCTCGCGGCGATCGCCGGCGCGGACGTGCTGATGATCCCCGTGGGCGGCACGTATACGCTCAATGCCAAAGAGGCGAAGGACGTCATCGCGCGCATTGCGCCCAAGTGCGTCGTGCCGATGCATGTGAAGACCGCGCATTGCCCGTATCCGATCGATCCGGTCGGCGTGTTCCTTGAAGAGATGGACTGTGCAGGGCTTGCGTCCGTCCCCGCGCTTGAAGTGAGCGCCGGGAATGTGCCCAATGGCGTCGTGCTGATGAAGCCGATGGCGGACGAGCTGTAAGAATCTCAGACTGAAAAGCCAAATCATCTGAATATAAAAAGGCGCTGTCTCTTATGACTGTTTTCAGTCGGCAGAGACAACGCTTTTTCTTTAATCTCAGTCGCCCTCGATCATCCGGTAGCCCACGCCCACCTCGGTAAAGATGTACTGCGGTTCGGCGGGGTTCTTTTCGATCTTGCGGCGGATGTTCGCCATGTTCACGCGCAGAATCTGGTTGTCGTAGGCCTTGTTCGGTCCCCAGATTTCGCGGATCAGGTAATCATACGTCAGCACGCGTCCGGCGTAGCGCCCCAGCAGCGCGACGAGCTTGAATTCGTTCTGCGTCAGGTTGGCGTCGCGGTCGTCGATGTACACGCGATACTTATCATAGTCGATGACAAGTCCCTTGGCGGTGAAGCGGTTTTCCCGGGCGATGGAGGCGCTGGTGCCCATCATGCGCGTGTGGCGCAGCGCCGTGCGGATGCGCGCGAGCAGCTCGGACGTGCCGAAGGGCTTGGTGATGTAATCGTCTGCGCCGGCGTCCAGAATGCGCACCTTCTCGCGCTCGTCCGAGCGGGCGGAGACGACGATCACCGGCATCAAAGACCAGCTGCGCAGGTCCATCAGCACGTTCAGTCCGTCCATATCCGGAAGGCCGAGATCCAGAATGACGACGTCCGGACAGTGGGAAGCCAGCAGACTCATGGCCTCCCGTCCCGTATGGACAAGTACCGTCTCGTAATCATTGGCTTCCAGAACGCGGCGTATGAAATTGCAGATCGCACGATCGTCCTCGATGATCATGATTTTACCCTTGACTGCCATTATTCGTTTCCTCCAATCGGCAGCATGAACGAGAATTTTGCGCCGCCCGTTTTCATATTTTCCGCTATCATCGTTCCGTTATGCGCCTGAACAATGCTCATGCAGGCGGAAAGGCCGATGCCCATGTTGCGCCGGCCGTCTCCCTGCATTTCCTGCGCATGGGGGAACATTTCTTCAAACAACTTGGGAAGGATGTGTTCGTCAATGCCGCAGCCGTCATCCTCCACGGAAAAGACGGCCATATCATTGTCTGTTGAAATGCTCAGCGTGATCTTCGTTGCGCCGCTGGCGTGGAGCACGACGTTTTCCATCAGGTTGATGATGACCTGTTCGATGAGCATGGCGTCCATGGGCACCATGAGCAGCTCGTCCGGCACATTTACACGCACGGGAATCCGGTCAAAACGCTTCCTGAATTTCTGGACCGCTTCGGCTGCGATTTCCTCTGCCGCTTCCGATTCCTTGACGATCTGCACGTTGTTGTTGCGGATGCGGGTGATGGAAAGGATGTTTTCCACCAGCCGCATCAGGTACTGCGCATCCTCGCGCACATGACCGATCAGTTCCTTTTTCTCATCCTTGCTCAGCCTGTCGTAGTTTTCAAGAACCGCAGCGGTAGAGCCGATGATCGACGTCAGCGGCGTTCTCAGATCGTGGGAAACCGAGCGCAGCAGATTGGCGCGCATCTTTTCCTTCTCCGCCTCGTGCTTGATGCGGCTTTGGCGCTTGACCTGATCGGTCAGCATTCCGACAATCACAGAGACGGTAAACATCGTCAGGAAGGTGACGGGATAGCCGGTGATGGTGAAGTTGAATGCAAAATAGGGATAAGTGAAAACGAAGTTGATCGCAAAAACAGACACCAGAGAAGAAAAGAAGCTGTAAAAATAGCCGTCCGTCCGCCATGCCGTCAGCAGCACGGCAAGCACGAAGATCAGGGGAACCGTCGTTGCGCTGTCTGCCAGATCTACGAGCATGGTACACAGCAGGAATGCCGCGCAGAGCATCAGCAGCGTAAAGATGACGTTGTTGAAGATTTGTTTGAGACTCTGTTTCCCGGGCAGGATCAGTTCCCGTATCGATGAAAGCTGCTTGCGCAGGGATGATTGCTGTTTCAAGCCGTTCGCTCCTTGTCGATGCATATACAGTATGATTTTATCATACACAACCGTGAAAAACACGTTAAGAATGCCTTTCCACACCGCTGATGAAAAATATTCACGCCCGCCATCTGTTTTTTTCTCTGTTCAAATCGATGGCTGGCGTGCTATAATCGCTTTCGTTTGTCTGAAGACACAAATGATGGAAAGAGGGAGAACTCAATCATGCCCCTGATGATTACGCTCGCTGTTTTCGGTGTGATCTTTGCGCTGGAAGGATGCGGAGAGATCGCCGCCAAAGCCTATGGTGAACGCGCACTGCGGCGTTATGAGCGTGTGGAGCATCCTGCGAAAAGGCGCAGCGATACCTATGTGGACCGCCTTGGATAATGCCGCACAGATAATTTCCTTGCGGACTTGACGAAATCTCTGAAATTCGATATACTATGAAAGCTATCCATACGCCGGCGTGATGGAATGGCAGACGTGACGGACTCAAAATCCGTTGGGGTGACCCGTGTGGGTTCGAGTCCCACCGCCGGCACCATACAGGAACGTCAGCTGCAAGCGGCTGGCGTTCTGTTTTGTTTCATCGGGAATTGCGCAATAACAAGGATTGCCGGAGGAGGAGAGGCGTATGATCGATATCCACAAATACATCCATCACTTAACCGGGCTGCTGAGCGCGGAGTTTGGACAGAGGCTGCTGTATGTCGGTCTGCAGGGCAGCTACCTTCGCGGCGAAGCGAATGAAAACAGCGATGCGGACATCATGGTGATCATCGACAACCTCACGGTTTGCGATCTTGACGCCTATCGCGCTGCCATCGCCTCCATGGATCACTTTGACAAATCCTGCGGCTTCATCTGCAGCAGAGCAGACCTTGCCGGCTGGAATCCGCTGGAGATCGCGCATCTTCTTGGCAGTACGAAGGATTACCACGGAACGCTGGGCGATTTTGTGCCTGCGTATACGCGGGAAGACGTCCGCAATTTCGTGAGGCTGAGCCTGAATAACCTCTACCACGAAATCTGCCACCGCTATATTCACGCAGACCGGGAGCGAAACGAGGCTGCGCTGCCGGGTACATACAAGGGCGTGTTCTTCATTCTCCAGAACCTGTATCTTCTCAGGAACGCACGGTTTGTGCTGACAAAAGACGAACTGCTGCCCCTGCTTGAAGGAAAGGATTATGCCGTGATGGAGCGCGGCATGGCGCTGGCTAAAGGCGGCGAATATGATTTTGACGAGAGCTTTGCGCTCCTGTTCTCGTGGTGTCAGGAGACGCTGGCGTCTGTGTCGGCATAAACGGAAAAGAAAATGAAATCGGGCGCGACGGCTTCAACGTCGTGCCCGTTATTTTGAGGCGTGGAATGGGTCGACCGACTGCTTGGCGTCAGGCTGCGGGCTTGCTGTTTCTCCACCGCCGCCAGATGTACAGGAACACAAACGTACCTGCCAGCGGGAAAAGCATGCCAAAGAGCATGCCCAGCTTCATGCCCAGCTGCTCGGGGGACAGGTTCATGCCCGCCGCCATGGCGCAGATGTCCGGACTGGCAATCGCCGCGTCCACGATCATGCCCAGCAGCTGCGGCACGACCGACGCGCCCAGATCGCCGCCGGCGGCCATGATCGCGTAGATGAACACGCCGCCTTTGGGATACCTGTCCGAGGCGACGACGAGGCTGCCCGGCCAGAGCATCGATGTGCACAATCCCGTCAGCGCGCAGAAGACAAGGCCTGCTGCCGGAACGCTGCTGACTGCGGCAACCAGATAGCACGCCACCGCGCCCAGCGATCCGAACGTCAGTACGCGGCCGATGTTCCTGCCGATTTTGGCATACAGCGTCCTGCCCGTGCCCAGCATGACGGAAAACAGCGCCACGCCGAAGAGATCGCCGAAGACCTTGGGGATGCCGAGCGAGCGCTCGATGTAGCTGGAGCTCCACTGCGCCATCGTGCATTCGGATGCGCCGCCAAGGAAGATGGCGAGAATGCACAGCCACACGCCGCGATCCTTCATCATGCCCAGCGCGCCGGAGACTTTTTCCGGCGTTTCCATCCGGGGAATCTCGCTCCCGGCGAAGAGGATGGCGCTTGCCAGCGGAATCAGCGAAAAGAGCATCGCCAGCAGCGGCCAGCGCGTGTGCCCGGCGGCGAGCAGAAACAGCGTGCTGATGATGATCACGCTGACCGCGCCCCAGGCGTAAACCGAGTGCAGCTTGCTCATCTCTCGGTCGGGATCATCCGCCGGCAGCGCGGCGATCACCGGGCTGATGAGCACCTCCGCAAGACCGGAGGCGGCGGAAAACACCACCGTGCCAAGGCAAAGCCCCGCATACACCGATCCGGGAAAAAGAACGGGCAAAAGCGCATACAGACAGAAGCCGAAGAATGCGATCACCGGGATCGATTTGATGACTTTGGGGATGTTAAAGCGGTGGGAGAAGAATGAAAAGATCAGATCCACCGTCAGCTGGGTCACGAAATTGATCAGCACCAGAAAGCCCAGCAGCGAAAACGACAGATCATACATGGAGCGGAATGTCAGAAACAGCACCGGCGAAAGGTTGCCCACGACCGCCATCATCAGATTTGTGGAATAGCAGGCGTATTTGACCCGCCTGATTGCAGCTGCCTCCATTTATTCGTCTTCCTTTCCGGTGTATTCATTCGTGTCGGTAAAAACCAGCTTTTCATCAAAGTTTTGGCGGATCAGCCAGTCTTTGCACAGCGAGGTCCATGCCTTCGCCGGATGTTCTTGCGCAAGCCCCAGCCCGTGCCGCCCCTCGGGGAAGATGTGCATTTCATACGGCACGCCGCACCGGCTGAGCGCTGCGGCCAGATTCAGGCTGTTTTCAACCGGGACGGAGGCATCCTCCGCCGTATGCCAGATGAACGCGGGCGGCGTGTCGCGCGTGACGTTGAGTTCGGCGGAATAATACCGCTGCAGCGCGGTGTTGCTGTGCTGCTCGCCCAGCAGATTCATCAGCGAGCCGACGTGCGTATGCTGCGCCATGCTGACCACGCTGTAGCAGGAGATGAGCGCATTGGGACGGCAGCTCATGCAGTCGGTAAAATCATCCTCAAAATAAGCGCCGTCGTCGTAATGCACCGCTGCGTTGCACGCCAGATTGCCGCCGGCGGAAAAGCCGAGCACCGCTACCCGCGTATAGCGCATGGACCGCAGCAAGCGGATGGCGCGCTGGCAGTCCAGGAGCGGTACGCTGTGCGGGCAGGGAGCGACGCGGTAATCAAGCACCGCAGCGTCGATGCCCGCTTCGTTGATCATCCGCGCGACGGGCTCGCCCTCGTGCGGAGCCTTGTAATGATAGCCGCCGCCGGGACAGACGAGCACCACGCCGCAGGACTGCGCGGCATCGGGCGCCTGTGTGCCGCCGGCGCGATAGAGCGTCAGCGAAGGCTCGGCTTGTCCCGGGCATTCATCCATGTACGGCGCTTCGCCTGCCGGCCAGAGCAGGATGTTTTCCATAACGACGCCTCCTCAGCGCACGCGGCGCAGCTTTGCGACAAAGAATCCTTCGTAGGTTTCGTCGGGACACACGCACATCGTGCCCGGCAGCGTCACCGGCAGCAGCGGCACGCCGGGGAAAGCCTGCGCTTCGATGGGCACGAGCTGCGCGCCGGTTTTTTTCATCGCCCGGCGGACGATTTCTTCGTTTTCCCGCTCCAGAATCGAGCAGGTGGAATACACCATTTCGCACCCCGGGCGAAGCAGGGACAGCGCCTTGACGAGCAGCGCTTCCTGCGTCTTGACCGTTTTGTCAAGGTATTCCTTTGTGAAGCGTGCCCGGCTGCCCTCCCGGAGCTGAAGCGTGCCGCTGCCCGAGCAGGGCGCGTCCAGCAGCACCCGGTCAAAGCGGAACATGTCGTCCAGCTGGCGTGCGTCGATGTTCATTACGCTCACGCGCGTTGCGCCCTGCTTTTGCAGGTTATACTTCATGCGCTCGGCGCGGGCGGCATGGCGCTCGCAGGCGGTGATCTGCGCACGGTTGCCTGTCAGCGCGGCGATCTGCGTCGTCTTTCCGCCGGGCGCGGCGGCCATGTCAAGGATATTCTCCTCCGCCTTGGGATCAAGCACGATCGGGGGAATCATCGAGGACAGGCTCTGCATGTAAATCTCGCCGTTTTCATAGATGGAAAGCGGCGTCACCGCGTCCTCGTGCGCGTTTTCAAGGATAAATGCGTCTTCGCTCCATGAAACGCGCTGCGCCGCAATGCCTGCCGCCTCCAGCGCGGACAGAACGCCGGCGGCGTCGTTTTTGATCCGGTTGGCGCGCAGCGTCGTCTTTCTGCGGCATTCAAAGCCCTGCGCGATGCGCTCGGCTGTTTCTTCTCCATATTGCGCGATGATCAGCTGCGCGAGATAAGAAGGAATTCCTTCACGCATGGTATCTCTCCTTTTGTCCGCCCTTCGGCCTGTGATGCGCTCATGATAGCATGGACGCGCGGTAATTTCAAGGTGGTTAACGGAAACGGGGGGACGATAGGGGCTGCCGCCCCAAACTCCCATCATCGCTTTGTGCAGCCTGAGCAGCCGGATACGGAAAAACCGCCTGCTTGGCAAAGCGGGCGGTTCGGTTTGTCGAAAAACTTGCATCGAGCAGCTAATGTGATCGGTCGTGGCGGCGTGTACGGCGCGACCGCAGCGATTTTACGTGAGGGAAATCCCATTTCCCGGTAGAAAAATCGTTTCCTTGCAGATTTCACGACCGGAATCCGTGGGATTCAAGTGAAATCTGTCAGGGGGGTGGCCGTGGCGGGGGAAAGATTCCCCCGTCCACCAGACTGTCAAAAATTCTTTTTGACAGTCTGAACCGCCTGCTTGGCAAAGCGGGCGGTTTGTATGTGTTCAGTTGAAGAAGGGTTCGATTTTCTTGGTGACCACGCTGACCATCGGGCCCATGCCGAAGGCAACCAGCAGCGTCATCGGTCCGACGGTGGAGCGCATCAGGAATCCGCCGGTCATGAACGCCAGATCCCATGCGGTGCGCGTATACAGGAAGGGGATGCCCGTCTTGCGGGAGATGATCTGCGGCATCGCGTCGTACGGCGCGACGCCCATGTCCACCACGATGTAAATCGCGACGACGACGAGGAACAATATGCCCACCGGCAGGAAGATCAGCGTGCGCGTAAGCAGCGGCAGCGCGGCGTTGATCCCCGGGAAAAAGTCGAGCAGGAACATGAAGAATTCTGCAAAATATCCCACGAGCACGGCGTTGACGAACGTGCCAAGGCCAATGCGCGTTGTGTCAAAACGGATGACGATAAAGAACAGAAGGATGTTGCACACCATCTGCCACGTGCCAAACGACCAGCCGATCATCCGGCTGAAGCCGAGGTTGAAGCACGAGCACGGATCCGTGCCAAATGCAATGCGGTCAAGCATCGCCACGCAGAATCCCATGCATACAATGGACAGGATGCACGCCGGAATGCGGCGTTCCATCCGCGGGCGCGCCATGCCCTTAAACCACGAAATAAACGTCTGTTTCATGCGGTATATGCCTCCGGATATGGTTTGTATATTGAAGTGGGTTTGCTTTATCTGCGGGGCGGAAATTGCGGCAGGCACAATCAGATGAAGAAACTCCGCCCACATTTACGGCGGTATTATACAGGTTTATGCCGCGCAGGGCAATCCCTTTTTGTGTTTTTGCGCGCTGTGCGGCGCTTTTTCTGCCCTGACGTTTGATTCGCCGCAGATCCTGAGGGCTTCCTCATTTACATCTGTGCGCTCTGGCTGTATAATATTCTGCATATTCCTGAAATACGCTTTCTGACAGGAGGCTTTGATATGTTTGAAATTCTCTTGAAGCAGCGGCTGAACCCCACGGTGACGAAGATGGTGATTCACGCGCCGTTTGTCGCCCGCAAGGCCGAGCCGGGACAGTTTATCATTTTCCGCGCGCACGAGGACAGCGAGCGCGTTCCGCTGACCATCGCGGACTACGACCGCGAGGCCGGCACGGTAACGATCATCTACCAGATCGTCGGCGGCTCGACGATGGAGCTTAATGCGATGGAAGCGGGCGAGAGCCTTTGCGACTTTGTGGGTCCGCTGGGCGTTGCCACGCATACCGAGGGCCTTCGGAAGGTTGCGGTTGTGGGCGGCGGCGTCGGCTGCGCGATTGCTTATCCTGTGACGAAAAAGCTGCACGATCTGGGCTGCGAGGTGCATGCCATCGTCGGCTTCCGCAACGCGGATCTGGTGATCCTTGAGGAGGAATTTGCCGCGGCGAGCGACAAGCTTTTCCTCATGACGGACGACGGCAGCCGCGGGGAAAAGGGGCTTGTGACCGCCGCGCTTGAAAAGCTGATTCTTGAAGGCAATCAGTATGATGAAGTAATCGCCATTGGTCCGCTGGTGATGATGAAGTTTGTTTCCCTGCTGACGAAAAAGTACGGCGTCAGGACGACGGTATCCATGAACCCGATCATGATCGACGGAACGGGCATGTGCGGCGGCTGCCGCCTGACGGTCGGGGGCGAAACGAAGTTTGCCTGCGTTGACGGCCCGGACTTTGACGGTCATCTCGTCGACTTTGACGAGGCGATCAAGCGTGCTTCGATGTACGCGGAGTTCGAGCGGCATGCCCGCGAGGCGGCCTGCAATCTGATGAACAGGGAGGTGCAGTAACATGGCGGTCAAGAAGAATATGGATCTGAAGAAGTGCCCGATGCCCTCTCAGGATCCGATGGTGAGAAACCGCAATTTCGACGAGGTTGCGCTGGGCTACACGCTGGAGATGGCGGTGGGCGAAGCGCGCCGCTGCCTTTCCTGCCCCAAGAAGCCGTGCGTATCCGCCTGCCCGGTGCAGATTGATATCCCGGCGTTCATCGAGCGCGTGGCCAATGAGGACATCGAGGGCGCGTATGCGATTCTTTCCGCGTCCTCTGCGCTGCCGGCGGTCTGCGGACGCGTCTGCCCGCAGGAAAGCCAGTGCGAGGGCAAGTGTGTGCGCGGCGTGAAGGGCGAGAGCGTCGCCATCGGCCGCCTGGAACGCTTTGTCGCCGACTGGCACAGGGAGCACAGCGGTCAGCTGCCGGTGAAACCGGCGCAAAACGGACATAAGGTCGCCGTCATCGGCGCAGGCCCGTCGGGTCTTACGTGCGCGGGGGATCTGGCGAAGCTTGGCTATGCGGTGACGGTTTTTGAGGCGCTGCATGTCGCCGGCGGCGTGCTGGTATACGGCATTCCCGAGTTCCGCCTGCCCAAGGAAATTGTGCGCAGGGAGATCGAAGGCCTCAAGGCGATGGGCGTTGAGATTCTGACCAACATGGTCATCGGCAAGGTGCTGACCATCGACGAGCTGTTTGAGGATATGGGCTATGAAGCGGTCTATATCGCCAGCGGCGCGGGCTTGCCGCGCTTCATGGGCATCCCGGGCGAGAGCCTCAAGGGCGTGTATTCCGCCAACGAATACCTTACCCGCATCAACCTGATGAAGGCCTATCGGGAAGGCAGCAAGACCCCGATTATGAAGAGCAGATGCGTGGCGGTTGTCGGCGGCGGCAATGTCGCCATGGATGCGGCGCGCAGCGCCAAGCGTCTTGGCGCGGATGAGGTGTACATCGTCTACCGGCGCGGCATGGCGGAGCTTCCGGCGCGCGCGGAGGAAGTGGAGCACGCCATTGAGGAAGGCATCATCTTCAAGACCCTGACCAACCCGACGCAGGTGCTTGGCGATGAAAACGGCTTTGTGCGCGGCATGACCTGTGTGGAAATGGAGCTTGGCGAGCCGGATTCCTCCGGACGCCGCAGGCCGGTCGTCAAGGAGGGCAGCGAGTTTACCCTCGATGTGGATACGATGATCATGTCCATCGGCACCAGTCCCAACCCGCTGATCCGGTCTACCACCCCGGGGCTTGAGACGAACCGCTGGGGCTGCATCGTCACAAACGGCGACGACGGCCTGACCAGCCGCGAGGGCGTGTATGCCGGCGGCGATGCGGTGACCGGCGCGGCGACGGTCATTCTGGCCATGGGCGCGGGCAAAAATGCGGCGAAGGCGATCGACGCGTATATAAAATCCAAATAAACAGGCGCATCGGGCGGACGTTTTTGCAGACGTCCGCTCTTTTGTTATCATATTGCACACAATTCTGAGAACTCATCGTAGACTTTGACCAAAAGATCAAGTATAATAAAAATGATCACGTATGCGCAGCACAAAAGCCTTTGCTGCGCGACAGAAGGATGAGGGAGCGCCATGACCGTTAAAGAAATCGCATCGATTCTTGAGGCGAAATTCCTTTGCTGCGAGGAAGAAGGGGACAGGCAGGTGCATTCTGCGTTTGCTTCGGACATGATGAGCGACGTGCTCGCCTTTGTCACGGAGGATACGCTTCTTTTGACCGGCCTGATCAACAGCCAGTCCGTGCGCACGGCAGAGATGCTCGACCTGCCCGCGCTGGTTTTCGTGCGCGGTAAGAATCCGCATCAGGATGCGGTGGAGCGCGCGAAAATGATCGGCATGCCTGCGCTGATAACGCACCTGACGATGTTTGAGGCTTGCGGCAGGCTGTATCAGTCGGGCCTTGGCGCGGTGGAGATTGAAGACTACGATGGAGAGATGGAAATATGATGATTAAGGAAACGTATCAGGTGACAGCGGGCGATATGACGGCGGCGGGCGACGTTTCCGCGCGCATCAAGCGCCATATGAAGCAGCTGGGCATTCCCGCCTCTGTGATGCGCCGCGTGGCTGTGGGCACATACGAGGCGGAGATCAATCTGGTCATCCATTCCGACGGCGGAAGGATTGACTTTGCCATCACGCCCGAGGGCATCGACATCCGCGTCGTGGATGTGGGCCCGGGCATTGCGGACATTGAAAAGGCGATGACCGAGGGCTGGTCTACGGCCACGAACGAGGTGCGCAACATGGGCTTTGGCGCGGGCATGGGCCTGCCCAACATGAAGCGCAATGCCGATGAATTCACCATTGCCTCCGAGGTGGGTGTCGGCACGGACATCCATATGCTGTTCCGCATCTGACTTGGAAAGACAACGATTCGGGAGGTGAAACCCAATGAGCGACACGCCCTATTTTCATTCCGTGCGGCTGGATGCTGAAAAATGCAAGGGCTGCACGACCTGTCTGAAACGGTGTCCGACGGAGGCCATCCGCATCAGAAATAACCGGGCGACGATTCTGCATGAGCGCTGCATCGACTGCGGCGAGTGCATCCGTGTGTGCACGAGCCACGCGAAGATTGCCGTGACCGATCCGCTGGAGATCATCGACGGCTTCAAGTATAAGATCGCGCTGCCGGCGCCGACGCTGTATTCGCAGTTCATTCACGTCCACAGGAGCGAGCCGATCATTGCGTCGCTGCTGAAAATCGGGTTTGACGACGTGTTTGAAGTTGCGCGCGCGGCGGAGGTTGTTTCCTATGCCATCAGCAAGCTGCTGATCACCGAGGACAGGCCAAAGCCGGTCATTTCTTCCGCATGTCCTGTGATTCTGCGGCTGATTCAGATCAATTTTCCCAGCCTGCTGGATAATGTGATTGACATGATCTCTCCCATGGAGGCTGCGGCAAAGATTGCCAAGGAAGAGTTTGCAAAGAAGCATGGCGTTCCTGTCGGGGAGATCGGCGCATTCTTCATTTCGCCCTGCGCGGCGAAGATGACGGCGGTGAAAAACCCGCTTGGACAGGAAAAGTCCTACGTGGACGGCGTCATTGCGATCAAGGATATCTATACGCGGATTGAAAAGCATCTCAAAGAAGGCTTTGATCCGCTGGAAATCGACCGCGCGAGTACCGTGGGCATCAAATGGGCGATTCCCGGCGGCGAAACTTCCGCCGTCGGTTCGCGCAATTCCCTGTGCGTGGACGGCGTGGAGAACGTCATGCGCGTGCTGGAGCAGATTGAGAACGCCCGCTTTGAGCGGCTGGATTACTTTGAAGGCCTCGCCTGCACCAACGGCTGTCTCGGCGGCCCGCTGACGGTGGAGAACTGCTTTGTCGCCAAGAACCGCCTTGCCTCCGTCGTCAAGCATACGGCGCAGCGCATGGTCAGCAAGACGGAGATCTTCGAGGACGCTGTTTCCACCCTGCGCATGACGCAGGAGATCGAGCCCAACGAGGTCATGCAGCTGCGGGGCTCCATCTTTGAGCGCATCAAGCGCGCGGAGGAGATTGAGATGATCTGCAAGGGGCTGCCGGGCTTTGACTGCGGCAGCTGCGGTTCGCCGACCTGCCGGGCGCTTGCGTGGGACATCGCCCACGGCTACGCCAACGAGCTCAACTGCGTTTTCAAGCTCCAGGAGAGGATATCGCAAATGGCGGAGGAGATGGTCAAGCTTGGCGAATCGACCCGCTTTACGTCCTACCGAAAAGACGATGGATCAAAGAAAGAAGGACTGTAAACGATGAAAGTTTCTGAATTTGCCGCGCTTTCCGGCGCGAAAATCCTTATGGATGAATACGAGGACCGTGAGATTGCCTGCGGCTATACCTGCGACCTGCTTTCCCATGTCATGGGCCGCGGACAGGCGGATATGGCATGGATTACCGTGCAGACGCACATGAATGTCATCGCCGTGGCGGCGCTGCTTGATTTTGCCTGCGTGATTGTGCCGGAAAAGCTGCCGGTTGATCCGGCAATCGTGGCGAAGGCGGATGAAGAGGGCATTGTGATGCTTGCCAGCGAAAAGACGGCCTACGAGCTGGTGGAGATCCTCTCAAAGAACGGCGTGCCGTCTGCGAAAAAGGGATGATCTTCGGATGAAGCTCTTTTGCGATCTGCACATCCATTCCTGCCTCTCCCCCTGCGGGGATGCGCTGATGACGCCCAACAACATCGTGGGTATGGCGTTCATCAAACAGCTGGACGCCATTGCGGTGTGCGACCACAACACCGCGCGCAACCTGCCCGCCATCAAAGAGGTGGCGGATATGATGGGCGTGGTGCTGCTGCCCGGGCTTGAAGTGACCACGAGGGAGGAGGCGCATATGCTCGCCTACTTCAGAACCGTGGAGCAGGCGCTTGCCTTTTCCGATGCGATCTATCCTCATCTGCCGGCGATTCCCAACAACCCGAAGTTCTTTGGTGAGCAGCAGCTCATGAACGCGCAGGACGAGGTGATCGGCACGCAGGAGCGGCTGCTCATCAGCGCGCTTGATCTTTCCTTTGAGGCGTGCGCGGCGCTGATTGGCGAATACGGCGGACTGTGCGTTCCCGCGCATATCAACCGGGGATCAAACGGATGTCTTAACGCGCTGGGTTTCCTGCCTTCGGGGATCGCCTACGATGCGCTGGAGGTGTCAAAAACCGTCCCGCAGCCGCAGATGGATCTGAGCGGATACAGGATTCTGCATTCGTCCGATGCGCATTATCTGGAGCATATTCTGGAGCCGGAATTTACAATTGAGGCCGGGGAAAAGAGCGTGGAAGCGCTATTTTCGGCGATTGCGGGAAAAAGTTGACAAAAATATAACATGTGCTTGCACGAAGTGCATGAAATTTGACGTTTTGTGTCGAAAGTATGGCGGGAGTTGTGCTGGTGTGGTATAATGGATTGCCATAATTCGGCTATCTTTATATGCGTATAAACAACATATCGATTCAAGGAGGTTGTTTCATTCATGTCTTTTGATAATGAAAAGTTTGTCGCCTTGCAGGCGGTCATCGACGGGCTCAAGCACGAGCAAGGCGCGCTGATGCCGATCATGCAGAAGGCGCAGGACATCTTCGGCTACCTGCCGGAGGAAGTCCAGAACTACATCGCCAAGGAGCTGGATATCCCGGTGAGCGATATCTACGGCGTGGCGACGTTCTATGCGCAGTTCAATCTGGAGCCCAAGGGCAAGTACATCATCAGCGTGTGCATGGGCACTGCCTGCTACGTCAAGGGCAGCCAGCAGGTGCTCGATAAGCTCGCTGAGGTGCTGGAGATCGAGCCGGGCCGCACCACCAAAGACGGCCTGTTCACCCTCAACGCCACCCGCTGCCTCGGTGCCTGCGGTCTGGCTCCGGTCATCATGGTCAATGACGACGTTTACGGCCGTCTGACCCCGGATCAGATCCCCGCGATCATCGACAAGTACCGCGAGTAAGAAAAGCCTATGATGCGTGAACTGGCGGACAATATTTTGGATATTGCCCAGAATTCGATTTCAGCCGGCGCAAGTCTGACGACGATTCAGGTGCTGATCAGCCATGAAAAGAATCTCGTCACCCTTGTCTTTGAAGACGACGGCTGCGGCATGCCGCCGGAGTTTGTCCGCGCGGTGACCGAGCCTTTCACCACCACGCGCAAAACGCGCAGGGTGGGTCTTGGTCTGCCGCTGCTGCGCATGACGGCGGATATGACCGGCGGAAGCTTCTCCATTGAATCTGAGGTGGGGAAGGGGACGCGCGTGTGCGTGTCCTTCGGTCTTGATCACATCGACCGGCCGCCGCTTGGCGACGTGTCCGGCGCATGGTTCACGCTGGTCTTTATGAATCCGGAACTCGATTTTTTGCTGATCTATGAGGTGGACGGCAGGCGGTTTGAGTTTGACACCCGCGTCATCCGCGAAACCGTCGCGCCGCTTTCGCTCAATGAGCCGGAAATCGCCGCATGGATCAGAGAATGTATTTCTCAGGAAATCTCACAACTGCATGGAGGGACATTTCAATGAAATCTTTAGCTGAACTTGCCGCCATCCGCAAGAGAATGCTCGAGCAGGTTAACCTGCGCAAGGACGACAACATCGACACCCGCATCGTGGTGGGTATGGCGACCTGCGGCATTGCCGCCGGCGCGCGCCCGGTGATGCTGGAGTTCGTCGAGGAACTCAAGCGCCGCGGCATCGAGAACGTCACCGTTGCCCAGACCGGCTGCATCGGCATGTGCCGTCTTGAGCCGATGGTCGAGGTGTATGTCAAGGACCAGGAGAAGGTCACCTACGTCCACATGAGCCCGGACAAGGTTGCCAAGGTCGTGACCGAGCACATCATCAACGGCCGTCCGGTGGAGGAATACACCATCGGATACCAGGGCTGATTCGCCAAGGCGATAGGAGGAACTGATTTATGGAACTGATTCGTTCTCACGTGATGGTATGCGGCGGTACGGGCTGTACGTCCTCCAACTCCGGCGCTGTCATCAACGAGTTTGAAAGACTGCTCACCGAAAAGGGTCTTGACCGCGAGGTCAAGGTTGTCCGCACGGGCTGTTTCGGTCTGTGCGAGGCCGGCCCGGTCGTCATCGTTTATCCGGAAGGCGCGTTCTACTCCCACGTGACCGTGGAGAATGTCGCGCGCATCGTCGAGGAGCACCTCATCAAGGGCCGCATCGTCAAGGACCTGCTCTACAAGGAGTCCATGGAAGCCGGCAGCGAGACCATCAAGTCCCTTGACAAGGTCGACTTCTACAAGAAGCAGAAGCGTGTTGCGCTGCGCAACTGCGGCGTCATCGATCCGGAGAACATCGACGAGTACATCGCCTTTGACGGCTATCAGGCGCTGGGCAAGTGCCTGACCGAGATGACCCCGGCTGACGTCATCGACGTGATCCTCAAGTCCGGCCTGCGCGGCCGCGGCGGCGCGGGCTTCCCGACCGGCATGAAGTGGAAGTTTGCCGCTGCCTCCGTCAGCGACAAGAAGTACGTCTGCTGCAACGCCGACGAGGGCGACCCGGGCGCGTTCATGGACCGCTCCGTTCTGGAAGGCGATCCGCACGCCGTCATCGAGGCGATGGCCATCGCCGCTTACGCCATCGGCGCTGATCAGGGCTATGTCTACTGCCGCGCCGAGTATCCGATCGCGGTCAAGCGTCTGCAGATCGCCATCGAGCAGGCCCGCGAATACGGCCTGCTGGGCAAGAACATCTTCGGCACCGACTTCTCCTTCGAGCTCGACGTGCGCCTTGGCGCCGGCGCGTTCGTCTGCGGCGAGGAAACCGCGCTGATGACCTCCATCGAGGGCAACCGCGGCGAGCCGCGTCCGCGCCCGCCGTTCCCGGCGGTCAAGGGCCTGTTCGGCAAGCCGACCATCCTCAACAACGTTGAGACCTACGCCAACATTCCGCAGATCATCAACAAGGGCTGGGAATGGTTCGCCTCCATGGGCACCGAGAAGTCCAAGGGCACCAAGGTCTTCGCTCTGGGCGGCAAGATCAACAACACCGGCCTTGTCGAAATCCCCATGGGCACCACCCTGCGCGAGATCGTGTACGATATCGGCGGCGGCATCCCCGGCGGCAAGGAATTCAAGGCTATCCAGACCGGTGGCCCTTCCGGCGGCTGCCTGACCAAGGAAGCTCTGGACGAACCCATCGACTTTGACAATCTGGTTGCCAAGGGCTC
>JAFYOR010000013.1 GCA_017547805.1 Clostridia bacterium
GCCCTCCGGCTTGACCTCGCCCTGAGCGTCGTCGCCCTCCGGCTTGACCTCGCCCTGAGCGTCGTCGCCCTCCGGCTTGACCTCGCCCTGAGCGTCGTCGCCCTCCGGCTTGACCTCGCCCTGAGCGTCGTCGCCTTCCGGCTTGGCTTCGCCCTGAGCGTCGTCGCCCTCCGGCTTGACCTCGCCCTGAGCGTCGTCGCCTTCCGGCTTGGCTTCGCCCTCACCAACCGGCTCGGCGGTCGGCTCAGCAGTCGGCTCTACAGTCGGCTCTGCAGTGGGAGTCGGGGTCGGAGTGGGAGTGGGAGTCGGAGTCGGAGTCGGGGTCGGAGTGGGAGTCGGAGTGGGAGTGGGAGTGGGAGTCGGAGTCGGAGTCGGAGTGGGAGTCGGAGTGGGAGTGGGAGTCGGGGTCGGAGTGGGAGTCGGGGTCGGAGTGGGAGTCGGGGTCGGAGTCGGAGTGGGAGTCGGAGTCGGGGTCGGCGTCGGCGTCGGAGTAGGAGTCGGAGTCGGGGTCGGCGTCGGAGTCGCACTCAGAACCGCCAGCTTGTTGTCAAGCTGAGCGATCAGGCCGCTGACGCTGCCAGGCTGCACGCGGATAAGCGTGCTGTCTTCCAGCGGGGAGGAGAAGAGGGAAGCATCTTCTTTGTTTTCAGCGACAACGCCGGTGGTCAGCGTGGTTTCGTCGATGGTTTCCAGCGCGACGTCCTCCACGTTGTCCGGACCCTGATAAGTGTCCTTGAGCATGTCGGCCTTTTCCATCTTGATCACCAGATCAAGCAGGGACTTGCCGTCTGCCTGCGCCTCGGGGGTGAGGACGACGGCCTTCACGCCGGTGTCGCCGTAAAGAACGACAGCCTGCGCACTCTGGCTCTCGGCATCGGTGTAGGCGTTTTCAAGCGCTTCCTGCGCGGCGGGATCGGGCGTCTGGTTGACGATCTTGCGGATCTCGGCGTAGGAGAGCGGTTCGGGCGTGGGGGTGACGACGGCCTGAATGGAGGCGTCGCCGGAGGAGAGCGCATTTTGCATTGCGCCGGCATCCAGCGCCTTGCCGGAGGCGGCGGCGATCAGAGCGCGCAGCACATCGTCGGAAAGCGAGGTGCCCGGCGCAAGATAGAGGATGGCGTTGCTTTCATCGGCCTCCAGGGTGGAGACGAAGGTCGCGGCGCTCTCGGCGTCCACCAGCGTGGCTTCACGCGCGGCGGCGCGCAGCAGACGGATGATTTCTTCATACGTCATGCCGTTGTTGGGGGAGAGGCTGACGATCAGGGAGCCGTCCTCCTGCGCGTTGGCGGAGAAGATTTCCTTCGCGTCGTCACTGCCGCCGACCAGATCGGGGAGCATGTCCTCAACGGACTTGTGGATGCGCAGGGTTTCGCTGCCATCTTCGCTGTAGATGACGATGTCGCCCATCGCGTCGATGAGCATGTCGCCGGCGTGCGCGCGATAGGTGTAGGTGAGCGTCACATCGGCAAACTCATTCATCTCGCGGCCGCGGATGACGATAGAGCGGGTTTCGCCCGGCACGGCTCTGCGCGGGAAGCGCACACGCACGACGCAGGCGGCGTCGCCGCGGATGCGGGAGACGCGCTTATTGTCGGCATTCACCGTGCAGTAAAGGTAATAGGAATCCGCGTCGGCGTCGGTGTCAGCCGTGATGGACAGACGCGCGCAAGCAGCGCCCGGAATCAGCACCGGGAAGCTGGATACGGTGTAGGAAGCGTCGGCGCGACGGCTGGTGGAGGCGCGGTCAAGCCCCAGGGAGATCGTCCTCTCGCCGCGGATGAAATTCATCATTTCCATGGCGTCGGTCAGCACAACGGGCTCCTGGCTGGTCGTGGCATAGGCCTGGCCATAGGGCGTGGCGGCATAGGAGGAGACGGAAACCTCCTCAAGCTGCCAGTAAACGCCGGTTTCCCCCTGCGCAAAGGCGCACACGGAAAACGCCGTCAGCAGAATGCACAGCAGCACAGCAGCCAGGGACTTCATCAGGTAATTCATGAAAAACTCCTTCCGCGCGGATGATCGCGCATTGAGGTTCATATTTCGCAGACTATAAATAAGTAAAGTGCCAAAAAATGCATACACATTATTTATAGCATGACGGGCAGGAAAAAGCAAGTTTTTTTGCTGTGAAACCGATTCATTGCCGTTTTTTTTGACAAACGCAATTTAGGGGCTAGTCATCGGTTGTGATTTAAGCTATAATGGTTGCACCAGAAAAAACTGAAAGGGAGGGATTGACCGTGATCCAGATCATCTTTGGCAAGAAGGGTTCCGGCAAGACCAAGCGTATTCTCGATATGGCTAACGCGTCCGTGAAGGAAGCGAAGGGCAACGTGCTGTTTGTAGACGACGACAAGAGCTACACTCTCAGCCTTAAGCCGCAGGTTCGCTTCATCGACGCGAGTGAATACGACATCAAGGGCAAGGAGCCGTTCTATGGCTTCCTGGCTGGCATCCTTGCCGGCAACTACGACATCAGCGTGATCTATGTTGATGCGTTCCTCAAGCTGGCGAAGACCGATGAGGAAGGCCTGGTTGCGTTCTTCGGCAAGCTGGAGAAGCTTGTTGCCAATGCCAACTGCGACATCGTGATCAGCTACAGCGACGATGCTGAGAACGTGCCGGAGTGCATCCGCAAGTATCAGATCTGATTTACGCCTGAGTGCCGCTTCCGACTGCTGATCCAGTGGAAGCGGCTTCTTTCTTTTTGTTATGGTTGCTTTATCTCAGAATATCGGCCTCGTACGCAAAAGACGGACATTTGCTGTGTTTTGTCGGTGATGCCGCCGGCAGCATGCCGGTTATTTTGCTAATTTTCGCCGGATAGCGCGTTTTGGCGCGGCTGCCGGCTTTGGAGGGATGTTTCCATGCAGATGAAATCGACCCGCGGCGGGCTTGCCGTTTCCCCGTCCATGGCGATCCTGCGCGGCCTTGCGCCCGACGGCGGACTGTACGTTCCCGCGCAGTTTCCGTCCTTCACGGGTGAGGAGATCGCGGCGCTCGTGCCCATGACCTATCAGCAGCGCGCGGCGTTTGTTCTTTCCCGCTTCCTGCCGGATTTTACGGCGGAGGAGCTTGAAAACGCCATCGCCGGCGCTTATGGCACGGGATTTGACTGCGAAGCGGTTGCCCCGATGGTGAAGGTGGGCGCCCGCGCGCACAGCCTTGAGCTCTGGCACGGACCGACGCTGGCCTTTAAGGATATGGCGCTGCAGCTTCTGCCGTATCTGCTGACCATGAGCGGAAAGAAGCACGGCGAGACGCGCGAGGTTTTCATCCTCGTTGCCACCAGCGGCGATACCGGCAAGGCCGCGCTGGAGGGCTTCCTTGACGTGCCCGGCACGCGCTGCTGCGTCTTCTATCCCAACGGCGGCGTATCTCAGGCGCAGCGCCTGCAGATGGTCACCACCGGAGGAAGCAACACGCACGTCATCGCCGTCAACGGCAATTTCGACGATGCGCAGACCGGCGTCAAGCGCATTTTCTCCGATCCGGCGTTTGCCGCGGAGATAGACCGTCAGGGCCGCGTGCTCTCCTCCGCCAATTCCATCAACTTCGGCCGCCTTGTGCCGCAGATCGTCTATTACTTCTCCGCCTATGCGGATCTGCTCAAGGCGGGCGAGATCGCGATGGGTGACGAGGTGAATTTCTGCGTGCCGACCGGCAATTTCGGCGATATCCTTGCTGCGGATTATGCGAAGAAGGCGGGACTTCCCGTCGGAAGGCTCATCTGCGCGAGCAACGATAACAATGTGCTTGCCGACTTTATTGAGACCGGCGTGTATGACATCCGTTCCCGCGCGTTCTTCAAGACGATTTCTCCGTCGATGGATATCCTGATTTCTTCCAATTTGGAGCGTCTGCTCTTTGACCTTGCGGGCGAAGACGGCGCGAAGGTTGCCTCCCTCATGGAGCAGCTCAAGGCGGAAAAGAAATATCAGATCACCGATGCGATGCTCAAATCCCTTCAGGCGCGTTACGCCGCCGGCTATGTCAGCGAGGCGGGCATCCGTGAGGAAATCGCGCGTACGTGGAAGGAAGACGGCTATCTGATGGATACGCATACGGCTGTTGCCTCCGCCGTCCTGCGCGATTATCAGGAAAAGACGGGCGACAAGCGCGCGAGCGTCATCGTCTCTACCGCCAGCCCGTATAAGTTCGGCGCGTCGGTGCTGGAGGCGATTGCAGGCAGCGACGCCTGCGAAGGCAAGGATGACTTTGCCTGCTGCGCGCTGCTGAGCGAACTGACCGGCACGAGCGTCCCGCCGCAGATTGCGGACCTGCCCGATATGCCCGTGCGTCACAGCGCCGTGTGCGAAAAGGATGCGATGGACGGAGCTGTGCTTGACGCGGTCAGGTAAGGGTTATGATCTTTAATTCCCTCTCATTTCTGATGTTTTTTCCCATCGTCACGCTGGCGTATTTTACGCTGCCAAGGCGCGTGCGTCCGGCGTGGCTGCTCGCTGCCAGCTATTATTTCTATATGTGCTGGAATGCGCGCTACGCGATGCTCATCGCGGGAAGCACGCTGATCACATATGGCTGCGGCCTGCTCATTGAGCGCGCAGACGCCCGCTTGATAAAGCGGCTGATCATGGCGGCGGGACTTGGCAGCAATCTGGCGATCCTCGGCTTTTTCAAATATTACGGTTTTTTCACCGATGTGCTGGGACGCGTGCTGGCGCTTGCCGGCATTTCTCTGCATGTTCCGGCGTTTGATGTGCTTTTGCCCGTCGGCATCAGCTTTTACACCTTTCAGGCGCTGGGATATATGCTGGATGTATACTTCGGGAAGATCCGCGCGGAAAGAAGCCTTCTGCGCTATGCGCTGTTTGTGTCGTTCTTTCCCCAGCTGGTTGCTGGACCGATTGAGCGCTCTGAAAACCTGCTGCGTCAGGTCAACGAGGAGCATCGTTTCAGCTTCCGCGCTGCGCGTGACGGCGTGCTGATCATGATGCTGGGCTTCTTTGAAAAGCTGGTCATCGCCGACCGCGCGAGCATGTATGTCAACGCTGTTTATGACAACTGGCATGCGGCTGCCGGCTGGCAGATCCTGCTTGCCACCGTCGTCTTTGCCTTCCAGATTTATGGCGATTTTTCCGGCTACAGCCACATTGCCATCGGTGCGGCAAAGATCCTCGGCTTTGATCTGATGGATAATTTCCGTCAGCCATACTTCGCATCTTCCGTACGCGATTTCTGGCGCAGGTGGCATATCAGCCTGTCGACATGGTTCCGCGATTATCTGTATATCCCGCTGGGCGGCAGCCGCTGCGGGCACGTGCGCAGGATGACGAACCTGATGATCACGTTTCTGGTCAGCGGTCTTTGGCATGGCGCGTCGCTGAGCTTCGTGGTGTGGGGCGGTCTGAACGGCGCGCTGCAGGTACTGGAGGGGCTGTTGCCCAAGCCTGCGAAAAAGGCCGGCGGTGTGCGGCGCGTGTGCAAAACGCTTTGCACCTTTGTGCTGATCGATTTGACGTGGCTCTTTTTCCGGGCGAATGCGGCAAGCACGGCGGTTCGCATGCTGCTGCGCTGTGTGAAGAGCTTTGACGCCGCTGCGTATGCGACGGGTTTTTCCGCGGCGCAGGCAGCCGCGCTGACGGTGGGCATTGCCGTCCTTCTGGCAATTGATATGATTCACGAGCGCGGAAAGACGCTGACGGCATGGCTTGACAGAAGAAATCTGGTTATGCGCGGAGCGCTGATGCTGCTGGCGATTCTTGCTATCGTGGTTTTTGGCGTCTGGGGACCGGGCTACGATGCGCAGGCGTTCATCTATTTTCAGTTTTAAGGCAGGGGCATGCACATGAAGAATTTCGTAAAAGCGGCGCTGTTTGCGCTGATTCTATGCCTGTGCCTTCTGGGGCTTGACCGGGCGATGCGCCGTCAGGACGGCGGCGCAAAATACGACGCTTTTTTCGAAGAGAAACAGCCTTTCGACGTCTTTTTTCTTGGAACCAGCCACATGATGGATTCGGTGATGCCGATGGAGCTTTGGCGCGACTTCGGCTTTACCTCCTACAACCTTGCCAACCCGGCGGAGACGCTGGAGGCGACGTACTGGACGCTGCGCCTGGCGCTTGAAAGCCATGTGCCCAAAGCGGTTGTTGTGGATGTGTGCTATCTGGGAAAGGCGCAGAGCGAGGTCGCCACGCGTACGATGGGCCATCTGTTCATGGATGAGATCCCGCTGTCCGCGCTCAAGCTCAGGGCGATCTGGGCGCTGTATCCTGAGGGGGAGCGCCTTGAATATGTTTTCCCGCTGGCAAGCTACCATACCCGCTGGGAGGAGCTGTTTGAAAAGAGCGAGCCGATGACGGCGGCGGAGCCGATTACGCGCGGCGCCGAGCTGCGCTGCGGCAGGAGCAGTCCTGCGCAGTATGTGCGTACGGCGCAGATGGATTTGCGCGAAACGGCGGGCAAACAGGCGCTTCGGGAAATCATTGCCCTGTGCCGTGAACGCGGCGTCGAGGTCATCCTCACAGCCATTCCTTATCCGGCGGACGAGGAAACGCAGCGGATGATGAACAGCGCCGGGGTGATCGCGCAGGAAAACGGCGTTCCCTTCCTCAACCTCTTTGATGTTCCCAATCTGGTCGATTTTGAGACGGATTGCTACGACGCGGCGTCCCATCTCAATCCGGACGGGGCGACAAAGGTGACGCGCCATCTGGGCGACTATGTCGTTTCCCGCTTCGGGTTTGAAAACAGGCGGGAGGATCCGGCGTATGCGCACTGGGAGGCGGATCTGATCGATTATCAGCTGCTTCGTCAGGCGCAGTGGGGACCCTACACAAAGGAATAATGAAAAGGAGTTGTCCTGCAGTCGGGACAACTCCTTTTGTTTGTGTCACGTTAAACCTCATACACCGCCTGCGTCGGCGAAAAGTCCGAGCGATAGGCGATGACGCGGCCAAAGTGATTCTTGCTGGCGATGCTCAGCATGTCTTCCTGCGTGCAGTGCACGCCGTAGCGCAGCAGCTGCGCGTGGCCTGCGCGGTAGAGCAGATTGGCGTGGGTGTTGGGCTCGATGGTGCCGGTCATGATGACCTGACCGCCGCAGGCAAGCAGATCCTGCACGAGGCGGCGGCCTTCGCGCGTGTCCAGCTGCGGATCGGTGAGGAAATACACGCCCAGCGCGACAAATTCCTCCGGGAAATGGCGCACAAAGATGTCGCGAAGGATGTCCTGCGCCTCGCTGCGCACCCATAAGGCGGAGGCGTCCAGATGCATCAGCTCCGTGATAAAGAAATCGTCGGCAAAGATGTCGGCGTCCGGCAGATATTCTGAAATGGCGGCGAGGATGCCAAGGCCGCGGCCGAACTTGGGCACGGGCAGGATGACCGGGCGGCCGATGGCCAGCGTATCGCCGATTTCTTCAATCAGCGCGGAAATCTGCATCTCGCGCACGTTGCTGCCGTGGCTTGCGCCGTAGTCGCAGTCGAGTACGGCAAGGTCGGCGGTCTGGTTTTCAATCGGATCAAAGGCGTGGATGCGGGCGCGTCCGTAATAATCGCCGGAGAAGAAGATCGAGCGCTCGTCATCGCGGATGCGCAGCCAGACGCTGCCGGAGCAGTGGCCGCTGCGGCCCCAGGTGACATACAGTCCGCCGGGCAGCGCCGCCTCGTGATAGGGCATGCTCAGCCCTTCAAGGATCAGCGGATCGTCGACCGGATGGGGCAGCTGGCGCGCGGTTTCTGTCGTCATGACGACGCGACCGGTAAAGCCGTGATCCAGCAGATATTCAAGCGCGCCGGACTGGTTTTCGTGCGAATGGCTGATGAACAGATACCGGGCGGCAAGGATATGCTCGGGACGAAGGTGAGGCGTTTCATCTCCCGCATAGCAGCGCTGATAGCCGCAGTCCACGATGAAGACGATATCGTGGCTTTCAACGACATAGCAATGACGCTGCTGATCGCAGGGGTCTCCGGTGAGATAGAGTTTCATGAAAAGCCTCCTTGCCAGATTGCACACAGACGGCGGTGAGGATAAAAAAAGAGTTAAGAAACAGTATAGTACAAACATGCATTGGCGTAAACAAAAAACGAACGCTTTTGCACCGTTTTGTTAAAAGCGCAGAAACGGTTTGATATTTTTATACAGAATTTAAGAATGCGGCTGCGGACGGGAAAACGGGGGAAACGCGCGGCTTTTTTTCCTCTTTCATCCGGCGGTCAATCGTGGTAGAATAGAAAAAACGGTGAAATCTGCCTGAACGGGAAGCGGAGTAGCGCTTTGCTCGTTAGATGTATGAAATGGTTTTGCCAAAGGAATGGATAACGGGTGATCAGCATGAAAAAGACGATCGTTAAGCATAAGAAAAGGGTTGCGCTTGCGGCGGCGGCGATGATGCTCACAGCTGGCTGCGCACTGGCGCAGAGCGCTGTGATTGACGCTGCGGGCGCGCTCAGCGTGCATGCGGCGCCCGATCAGGGGGCGGCGGCGCTGGGCAGCTTCCTGCGCGGCACGAAGGTGGAAATCCTCGGCGATGCGGGCGGCGGCTGGTCGCAGATTGCCATCGGCACGGGCAGCGGCGTGATTTCGGGATATGCGATGACACAGTACCTTTCCTCCGGCGTCGGCGCGGCGGATACGTATGAGGCGTCCGTCGCTTCGCCCTATGGCACGCAGTCCGTTGTGCTGCGCGACAAGGCGAGCAATTCCTATCGTCCGGTGGCGATGCTGATGGTCGGCGAACGCGTGCTGGTCATCGGTCAGGCGGGAGAGTTCCGCTATGTGCAGACGGGCAGCGGCTGCGTGGGCTGCCTGCTTGAAAGCGAGCTGAAATAAGGCGATGGACGCGCTTGATAAGAAGAATGTGCGTCTTGTGTTCTCGATGGGAACAGTGAGCATTGCATGCTGGCTTATTTCAAAGGTGCTGTTCTGGTATTTGATCGATGTCGAGTATCATGGATGGGCTTATGCGGTTTATTTTCTTGCGGCATTAACTACTTGCGCGGCAGCGCTGGCGCTGGATGCTTTTGCGACGGCGCTTTTCTATGGATTTGTCCGTGTAAAAAAGGGCGCGCTGGTGGCGGTGTGTGCGGTACTGCATGGCGCGGTAAGGGTTGCGTGTGCATTTTATCAGGGGATGTTTGCGATTGCCGGCGTCTTTGATTTCATCATGAGCAGCAGCGCGCGGATTGACGGCCCTTTACTGTTGACGGCTGTAGCAGTTGGATATGTTTTTCTCTTTCGTTTTGAAAAACGGCTTAAGGCGCAGCGTGCGCTCCGCGTGACATTTGATTGAAACACTGCCGGCGACAGCCGGCTTTTTCTGAATCGGGAGGAAATGGAATGAAAACGGTTTACTATAACGGAGCGGTTTATACCGGCGAACTGCCGCTGGTCAGCGCGTTTGCCGTAGAGGATGGAAAGTTTATCTTTGCCGGAACGGACGCGCAGGCGGCGGAAATCGATGCGGATGATCGCGTCGACCTTGGCGGCGCATTCGTCTGCGCGGGCTTTAACGACAGCCACATGCATGTGCTCAACTACGGCCAGAGCCTGACCGTTGCCCCGCTGTATGCGCACACGTCTTCGCTTGAGGATGTCATCGCCTGCCTGAAGGAAACGAAGCCCGGGCGCGGCGGCTGGATCCTCGGGCGCGGCTGGAATCAGGACTTCTTCAGCGGAGAGAAGAAAATGCCCACGAGATGGGATCTTGACAAGGTGTCGCGCGAGCATCCCGTCGTGGCGACGCGCGCCTGTGGGCATGCGCTGAGCGTCAACAGCTGCGCGCTGGAGCTGCTGGGGATCACGGCGGATGCAAAGCAGATGGACGGCGGCGAGATCGTGATGGAGAACGGTGAGCCCAATGGCGTCTTTCTTGACAACGCGATGGATCTGGTGCTCGATCAGATTCCCGCGCCCGGCCGCGAGGAGGTGAAGGACATGCTGCGCGCGGCGATGAAGGCGCTCAACGCCTATGGCATCACCTCCTGCCACAGCGACGACTACTGCGCGTTCCACGCGCTCCCGTGGCAGGATGTCAATGCCGCCTACCGCGAGCTGGAGGCGGCGGGAGAGATGACCGTGCGTGTCTATCAGCAGTCGAATTTCGCGGATGTTGCCGCGCTTGAAGCGTTTGTGCAGGACGGCAATGTGACCGGCGCGGGCAGCGAATGGTTCAGAATTGGTCCGCTTAAGCTGCTGGGAGACGGTGCGCTCGGCGCGCGCACGGCGTACCTGTCCCGTCCGTATGCGGATGCGCCGGATACGCGCGGGCTGAGCGTCTTTACGCCGGAACAGTTTGACGCGCTGATCGGCTGTGCCCACGCGCACGGCATGCAGATTGCCGTGCACTGCATCGGCGACGCGTGCCTTGATCTGGTGCTGGGCAGCATGGACAAGGCGTTTGCGGCGCATCCGCGGACGGATCACCGCCACGGCATCGTGCACTGCCAGATCACGCGGGCGGATCAGCTTGAAAAGATGGCGAAGATGGGGCTGCATATCTACTGTCAGGGCATCTTCCTTGATTATGACACGCACATCGTCCGTGAACGCGTGGGCGATAAGCTGGCACAGACCAGCTACAGCTGGAAGACGCTCAAAAACATGGGCGCGACGGTATCGGGCGGCAGCGACTGTCCGGTGGAGCTGCCGCGCGTGCTGGCGGGCATGCAGTGCGCGGTGACGCGGTGCGACCTTGAGGGAAACGGCCCGTATCTTGCGCACGAGGCGTTCACCGTGCGCGAGGCGATTGACAGCTTTACCAAGGGCGGCGCATACGCTTCCTTTGAGGAAAAGGAAAAGGGACAGATCAGGCTGGGGATGGCGGCGGACTTTGTCGTTCTGGGCGGGAATCTGTTTGAAACGAAGGAAACTGAGATCAAGGATATTCCCGTTCTGGCGACGTTTGTCGGCGGGAAGTGCGTGTTTGAGAAGGCGTAATTTGTGCGGGGTGAGTTTGGGGAATATATTGCCGCAAAGACGGATGAGGTTCCCGCCCGCAGGCGGGCGTGGCATGAAAATCATAGTTTGTGCGTCAACCCTCTCCGTCACCTTCGGTGACACCTCTCCCAGAGGGAGAGGCAAGAATAAGCGAAACTGCGCAGGAATCTTGGCTCCCCCCTTTGGGGGAGCTGGCACGGCGACAGCCGTGACTGAGAGGACTTCGCGTGGTGCATGAAGCATGTTTTGCCTCCCGGTGATTCCATTCATGTTTCGCCAACAGGAATGAAATCTTTGGTATGCAAAAAAGTACATTATCTCTATTGCCTCCCAGGCGGCGCTGCTTTCTTCGGCGCCGCTTTTCTCGTTTATGAAGCGATAATAAATCTTGCTGAAAGTGAATTGAAAGTTTGAAAACACAAAACTTCTTTGGGGGAAACGTCTTGTGAAGTTTAGGAATTCTAAATCCCATGTTACGCACAAGAGAAGTTGAAAAATCAATGAATATAAAGAAAAATCCGGATTTCGGACGGGGCGCAGAAGGAAGAAAACAGAAAAACGGAGATTGTTTTTTCAAAAGCGTTGACATTTGTGTGATTTTATGTTTTAATCATCCTCGTAAAATAAACTCAAAGTTTTGTATTGCCAAACTCGGGAGGCGGTTTTGATGGAAATGAACATCGGCAAGAAGCTGCGAAGCCTGCGCCAGAAGAACAACCTGACGCAGAAGGAGCTGGCGGATCGCTGCGAGCTCTCCAAGGGATTCATTTCACAGCTGGAAAGCAACCAGACCTCGCCCTCGCTTTCCACGCTGGAGGACATCCTCACGACGCTGGGCTCGTCCTTTCACGAGTTCTTCTCCGACGAGCAGGACGACAATCCCGTTTGCCGCAAGGAGGACGTCTTTATCAAGGAAAGCGACGACGGCGTGACCATTCACTGGCTCATTCCCAACGCGCAGAAGAAGGACATCGAGCCGATCATGGTGACGCTGGAGCCGGGCGCGAAGACGGAAATCGACCTGCCGCATATGGGTGAGGAATTTGGTCATGTGCTGCTGGGCAGCGTGACGCTGGTCATCGGGGAAAAGAGCTACCGCGTGCGTAAAGGGGACAGCTTCTCCTACAAGCCCTCCGCGCAGCACTATCTGCACAACCGCGGCAAGACACAGGCGCAGGTGCTTTGGGTCTGCACGCCGCCCAACTTCTAACCAGCGTACCGCTGGACCGACATCCGATGAGGAGTTACCTCAGGTGAGGAATAGCACACGTGGCCGGATGCAAACGGGCTAAAAAACGAAAACAGAATTACTTTCTTATATTCAGGAGCCGAAGGTTTCCAAAGGGCGAACGGAAAGCCCTTTGGCGGGGGGGCGGGGCAGAGCCCCGTATCCTTAGACCTTCGGGAGTTAGCAAAGAAACGGATTGCTATACAGGAGGAAATGCAGGATGGAAGCAAAGACCATTCTTTCGATTAAGGACGTTCGTGTCGTCTTTGAGGACGGCTTTGTCGCGCTGGGCGGCGTGAGCATCGATATCAAGGAAAATGAGTTTGTCACGCTGCTGGGCCCGTCCGGCTGCGGCAAGACGACGCTGCTGCGCTGTATCGGCGGCTTTGAAAAGCCGAACAGCGGCGAGATTCTCTACAAGGGAGAGAACATCATCCCGCTGCCGCCCTACAAGCGCCATGTCAACACCGTTTTCCAGCGCTATGCGCTCTTCCCGCACCTCAATGTCGCCCAGAACGTCGCCTTCGGCCCGGATCTGCGCGGCGAGGACAAGAAGAAGACCGCCGCGGAGGTCAGCCGCCTGCTCGCGCTGGTCGGCCTTGCGGGGTTTGAAAAGCGCAAGATCGCGTCCCTTTCCGGCGGTCAGCAGCAGCGCGTGGCGATTGCCCGCGCGCTGATCAACAAGCCCGCCGTGCTTCTGCTGGATGAACCGCTGGGCGCGCTGGACCTGAAGATCAGGCGCGAGATGCAGATCGAGCTCAAGCGTATCCAGCGCGAGAGCGGCATCACCTTCATCTTTGTCACCCATGATCAGGAAGAAGCGCTCACCATGAGCGACCGCATCGCCGTCATGCAGGCGGGTCAGATTCAGCAGCTGGGTACGCCGGAGGACATCTACAACGAGCCGCTGACTGCCTTTGTCGCGGACTTTATCGGCGACAGCGACATCATGCCCGGCATGATGGTGCGCGACAGGCTCGTGCGCTTCCTCGGCTGGGAATTCCCGTGCATCGACGAAGGCTTTGGCGAGAATGCGGATGTCGACATCGTCCTTCGTCCGGAGGACGTCAAGCTCAAGCCCGCGGACGATGAAACCGCCTTTGGCCCGCTGGGCGTGGTGGAAAGCCTGCTGTTTAAGGGCGTGCACTACGAGATGCGCGTGCGCTGCGGCGAAAGCGTCGTGATCGTGCATTCCACGCATGCCCGTCAGGTTGGCACCCGCGTCAAGCTGACCGTTGCGCCGGAGGACATTCAGGTTATGCACAAGAGCGAAAGCTCGGACGCCGTGCTCAAAAAGCATGCTGCCCGTGCAAAGTAAGGAGGGCCTTTGATGAGAAAGAACAAAGCGCTCGCCGTACCGTTCATCCTCTGGGCGGTGCTCTTTGTGGTCGTCCCGCTGGCCATGATCGTGTGGTATGGCGTGACGGTCGATGAGCCCGTGCCCTGCACCGAGGTGCTTCTTGACGACGGCACCATCGGCTATGAGCTGGAGGACGGCACGATTGTCGACACAAAGCCGTGGCAGAAGAAGGCGGTTATTTCGCTGAGCAACTTCAAGCGCATGATCGAGCCGACGTATCTGCGACTGCTCCTGCGCAGCCTCAAAATCGCAGTGATCACCACGCTCATCTGCCTGCTGCTGGGTTATCCTGTCGCGCTGATTCTCACCGGCAAGGACTTTAAACGCCCCGCGCTGTGGCTGATGCTGCTGGTGCTGCCGATGTGGATGAATTTCCTGCTGCGCACCTATTCTTGGATGAGCATTCTGGAAAACTCCGGTATCCTCAATAACTGGATCGCCTCCCTGCGCGACGCCATTCCCGCGTTCGATAGCTGGCTGACGAATATGGGCGTGCGCCGCAAGATCATTTTCCTCTACAACGAGAATGCGGTGATCCTTGGCATGGTCTACAACTATCTGTCCTTCATGATCATGCCGATTTATACCGTCATTGAAAAGATCGATAAAAACCTGCTTGAAGCGGCGGCGGATCTGGGCGCCAACCCGGTCAAGAGCTTCCTGCGCGTGACGCTGCCCTACTCCATGCCCGGCGTGATGGAGGGCATCACGATGGTTTTTGTTCCGGCGGTGACGACGTTCGTCATCAGCCAGCTCATGGGCGGCGGCAAGGTGCCGCTCATCGGCGACATCATTCAGAACCAGTTCGGCAAGTCGAGCGACTGGCACTTTGGTTCCACGCTCTCTCTGCTGGTGATGGTGGTCGTCCTTGCGTTCATGGGCGCGCTTGGTCACATCGATAAGGATGAAGACCCCGTGAAGGAGGTGCGCATCCTGTGAAAAAGCTTCGCAAGCTGTATATCGGCCTGATTATGGCGTTCCTGTATGCGCCGATCCTGCTGCTGATTCTCTATTCCTTCAACAACAGCAAGTCCCGCGCGCAGTGGGGCGGCTTTACGCTCCGCTGGTACAGGGAGCTGTTTGCGGACGAGGCGATCATGGCGGCGCTGGGCACGACGCTTTCCATCGGCTTGCTGGCGGCGCTGCTTTCCACCGTGCTTGGCACGATGGGCGCTGTTGCGCTCTTTCAGATGAAGCGCACGCCGCGCAAGGCGCTGCTGAGCATCGTGAATCTGCCGATGCTCAACTCCGAGGTCGTTACCGGCGTGTCGCTGATGCTGCTTTTTGCCGCGGCGAATATCCAGCTGGGCTATGGCACGATGCTCATGGCGCACGTGGCGTTCTGCGTGCCGTATGTGGTGCTGAGCGTAATGCCCAAGCTGCGCCAGCTGGATCCCAACCTCGCGGAGGCGGCGTGGGATCTGGGCGCGACGCCGTGGCAGGGCTTCTTCCGCGTGATTCTGCCGGATATCATGCCGGGCGTGTTTTCCGGCTTCATCATGGCGCTGACGATGTCCATTGACGACTTCGTCGTCAGCTTCTTCACCACAGGCTCGGGCGTTTCCAACCTGTCCATCACCATCTACACGATGGCCAAGCGCGGCATTTCGCCCAAGATCAACGCGCTTTCCACGATCATCTTTGCCTGCGTGTTCATCCTGCTCATCGGCATCAACATGCAGGATTTCAAGAAGGATCCGCGCAGCAAGGACAAGGTCGAGCAGGTGCGCATTCCGTATTAACGCTCTGCCGCTTAAAATCGGCGCGAAGCGCTGAAGGGTCAAGGGATGAAATCCCTTGACGGGTTTCAGGGCGGCAGCCCTGACGTATTCCCCCTCAGGAGGTTTAGCGAATGAAAAAGAAATGGCTGGCGGTACTGGGCATCGTACTGGTGATCGCGGTCGCGTTCCTTTCCGGCGGCGAGGAGGCTGCTATTGAGGAAAGCGAAGAGGGCGAGGATTATATCGCCTATGTGACCATGCCGGAGAATCCCGTGCCCATGACGGGCGAGACGATTTCCGTGTATAACTGGGGCGACTATATCGATCCCGACGTCATCGACGTGTTTGAGGCGGAGACGGGCATCAAGGTCATCTATGAGACGTTTGAAACGAATGAGGACATGTATGCCAAAATCGCCATGGGCGGTTCTTCCTACGATGTGATTGTTCCCAGCGAATACATGATCGAGCGCATGATCCGCGAGGAACTGCTCCAGAAGGTCAACTGGGACCACATTCCCAACGTAAAGAACATCGATCCGCGCTTCATGAACGAGGCTTACGATCCCGAGGCGGCGTATTCCGTGCCCTATACATGGGGCACGATGGGCATCCTGTACAACACGAAGACCGTGCTTGAAAAGCCGACGGGCTGGAATGTGCTGCTCAGTGAAGAATACGCCATGGACATGTTCATGCTCAATTCTCCGCGCGATACGCTGGGCATTGCGCTGGTGATGAACGGCTTTGATCTCAACTCCACCAATCCCGAAGAACTCAGAATCGCGCAGGACATGCTGATTAAGCAAAAGCCCATCGTGCTGGCCTACGTCGTTGACGAGGTGAAGGATAAGATGATCTCGGGCGAGGCGAGCGTGGCGATGGTGTGGAGCGGCGACGCGACGTACTGCATGAGCGAAAGTGACGAGCTTGATTACGTTCTTCCGCCGGAGGGCAGCAACATCTTCTACGATTCCATGTGCATCCCGAAAAACGCGCGCAATGTCGCCGGTGCGGAGAAGTTCATCGACTTCATGTGTCGCGCGGACGTGGCGGCGATGAACTATCAGTACGTCGGCTATGCAATTCCCAACCTTGCCGCCATTGAGCTGATGGGTGCGGAGGAATACAACGCATCCCCGGTCAACAATCCGCCGCAGGAAGCGCTTGATAACTGTCAGGTGTTCCGGTATCTGGGCGATGAGCAGCGGATTTACGATCAGGTCTGGACGGAGGTCATTTCCGCATTCTGACGAAGGCGCGGATGAATACAAAGACCGCTTTATCGGCGGTCTTTTTTCTATGCGTTGTGCGTTGGACAAAAGAACGCACCTGCACAAAAGGGGAAGTTCCGCGCCCGATGGCTCCTTCCACCAGCCTGCGGCTGGTCCCCCTCCCTCCCAGAGGGAGGCATGAAAAAGCGCTGCTTCTGAGAGAAAAAGTCGCTGATTTATAGAAGAAGCGTATACGAGGAGGCTCCCTCCGGGAGGGAGCTGTCTGCCGAAGGCAGACTGAGGGAGCCATCGGGCGCACAGATTTCGTGTATCTTCCAGTGTCGTTCATTTGCCTGATACTAAGGGGTGTTTTGTGCGCCAATGGAAAAGAATGTATCCGCACAATGGGTGTAAGCTGCGCGCCTGTAAGCTCCGCTTCATCCGATTTGTATCCCGCCTCCCGGTTGCAAATCCACCGCAAATGTACTAATATGGATACCAGTAAGCAAAGGAGGAAATTCCTATGGAATTCAGCGTCAATCATCCCATATTGTTCCTGCTGGCCGGTACGATCGTGCTGATCGTGCTGATTCAGTCGGCGTATTTTCTCGTTAAGGCGTGGAAGCGCGGCCTTGCCATCGGCATGAGCGCGGAAAAGCTGCGCCGCATCGCGGTGACGGCGGCAGTCTTCACCATTGCGCCGGCGGTGGCGATCGTCATCAGCGTGATGACCCTTGCCAAGGATCTGGGCGTGGCGCTGCCGTGGCTGCGCCTGAGCGTCGTGGGCTCGCTCAGCTACGAAACCATCGCCGCGACGAACGCGGAAAGCGCGATGGGACTGACCTTCGGGCAGGTGGAGAGCCTGACCGCCAGCCAATATGTGACAATTGCGCTGGTGATGACCGCCTCGATCATGGTGGGCATCTGGCTGGTGCCGCTGATTGGCAAAAAGCTGCAGTCCGGCATGATCTCCCTTGAAAACCGCGACAAGAAGTGGAGCGACATTTTCTCCAATTCCATGTTCATCGGCATGATCGCGGCGTTCCTTGGCTATGTGTTCTGCGATTTCTCCGGCGTGTTTGCCGGAAAGCTGGCGGGTCTGATTCCCGTGCTGGTGATGCTCACCTCCGCTGTGGTGATGGTGTTGTGCGGCGCGGCGATGAAGATCACGAAAAAGAGCTGGATTTCGGACTATGCGCTGCCTATCAGCCTGATTGCGGGCATGATCAGCGCGATTCCGTATACGAACTGGCTGATGTAAGGAGGGAAAAGCCATGAAAAAGGATATGACCTATATGGACAGCGTCCATCGTGACGGACGCATCTGGAACCTGAGCGTGATGGTCGTTCTGCTTGCTTTTCCCATCGCCGTGGCGCTGATTTTCGACGCTGCGCCGGACTGGAAGGGCTTCCTCATGGGCCTTGTGTCCACCGCGCCGATGTATTGGGCGGTTGCCGTGGTGGAGACGTTCACCTTCGTGCCGATGCTCGGCGCGGGCGGCTCGTATCTGTCCTTTGTCACCGGCAACATCAGTAACCTCAAGCTGCCTGTGGCGCTCAATGCCCTTGAGCAGGCAGGCGTGAATGTCGCCAGCGAGGAGGGCGAGGTTGTTTCCACCATCGCTATCGCTGTGTCCAGCATCGTGACCACGCTGATCATCGTGCTGGGCGTGCTGCTCATCACGCCGCTGACCCCGGTGCTCAATGCGCCGGTGCTCGCGCCGGCGTTTGCGCAGATCCTCCCGGCGCTCTTCGGCGGTCTGGGCGTGGTGTTTATTTCCAAGAATTTCAAAATCGCCATCGCGCCGGTTGCGCTGATGCTCGTGCTGTTCATCGCCATCCCCGCACTCAATGCGGGCACGGTGGGCATCATGGTGCCGGTGAGCGTGCTCTTCACCCTTGCGGTGTCCCGCATCCTCTACAAAAAGAACCTGCTGTAAGGAGGCACTATGGGTATGATTCTGCTTGCGGCCTTGATTGTGTTTGCCGCCGTGCTTGTGGTGCGCACGCTGCGCTTTACCCCGCCCGCGCAGGAAGAACGCCGGGCGGAGGCGGTTGCCTATGATCGGGACGCGGCGACGGACGCGCTTGCGCAGCTGGTGCGCTGCAAAACGATTTCCTACGCGGATCACAGTCTGGAGGACGACGCGGAGTTTGACAAGCTCATCGCGCTGCTCCCCCGGCTCTATCCCGGCGTTTTCAAGACCTGTGTGTTTGAACAGCTCCCGGACCGCGCGCTGCTCTTCACGTGGAAGGGCAGAGAGGCGGGCGATCCTGCCGTGCTGATGGCGCATTATGACGTCGTGCCGGTGGAGGAGGAAAACTGGGAAAAGCCCGCCTTTGAGGCGATCATCGAGGACGGCGTCATGTGGGGACGCGGCACGCTGGATACGAAGGTGACGTTTGGCGGCATCCTTTCCGCCGCGGAAAACCTGATCGCGCAGGGCTTTGTGCCGAAAAACGATATCTATTTCGCCTTCTCCGGCGGGGAGGAAGTTAACGGACAGGGCGCTGTGAACATCGTCCGGTATTTTGAAGAGAAGGGAATCATCCCGGCGATGGTGCTTGACGAGGGCGGCGCGGTCGTTGAAAACGTGTTCCCGGGCGTAAGCAAGCCCTGCGCGATGATCGGCATCGCGGAAAAGGGCATGATGAACGTGACGTACTCCGTTTCCTCCGGAGGCGGTCATGCCAGCGCGCCCGCGCCCAAGACGCCCGTGGGCCGTCTTTCCCGCGCGTGCGTGAATCTGGAAACGCATCCCTTCAAGGCGCATCTGACCGTTCCTGTGCTCAAGATGTTTGACACGCTGGGCAGGCATTCGACCTTCCTGTATCGGATGATTTTTGTCAACCTATGGTGCTTTGCGCCGGTACTGGATCTCATCTGCCGTTTGTCCGGCGGCGAACTCAACGCCTTGGTGCGTACAACCGTCGCTTTCACCCAGATGAAGGGCAGCAAGGCGCCCAACGTCATCCCGCCCAGCGCGTCGATGGTCTCCAACATGCGCCTGAACCCGGCGGACAGTGTGTCTTCCGCGCTTGAATACCTGAAAAAGACCGTCGCGGACGACAAGGTAACCCTGACGGTGGGTGACCACATGGAGCCAAGCCCCGTCTCCCGCACGGACTGCGCGGGTTGGGAAAGGGTCAAGAACGCGGTCAGCGACACTTGGCCGGGCTGCATCGTCTCCCCCTACCTGATGGTGCAGTGCTCCGACAGCCGCCACTACCGCGATCTGAGCGACAAGGTGTACCGCTTCTCCGCAATGGCGCTGAGCAGCGAAGAGAGAAAGACCATCCACGGCAACAACGAGCGCATCCCTGTGGAAACGATCGGCAAGGCGGTCGAGTTCTTTATGCGCGTGATGAAGCAGTGCTGAAAAGCGACTGCATATGTCAATAGCACACAGAATCTCCCGGAGCAAAAGCCCGGGAGATTCTTCTTTGATGTGTCTGGCGGTTATGATATAATGCAAGCATAAACAGCTCCCAAATTGTTTGGAGGGAAAACGGATGATCAAGCGTCTGCTCGCGCTCGCTTTGATGATGATCCTGACGGGATTGCCTTCGTCAAATGGAATTGCGAAGGAAGATGAACATACGACGCGCTTTAAGGAACTGCTGCGCACCCGGATTCTTGAAATTCTGGATACATGGCCGGCGCAGGATCAGTATGCGATCATGTTCTTTGTTTATCCCAATGAGATGTATGAACACCGGGGCTATGCCAACATTCCTGAGTTCCAGATGCTGTATCGCTGCGAGTCTGATTTGGCGGTCGATCACAACCCGTATGCTTATCCTGTCAGCGATTTTGAAGCGCGATGGAATCCGGCATTCTGGGATTATGATCTTCGCACGCCTGTCATCGATCTCTACGAACCGAAGGTCAACGCCGATGCGCTCATTGACTGGTACGAAGCCATAGGACTTAAACAGATCGGATACGAGGATCCGGATAAAATGTATGGCGATGATGGCGTTGCATATGCCGGAAGGGGACCAAACGGCTTGCCTGAATTGCTTGAGGTTATCGTACAGATTGCGCAGGAGCTTCACAGCGACGGAACAATAGAGCGGAAATTCGGTCGTGATGTTCCGATTATTTTGGCAGATCTTGAATTCACGTGGTATATGATCAAAGCAACCCGTAAAGCGAATCCAAATGGAGAAGCGGATGAATACATCGAAGGATGCGTGAAAGAGGGCTATATTCGGTGAATGCTTGTTTTGCATATCCTGCTTGACTATTCTCATAAAACAGGGTATGATAAAGGATGTAACAGAATTTTAATAATTTTATCCGGAGGGGTTTTTATGGATAAGGCGCAGATTGAGCGCATCAACGAGCTGGCGCGCAAGAAGAAGGCGGAAGGCCTGACCGAGGAAGAGACCAAGGAGCAGGCGGCGCTGCGCGCGCAGTATCTTAAGGAATTCCGCGCGAACATGGAAGCAACGCTGCAGGCGGTGCGCGTGGAGCAGGCGGACGGCACCTACAAGCCGCTGGAAAAGAAGAAGCCGAACTAAGTTTTTTTGCCTGCACAGGAAGAAAAAGGATGGCCCGTTCGTCTTATGAGTACAGATGAGAGGGTTGGTGAAGAACATGAGGAAGAATACATTGAGAATTATCGCGGCGGCGCTGTTGCTGCTGCTGATCCCGGTGCTGGCCTGCGCGGCGGAGTTTGCCGTGGTGACCGGCGGCAGGCTGAACCTGCGCCAGTATGCGACGACGGAAAGCCAGAGCATCGGTAAGTATGCCTCCGGCTCCTGGGTGGAGATCAAGGGGACGGGCTCCAATGGCTTTGCCTATGTCAAGACCATGGACGGCAAGACCGGCTACATGTCTCAGACCTATCTGAAAACGGCGGTGTCTGCTAATAGCGCGACGGTCCGGTATGCCAACGGCGGCTATGTCAATCTGCGCAGCGGTCCTGCGCTGACCTACAGCGTGATCACCCGCGTGACCAGCGGTTCGCAGGTTGTCGTGCAGAACGACAGCTACGAATGGAACTATGTCGCCGTCACCGTGAACGGACAGACGGTTTACGGCTATATGCACGATTCGTTCCTCACCCGCGGCGCGGATACCTCCGTCGTCACCACCAGAAACGGCGGTAAGGTGAATGTGCGCACCGGCCCGGCGTCCGAATACGGCAGCGCGGGTAAGCTGGCTTCCGGCACGACTGTAACCGTTCTTTTGAAGGGCAACGGCTGGTACTATATTTCCGGCGGCGGCGTCACGGGCTTTATGTCCACGCAGTATCTCTCCGGCACGGGCTCCACGCTGGGCAGCAATACCGGTTCGGGCAGCAGCTCCGGCTCTGGTTCCTCCGGCTCCGGCGGTGCTGCGGTGTCTTCTACCGCTTATGTCAATAACCCGAAGAGCACGCAGGTGCTCAACCTGCGCGAGTATGCCTCCACGGATGCGCGCTCCATCGGCCAATACCGCAACGGCACGCAGGTGCGCGTCGTCGCCTATAGCGATACGTGGTGCGAGGTCTATGTCGGCACGAAGCATGGCTACATGATGACCCGCTACCTGAGCTTCACCTACGTCAAGCCTGTGGCCACCAGCACGCCCAGCTATATTTATCCGATCTATCCGACGACGACGCCCACGCCCACGCCGCTGATCCAGTATATCACGCCGGTTCCTGCGGCGACGCCGAAGGTGACCATGCAGCCCAGCTACAATGTGTCCAATACGCCGCACCCGGGCATGTATGCATGGCTGGCGGTTGCGGCGGGCAGCTCGTCGAGTACCATCAACGTCTATTCCAACCCGGAGCTGACGCAGTATAAGGCGACGTATCAGCCGGGCCAGCAGGTGATGATCCTGAGCTACGGCACCAATGTCAGCCTGATTCTCGTCGGCGGACAGACGGCGTATGTCTCCACGTGGCATCTGAATTACTGATCCGCAAGTTGCGTCTTGAATCCTCTTCCTTCGGGAAGAGGATTTCGTTTATCAGAAAAACCTGCATCAAGCAGCCTGTTCAATCGTTCGCGGCGGGGAAAGAATTTCCCCGTTCACCAGCCTGTCAAAAATCCTTTTTTTGACAGGCTGAATCCTCTTCCCTCGGGAAGAGGATTTTTTTGTGCCTGTATGCGCATACTCCTTTTGAGGAGGGATGTATGTGAAGTATAGAAGAGGAATGCTGATGCTGGCGCTGTGCCTGCTGCTGTCCGGCTGCGCTGCGCAGGGGGCCGTGCGCGATGATCCGGCGCTGCCCAATCCGCGCAGCACGCCCCAAAGCACACATCGCGGTGCGCAGGAAAAGCCGCGCGATGTCAGCGCGCTTGTGCCGGAAAAGCTCGGAAAGGGCGAAGACGGCGTGCCTGTGCTGAAGGTGTATGATGTGAAGGCAGAGAAGATTGAGCGGCTGTCCGTGGAGGAATACCTGCCTGCTGTGCTGGCGGGAGAGATGGCGGGGGATTGGCCGATGGAAGCGCTCAAGGCGCAGGCCATCCTCGCGCGGACGTTCGTTCTGCAGTTTGTTTCTCAGAAGGAGTCGATGTACGAGGGCGCGGATATTTCAACCGACATCCGCGAGGCGCAGGCCTATAACGCGGAGGCGGTCAACGATAGAATCCGTCAGGCGGTGAAGGAAACGCGCGGACTGGTGCTCAATGCCGGCGGGGAACTGCCGTATGCGTGGTTCCATGCGCACTCCGGCGGGCTGACCGCCCGGGCGAAGGAAGGGCTTGACTACGAAAAGGAAGAGCCGGGCTATACGCAGTGCGTCAAGGGCATGGAAAACGACGAAGCGCCGGAAGAGGCCGCGCGCTGGGAAGCGGCGTTCACCGCGGAGGAAGTGCTTGCCGCCGCAGCGGACGCAGGCGCGAAGGTTGATAAACTCACCGGAATCTCCATCGGCGAGCGCGGCGAATCCGGCAGAGCCAAAACGCTGATGATCAGCGGGCGGGAGGTTTCTGCGCCGGCATTCCGGATTGCGATCGGATCGACGAAGATGCGCTCCTGCCTGCTGGAAAGCCTGCGGGTAGAGGATGGTCAGGTGCATATGCGCGGCAGAGGGTATGGTCATGGCGTGGGAATGAGCCAGTGGGGCGCGTATGCGATGGCAAAGGAAGGAAAGACGGCGCAGGAGATCGTTATGCACTATTTTGCCGGCGTGGCGATTGACCGCGTGTGGGAATAATGGAAAAGCAAGAATTTTGAAGAAAAGGGTTGACAGACGTGTGCGACTGCTGTATAATATCTCCTGTTGACGGGGCATTAGCGCAGTTGGTAGCGCGTTTGAATGGCATTCAAAAGGTCAGGGGTTCGACTCCCCTATGCTCCACCATAAAAAGAAACCACCCTGAATGGGTGGTTTTCTTTTTATGATTCCGCATAGGGGAGGAGAACCTGGGCCAGAAGTGAATGACAGCCCAGTGGGCTGTCAGAGCTGGCCTGACCGAGGCGCGTCGAGCGCCGAGAGGAGACTCTCCTATGCGATCGCTTTATAGAGAGTAGCAAAAGAATAACCGCATAGGGGAGGAGAACCGCCCACCCCTTGCCCCGTCGGGGGCACGAGAGAAACTCCCCCGGATTCTATCCCTTCTTCGTAAATACCCGCCGCAAAGCAGCCATGCTGCACAGATGCAAACAGCCTGCCGCCCCAAAGGACGACAGGCTGTTGTGATTTCAAGGATTACTCGGCGGCTTCGACGGCTTCAACGGTTTCGACCGTGCTGCCGTTCTTGGTCAGGTAGTAGGTCGCGCCGACTTCACCGGCGTCGTTGGTCGCCACAGCGACGATCATGGAAGCGTCTTCCGTGGCGGAGAGGGTCAGGTGGCAGAAGGAGTTGTCAAGACGCAGCGCATTCGTAGTAATATACTTGTTGGGCTCGACATACACAACGACCGCGCCGTCAGCAAAATCGGTGACGTAGAGCTCGTTGGTGCTGCCAAAGTTCAGCTCAGCTTCGGCGAAATCAACGCGCAGCGTGATACCGGCATCGGAAATGACCTCGCCGTTATTGCCGTTCATCTGATACAGCGCAGTATACGTTCCAAACAGGCTGTCTTCTTCTTCCACCTTCACGGCGGCGGGGAGAATGGTCGTGTTGTTTTCCCTGGTGAAGGTATACGTCATGGAGTTGTAACCGAGGGTAGAGACCTGCGTGCCGTCTTCAATGGAAGTGACCACCAGCGCGCCGGCTTCGTTCATCTTGCCCTGCGGGTTGAACGTCATGGCATCCGGGACGTCCAGCGTCAGGAAGAGCGTCACCTTGTCGTTGCTCAGCGTCCAGGTGAAGGTATGCGTCACGTCGTTGTGGATGAACTGCGCGGTCTTGTCGCGATTGAGCTCCAGACGCACGTCGCCGGTGGGACGATACACGGTGCTGCCGTGGGCGGCGGTATCCGCATACCAGGTGCCGACCAGCTTGCTGGGGGACATTTCGATCTTGGCTTCCTCGGCGATGGCGGTCATGGAGAACGCAAGCAGAAGGACGAGCAGAAGAGAAAACAGTTTCTTCATAAGTGTGATTCCTCCCAAATTGTTTTCTTCATTATATGCCAAATAAATATCGTTGTCAATCAGACAGCGTGGGTTTGCAGGATTTAGGCGCGGCGTGATGCACGCTTCTGATGGATATTGACAAAGTTGTGACAAAGTGGTATTCTGAATCCACCCGAATACATTGAAAGGTTGGGATTCCCTATGAAAAAGCTGCTTGTTGTTCTCCTCGCGCTGATGGCGTTGCTGTGTGTTTCTGCGATGGCGGAAACCGTCGATGCGTTCTCCTCTGCGTCTGTTGCCGATTACTACGGCGCGGCTGCGCTGACCGGCGATGACCTGATGAATGCGGTCAACAGCCAGTCCGGCACCTATCTGGTCAGCACCACCAATCCTGACGGTTCCCCGAATACCGCGTACTTCGTCTTTGGCATCAAGAAGGTGGATGAAAAGTACTATGTCCAGCTGGGTCTGGCTGAGAACCAGTCTAAGGCGAACCTGATCGCTAACGGCGCGGGTCTTGCGGTGTACGCTGCCAATCCGTCCGGCGAAGAGGGCGCGAAGGACTATACCGTCTCCGGCGCGCGCATCTGGTTTGAAGCGTTTGAGGACGCCGCGGTTCTGGAGAAGCTCAACGCTGAAGCGGGCCGCCCCGGCGCGATGTTCTATGAGATCGTGGAAGTCCGCCCGCTCGGCTAAGCGGATGGAAATGAAAAACGCCGCTTAAAAAGGCGTTCAAAAAAACAGCAAACCGGTCTGTGGTTACGATCACAGGCCGGTTTTTGTCTGCCTTGGGGAACGGCATGCCGTGTGCAGGGATACACATAGGTGTGAGATTGCCTGCATTCATGATGTGCATATGTCCACGTCTTTTTTTCGCTGACCAGATCGAGCGTATGCTTCCGTCCGCCTGATGGCGCCAGATTGTCATTTTGCAGGCTTTCTGCTAGAATAGAATACGGATGTGGTCGTGAAACGCTTTTGCACAGGAGGGAAACGGCATGGTCAAGGCGCTTTTCTTCGATCTGGACGGCACGCTGCTGACCTCTTCCAAGGAAATCCCAGCCTCCGCCCGGGATGCGATACGGCAGTACCGCTCGCGCGGCGCGCATGTTTACTTTGCCACGGCGCGTTCCCCGCGGCTTGATCAGACGCTGGGGTGGACGGAGGCGGAGTTTTCGCTCTTTGACGGCGGAATCTACGCCAACGGCGCGTGCATTTGTCTTGACGGCGAGGAGCACTACAACTATATCGCGCCTGATGCTGTGCGCGCCTGTACGGAAGCGGCGGCAGCATACGACGGCGTGCACCTGTCGCTGCATATGCCCTGCGAAGGATACGCATTCAATTTCCCCGTGGATGAATCGATGAATCAGGGCTGGGGATTGGCGCAGGCACGGATCACGCCGATCGATGAGGCGGCGATTGGCAGCACGATCAAAATCCTATTGTTTTACGACCGCCTGACCGATTCCACACGGGCGCTTCCGGCGGCGCTTGGCGAGCGCATCTGCCGGGAGATCGGACAGAAGGCGAACGTGTACATCGCGGATGAAGGGCGCACCATTCAGATCTGCGGAAAGGATGCCGGAAAGCTCCGGGCGATTGAGCGCGTGCGCATGCGGCTCGGGCTGAGCTGCGAAGAGGTTGCCGTCTTCGGCGACGATGTCAACGATCTGGAGATGCTTGCGTTTTATCCCAACAGCGTTGCGATGGGCAACGGCGCGGCGCAGGCGAAGGAAGCTGCAGGATTTGTCACGCGCGCAAACGATGAGGGCGGCGTGGCGTATGCGCTGGAGCGGATTCTGACGAAAGGGTGATTGGATGAAGCGCGCACTGAAAACCGGCTGTCTGGCGCTGCTGATCGCGCTGCTGTGCGCGGCGGTGTATGGATTGAACGCCTTCTTTGGCAATCCCGTTTCATCGTATCTGGCGGAGCGGTCCATCAGGGCGTACCTTGCCGAGCACTACGCCCATTCGGATCTGCAGACGGACTGGTTCGGCTATACCTTCAAGACGAGCGATTACTACATGGTCGTTTCCGTCCCGGGGAGCAGGGATATCCATTTTACCGTCTATGCGCGTCCGGGCGGCACCGTGCGCTACGACACCTACGACAGCGTTACAGGCGGATGGAACACATGGGACCGGCTGGAGAGCGAATACAGGGGGATGACGAATGCACTGTTTGATGCGGAGGACTTTGAACTGCGAAACGACATCGCCTTTGGCACGCTGAAGATCAATGAGGAGGCTGTGGGGGATTATCAGCCCATTGCCTACGGCGTTGAGCTGGATAAGCTGGTGATTGATGGAGAATACGACGTGAGCGCGCTGGCGAAGGATGCGGGACAGATCGTCTTTTACATGCAGCACGAGGACGTTACGTTTGAAACAGCCGCCAGAGGCATGCTGAGGCTCAAGGAGCTCCTTGAAGAAAATGGGATTCCGTTCTTTGCGATGGACTTTGTGCTGCGCCTCCCGCGGGAGGAAGGACAGCCGGGCAGCGGCGGTCCGGTGATCAATGTGAGGGAATTCCCGTGCAGCGAGATTTACGAGGAGGGCATGGCGCAGCGCGTGCAGGCGGCGCACGAGCAGCTTGAAGCGTATTATGCCGAGCAGGACAAGCTCAAATGAATGCGAAGCTGTATGAAAAACAGAGTGTCAGGTTTGAACAACGGGAGAATATGAACCATGTTTACCATTTTTTTTGATTTGGGAATGGCTGCGATTATGTTTATTGTGGGCATTTTGTTTTGCAAATCAAACGGAAAAGCTGCGGGCTGTTTATCCGGCTATCACATGAAAACAGCTCGGGAACGCGAAAAACATGACGAGCAGCAAATGTGCAGGGACTATGGAAAAAGAATGATGATGATGGCAGCGCCGTTTTTAGCCGGCGCTGCAATAGACGTTTGGTTTTCCGGAATCGGGTGTATGGTGGCTTGGGGAATTTGGGCGGTGATGTTCATTCTTCTGCTGATTGAAAGGGCTAAAAGAGAACGATGACCCTTCATTGACCAAGCTGACGCAGCATATCAAAGCCCCGGCTTGCGGTTTTTGCCGCAGGCCGGGGCTGTTGTCTTTGCGTTGAGCGGTTATGTCAGACCGAAGAGACGTTCAACGATGTGCAGCGTGTCTTCGATGCTCCGGCTGTCATCCCTGAGCAATACCTGAAAGCCGGAATTCAGATACATTTCGTAGTTTTTCCGTGAATTGATCCGCGCGAGGCACTGCCGGAAATTCTCAAGCGACGCCTGCGGGTCGGGTTCTTCCATCATCAGCCGGTAGAGGAACTGCTTTTCCCGGTCGGGCCGGTTGAAAAAGCGGTTGACGGAAACGTCCGGGTCAGCAAGCATGATCAGCACATGGGAAGGATCGGCGATGGCGCGCAGGGTTTCAAGGGAGATGTTCGTATCCACGAACACGGGACGGCCGTCCCTGCAGCGCTCAGCGAGAATCTCAAGCTCCAGAATCTCGCATTCTTTGGACGTGCGATGAATCCATGCTTCGTATTCATCCGGCGTGCGGCGAACGAAATCGTGCCAGTCGAGGAGATCCCGCGTGTAGGTCAGGCCGGGGAACTCGGCTTTGTCAAGATCGCAGAGATATGCGTTGTGGTAGTTTTCCTCGCAGAGGATGCCGTCATGCGTTCGGGCAAGAAGCTCAATCATCGTGGATTTTCCGGCATAGGCGGTGCCGGTGATGAAATACGCGTTGGGAAAGTACATAATGCCTCCTGCCCTGTTCAGGGCTCGTAGCCGGGAGTTTCGCTGATGTCGTGCTCGTCAAAGAGGCGGTGAACCGCGTCGAGGTACATGTCCATGTTCGCCGCCTTGCGCAGCTTCTTGCGCGGCTTGTCAAAGTCCTCAAAGCTGCATACGGCGTATTTCATGAACTCCTTCATCCTGCCAAAGACGACGTTGCGCGGGTGGAAATCAGCGTGCGCCTGCATGAGCGCATCGTGGAAGGAAATAAAGGCTTCCTTGGTGAGCCTTTCGCCGCCGCTGAGTTCCTGCGCGAGGGCGGGATTGCCGATCAGACCGCGGCCGAGCATGAGCGCGGCCGTTTTTTCATTTTCCTCCGCGTGCCTGCGGCAGTCCTCCGCCGTAAACAGATCGCCGTTATAGACGATGCGCAGCGGCGAGGCGGCAAGCGCGTCGCGGTAGATGAATTTGTTGGCGCGGCCTTCGTACTGCTGGCTGCGCGTGCGCGGATGAATGATGAGTTCATGGAGCGGATACTGGTTGTACACCTCCATGATGCGCTCAAACTCGGCGGGCGAGGTGAAGCCGATGCGCGTCTTGACGGACACGGGCAGCGGAGATTTTGCCATCACCTCGTCAAGGAAGCGCTCAAGCCCGGGGATGTCGGTGAGCATGCCGGATCCCTTGCCCTTGGCGGTGACCGTGCCGGAGGGGCAGCCGGCGTTGAGGTTGACCTCCCCGTAGCCCATGTCGGCAAAGTGGTTGGCCGCCCAGAGGAAGTGATCCGCCTTGCGGGTGAGTACCTGCGGCACGGCGGTATAGCCCTGATTGTATTCGGGCAGGATGTTGCGCTTTTCCCTCGGGGTGAAGACGAGATCCTGCGTGGGGCTGACGAAGGGGATAAAGTATTTGTGAACGCCGGTAAAATGCTCGCTGTGCACGCGGCGGAAGGCGGCGTCGGTCACGCCCTCAAGGGGCGCAAAGTAAACGGGCAGATGCATGGATGGATTGCTCCTCAGCGTATTTGTTATTCGGTGACGGGGAACCACGTCGGATCAGAAAGATCCTCTTCAAGGAAGCGCCGGTCCTGCGGCGTGAGCCATTTGCTGTCGGGGAAAAGGCGGGAATAGGCGCGCAGATGAAGAAGGTATGCGAGGGGAGAGTCCCTGTTGACGATGTCGCAAAGATGCTTGCGCTCTTCAAGGGTGAGCTGGGCATTTTGCTCTTTCATTTCGCTGATCAGCTTTCGGATCTGATCCGGCGGAATGGATGTGCCCAAACGCAGAAGTCCTTCGCCCGGATAGGATTTAAGGGCCTGACAGTAGGCGGAGGGAATGCGTCCCCAGCCGTCCTCGCTGGGCAAATCGTGGAATTTGCGGGTGTCTGCGGGCAGATACAGCCGACGGCGCGTCATGGTTTCAAGCGCGGTGACTTCACACAAGAATGTACCGTCTGCCTGATGGAGCCTCAGGGGGCCGCACTGACTGCGATAGCAGCTTTGGTGGCGCAGGAAAATGCGCTGCTCAGCCTTTACGGCGGCAAGAAGCGCTTTGTCATCCTCCACCCGGAAGATGACCAGCGTGCGTGCCGGCTTGCCCAGCGCCGCTGCTGCTGCAGCCTTGTGATGCCCGTCCAGCAGGAGGGCGACAGCGCCGTTGAGGTAAAAGGCGACGGAGCGCAGGCAGGCGTCGTTTTGTTTCAGCCGGTCGATGTAGGCGTCCGTCTGTGCCGGATTCATGACGCGCGGCGGTTGTGTCGGGAAGAGATAGAGCGGCGCGTCATACGCCATGCTGCAGCCGAAGGCACCGTAAAAGAACATGGCGGCCGTTTCATAGGCGGGCGCATCCCAGAAATGATCAGGTTCGGCGCTCGTATTCAGCACGGGAAAGAGGTCAAAGTCTGCGATCATATATGTGCCGGAGGAGAACAGTCCCAGCAGCGGCGAAAGCGCAGGCAGCGACGCGTCGATGCGCTCAAAGTCGGCGTTGAGTGCATCGCGCACCATACGGCAGTCTTCGTCCGTCATGACGTTTCCGTATCCGGCGTACAGGCGCGCCGTGCTCGTTCCGCTTTCCACATGACCGGTAACAAGCAGCTGGTCATCGAAATACAGGTCGCAGTTTCTGGCCGAACGTACGACGTCTCCATGCTGACGCAGGGCGATCCTTCCCATACCATCTTCAAGGCGTACCAGCGCGGCGTCGCGGCAGAAATGAACGCGGGAATGGATATCGCATAGCTTTTTGACGCGGGGATGCTTTTTACGCAGCCGCTCGGCGCGTACGTCCGCCGGTTCCAGCTCCGGTACGTCGGGCACCTGTACGCCCAGTTTTGAAAACGGCTTCTTTAAGAGGATGCGCTTGTCTTTCACGGGCACGTAATTCATATCCAAACGGCGCAGGGATTTCATGTTCAGGATCGCGGTGGCGTCGGTGATGACGCTGTCAAACAGATCGAGATCGCGCATGTCCGTCATGCCGCTGAGCGCGTGGATGTCCGTGATACGGTTTGAGCCAAGATCGAGGTGCCTCAGATGGATCAGCGGCGCGAGGAAGGAAATATCCGTGAGGCCGCAGCTGCGCAGCGCCAGTTTAGTGAGGCTTGTCATCCGCGAAAGGATGGACAGATCGGGAAACGTGCAGCTGTCGATGATCAGACAGGTCAGCTGGTTCAGCCCCAGAAGCACAGAAAGGTCGAAATCCTTTTGGTTGCTCAGCCCGATTTCCGTCAGATTCTGCATTGCGGAAAAATCAATGGGAATTTCAAAAGTGCAGCTGCTGAGCGAAAGCTTGCGCAGTCCAGGATGCGCGGCGATAAAGGCGACATCCTCATGTGTGACTTCCCATTCCTCAAGGATCAGGTGCTCGAGATTGGGCATCAGACATAGAGCGCAGAGCGTTTCTCCGGATTCCGGTTTGAGCGTGCTGAGGTGGTTCAGCCAGTCATCCGGCTTGATATAAGGGCCGCTGTATGCCCGGTGGGCAGCGGCCTGAATGCCGGGATCCTTGAACGTGGGCATGCTCATCTCTTCTGCTCCTTTTTAAGACGTTTACAGGACAAGCTTCTTAATCGTCAGCCTTGCCAGACACAGCCCGTCCTCGGGCCCGCCGGCGCAGTAGGCCAGCAGCATCGCGCCATCATCCGTAAAGAACACGGCGGGGTAGCAATAGCCGCGGTCGGGATCGTCCTCGATGATGCGGTTCTCGCTCCACGTCGCGCCCTCGTCGGCGCTTTGCGCCATGACGAACGGCGTGCGTCCGAGGTTGACCTTGGTGGTTGCGCGCCCATTGTATTTGGGAATGGGATTCCAGATGGCGAGCAGCTGCCCGTTGTCCGGACGGCGGACGATGTGCAGCGGGGAATCCGGCGCGGAGAAGCGCGAGGGCTGCGGCGTGGTGAAGGTATTGCCGCCGTCCATGGAGTAAAACTCGTAATGGCAGAGCTTATCCGTGCGGCAGTAGCAGTAGAGCGCGCCGCTCTTCAGCTCCACTGCGCCCGGCTCCTGCAGGCCGGTTTGAGAGTGCGTGAACGGGGGATAGACGATGTCCCGGCTTTCCTTCCATGTTTCGCCGTCGTCGTCGGAATAGAGGAAGGACGCATAGCCGTGGTAATCAAAGTACCACTGACCTTCATCATTCACGCCGCTGCGGTGGAAGGCGATGGGCACGAGGATGCGCCCGGTGGAAAGCCTTATCACACGGTCGTTATTGACCACGCAGAAGGACTTTCTGTCGCAAAGGGACACAGGGACGTGCTTATAAAACGTCTTTCCCTCGTCATTGGAGCGGGAAAGGTGGTAAGAGTTCGTGCCGTCCTCAGGGTGCTTGACGAGGTAAAACACGCCCAGATCCCCGTTTTGCATGCGCAGGAGGGAAACGCTCATCACGTTCCTGACGCCGTAGAGGCTGGCGGGCAGGAAAAGCTGCGGCTCTGTAAAGGTTTCGCCCTCGTCCGAGGAGAAGCATGCGACCAGATCGCTGGCGGCGTTGTCGTGGAAACTGTGCCGGAACTGTGAAAAGACGAAGAGAATCCGCCCGTCCTTCAGACGGATGAACGCGCCCTCGCTGCAGCGGGAGATGTCGCCGCAGGGTCCAAAGCTGGCAATCAGACGATCCTGCATAAAATGTTCCTCCGCCTCAGATTTCGTACATCGGGGAAACGAGCAGGCTGTACTGCTTCATCGCGCGCCAGCGCTGGGTGTCCATCACCGGCTCGTCAAGCTCCTCCAGCGTCGCAAGCTCGCCGCTGACATAGCGCTTGAGCGCATCCTGCACATCGACAAGGCGGCCGATGACCGCGCTGTAGCGCAGCGCCATGACCTCCCAGCCGGTGCGCTTGTAATCGCGCTCCCAGAGCTCCTTGTGGCTGGCGTGCAGCTTGCCGTAGGCCAGCACCAGCAGCGGGATGGTCTCGTTGGCGATCTTGGCCAGATACGCCTTGTCGCCGGCGAGATAACGGTCGCGCAGCTCAACAAGGATCTGCGCCTTCATGCCGACGACGGCAAACAGGTCGCGGGCATAGTGACAGTCGGGGCGGTCATAATAGGGCGCAAGGAGCATATACGCCTTCCTGCTGCGATCAAGCGCTGCCTGAATGTCTTCCTTCTTGGGTCCCAGCGGATAGAGCAGGTCGCAGTAAACCAGCTTCTTGCCCGGGCGCTCGTCAACCGCGCCGGGATAGAACAGGGCGAAGGTGTTGTACGCCTGACGCGCAAGGCCGGTAATGAACTCGCCCGTCGCCTCGATTTCCTCGCGCGTGCAGCTGTCGCCGCGCCAGCAGAACTCGGAGAAGAGCGCGACCTGATTGAGCGCGAGGAAATGGCTGGTTTCATTGCCGTCGTCGCCCCACATCGTGGCAAAGACGGTCTTCACCTTGTGCTTGGCGCACATGCGAAGGCCCGGCTCCATCGTCGCCCATGTATAATCCACCTGCGGCAGGAAGCCGCTCCACGTCCATACGCCGCCGGCGAAGATGGTGTTTTGTCCCATGCGGGCATGCTCCTTGAGCATGTGATCGTAGAGCTCCTCGTCGGTGTGGTAGTAATCCCAGTAGCACATATCGACGTTGGGCAGGCTGTCGATGACGCTCTGGGGGATGTCGGCTTCCTTGTCGTAGTATTCGTTTGTCTTGGAGCCCAGACGGAAGAACATGTCGCTCCACATCATGGGCTTGAAGCCGTACTTTTCGCAGATTTCGCACACGCGGCGCACGTGGCGCGCCAGCAGCTCAAAGCGGTTCGTCGGGCCGTGCTTGTCGTAGTAGCGGCCCATGCCCACGCCGTGCGCCTCGTCCATGCCGATGTGCAGGCGGTTGGTGCGCAGGCAGGCGCGCAGCGCGCGGATCTCCGCCTCGATGAATTCGTAGGTTTCCTCTTCGTCGATGAGCAGGCAGGTGGCGTTGTCGCGCATGTGCGCAACCTTGGGCCACTGCAGGAACTGCTCAAGGTGCGCCAGCGTCTGCATGGAGATGATCAGCTCCATGCCAAGGGACGCGGCGTAGTCATCCATTTCCTTGAGCTCCGCCTGAGTGTACTTGCCGCGCAGGTAGCCAAAGTACGGGTATTCCGGCACCTCATAGGTATCTTCCAGATACAGCAGGATGCAGTTCATGCCCAGCGCGCAGCAGGCGTCCATGTATTTTTTAACGGATTCGACCTTCATCACGGCGTTGCGGGAGCAGTCGAGCTGGCAGCCGACGGTGTCAAAGCAGCTTTCTTCAAACAGCTCGACGGTTTCTTTTCCATTGGAGAGCTCCATAAAAAGGCGCATGAAGCCGCGGGCGAGCGCAGGGATGCTCTGCGCGCCGATGAAGACGTGATTCTTGTCGCCGGAGACGCGAAGACCGTCCGCCTTGGCGGTGAGGACGTCGCCCTCGTAATGAAAGCCGGTCAGGTTTGAAACCATATTCTGAATGCGGGCTACAGTGTCTGAAGTAAACATGACAAAACCTCCTTAATAGAGATGAAGTGCGGTGAAACAGTGCTGGGTAGTAATTCGATACTGCGAGCGGACTTCCTTTATTTTCCCAGCGGTCAGACGACGGTTCTTGGAAGGGAATGGGTTCTGTGATACAATGGCATCCTTTTTTCGCCCCTTGCGAAAAAGGTGATGTCAGTATAATCAATTGGACGTGAAGGGGGAATCAAAACCATGGCTGAAAGACCCGTATTTGTCCCTGTTGAACATGCTCCCTTTGTCAAGGCGGTACAGACAGAATTTGACTGGAACGGCGGCTTTGCCGTCTCTCAGAAGCGCAAAAATATCGCTGCGCTGCATGAAAGCTTTCTGCGTTTGTCACCGGGCAGCTGCATGCTGGAGATTTCCTCCAAGTCGCTGAATCCTTTGGGCGTTCGCATGAGCGCGTTTAACCTGAAAAAGCATGTTCCTTCGCTGGGGGAGGCCATACCTGTGGAGTGCGTCTTTCAGGGGGGAAAGGTGTTTGGTCTGGGCGGGCCGTATACCGATCTGTATACGGCGTCCGCACGGGACGCCAAGCGTGATCCGCGCCTGAAGGAGAGCGGCATGCTGACCGGCTTTTTCTATGAGGGCAGGCATATTTCGCCCATGCCCAGAACGGCGTTTTATGACTGGCTGTACATCAGCGCGCTGCTTGAGGACAGATAAACGCAAAGCCGCCCGTCTGCTGGGAAATGCGGGCGGGCGGCTTTTTTCTTGGCAGGAAATTGGAAAAACGTCGGCCGCGGACGCAAACGAAACGATGATTAGCAGTGTGTTTCGGATGTGGGTGCGGGCACAGCCCGCTTACAGGCCGAGCGCATTGATGTCGCTGCGTTTTGCCAGCAGCCGGAATTCAAACGGGCGCAGCGTGTCTCCCGCTTCCTCCGCGTAGTTGCAGGCGACCATCTGGGTATATCCCATGACCTGCTGGGGGAGCTTCGCCGGTTTTGCGGTCATGTTCATGACGGAAACGAGCGCCTTGCCCTCGTATTCGCGCTTGAAGGCATAGACCTGACGGCCTTCAAAAAGGGATTCAAAGCTGCCTTCAAGCAGCGCCGGGCAGGTCTTGCGCAGATGGATCATCTGCTTGAAGAAGGCAGATACGCCGTTTTTGTCGACGGTGTCGCGCTTGACGTTGATGTATTCGTGGTTGGCGTTGACCTTCAGCCACGGGCGGCCCGTCGTGAAGCCGGCGTTTTCGCTCCAGTCCCACTGCATGGGCGTGCGCGCATGGTCGCGGGAGGTGCGCATGATCATTTTCCAGCGCAGCGCGCGGGGGAAATGCAGCTTTTTTGCGAGCTTGTAGATGTTGCGGCTTTCGATGTCCATGATTTCGCCGATGTTTTCAAAGTCGCCGTTGGTCATGCCGATTTCCTGTCCCTCGTAGATATACGGCGTGCCGCGCAGCGTCAGCAGCAATCCGGCGATCATCTTGGCGCATTCCTTGCGATGACCCTTGGCGTCGCTGAAGCGGGAGAGGAAGCGCGGCTGATCGTGGTTTTCAAAATAGGTGGCGTTCCAGTCGAGGCCCTGCTGCCATTTGGTGATGACGCGCATGAGCTTTTGGGGGACAAGGCGGGTTTTGAACCATTTGACGATGACCTGATCGACCTCCATGTGTTCGAAGGAAAAGACCATGTCAAGCTCCTTGCGCGCAGGATCGGTCAGGTCGCGCGCTTTTTCAAGGTCGACGAAGACCGTTTCGCCCACGGTGAACGCGCCGTAGGGATCAAGCACCTCGCGGCGCAGGATGTTCAGGATGTTGTGGCAGCCGTCCTTGGAGAGATAGTGCTCGGAGCCGGTGAGGACGAGGCTCTTTTTGCCGTCGTCAAGCGTATCCTTCCAGATGACGTTGATCACGTCGCACCTGAAGCCGATGACGCCCTTGTCAAGCCAGAAGCGCATGATGTCCTTGACCTCTTCAAGCACGGCGGGATTGCGCCAGTTGAGGTCCGGCTGCTTTTTGGAAAAGAGGTGGAGATAGTATTTGTCCGTGTCGCCGAACTTTGTCCACGGACACTCGGCAAAGAAATTCCCCCAGTTGTTGGGCAGGCCGCCGTCTTTGCCTTCGCGGATGATGTAGTAATCCTGATACTTTTCTTCGCCGGCCAGCGCGCGCCGGAACCACTCGTGCTCGTCGGAGGTATGGTTGATGACCAGATCCATGATGATGCCGATTGAGCGCGCCTTTGCCTCCCGCACCAGCGTTTCAAAGTCTTCCATCGTGCCGAACTGAGGCTGGATCGCCTTGTAATCGGCGATGTCATAGCCGTTGTCGTCGTTGGGGCTGACGTACACGGGCGAGAGCCAGATGGCGTTCACGCCGAGGGATGCGATGTGGTCGAGTCTGGAAATAATGCCGCGGATATCGCCCACGCCGTCCCCGTCGCTGTCCATGAAGGAGCGTGGATAGATCTGGTAGACGACCATGTCCTTTTTGTAATTGACCGTCATGTTGTCCTCCTTAAGAAGACCGCTGCTGCGGCTGATAGATTCATGAGCGAGGCTGTTTTGTCTGTATTATACCATAAGTGCGGAATTGCGGCGCAGAAAAAACGGTCATTTTCGGGATATGCGGACAAAAACGGCAAGGAAAAGAAACAAACGCTTTTCATTTGCGTGAAACTATGAGATAATGAATTACTATATCCGACGACATGACCAAGGCATGCAAAGGAGGAAAGACGCGCATGAAGGGCATCATTCTTGCCGGCGGCGCCGGTACAAGACTCTATCCGCTGACGATGGTCACCAGCAAACAGCTGCTCCCCGTTTACGATAAGCCCATGATCTACTATCCGCTTTCCACGCTCATGCTGGCGGGCATTCAGGATATTCTGATCATCTCCACGCCGGAGGATACGCCGCGCTTTGAGCATCTGCTTGGAGACGGCGCGCAGTTCGGCGTCAACCTTTCCTATTGTGTGCAGCCCTCCCCGGACGGGCTGGCGCAGGCGTTCCTGCTTGGCGAATCCTTCATCGGAGACGAGGCCTGCGCAATGGTGCTGGGCGACAACATCTTCTATGGAAACGGCTTTGGCAGGATTCTGCGCGCGAGCGTTGAGAACGCGGAGAAAAACGCGCGGGCGACGGTCTTCGGGTATTATGTGACGGATCCGCAGCGCTTTGGCGTGGTGGAGTTTGACGCGGAAGGCCGCGTGATTTCCGTGGAGGAAAAGCCGAAGGAGCCCAAGAGCAACTACGCGATCACGGGACTGTACTTCTACCCAAAGGGCGTGGCGGAGATGGCAAAGCAGGTCAGACCGAGCGCCCGCGGCGAGCTGGAGATCACGACGCTTAATGAAATGTATCTCACCCGCGGCGAACTGGATGTGCAGCTGCTGGGACGCGGCTTTGCGTGGCTGGATACCGGCACGATGGATAGCCTCGTGGATGCGGCCGACTTTGTGCGCATGGTGGAAAAGCGGCAGGGCATCAAGATCTCCGCGCCGGAGGAGATTGCCTATAAAAACGGCTGGATCACGAAGGAAAAGCTGCTTGAAAGCGCGCAGCGCTACGGCAAGAGTCCGTACGGCGAGCATCTCAAGGCGGTGTCTGAGGGCAGGGTGCGTTACTGATGAAACGGATCGATACACAATTGCCGGGCGTTGCGATCATTGAACCGCAGGTGTTCGGCGATCATCGCGGCTACTTTATGGAAACCTATTCCGCGAAGGCATTTGCGGAGCTTGGGATTGAGAACGTGTTTGTGCAGGATAATCAGTCCTTTACGGCGCAGAAGGGCACGCTGCGCGGCATTCATTTCCAGAACGGAGAAATGGCGCAGGCGAAGCTGGTGCGCGTGACGCGCGGCGCGGTGCTGGATGTCGCGGTGGATCTGCGGCGAGGCAGCCCGACGTATAAGCGGTGGGCTGCGGTGGAGCTGAGCGGGGAGAATAAGCGGATGCTTTTCATCCCGCGCGGCTTTGGACACGGCTTTCTGACGCTGACGGACGATGTGGAGTTCTGCTATAAGGTGGATAACCTGTATTCAAAGGCGCATGACCGCAGCATCCGCTTTGATGACCCGGATATTGGAGTGGAGTGGGGCGTGGAGAATCCGATTCTCTCGCAGAAGGATCAGGCTGCGCCGCTGCTCATGGACAGCGACTGCAGCTTTGTATACGAAGGGTAAGGGAGGAGCAGAGCCCCTCCCCTACGGTTTTTCCGGCGGTAAAGCGCCGCCGCGAAGATCTGCCTGCGGGCGGGACCTCATCCGTCTCGCCTGACGGCGATCCACCTTCCCCAAAGGGGAAGGCTTATATACTTGGGCAAACGAAGTTTGCCGATGTACAGCGGCTTAAAGCCGCCGCGAAGCGAAGAAGGGTGCAGGGACGATGTCCCTGCGCGGGGTTTGGGGCGGCAGCCCCAAGAAAGAGTAACATATGACAATCATCGTAACCGGCGGCGCCGGATTCATCGGAAGCAATTTCATCTTCCATATGCTCGGTAAGTACCCGGATTACCGGATCATCTGCCTGGATAAGCTGACCTATGCGGGTAATCTTTCCACGCTCAGGCCGGTGATGGATAACCCCAATTTCCGCTTTGTGAAGGCGGATATCTGCGACCGCGATGCGGTGTTTGCGCTGTTTGAAGAGGAACAGCCGGATATCGTCGTCAACTTCGCCGCGGAATCGCATGTAGACCGCTCCATCGAGGATCCGGGCGTGTTCCTCAAGACGAATATCCTGGGTACGCAGACGCTGATGGACGCCTGCCGCAAGTTCGGCATCAAGCGCTATCATCAGGTGAGCACGGACGAGGTGTACGGCGATCTGCCGCTGGACAGACCGGATCTGTTCTTCACCGAAACGACGCCGATCCATACCTCCAGCCCGTATTCTGCCAGCAAGGCGAGCGCGGATCTGCTCGTGCAGGCGTATCACCGTACGTTCGGTCTGCCGGTGACGATTTCCCGCTGCTCAAATAATTACGGTCCGTATCATTTCCCCGAGAAGCTGATCCCGCTGATGATCGCCAACTGCCTCAACGATAAGCCGCTGCCGGTGTATGGCGAGGGCCTCAATGTGCGCGACTGGCTGTATGTTGAGGATCACTGTAAGGCGATCGATCTGATCATCCATAACGGCCGCGTTGGCGAAGTGTATAATATCGGCGGTCATAATGAGATGCGCAACATTGATATCGTGAAAATCATTTGCAAGGCGCTCGGTAAGAGCGAGAGTCTGATTACCTACGTCACCGACCGCAAGGGGCACGATATGCGCTATGCCATCGACCCCACCAAGATCCATAACGAGCTTGGCTGGCTGCCGGAGACGATGTTCAGGGATGGCATTGAAAAGACCATCGCCTGGTATCTAAAAAACCGCGAATGGTGGGAAACCATCATTTCCGGCGAATACCGGCATTACTATGAAATGATGTACGGCAATCGCTGATTTTTTGAATGATAAAGGAGAATACCATATATGTATAATAACGATCCGGTTATCGCAAGAAAGCTGCAGAAGATCGGAGAAGAGTTTGGCATTCCGGGTCCGTTCTTCACCTATGAAGAGATCAAGATGGGCAACGTGAACCAGACCTATAAGGTCAGCTATATCCGCGACGACGGCTCCGGCATGGCGCAGATCAAGTCCTACCTGCTGCAGAGAATCAATACGTACGCGTTTGAAAGACCGGCGGAGCTGATGGACAATATCGACTGCGTGACGGAGCATATCCGCAGGGAATACCCGCACCAGATCAGCCTGCATTTCCACCATACCAAGGACGGCAAGAACTATCTGGAGGACCGCGACGGCTTCTGGCGCATGAGCAATTATGTGCCGTCGGTCACGTTTGATTCCTGCGACGATCCCAGGGTCATCCGCAGCACCGGCGAGGCGTTCGGCGATTTCCAGATGATGCTCTCCAGCTTTGAGGCGGAGCGGCTGTATTACACCATCCCGGACTTCCATAACACCAGAAAGCGCTATCAGCAGCTGAAAGCCAGCATTGAAAAGGATCCCTGCGGCCGCGTGAAGGAAGTGGAGGCGGAGATTGAGTGGCTGCTGTCCGTGGAGGATGAGGCCTGCCGCCTGACCGATATGGAGGAGAGCGGCGAACTTCCCCTGCGCGTGACGCATAACGACACCAAGATCAACAACGTTCTGTTTGACAGGGTGACGCATAAGCCGCTGGTCGTGATCGATCTGGATACGGTGATGCCGGGTCTTGTCGCGCATGACTTTGGCGACGCGGTGCGCTTTGCCGCGAACTTCGTGGAGGAGGACTGCCCGGAATTCAAAAAGGCAGGCCTTGATCTCAATGTCTTCTGGGCGTTTACCGAAGGCTTCCTCAAAAAGACCGCCGCGCAGCTGACGTCCAACGAGGTTGACACCCTTGCGCTGGGCTGCTTTGCGCTGGCCTGCGAGTTGGCAACCCGCTTCCTCAACGACTACATCAAGGGCGATAAGTATTTCAAGATCAAGCATGCCCGCCATAATCTGGAACGCACCCGCTGCCAGATTGCGCTGGCGAAGGACATGATGAAGAAGATGAATGCGATGAATGCCATCGTTCAGGAATGTGCCAGACGCTATAAGTGATTCGGGAGTGCGTGAACGAATGAAAGTATTGGTGACCGGCGCGCGCGGTCAGCTGGGATACGACGTGATGCTGGAACTCGCCCGCCGCGGACATGAAGCGATCGGCGTGGACGTGCAGGATATGGACATTACCGACGCTGCGGCGTGCCGCAGGACGATTTTTTCCATCGCGCCGGATGCGGTGATTCACTGTGCGGCGTTCACGGCGGTCGATGCGGCGCAGGACTGCGAGGAAACGTGCCGGCGTGTGAATGCGCTGGGTACGGAGCATGTGGCAAAGGCCTGCGCGCAGCTGGGCATCAAAATGATGTATATCTCCACCGATTATGTGTTCGGCGGACAGGGTGAAACGCCATGGCAGGCGGACTGCACGGACTTTGCGCCGCTGTCCGTATACGGACAGACGAAGCTTGAGGGCGAACAGGCGGTCGTGCGCCTGCTTGACCGGTATTTCATCGTGCGTATCGCATGGGTGTTCGGCAAAAACGGAAAGAATTTCGTTCGCACGATGCTTGCCCTGAGCGAAAAACACGATACGCTGCGCGTGGTCTGCGATCAGGTCGGTACGCCGACGTATACGCCGGATCTGGCGCGGCTGCTGGCCGACATGATTGAGACGGAAAAGTACGGCGTGTATCACGCGACAAACGAGGGTGGATACCTTTCGTGGTATGAGTTTGCCTGCGAGATTTTCCGCCTGAGCGGGAAAATGACGCAGGTTCTGCCCGTCACGACGGCAGAGTACGGGCTTTCCAAGGCAGCGCGTCCGCTCAACAGCAGATTGGATAAGGGGAAGCTGCGGGCATGCGGGTTTGAGCCGCTGCCGCACTGGCGCGACGCGCTTGCGCGGTATCTCAAGGAAATCGGTGTATAACATCAGGAGAGGGAAACCTCTCCTTTTTCTTTTACCGGCCTGCTACAAGGAAAATAACTGCCCAGAGTCGAATCATGCAGGAAGAAGAAACGCAGCACACAGGAACGAAAGGTGTGCTGCATGCATGAAGAGATCATAAAAGGAGAAACCGTCATGAAAAAAGCCACGATGATCCTTGATCGTGATTTCACCATCGGAACGATTGATCCCAGGCTCTACGGCTCGTTTATCGAGCATCTGGGCCGCGCGGTTTACGGCGGCATTTATGAGCCGGATCACCCGACCGCGGATCAAAACGGGTTCAGGCGCGACGTCCTTGAGATGGTTCGCCGGCTGGATGTGCCCGTCGTCCGCTATCCGGGCGGCAATTTCGTTTCCGGCTTTGATTGGGAGGACAGCATCGGTCCGCGCGCAAGCCGTCCCAGACGCCTTGATCTGGCATGGTTTACGACCGAGACGAACGAGGTCGGTCTGCATGAGTTTGCCGATTGGGCGAAGCAGGCGAACACGCAGGTGATGTACGCGGTGAACCTCGGTTCCCGCGGACCCGACGCCGCGCGCAATATTGTCGAATATGCGAACCATCCGGGCGGCTCCTACTGGTCGGATCTGCGCATCAAAAACGGCGCGAAGGATCCGCTGGGCATCAAGCTCTGGTGCCTTGGCAACGAGATGGATGGTCCGTGGCAGATCTGCCATAAGGACGCGGTGGAATACGGACGCGTGGCCTGCGAGGCGGGCAAGATGATGAAGTGGGTCGATCCTACGATCGAGCTGGTGGCCTGCGGCTCCTCCGGATATGATATGCCCACGTTCGGCACATGGGAATACCAGATGCTCACCGAATGCTACGACCAGATCGATTATGTGAGCCTGCATCGTTATTACGGCAACCGCACGAATAATACGCCGGATTTCCTTGCCCGCACGATGGATCTGGACGGCTTCATCAAGACGGTTGTTTCCCTGTGCGATGCGGTCGGCGGCACGAAGCATAGCAAAAAGAAGCTCCATCTCTCCTTTGATGAGTGGAACGTCTGGTATCATTCCAATGATCAGGACCAGGAGGTCTGGAAGCGCGGCAAGTGGAACCGCGCGCTGCCGCTGCTGGAGGATGTGTATAACTTTGAGGATGCGCTGCTGGTCGGCGCGATGCTCATTACCTTCCTGAGAAACAGCGACCGCGTGAAGATCGCCTGCATGGCGCAGCTGGTTAACGTCATTGCGCCGATCATGACGCGCAACGGCGGCGGCGTCTGGGCGCAGACGATCTACTGGCCGCTGATGCATGCCAGCCACTACGGACGCGGCACGGCGCTGCGCCCGGTGATCAAGAGCCCGACGTATGACTGCACCGACTATGAGCAGGTGCCCTTTGTGGATGCGACGGCAGTTGAGGGCGACGACGGCAGCGTGACGGTCTTTGCCATCAACCGCAGCATGGAGGAGGACATCCTGCTGGAAAGCGACCTGCGCGGCTTTGGCACGCTTGAAATCGCGGAGCATATCGTGCTGCATCATGACGACGTCAAGGCCGTCAACACGGAAGAAAACCCGGATAACGTAAAGCCCGGCGCCGGAAACGGCGGCAGGATGGACGGCGGCGTGCTGAGTGTGCCGCTGGGCAGGCTCAGCTGGAACGTGATCCGGCTGAAAAAAGCCTGAACAGGCGATCTGGCTGATACGGTAGTTTGATAAAGACAGGGCGCACCTTTCCATTCTACTTGGAAGCGGTGCGCCCTGATGTTATTCATGTGAAGCGACATCCTGACGGCTTAAAAAGCGGCTCGCCAGAGCGACAACGGCGTGTGCATCGCCGCGAAGGATTACCCGGGGCGAGGTGCTGATGCCGTCAAAGGAAAAGTGAAAATCTTTGAAATCGCCTTCGCAGATTGCATTGCAGAAGAAATGATGGATGTCTTCCCGGCTGTCTCCGGGCAGATCCAGAACAATGCAGCTTTGAGGTGTTTTCTTTTTACCGTCAAGCAGGAAATCGTAAATCACAGCGTTGCTTTTCGCCAGAATACCCGGACGAACGGATGGATGACAGAGAAAGGCTTCGACTTGCTCTGGCGTAAAATGCCACAATCCATTGATCTTTTCCCCCTTGAGAAAGCCTTTTGCGATATGACTGCGCACGGTGCGCTCCGTCAGTCCGGTAAACATAACGATATGCGCAATGGTATAAAGCGAACCTTCGTCGTGATGCGGCAGCATAGAGATTCTTCCTTTCGTTATGGTATATCCGGCCGGGATATGTTTATTGTAGCACAGCAAAAGATGAATTTCACCTTGAAATGCGGAGGCTTTTTCATGGGAGAAAGCGGCGTATATAATGAAGTCCCCGCCTGAAGGCGGGGACTTCATGGTTGATTCAGTTTTCCAGCGCGTCAAGCAGCTCCTGACGCAGGGTCAGCACCTGTGCAACGTGGTAATTGGTGACGAGGTTGAGTTCAAGGTCGCACTCCGGCGCTTCGCTGACGCCGATATGCGCGCCATGCTCAGCCAGACGGCGCTGGTTGTCCGGGCTCAGGCAGCCGGGCTTGCCGATGTGGTGAAGGACGCTGAGATGGGAAAGCAGCAGTTCGGCCTTTTCGCTGCAGCGCGTGAAGGAGGCGAGCTCCTTTGCCTGCCGGCGGCGGCTGAGAACAAGCCGCTGCTTGGAGAAAATCATCAGCTGGCGTTCGATGTCCTCCGCCATGGCGCAGGCGCGTTTGGCGTCGGGCTGAACGTCGTCCCCGTCAAAGAGCTCTTCAAGGAAAGCGATCAGCTCCCGGTCAAGGCTCTTCACGGCGGCGCGGATCTGGCGGCTGTTGTCGTAGGGGAAGATCAGCGTGTTGATCAGCATGCCTACGCCAAGGCCGATGGCGCTGTCCCAGATGCGCCCGAAGGCGTAGGGAAACGCTTCAATATCGGGCGTGGTGCACAGCAGAACGACCATGAAGATCGGCATCGACGGAGAAAAGCGGAAGCGAAGCGCGTTGTAGAGCACGATGCACAGCGCAATGCCAAGCCCTGTGTTAAACAGCATGGGCGTGGGCAGATGGCGCAGGAAAAGGCCGGCGATGGCGCCAAAAAGCACGCCGGTGATCTGCTCCATGGAGGAGCTGAGCGATTCGCGGAAGGTTGGCTGCATGGCGGCGGTCGCGCCGAGCATGGCGAAGATGAGGCGCGAGTCCGTCATGCCGAACGCATCGACGATGAACATGGAAATGACGACGGATGCGACCGTTTTGACGGTGCGCATGCCGATGGGAAAACGGAATCTGGAAAGTTTCATGTGATATCCTTTTGCTTTGATTTGCTCAGGGGGGACTACGGGCTTACAGATCAAGCGTGAGATCGCCCTCCCGGATCATGCCCATGCGGCGCATGGCTTCGCAGATCAGCGTGGAGAGGACGGCGGGCAGGATGAAGCAGATGAGGATCAGACCGATCCAATCCATCGGCGTGACCGCGGCCTTTGCGCCGGAGGCGACGTCGCTGATCCAGCCGGTGTATACGCCGATCTGTCCGACGAAACCGCAGGTGCCCATGCCGGCGGAAACGGGCGCGCCGTTCATTTGCAGCTTGAAAACGCAGGTGGCGAGCGGTCCTGTAATCATGGAGGCGAAGATGGGCGGGAGGAAGATGCGCGGATTCTTGATGATGTTGGGCATCTGCAGCATGCTCGTGCCCACGCCCTGCGCGACAAGACCGCCCCAGCGGTTTTCCTTAAAGCTCATGACGGCGAAGCCGACCATCTGCGCGCAGCAGCCGGCAACCGCAGCGCCGCCGGCGAGTCCCGTCAGCCCCAGCGCGGCGCAGATGGCTGCGGAGGAGATGGGCAGCGTAAGCGCAATGCCGATGATGGCGGAGACGAGCATGCCCATGAAGAAGGGCTGAAGCTCCGTCGCCCACATGATCGCAACGCCCACGGACTGCGCCGCCCTGCCGATGGGCGCGGCGACAAGGGACGCGAGCGCACAGCCGGCAAGGATGGTCGCGCAGGGTGTGACGAGAATGTCCACGCGCGTTTCCTTGGAGATGAGCTTGCCGATTTCGGCGGCAAAGAGCGTGACGATATAGACCGCCAGCGGGCCGCCTGCGCCGGCGATGGCGTTGGCGGCGAAGCCGACGGGAATCAGCGAAAAGAGCACCAGCGGGGGAGCGCAGAGCGCTGCACCGACGGCCACGGCAATGCCCGGGCCGCAAAGGGCGCTGGCCAGACCGCCGATGGTGTAGGAGATGGCGTTTGCGCCCGAAGAGATGGTGACGATGGTTCGGGTGAGAAAACCGATGTTCAGCTGCTGGCCGAGGGTATTGAGGATGGTGCCGACCAGAAGCGTACAGAACAGGCCCTGCGCCATGGCGCCCAGCGCGTCAATACCGTAACGATGCAGCGAAAGGACAACGCCTTTGCGTTTCATGAATGCTTCCACTTTATTCATCGTACCGATCCTTCCTTTCAAACATATTCCGATGCGGAAACTCACAAATAGATAATTGATTCTACCACAGCACACAGGCAGATGCAAAGGATTCGTGACGCGGACGGAAAAAAAGCCGGTTGAACAGCAATGGCGGATGTGATAAGATGAGGCCATACCGGCATGCTGCCGGAGGCATTACCGACAAAGTGCCGTAAACCCCGATCTTTTGCGCACGCGGCTGGTATTCTGAGATAAGATTGACATAACCAACCGGCATGCTGCCGGAGGCATTACCGACAAAGTGCCGTAAATCCCGATCTTTTGCGCACGCGGCCGGTATTCTGAGATAAGATTGACATAACCAACCGGTATGCTGCCGGAGGCATTACCGACAAAGTGCCGTAAATCCCGATTTTTCGCGCACGCGGCCGGTATTCTGAGATAAGATTGACATAACCAACCGGCATGCTGCCGGAGGCACTGCCGACAAAGTGCAGCAAATCTCCATCTTTCGTGAAACTCCATCGTCTGCACACACGGCCGATACACTGAGATAAGATTGACATAAACAAAAGGAGCGAACAGAATGAACAGAGTCAAAGAGGCGTTCCGCGAGAACAGCGGATACAGGCTGCTGCTGCTTTCCATCCTGATTACCGGGCTTTCCTACGGCCTTTATAAGGGCATGCTGGATAATTACCTGGTCGAGATCGTCCATATGGGCGAGATGGACCGCGGCGTTACGGAGTTTTTCCGGGAGCTGCCGGGTATCGCGCTGGTGCTGATCCTCGCCGTGTTTTATATGCTGTCGGCGGAAAGCCTGTATAAGGCGGGCGCGCTGATTATGCTGGCGGGCATGGGCATGCACGCGCTGCTGCCTGCCGGAAAGGTGCTCACCACGATGGCGATCTGCATCTATTCCCTTGGCGAGCATATTCAGCTGGGCATGAAGAGCACGCTGACCCTCGGCTACGCGAAGGAAGGGCGCGGCGGCGCGGCGCTTGGCGTGCAGGGCGCAGCCAGCCAGATCGGCACGCTGGCGGGCTATCTGGTGATCGTGCTGGCGTTTTCTGCGTTCTCCCCGTATAAGCCGTTTTTTGCGCTGGCAGCGGTGCTGACTGCGCTGAGCGCCTTCTTCGCGCTGCGCATCCGCGGAAACAGCGCGCCGGATGCGTCCAAGCGCCGGTTTTATTTCCATAAGAAGTATACCAAGTATTACATGCTGGAGATGTTCTACGGCGCGCGCAAGCAGGTATTCTTTACCTTCGGACCGTATCTGCTGATCCTCTTCTACGGCGCGAATGCGGCGACGATCAGCCTGCTGTTTGCGGTTTCGGCGATTGCGTGCTTCTTTGCTTCGCCCGTCGTGGGCAGGATCATCGACAAGTTGGGATATAAGGTCGTCATGGTCGCCGATACGCTGATTCTGGTGATCGTGTGCTTCTTCTATGGCTTTGCGCACCATCTCTTTCCCAAGGACGTCGCGTTCATCGTCTGCTGCGTCAATTACGTGCTGGACGCGGTGATTTCTCTGGCGTCCATGGCGGCGAATGTCTACGTCAAGGATCTGGCGGATAACGCGGAAGAGGTCAAGGCGACGATTTCCACCGGCGTGTCCATCAACCATGTGATCACGATCTTCATCGCGCTCTTCGGCGGCTGGATCTGGGAAACGGTGGGCATCGAAACGCTGTTCATCCTCTCCGCCGTGCTCGGCCTTTGCAACAGCGCGTATGCCGCGACGATCAAAAACAAAGAGCGGACGGACGCCTGAAACCAAAGCTGCTATAACCGCGCGAAGCGATGAAGGGAGTCTGAGGGATGAAATCCCTCAGGCGGGTTTGGGCGGCAGCCCAACGTCCCTTCATATTCATAGTAAAGAATCCCGCTCTTCAAAAGGGCGGGATTTTTGTGTTATTTGGCGGAAATGAGACCGGCCTTGACGAGCTCCTCGCAGACGCGGCGGCACTTTTTGACGTCGAATTTGTCGTTCGTGCGGATGGAGGTCTCCATGTCGATCCAGAAATCGCCGTCGCAGACCTCGCTGATCGCCTTGACGACGGAAACGGCGTTGTCCGGACCGATGCCGCCGGCGTAGCCGAAGAATTCCGTTTCCGGCGCGCGCCACTGTGTGCATGCGACGCCCCGTCCACAGGAACCGTCCTGAAAGCCCTGCACAAAGGGGAGATGCTTGTAATGGGCGAAGAAATCCTCCGTGCCTTCATGGAGCTGGATGATGATCTGCTTGCCTTCGGGAAAGGCGAGCTCGCGGCAATAATGGGAGGTCTTGGGGATGTTGAGCTGGATGCGGTCAAAGAGATCAAAGGAGGAGCCGAGCATGTCGATGGCGGGCTGCCAGTCGTTGCCCTTGACGGCTTCGTAAGCGATCTTGCCGCAGAAGTGTACGGCCATCGGGAATTTGTACTTTTTGTACGCCTTGAGCATCACCGGCATGGGATAGCGATTGCCGGCCTTGCGGCTTTCAGTGAGGAGGAAGACGAACTCAACAAAGGGGAAGTCTTTGTGGAGCGCGGCAAGCTCCTGGGGTTTGGTCCATTGATCGATTCCGGAAAAAGATACACGCTTGAGCATGAGTGCATCCTCCTTTCGTGTTTGGGATGATTGGAGTATAGCACGCGCTGAGTTGTTTTCAGTTGCATGAAATGCGACAAAGAAAAAGCGCCTCCGGAAAACCGGAGACGCAGGAAATACAAATCAGAAGCTGGAAATGCCGTGGCTGTTCACCAGCGCGTCGATCTTCATGCCAGCCTTGCACAGCGGGCAGTCGCGGGAAGAATGGCTCTGATAGTTCATGATGTCGTCGCTGTTGTACAGGCTCTGTACCGGGAAGCCCTCGCACTCCTTGATGCAGGCGAAGATGGAACAGATGCCCACCGGGTCGCCGTTGTAGTAGCGGATGGCTTCGATGGCCGCCTGCGCGGTGTAGCCGGTGGCGACGGAAGCGGCGAGCACCAGCACGTGCTTGCCCACGATCATCGGCGCGGTATTGTCGCGGAAGATCAGCTGGCTGCCGGAGGTGTGCTCCGGGGTCACGACGTAGATGGTGCGGTGGGAGTTCATGTTCATGTAGCCTTCGCGGGTCAGCTCAGCAGCCATGCACGCGCCGATGACTTCCGTGCCGTCAAGGCAGAGGATGGTATCGATGATGGTGCTGGTTTTGAACTTCTGGCACAGCAGGGCGGCGGCTTCGCGCGCCTCAGAGAGGCGATGCTTGGTCATGGTCAGGTCAATATAGTAATTGAGATGGCTGTGACTGGTGGCAAAATGGCCTTTCGCCAGACGAAGGGGGATGTTGCCCGCTCTCTTGGGGAATTCGATGAGTTGAATAGCCATAGCGTTCACTCCTGTTCCGCGCAATGCACAATCCGGCATGAATCCGAATCCACAGCCGCGTTTTTTGTTGTAGAGATATTATGAATGATTTTTGAAAGGGTGTCAAGAATTTTGTGCAAAAAGATGCTGAAAATGGCAAAGAACAGACAATTTTAGCGTCTGCAGGGAAAAAATCGGCGATCTGGCTGCATTTTCCGAACGATCGTGCGGATTACAGATAGTGGATGACGTCTTTGTATTCCTCCATGATCAGGGCGTTGAATTCCCGTCCGCCTTCCAGATTTGCGCTGCGGTAAACCGGGGGCTCGATGCCCATGCTCAGCAGTTTTTCGCATACAAGGATGACGATTGAGTTCGCGATGAACGCGCCGGTTACGGTGGAGGAGGGCGCGACGCGCTGAGCCATGCCCTCAAGCTGCACGCAGGCGTCGCCCATCACGCCGCAGTTGTCGATGAGAATATCGCAGTGGTCCTGCGTCATCGTTCCCGACGGATCCAGCGATGAAACGTGACCGGCGTATTGCTCGCTGTAAATGCCGATGACGGTTACGCCCATTTCCCGCGCCTTCATGGGCATTTCCACGACCGTGGGCACACGGCCTGAGCAAGCATGTACGATGAGCACATCACCGGGCTTGATGCCGCTGTTCCTGAGCAGGATTTCAGCATGTCCCGGCAGGCGTTCAAACTCCGACGTGGAAGGAAGCGGGCGCGTTGTGAACTGGAGGATGGGCGAAACGATGGGATTGATCGTCGCCAGTCCGCCGGCGCGATAAACCAGCTCTTCGATGACGATGCCTGCATGCATCGGCGCAAAGCCGAAGACCGAACGCTTGTCGCGGATTGCGCTGGCGATCACATCGGCGGCACGGTCAATCTGCTGCATCTGCGTCTGTACAATCCGGTCGATCGCGCTGTGAAGAAACTGCTGATACTGCGAAACGTGGACGCTCATGGTATTCCTCCTTTGATCCGGACGGAAGCGGGGAAGACGGCTGTTTGTATTCATTATATCTCACACGGGCAGTACGGTAAAGCTGTTGCAAAGGGCGATTTTGTGATAAACTGATGGAAAGGAAGAGAGGGGGCAGGTTGACCATGAAGGAAACTGAAAAGAAGAGTCTGTTTGAGCAGATGCATCCCGGCTATTTTGATCAGCCGTATATCAGGGCGATGGACAAAGGGCTTGTGTACGAGGAAATGACCCTTGACCTTGGCGCTTTTTCCTGCGAGGCTGTGAGCATTCCTGTTTCGGGAGAAATCACGTTTGGGGCATATGCGGGCGACGACCTTCGCGCGCTGCAGGAGAGCGTTGCGCTGGTGGATAAAGGCTGGGTGCAGTACTACGGCAAGAAAGACAACGTGTTCTGTGCCTTTGACGGGGAGAGGGTCGTCAGCTTCTGTCTGCTTGACGACATGGGCGTGCATCAGCTGGGTGAAAGAACGGTGCGCGTCGCAGGACCGGGCTGCGTCGGCACGATTCCGGCATACAGAAAGCGGGGCATCGGCCTGCGCATGGTGCAGCTGGCGACGCAGATCCTGAAGGAGCGCGGATACGATATCAGCTATATTCACTACACCGGCGTGGGACCGTGGTATGCAAAGCTCGGGTATGAAACGCTGCTCAAATGGAACAGGGACGGCATTGTCGGGGAATAGGCGGGACGCTTGTCCGTCAGGCCGGATCAAGCCCGCGCTTTGTGCGAAGACGAAGGATGCAGGAGGCATGGCATGCGTTACAAATGGATGGATGAATACCTGATGGCAAAGCGGGCAGTGACAAAGGATCTGCAGCGCGACTGGAACTGGATCCGCTACAAGATCGGCGGGAAGATGTTCGCCGCCATCCTGCTTGATCCAAACGATACGCCCTACTATATCAACCTCAAGCTCGAGCCGCTTCGCGGAGAGTTCATGCGCGGGCAGTATGCGGACGTCATTCCCGGCTATTATTCGGATAAGCGCTGCTGGAACTCCATCCGTCCCGACGGCGAAGTGCCGGACGACGTGCTCAGGGCGATGCTGGACGAGTCCTACCGGCTCGTGCTGGAGGGCTTCAGCGGAAAGCGGCAGCGCGAGATTCTGGGATTGAGCAGCTGCGGCACGGACTGCGCTGCCTGTTCTCTGTATGGAAATGCGTGCACGGGCTGCAGCGAGGCTTGCGGCAAGGTGTTCCATGCGCCGCAGGGGAAGGCATGCCCGCTCTATGCCTGCTGCGTGGGGAAGCATCGCTATGCCACCTGCGCCGCCTGCGCGCAAGTGCCCTGCGGACTGTGGCGCGCCACGCGCGATCCGAGCCTGAGCGATGAGGCGTTTGAGGAGACGATACGGACGCGCGTGCGGAATTTGAAGGGATAAGACGATTGAATTTCAAAAAAGACCATCCGATAAGGGTGGTCTTTGGCTATATCAGATGATAAACGGATAAGTTGGGGTTTTAAAGAGAGATTCCGGCTCACTGTATAGTTTATGTAAACTGATCGATCACACGCTGTTCGCCTGTATCTACATCTTCGAAATAGTAGTGGGTATACAGCAGATTGGCATATTCTTTTCCCTTTTTACGCTTCTGCTCAAGAAAACGCATGGGCTTTCCGCCGGATCCAAGCGGCCATTCTCCGCTCTGCACCCATCTGGGCCATTTTCCGGCGGCGGTGGGAAACACCTCCTTAAGCCTTTCCTTGAAAAGTTTTACTCTCTTGGCTTTGCTCAGATCCTTTGGAATGGATTCAAGCAGATCCTCAATGACCTGTTCAACCTCCGGCCCATCGACGGATTCCGGGCAAGCATCCAGCATAAAATCAAACTTCTTGCTGAGCGTCTGATCGATGGTGATGCGCTCTTCGGGAAAAGCAGCTGCGATCATTCGAGAGAGACAGCTATGAACATTCAGATAGCGTCCGAGCGTGCCGCCGTGCCCATTGTTTATTTTTTCCTCGATAAAGATCTGCGCTGTAAAGGGGACATCTTCTGGAATATAGTCCATATCTCCATCTCCGCGATCGACCTTATGCACAACGCAAGTGACGGTACCCTCAGGGATGATGCCGTTTATCCAATCCAGTAAGGCAGGGTCCGTCTTTGTGCGCTGAAGCATTTCGGGGACGGAGATCCGACCTTCGGCAAAATCAATCCAGAATTGCTTTTCATATGGCATGACAATCTCTCCTTTATTCATTGAAAGCTGAACTCATGACGAGATTGTATCACAGAAAAAACGAACGGAAAAGACAACATAACGAGAATCGGAAAGAGCGGTGTGCTCATCTTAAGATGTTTGGCGGTCCTTGGCACGGATTCAATAATACATCCAACTCGAACCAACAGTCTCGCTGCGCTCGGTCAGGTTCGCAATAGTCGTGCGCTTTCGCTGACGCTCGCCGCACTCCTTTGCTCACCACGCTTACGCCTGCCTACATCCGCCACTGGCGGCGGCAGGCTACGGTCCCATCGATGTGCGTTCACATCTCTGCGGTTGTTGGCGAAGAGCGAATAGTGTCACCAAAGAAAAAACCACCCGTGAAGGGTGGTTTCTTCTTTGGTGGTGCCAGTTGGACTCGAACCAACGACCCCATCGATGTGAACGATGTGCTCTACCGACTGAGCCATGGCACCAAATCGCTTGGAACAGAATGTATTATAGCACCGGAGGCTTTGTATGTCAACCCCTAAAATGATGAAAAAAAGCGTCCCGTCCGCCGCAGCGGAGGGACGCGGAACGATGCATCACAGACGGATGTGCTGGGGCAGGCCGCCGACGTACAGCGGATTGACTTCGGAAAGGATCAGCGGACGCGCGTAGGTAAGGAATTCTTTGTTCATGCGCGCGTTCTTTGTGTCAATCCAATGCAGCGGGACGGTCTTTTCGTAGTTGGCGACATCGTGAATATCGTGCAGCTCGGTGATGCACTGATACGGATCATCGCTCAGGCGCTTGAGAGCGACCATCATGCCGGTCTTTCCGGCAAAGGCGGCGAATGCGGCAGCGCCGCCGGACTGATAGGCTTCCATGACGTCGGTACGGCTGGCGGTATGCGCTGCGCAGCGCTGCAGGGTGGAAAGCTCGACCGCGCGCGTCTTGGTGCGCAGCTTGTGGGCGACCAGGCGGGAGAGATAGCTTGCGGTGCCGGTGAGATACTTATGACCGAAGGGATCGATGTTCAGATCGCTGTTGCCCAGCTCGCAGACATAGCGTCCGTCCGCGCAGCGGATTCCTTCTGAAACGGCGATGACCAGCGACGGCGACTCCTTCTGCAGCGCGGCAACCTGCTCGATAAAACGCTCGGGATCAAAGATGGTTTCCGGCAGACAGATCATCTTCGCGCCTTCGCAGTCTGCATCCTCCGCGAGTGCGGCGGCGGCGGTCAGCCAGCCGGCGTTGCGGCCCATGATCTCAACGATCGTAACGGACTTCATGTCGTAAATCGTCGAGTCGCGGACAAGCTCCTTGACCGTGATGCCGATGTATTTGGCGGCAGAGCCGTAGCCCGGGGTGTGGTCGGTGATCATCAGGTCGTTGTCGATGGTCTTGGGCACGCCGATGAAGCGGATGTCGCAGTTGGTTTCCATCGCATAATCGGAAAGCTTGAGGATGGTATCCATGCTGTCGTTGCCGCCGATATAGAAGAAATAGCCGATATCGTATTTCTTCAGGATTTTGAAGAGCTTTTCGTAGGGCTGTGCATCCACGCGGAAATCAGGCAGCTTATAGCGGCAGCTGCCAAGATAGGTGGCCGGCGTGCGCTGCAGCAGCTCCACGGCAAGCGTGGATGAAAGGGTCTGTGTCAGGTCGACGATCTTTTCGTCAAGAAGGCCCTGCACGCCGTAGCGCATGCCGTAAATGGTCTTTGCGCCGCAGCTGCGGCAGGCGCTGAAGACGCCCGCAAGGCTGGAATTGATGACGGCGGTTGGACCGCCGCTCTGGCCGACGATGGCATTGGCACCCATGAGGAATTCTCCTTATCATCGATGTAGTCGCCGCTTTATGCGGAATTGGTTGTCAAAGACCATCATTATATCATCATTCTTTTGCGCGGGCAAGGGATGCGCAAAGAATGATGAATTGTGCGCAAAAAAGGTAAAGAAAAAGGAACGAAAAAAGCCCTTTCTGTCAAAAAAGGGCTTGTGTTCGCAAAAACTGCGTCAGGCAGATGAAGCAATTGCTCAAAGGGAAAAACGCACGGCAACGGCCTTGCCAAGGATGCGCACCATGCGCGTTTCATCCTCGCCGCCGATGTCGATGGGGGAATACGCCGGATTGGAGGGGAGCAGCTGGGTGAAGACGACGCTGCCGTCCGCACCACGCAGGCGGCGGACGTGTTTGAGCGTCAGCTCGTTATCCAGCGCGACGGCGGCGATTTCCCCGTCACGCACAGTATCCTGCCGGCGGATGAAGACGACGTCGCCGGAGTAAATGCGGTCCCCGGTCATGGAATCGCCCTGCGCGATGAGCGCAAAATCACAGGGAATATCGTCGTCCACGACGATGTATTCCGTACCGTCGGACGGATTATAGATGGGCTCGCCGCAGGCTGCGCCGCCCAGAATCGGTACGCGGCGTCCGCCGGCGGCAGCTTCCGGCGCTTCTTCTTCTCCCGTGAGCGCGGAGAGCGGGACGCCGAGCTTGCGCGCATAATCGGTGACGACGGAGAGGCGCGGCACGCGCTGACCGTTTTCATACCGGCTAATGACCTGCTTGGTCGTTCCAAGGAGGGCGGCAAGCTCATCCTGAGAGAGACTGCGCTCCCTGCGCAGTTTTTTGAGATTCACGCCAAAGATCATAACGGGCCCTCCTGTCTGCGGATTGTGAAGATAACCGATGCTTCTATAGATGCATTATACCACAAAAGTCACCAAATGCAATACGGAAGAAAAATAAAAAAGAAAAATGTCACCAAATGGTTGACGAACGTGCGTTCGCGTGATAGAATAGCCGTGTCACCAATCAAGCAACAAAACCGCCGGATGCCCAGATCGATGCGCTGCATATCCTGCTTGGATATAAAGTGAAAATGGTTCGGGTGGGAGTAATAGTTGTGTCGCGACAATTATATGCGGCATAAGTGGTGCGTATAGTAACGCAAAGATCGGAATTATGGGTATAAGTGGTGGAAGTGCACAAGTGGTGATGGAAAATGGAAGAAAACGACAAAGGTCGCCGGAATGGGGACAAAGAAGAAAGGGGACGGGTGGAATGACGGCTGCGATGGAGATGTCTGTGGAACGGATGGCGGATTTGGAAAGGCGGGTACAGGCGCTGGAAGAGCGCACGCGCAAGTCGCTCTGGAGCGAAGAAACGTTCCGCCCGAGCAAGGCGGACGAGCTGGTGGCGCGGCACGGAGAATACGTGGATAAGACGGTTGCCGCGCGGATTCTCGGCGTAACCCGCGCGACCATCTATGCGATGCTTGCAGATGGGCGCATCACCGGCGCCTGCGAAGGACGGCGCGTGGACGTGCGAAGCATCGGACGATACATGACCAGCAAATGTGCGCAGGTCAGCTGATAAGGCAAACAATCCTGATTTGAATAGAAATAAAACAAGCAATGGAGGAAATAGATCATGAGCGTACTGGAGATGGCGATTCTGTTTGGTTTCGGGGTTCCGATCGTGCTGCTGAGCGGCGCTTTTGTGGTGATGGCAGGCATGATGCAGATGGCGGAGGGCGAGCGCGAGTTTGCCGGCGGACATCGATAAGCGATACAACAAAAGAAGTGCGGGGCTGCAGATGCAGCCCCTGTGTTTTTGTGGGCAGCGCGCTGCTTGCCCGGGCGCCGCAGACATGCTATACTGAGGATAACGGCAGGCGCTGAACACGCGCCCGCTGGTCAGGGTGTTTTTTCAGCGGCATATCAAGTATGGGTTCCGGAGGAATGCAGATGAAACGAGAAATGCGCCAAAGGCGCAGGGAGATCACCGATCCGGCGATCATCAGCGCGATGCTTGACCGGATGGAGATCCTCTATCTTGGAATAAACGACGGCCCCGCACCGTATGTTGTGCCGCTTAACTTCGGCTTTGCCTTTGTCGGTGACGGTGATCTGGAGTTTTATTTTCATTGCGCCAGACAGGGACATAAGCTTGACTGCCTTGCGCGGGATCCGAACGTGTGCGTGACGGCGGCGAGCTTTGTTTCCTATGCAAATGCCAGCGTGAAAGGGCATCTGCATGATTACCGCAGCGTCATTGCGCGCGGTGTTGCGCAGCAGATCGATCCCGAAAAGGAACCGGAGGCGTTCCGGCAGGCGATGACATGCATTCTTGTGCATAATCACCGCGATCCGGCGGACATGGCGACGCCCGTGATGAGGCATCTTCAGATCTGGCGCGTGCTGTGCCGCCGGGAGGATGTGAGCGCAAAGGCGGAGATCCCGCCGCAAACGGCGACAGAAGTCGACTTTGCGCCGCCGGCGGGCGACGGCACGCCTATTGACGACAGCCATATTCTGGATATGTACACGGGCAGCAAGGCATAAAGCTGGTCAGCCTGTCAAAAAGGTTTTTTACAGGCTGGTGGACGGGGGAACCTTTCCCCCGCTGCGACCGATTCGGGTAGCTGCTTCATGCGATTTCTTGACAAACAGAAACGCGCTTTCATGCGATGCGGCATGAAGGCGCGTTTTGTGACGTATAGGAAATTGTGTGAAATCGTCCGCGTGCGCTAAGCTGCACATGATGCAGACATGGGCGGAAGCGGGCGCAGATTGCAGATCAGACGCTTGATTCTTCGCCGGCGTTTGCGTGGCGGCACCATGGGTGCAGGGTGCAGCTTTCGCATGCGGGCTTTCTCGCTGCGCAGACGCGGCGTCCGTGATAAATCAGCCAGTGATGGGCGCGGCTCCACGAGGTTTTCGGGATGCTTTCCATGAGCTGCTCCTCGGTCTTCAGAACATCCGGCGCGTCGGCCAGCCCGAGGCGATTGGAAACGCGGAACACATGCGTATCCACGGCGATGGCGTCCGCGCCGAATGCGCAGCTCATCACGACGTTGGCGGTTTTGCGTCCGACGCCCGGCAGCTGCGTCAGCAGCGCATGATCGGCAGGCACCTCGCCGCCGTGAAGATCAACGAGCGCACGGGCGGTCGCCGCGAGGTTCTTTGCCTTGTTGCGGTAGATGCCGCAGGTTTTGATGTAGGGTTCGATGTCCTCTGCGGCGGCTTTTGCCATGGCATGCGCGTCAGGATAAGCGGCGAAGAGCGCCGGCGTGACCATATTCACCTTCACATCCGTGCACTGCGCGGAAAGAATCACCGCGACAAGCAGTTGATAGGGATTTTCAAAATGGAGCGCGGGCTTTGCGTCCGGATACAGGCGCTCAAGCTCGGTCAGGATGCGGGCGTTTTTTTCTGCTTGCGTCATGTGCGTTCTCCTTTGCGCTGGAATAGCCTGATTATACCGTTTTGCGCGGCGGTTGGCAAGCGTCTGTCATTGGCGCGGGATGGGCGTCAGGCGCATGCGGCGCGTGCCGTAATCATCTACGCGGTAAAAACCGATCAGCGCGATGGGGTTGATCTGTCTGCTGATCAAAAGCACCTGCGGCAGATCCGCAAGGGCAAAGCGGACGGACAGGCCGCAGCCGAGGGCAACCTCGCGCGGCGTGGAGACGATGCCGGCGGACAGCCCTGCACGGCGCAGCGCGTCTTCCATACGCAGCACCTGCGTGCGCGAACGGAAGGCGGCGATGCCAAAGGATTGATTCATGCGCATTCCTCCCCGGGGTCTAGCCTGCGGCAGACCTCATATACTGGTAGCGTATGCGCCGGCGCGTTCGCCGTGCGGGAGGGGGCGGAAAATGATGATTTATCTGGACAATGCGGCCACCAGTTTTCCTAAGCCTGCGGGCGTGGCGCGGGCCATGACGCAGGCGCTTGAAAACAGCGGCGCCAACCCCGGGCGGGCAGGGCATGCGCTTGCGCTGCGCGCCGGACGGATTGTGGAAAACTGCCGGGAGGCGCTGGCCGGGATGCTGGGCGAGGGCGACGTATCGCGCGTGGCGTTTGCCCTGAATACGACGGATGCGCTGAACATGGCGATCCACGGCGTCATCCGCAGCGGCGATCATGTCGTTTCCACGCTCATCGAGCACAATTCAATTCTGCGCCCGCTTTCGGAATTATCGCGCAGCGGCGTGATTACGCTGACGCTTGTTCCGCCCGCGCCGGATGGGACGATCGAGCCGCAGGCGATCGCTGCGGCGCTGACACCGCGCACGCGGCTGGTCGCCATGACGCACATGTCCAATGTGCTGGGCACGGCGCAGGATGCCGCGGCTGTCGGGGCGCTGTGCCGTGCCCACGGCGTGCATTTTCTGCTGGACTGCGCGCAGACGGCAGGTCATCTGCTGCTGGAGCCGCAAAGGTGGGGCTGCACGATGCTGGCGCTGCCCGGGCACAAGGGGCTGCTTGGACCGCACGGAACGGGGGCTTTGTGGGTGCGGCGGGATGTGACGCTTGCGCCGGTGCGCCAGGGCGGCACAGGCTCCTCTTCGCAGAGCATGTTTCAGCCGCGCATCATGCCGGACAGCATGGAAAGCGGAACGCTGAATCTGCCGGGCATCGCCGGGCTGCATGCCGGCATACGCCATGCGCTTTCCCATAGGGAGGCTGTGCGTGCGCAGATCTGCGCGCTGTGCGGCTATATGCGCGAGGAACTGCTGAACCTCCCGGATGTGCGCGTATATACGCGGCCGGGCGCGATGCTGCTGGCTTTCAATGTGGAGGGCATATCTTCACAGGAGGCTGCAACGATGCTGGATGCGCGGGGGATTGCCGTGCGCGGCGGGCTTCACTGCGCGCCGGGTGTACATCGCTTTCTTGGCACGCTGGAGACGGGCGCGGTGCGTGTGAGCCCGGGTTACGCCAGCACCAGAGAAGATGCGGATGCGCTGCTGTTGGCTGTAAAACGGATAGCAGCGGGATAAAACGCAATGCTTTGCAGTAAAAAAGCTCCCCGAAGAGGGAGCTTTTCATATACTGCTTGGTAAGCTTACTGCACGGCGGGGTTATAGCTGGCGACAAGCAGGTCGATGTTGTCGCGCAGGGTGGCGAAAGAGCCGGTCAGCACGCCGCCTGCCTGCATTTTGGCTTCACAGTCGGTGATGATGTTGATGCAGTCGGAAAGCAGCTGCATATCAGCGATGATCGTACCCGGCCCGTAGATGTTGGAGGCGAGGGTGTTGATGCACTGCAGCGCGTAAATGTGGCTGCGCACGGTGGAAAGCAGCGTCATGGTGTTGGTGCCGCTTGACTGCGTGAGGCGGTACACGGCGCTCTGCGCGTTGCCCGCTTCGCTGACGGCGCGGGCCATGAGCGCCTCGCCGGTGACGTCGCTTTGTCCGCGGGAGCGGAAATACACGTAGCTGACCGCCGAAAGCGCGATCACCAGAATGAATATCACGACAAGGAGCAGCCGGATGAGCCGCTTGCTTTTTCTTTTGCCTGTGTTGGCCTGAAAGGAATACATTGTCATAGCCTCCCTGTTAAGCCGCAGCGCGGCCGTTTGCGCCTACATTATAGCACAATGTCTTGATGGGGTAAAGTGGGCTGATTTTGACACAAATTGACGGCATCTGTGGTGGGAATAATTCAAAAACAGACTGAATTTGAACGTGGTGTGGAGAGTGTGACCCAAATTTTCCTTAACCCTTGAAGTGGGGGCGGAATCTGGCGTATAATAATAAAATCCCGAAGAATGCATATGCGGCCATGCCGCAGGGAGGTATACGCTATGCCGATGAATATTGCGATGGACGGCCCGGTTGGCGCGGGCAAGTCCTCTATTGCCGACGCCGTGGCGCAGCGGCTGAGCATCCTGCATCTGGATACAGGTGCGATGTACCGTGCGTTCGGCCTTTACGCGCTGCGCATGGGCGCAGACATGGATAACGAGGCGGAGATGGAAACGCTGATTACCAAGGCGCAGGTTTCCGTCCGCTATGAAAAGAACGGACAGCGCACGATGCTCTTTGACGAGGATGTGACGGATCTGATCCGTACGGGCGAGGTTTCCGCCGCGGCGAGCGCGGTTTCCCGTTACGGCGCGGTGCGCAGGCACATGGTTCGCCTTCAGCAGGCGCTTGCCCAGACGACAGACATGCTCATCGACGGGCGCGACGCCGGAACGGTGATTCTGCCCGACAGCCCGTGCAAGATCTTTCTGACCGCTTCCGCGGAGGAACGTGCGCGCCGCCGCTGGCTGCAGAACACCGCCAAGGGCGACATGACGCCCTATGAGCAGGTGCTGCGCGAGCTGAATGCACGCGACGAGCAGGACATGAACCGCAAGACCGATCCGCTGCGCATGGCGCCGGATGCGATTCTGGTGGATTCCACGCATATGAGCGTGGAGGAAGTGGTCGATCACATTGTTTCGCTTGTGGAGGGCGTGTATGGAAAGCGATAAGAAGAATCTGCCGCAGGAGACGGTGCATGTCGAGGTTAAAAAGGATGATCCGACGGTGCTTGCGCCGCAGAAGCGTACGTTTGTTTATTCGCTGGCGGTCTGCCTGATGTGGGTGTTTTTCAAGCTCGTGTATTTCATGAAGTTTGAGGGCCGGGAAAACATTGAAAAGGGCAAGAATGTCGTGCTCATGGGCAACCATCAGTGCATGCTCGATCCCATCTGTCTTGCGCTGTGCGTGCCGGATCGCGAGATTCACTTCATGGGAAAGAAGGAGCTGTGGAACAACAAGATCCTTGGCTGGCTCTTTACGAAGGTGCACGGTTTCCCGGTGGACCGCGGCAATGTCGATATGGCGGCGATCCGCACGGCAATGGGCATCCTCAAGGAAGGCAACACGCTGGGCATTTTCCCGGAGGGCACGCGCTCCAAGGTCGGCCACATGCTGCCGCTGCTCAGCGGCGCATCGATGCTCGGCTTCAAGAGCGGCTGCGACATCGTGCCGGTGTATATCGACGGCAACTACAAGCCCTTCCGGCGCATCACCGTGCGCGTGGGCAAGCCGATTGATATGCAGCAGATCAAGAAGGAGTTTTCCGGCAAGACGGCGCTTGATGAGATCACTCGTCGTATGGAGGCTTCCTTTGCGCAGCTGAGCGGCGGAAAATCGCTCCCGCCGGCAGAAGGCGGGACGGAAGAGTGACATTTTCCGCGGCCTTATAAAAACTTTTTTGCAAAAAAACGAAAAAAGTTGAGCAACCCGGCAGGAATCCGAAAACGCATATAGAATCAAATGAGATGGGCAATATGGAGTAATGGGATGATTGTACCCATTGAGCATTGATTCGATGGAAAAGTCATCGCAAAATCGACGATTCAGGTGATTATGGGACTTCAAATCGGAAAGCATGCCGGCTTTTGTTTCGGCGTGAGACGTGCGGTGTGCAAGGCATTTGACTGTGCGCAAAAGCAGCTTCCCTGCGTCACGCTCGGTCCGCTGATCCATAATCCGCAGGAGGTCGAGCGGCTGAAAGACGCCGGCATCCACAGCGTAAACACGCTGGAGGAAGTCGCCGCCGGTCAGACGGTCATCATCCGTTCCCACGGCGTGACCCCGCAGGTGTACGCCCAATGCGAGCAGATGGGCATTCCCGTCATCGATGCGACGTGTCCGCACGTGGCGCACATTCACCAGCTGGTGAACAGCTACAGCGAAAGCGGCGACGCCGTGATCATCGTCGGCGCGGCGGACCATCCCGAGGTCATTGGCATTGCCGGCTGGGCGAAAGGCCCGGTGTTCATCCTTCACGACGGCAGGGCGGCTGAAGAGGCGCGGCTGCCGGGGAAGGCGCTCGTCGTGGCGCAGACCACGATCCGCGGCGACCGGTTTGACGAAGTGCTTGCCGTGCTGCGCCAGAAGGTCGGGGAACTGACCGTCCGCAAGACGATCTGCGCGGCGACCAGCCAGCGTCAGGAAGAAGCGGAACGCCTCTCGCGCGAGGCGGACGTGATGATCGTCGTGGGCGGAAAGAACAGCTCCAACACCCAGAAGCTCTTTGAGACCTGCGCCCTGCGCTGCGCAAGGTCGATTCTCGTTGAAACCCCGGAGGATGTGCCCGAGGGCGTCGCCGGAAGGGACGACCGCATCGCCATCACCGCCGGCGCGTCCACGCCGCAGTGGCTGCTTGAACAGGTTCGCGAAAAGGTTGAAGAGAATATCCGTTAATCGGCGCACAACATAAGCGATTCCCGGCGAAAGCCGTGATTCAATATAAGTTTGTATCATATCCGGGCGCTGCCCGGTAGAGATACTTGAGGAGGTAGTACCCGCATGAACGACATGGAAAAGAATCTGGTTTCTGAGAGCGAAGACTTTGCTGCGATGCTCGAGGAGACGATGATCAAGTTCCGCCCCGGTCAGGTTGTCAAAGGCGTTGTCGCCCAGGTGAGCGATGACGGTGTTGTCGTGAGCATTCCCGGCAAGGCTGATGGCTACATCAAGAAGAATGATCTCGTGACCACCGACTGCAAGGTCGACGACGAGATCGAAGCCGAAGTTGTGAAGCTCAACGACGGCGAAGGCTATGTGCTCCTTTCCGAGCGCAAGGTTATGGCCACCAAGAACTGGGAGAAGCTCGTTGCTGAACACGACACCGGCGCCTGCGTGGAAGCCACTGGCCGTGAGGCTGTCAACGGCGGCCTGATCGCCGACGTGATGGGTGTTCGTGCGTTCATCCCGGCTTCTCACCTGTCCCGCCGCTTCGTCGAGAACATCGGCGAGTTCGTGGGCAAGACGATGACCGTCAAGATCATCGAGGTGGACAAGACCAAGAAGCGCATCGTTGCCAGCCGCAAGGCGTTCCTGATGGACGAGAAGAAGAAGGCTTGGGAGAAGATCGAGAAGGATCAGGTTGTCCCGGGCATCGTCCGCCGCCTGACCGACTTCGGCGCGTTTGTTGACATCGGCGGCGTGGATGGCCTCATCCATGTGACCGATCTGGCTTGGCATCGCGTCAAGCATCCCTCTGAGATCGTTGCCCCGGGCCAGGAAGTCCAGGTCAAGATCATCGGCGTTGACAAGGAGAAGGAGCGCATCCAGCTGAGCCTGAAGGCGCTGGCTCCGCAGCCGTGGGAAGTCGCTGAGACCAAGTACCCGGTCGACGCGATCGTTGAGGGCAAGGTTGTCCGCATCACCACCTTCGGTGCTTTCGTTGAGCTCGAGCCGGGCCTCGACGGTCTCGTTCACATCTCCCAGTGCGCGCTGGAGCGCATTGCGAAGGTGGAGGACGCCGTTCAGGTCGGTCAGGTTGTCCGCGTGAAGGTTCTCAAGGTTGACACCGAGGCCAAGCGCATCAGCCTGTCCATCCGTCAGGCGCTCACCGACGAGGTCAAGTTTGACGCTGACGTCCAGGATCTGGACTTCGACGACATCTCTGACGCCGAGTAATTGAAGCCAAAGAAAAGACCATCCGAAAGGGTGGTCTTTTTTGTTGGGCGGGCTGCGCCCGCACCCACGCCGCTTCGGGGCGGGCTGTGCCCGCACCCGCATCGCTTCGCGGCAGTTAAAGCCGCTGCGTTCGGGCGGAAGGCCCTCCGCAGCTCTGCTTTGCTGCCCTGATGCGTTCCTGCGAACAGCACGAAACCGGAGACGGAAGGTCTCCGGTTTCTTACTTTACAGAAGGGAAGCACGTGCTGGTTTTGAGCAAAAACCAAAAAGAATGCTTTAGCCATGCGTAGCTGGAGATTAAGCGTAAGTCAGGCTCCGGAGCGCCCGATGCGCGTGCGGAGCCATTTGAGGCAAGGCGAAGCGGGTGTGGGCACAGCCCACTGAAGCAAGGCGAAGCGTGATGAAGTACAGAACAAAGGCCCAAACAGAAATGCTTTAGCCATGCAAAGAATGAATTTAGGAAGAAGCCGGGCTCCGGAGCGCCCGATGCGCGTGCGGAGCCGTTTGAAGCAAGGCGAAGCGAAGTGGGTGTGGGCACAGCCCACAGAGGCAAGGCAAAGCGAAGCGGGTGTGGGCACAGCCCACGACAAAACAGCATTCAGGTTGTATCTTTCATCCGGTTTGAATTGACTTTTTTGCATGATCGGGGTATCATATGCCATGATAGAAGCAGGCAATGAACGCTTGAGAAAGGATTCATCATGCACGAAAAAAAGGATAACCGTAAACCGTTGATCGTCTATTACATCGTGGCGCTGGTCGTCGTGATGCTGCTCAATACGCTGCTCTTCCCGCAGATTTCCCGCGTGAGCGTCAAGGAAGTCGGCTACTCCGAGTTCCTGACGATGCTTGACGAGGGCAAGATCAAGGAGGTTGAAGTCGGCGATACGCAGATTTCCTTCACGCCCGTCGAGCAGGCGGATGAAAACAAGAAGACCTACTACACCACCAACCGCGTGACGGCGGATGATAAGATCGTCGAGCGCCTGCTCGATGCCGACGTCACCTTCAGTCAGGTGGTGCCGGAGGAAATGAACCCGCTGCTCAGCTTCCTGATGAGCTGGGTGCTGCCGCTGGTCATCTTCTATGGCTTCGGCACGCTGATGTTCCGCCGTATGAGCAAGCAGATGGGCGGCAACTCCATGAGCTTTGGCAAGTCGAATGCGAAGGTCTACGTCGAGGCGCAGACCGGCAAGACGTTCGACGACGTCGCCGGCGAGGACGAAGCTAAGGAAGCGCTGCAGGAGATCGTCGATTTCCTCCACGATCCGCAGAAGTACCGCGACATCGGCGCGAAGCTGCCCAAGGGCGCGCTGCTCGTCGGCCCGCCCGGTACGGGCAAGACGCTGCTGGCCAAGGCCGTCGCGGGCGAAGCAAAGGTGCCGTTCTTCTCGATCTCGGGCTCCGAGTTCGTGGAGATGTTCGTTGGCATGGGTGCAGCGCGCGTGCGCGACCTGTTCAAGCAGGCGGGCGAAAAGGCGCCGTGCATCGTGTTCATCGACGAGATCGACGCCATCGGTAAACGCCGCGATCAGGGCGGACTGGGCGGCAATGACGAACGCGAGCAGACGCTCAACCAGCTGCTCACCGAAATGGACGGCTTTGATGCGGGCAAGGGCGTCGTCATTCTCGCGGCGACCAACCGTCCGGAGATTCTGGATAAGGCGCTGCTGCGCCCGGGCCGCTTTGACCGCCGCATCCCGGTGGAACTGCCGGACCTTGCCGGCCGCGAGGCGATCCTGCGCGTGCATGCCAAGGAAGTCAAGACCGAACCGAACATCGATTATACGCAGATCGCACGCTCTACCAGCGGCTGCTCCGGCGCGGAACTGGCCAATATCATCAACGAAGGCGCGATTGCCGCCGTCAAGGCGGGGCGTAAGATGGTTTCCCAGCGCGATCTGGAGGAGGCGATTGAAACGGTCATCGCCGGCTACCAGCGCAAGAACGCCGTCGTTTCCCCGCGCGATAAGCTGACCGTGTCCTACCATGAGATCGGCCACGCGCTCGTCGCGGCGAAGCTGGAAAACGCTGCGCCGGTGCAGAAGATCACGATCATCCCGCGCACCAGCGGCGCGCTGGGCTATACCATGCAGGTGGATGAGGAAGAACGCCTGCTGATGACCAAGGAACAGATTCTGGATAAGATCACGACCTACTGCGGCGGCCGCGCGGCGGAGGCGCTCGTCTTCGGACGCATCACCAGCGGCGCGAGCAATGACATCGAGCAGGCGACCAAGCTTGCCCGCGCGATGATCACCCGCCTTGGCATGAGCGAAACGTTCGGCATGATGGCGCTGGAAACGCAGTCCGGACAGTACATCACCGGCGATGCGATGCTCGTGTGCTCCGATCAGACGGCGGCGCGCATCGACGTGGAGATCAAGAACATCATCGCTGCCTGCTATGAGCGTGCGACGCAGATCCTGACCGACAACAGGGAAAAGCTGCACGAGCTGGCGAAGGTTCTCCTTGAAAAGGAAACCATCACCGGCATCGAGTTCATGGCGATCCTTGCGCCCAACCAGCTGCCCTCCTCCTTTGAGGAAGAGAAGACGGAGGAAGCGGCGCAGCAGGAGAACGCGGGCGACGACGTGCAGGTGACGGGGGATGAAGCATGATGATGACGATACTCTGGATTGTGTGGGCGTGCCTGAATGTGTTCACCTTCCTGCTTTATGGTCTTGATAAGCTCAAGGCCAAGCGCAATAAGTGGCGCATTCCGGAAAAGACGCTGCTGCTCTTCACATGGCTGATGGGCGGCGTGGGCGCGTTTGCCGGGATGCAGGTCTTCCGGCACAAGACGAAGCACATCGCCTTTCAGCTCAGCGCGCCGGTTGGCGCGGTGCTGAGCCTTGCGGTGATGTTTGCGCTGACGTACATGATGGCGGCATAAGTGAATAACGAAAAACCGGCTGACGGAGAATGAACTCCGTCAGCCGGTTTCAGACTGTCAAAAAAGGTTTTTTGACAGTCTGGTGGACAGGGGAACCTTTCCCCCGCCACAGCCCCCCCTCCATTTTTCAGCCGCGCCCTTTGGGCACAACTGAAAAATGCAAGGAAACGATTTTTCTACCGGGAAATGGGATTTCCCTCACGAAAAATCGCTGCGGTCGCGCCGTACACGCCGCCGCGACCGATCCCATTGTCTGATTGATGCCGGTTTCTCGTTGGAGATAAGCATGCGATTCAGACGCAAATCAATCCTTGATGCACCGCTGAAACGCCTCGTACAGCGCGTCATTCACCGCGCGTACGTCCGCAACGGCGATTTTTTCCACTTCCCGGTCGTAGGTCAGCAGACCGTTGACCTCGTCCTCCACGTCGGATACCTGCGTGTACACCAGCGCGGAAAGTCCCTTGCCGAGCTGGGGTAGCACGGTTTCGAGCATCAGCTTTCTGTAGCGCGCGGTCAGCTCTTCCTGCGATTTTGCCGTGCCGTAGCCGTAGACCTTTTCATCCGTGCCATGCCCGGGGACAGGATAGGCGATGCCGCCGAATTCCGTCAGCGCGTATACGCGGTCCTTTTTCGCCTTCACGCGAAGCGGATAGAAATAATTGTGCACGGAGTACATGTCGCCGCCGCCCTGATCAAACCAGCCGCTGGCTTCGTCGACGGGGCGCTTCTGAGCGTCGAGCCTGCGGATGAGCGCCGTAGCCCGCTTGGCGTCAAACTGGCCCCAGCCCTCGTTGAAGGGCACCCAGCCGCCGATGCACGGATGATCGCCGAGCAGAAGGATCATCGCTTCAAGCTCCGCGAAGTAGTTGCTGCGCTCGGCGGCGTCCGTGCGTGCGAGAAGCCTGCGGGAGAGCGGACCGTCCGGAAAGCGGCGGATGATCGCCGGGGCGACGTTGATTGCGTAGGTGACGAACCAGTCGGCGTATTTGCCGCCGCCGTTGACCATGTCCTGCCAGACGATCATGCCCAGCCGGTCGCAGTGGTAATACCAGCGCTGCGGCTCGATCTTGATGTGCTTGCGCAGAAGGTTGAAGCCCATGTCCTTCATGGTCCGGATGTCGCGGATCATGGCTTCCTCGCTGGGCGGGGTATACAGTCCCTCGGGCCAGTAGCCCTGATCCAGCAGACCGTTCAGGAGAATCGGCTTGCCGTTGAGCGTAAAGCGCCAGATGCCGTGCCTGTCCTTCTCGCGCGAAAAAACGCGCATGGCGAAATAGGAATTTGCGCGATCGCCCAGCGGATGCTCGGCGGTGATGTCGTAGAGGAACGGATCGTCCGGCGACCACGCGCGGAAGGCAGCGGAAAGATCCGCCGTCGCATGACCGCTGTCGTCCGTTGTGCAGTCGGCGACGGGGTTGCCCCCGGCGAGGATCGTCAGGCGGACGCCCTTTGCGCTGCCCGCGTGCATTGATACGCGGATATGCGCGGTTTTGCCATCAAAGTCCGGCGTGACGTGGATGCCGGCGATGTACGCTTCCGGCACGCGCTCCATAAAGACCGTCTGCCAGATGCCGCTCTGCGCGGTGTAATACATGCCGCCGCGCTTGAGTTTCTGCTTGCCGCGAGCCTGATGCCCGGTATCGCTCGGATCGCTGACACAGAGGCGGAGCGTATTCTCTCCATCCGTAAGCAGGCGGGTGATGTCAAAGGAGAAGGGCAGGTAGCCGCCGGCATGCCGCCCAGCAAAGCGCCCGTTTACGTAGATCTCGCAGGCATAATCCACCGCGCCAAAGTGCAGCAGCACGCATCCGCCCTGCCCCTGCGGTGGGGAAAAGGTGCGGAAATAATGCAGCCTTTCGCCCGGCTTGAGCTGGCGGTTTACGCCGGACAGCGGCGCTTCCGGCGAGAAGGGAACGAGGATATCGCCGTCATAGGCGGCGGGGATGTCGGCGGATTGGGTGATGGCATACTGCCAGACGCCGTTGAGGTTGGTCCATTCGCTTCGCGCAAGCAGCGGGCGCGGATATTCGGGAAAGGGAAGCATGGGATCCCTCCTTTGTAGTGCTGAGTCCATTGTACCGCATTCGCAGGAAAAAGGGAACGCTTGCGGCGCAAATTCGCTTCATAGAGAATGTCGGCGATTGCCAAAGCGGCAGGTTTCCTGTATACTGACAAAAAGCGCGCAGTGCGCGCTCCCACTTCCGCCCGACTCTGCATGATATGCAGCATGGCGCACGCGGGCGGTTTTTGCGTTATTCTTTAAAGCAAAGATAGACGGCGGAGGGATGCCAATGAAACGCTATTTTGGTCAGGCGGTGCCGGAGCTGGCTGCGCTCCTTGGCGAGGATGTATGCACGTTTTCGATGCTCTCGCGCATCGTCGGCGGACGGTGCACGAAGACCGTTACCGACCACAGGCGGGTGATCATGTGCCTGTCGGTGCGTCCGTTCCCGGTGTGGGTCTGGACGGCGCCGGATGCGGACCGGGCGGAGCTTGAAGGCGTATGGGAAGCGCTGCGCGCAGAGTTTCCGCCTGAGGAAGGGTATGCTTACAATGTGCGGCTGCCGCTTGCCCGCGTGATTCTTGAAGGCGATCCGTCGATGCGCGAGCAGCTTGGGCTGATGGCGTATCATTGCCATGAGACGATCCCGCCGCGCAAGACGCCCGGCGGCGGCGTTTCCCTCGTTGGCGAAGATGAAGTTGATCGGGCGGCGGCATGGTACCGGCTGATGCATGCGGAATGCGTGCTGCATGAGGACATTCCGCTTGAGAACGCGAAAGAGGTTATCCGCGACTATGTCAGCCGCAGATCGATGTTTTTCTGGCGTGATGAAAACGGCGAACCAAAGTCAATTTGCGGTGTGGATGAGGACGAGAACGCCGCGCATGTCACGCATGTCTATACGCCGCCGCGTGAGCGCAGGAAGGGCTATGCGGCGAATCTCGTTTACACCGTATCCAAAGCACAGCTTGACGCGGGCAGGGTGCCGATGCTTTATACAGACGCCAATTACAGCGCATCCAACGGCTGCTACACGCAGATTGGCTTTGCGCTGCAGGGCGAGCTGCGCACGGTTGCGCGAAAATAGAAAACAGGGCTGCTGGTGATAACTGCCGGCAGCCTTTGAATATTTTGGGAAAAACCGGCGCATCCTGAAGCTGAAAGGCGGGATGAATATGGCCGGATTGGGAAAGCGGGCGGCAAATGCCTATGCAGGCATCAGGAACTGGCTGATGGAATATGCGTATCTGGTGACGCTGGGCGCGGTGATGATGGTCATTGCCGGCGCGGCGCTGTATACGGGCCATCTCAGGGGAGAGCAGGAAGCGGCGGCGCAGGCGGCTGCGAAGGCGCATGAAACACAGGAAAGCGCCGGGGCGACGCCCTGCGTGACGCCGCTGCCGACCATCGCGCCGCTGACGCTGACAAAGGTCAGCTTTTCGCCGAAGATCGCGGTTGTGCAGCCCCTTGACGGAAAGATTGTGCGCGGCTTTTCACGGGAACCTGTGCTCTGGGAAGCACTGGGCGTTGTCAAGGCGCACGCGGCGATCGATATCGCCGGGCAGGAGGACTGCGCAGTGGCAAGCGCGATGGACGGCATGGTGAAGGAGGCGGCAATGGATGCGCTGTGGGGGTGGCGGATCAGCATTGAGCATGCCGACGGCAGCGTGTGCGTCTACGCCGGACTGTCCTGCGCCTTTGTATCAGCGGGGGAGAACGTCGTGCGCGGGCAGGAGATCGGAAGATTGCTTGAACAGGTCCCCTGTGAGGCGGAGCTTGCGCCGCATCTGCATTTTGAGCGATGGAAGGACGGCGTCGCGCAGGACCCGGAAGAAATCCTGCCTGATCTATGAGCTGTATCTGAGCCCGCATCGCTGCGCGCAAACTGGCATGGGAAGGCACGTTCAGATGCATGGTGTCCGTGAAGCAAAATAAGCCTTCCCCTTTGGGGAAGGTGGCTTTGCCGGAGGCAAAGACGGATGAGGTCTTCTGCGCAAAAAAGAAACCGGAGACCTTTTCGTCTCCGGTTTCGTGATTTCTGCACGGATGCATCATGGCGGAAGGATTCAGCTGCGGAGCACCCTCCGTGCGAACGCAGCGGCTTAAACCGCCCGCGAAGCGATATGGGTGCGGGCACAGCCCGCCCGCGAAGCGATATGGGTGCGGGCACAGCCCGCCCGCGAAGCGATATGGGTGCGGGCACAGCCCGCCCGCGAAGCGATATGGGTGCGGGCACAGCCCGC
>JAFYOR010000090.1 GCA_017547805.1 Clostridia bacterium
CCCCTTAAGCGCCGCGGCAATACGGCCGCGAATGGAACTCCTGTCGACGCCTACAGCCGACACGGACGCGGAAATCACCCCGTCCCTGAGAATGAAGAACCTCGTCGCCCACTTTGCGAGATCGTCAAGCTCGTGACCAGTCGCTATGACCGACGAGAACGCGGCCGCGTTAGACAGCACGGCGCCAGCGGTCTCGCGCATGTCGCTGTCGAGCCCCGCGAGGAAGTCATCCCAGAGCAGGACGCGCGGCCTCAGGAGAAGCGCATCTGCGAGCGCCACGCGCTTCTTTAGCCCAGCGGAGAGACTTCCAATCGGGGAACGCAGGAATTCCGACACCTTGCACATCTCGCACGCCTCGTCGACGCGCCTGCGAATGCGCTTCACCGGCTCGCCCTTCAATGCGGCGCGGTAGTTCAAGTACTCCTTGACCGTCATCTCCTCGTAGAGAGCGACGCGCTCGGGCAGATAGCCGAGCTGACGGCGGTAGCGCAAGGGTTTAGCGAACGCGTTCTGGCCATCGACCATCACAACGCCGGAATCGGGCGCGGCAAGGGTCGCAAGCACCTTGAGAAGCGTCGTCTTGCCGGCTCCGTTGGCCCCAATCACGCACACGACCTCGCCTGGAGAGACGACGAAAGACACATCCCGCAAGACTGGCTTCTTGCGGTAGGTAAACGCGATGTTTCGCACTTCAAACATTGTCTGACATATTATACCAAAAATTGTGAGGCCTGCGCCCGACCTGCTCGCACCCCGCATAGCGCCCGCTTCGCGGCTCACTTCGTTCAGCAACCATAATCTTTGACTTTTTCTGTTCGTTGTCCAGGGCACTGCCTTTTGTATCGGTTGTTGTTAGAGGCAAGGAGGATGAGGGGTAGGGGGAGAAGGAGGGAAGGATGTTCATAACCTGTTGGACACGGCGGACGATTTTGCTTTCCATGCGAGAATCGTTAAACGCCTGTTGAAGAATGCAAATGCAACATCGTGTCGTCGCCACCGCAGGATGGCGTTAAGCATTTTGCACTGGACGCTTGCACGTAGCCGTGCCGCCAGTCATTCAGCAGGTGGCATGCAGCTTGCGCTTCCCGTCTTCGGATTCATGACTGATCTTGAAGTCAGGATACTTTGCTATGTTGTTCAAAAGAATTGCCAGATGCCGACCGACGGCCCCAAGCGCAGTCATCTTTGATTTGCCATTGGACATGAGGCGCCTGTATGTCTCGCGGAGCACATGGTTGTGCTTGCTTGCGCTCAGGGCCGCCATGTGGAACGCCTGCCTAAGCCCCTGTCGGCCTCGTCGCATCCTGCTTTGCTTTTCGATCGTGCAGCTCTTGCTTGCGATTGGCGCCTTGCCGCAGAACTTGGCGATTCCCTTCTTGGAGAAAGATCCTATGTCCGGACATTCTGCAAATATCGCCCTGACCAGGCACGGCCCTACGCCCTTGACCTCCAGAAACCGTCTCGACAGACTGCTCATCCGCTCGTCTTCGCCTACGGCCTTCCCGCACTCGTCCTCGAGCCTTGCGATTTCCTGTTCGATCTTCTCGACGATTGCGACGATGCTCTTCCTGGCAGACTTGTCGCGCACGAATTCCAGCTGGCTGCTCACGACGACTCGCGCCTTCATGAGGTTCCCGCGTATCTTTGCGTATTCCTTTATGAGGCTGTGCGCAGCGCTTCTGGGCTTAACGAATGGCATTTTGCCATCTTCGAGCGACGAGGCAAAGTCGCGGATCATCTCGCAGTCCAGTCTGTCCGTCTTCTCTATCCGGCCTCGCGACTTGGCATACTGACGAGTCTTCCAGGCGTCAAGGCGAGCAGCTCGCACTCCTGCGGCCAGGCATTCGTTCGCGAGGTCTTCCTCGTATATGCCGGTGGCCTCGAAACAGACTATAGCGTCAAGCTTCTTTGCGGCGTGTATGATTCTTGCCCTTCCGGGCTTGTTGTTCTTGAGGTGCTCCTTTTTCCCATCAGGGAAGCAGATGTCGAGGCAGTTCTTACCGACGTCGACTCCTATGTGCATTCTGACCGAATTCATGGTATACTATCCTTATCTTCGGGCTATGTTGGATGCATGCGCAGACCAATGCCCTTGCAACCATCGCAGTCTGATGACCATATAAGTGTCGGCGCCCATGCCGAAGAACGGAGTTGCGATCTCCTCGGGGGATTCGGGCTAGCCGACACAGCCCGGAGGCGATGGCCGTCGCCTACCGGGCATTCTTTTCGCATAGAACCTTACCTATGCTATCCCAATACCCATTGAGCAGGAACGGGAGACAGTGTATCAAATCACAGTTAGATAGGGGGATA
>JAFYOR010000014.1 GCA_017547805.1 Clostridia bacterium
ACGACGTCGAACTCGGTCTTCTCTTCAGCAGCAGCGGCCGGAGCAGCAGCGCCAGCGCCAGCGGCAACCGGGGCAGCGGCGACAACGCCGAACTTCTCTTCCAGGGCCTTAACCAGCTCGGAGCACTCGATCAGAGTCAGGCTCTCAATAGCGGAAACGATCTCATTGATACCCATAACATTTTCCTCCATGTTATTTTGATAATTTCTTTTTTGTGTTGCCGTCTATACGGCAGTTTTGACCAGCAGATTACTCGGCAGCGGCTTCGTTCTGCTTGTCGATGTACGCCTTGATGACGTACGCCAGAGCGGTGACCTGAGAATTCAGGACGCCCATGATCTTGGCGATGAGCTGATCCTTCGGCAGGATGTCGGCCAGGGCCTTGACCTGCTCCACGGACTGAACCTCGCCGTCCATGATACCACACTTGATGGTGATCGGGGACTTCTTCTTGTCCTTCTCGCAGCCGGCGATGAACTCCTTGATCATCTTCGGCGCGGAGACCGGATCATTGTTGCCGAACACGAAGGCGTTCGGGCCCTCGAGCAGCTTCTCGTCGATCGTGATGCCCTTGTTGGCCAGCGCGCGGCGAACGAGGGTGTTCTTCAGAACGCAGTAGTCAACGTTCGCGGCACGGCACTTGGCACGCAGAGCGGTAACCTGCTCAACGGTCAGAGCCTTGTACTCGACGATCACGATGGACTGAGCCTTCTCAATCTTCTCCTCGATTTCGGAAACAACGACTTTCTTTGCTTCAAGATTCTTGGACATGATGTTTTTCCTCCTTCCCGAAAGGTTCCGGAAAAGAAAAGCCCCTGCGCTGGGCGCAAGGGCGGATAACCGTATTCACGGAAATAATCAGCACTCACACCTCGGCCGGCGAAATTTAAGACGTTTTCACGCCACCAGCTGTCTACGGCACAGAACTTTTCAATTCACGGCTGATATTGTAACACGGATTTAATAGTCTGTCAACGGTTTTTTGCTGATATTTCTTACTTTTTTCAGAAAAATCAGTCGAGTTCGTAGAGGACGTACGCCGTCGCGTTGCCTTCCATCAGCGACTTGTCATTAGCGTAATCCTTCACAGTTTGGCGCTGCACCAGCGTGCTGCCCGGGAAAATACCGTTGGAAGTGAGGCCGCTGATATCGCGCACGTCCAGCAGCACACCATCGGCGTTTTCAACGACGATCACGGACTGAATGCCGTAGATATCCGCATCGGTGGTGTTCTCCACCAGCGCATATGCGATGCCATCGCTGACGAACGCCTGACCGTCGATCTTCGCATATTCGGTATAGGAGCTGGTTTCGGACTCGATCACGACGTCGAAATAAGCGATGTCCGCAATCGGCACATCAAAGCCGTAGAACCATTCCCAGATGAACAGGCTTTCGCCGTTCCCAACCATATCCGGACCGTAGCTGGAATAGTTTTGCTCCTTAATCACAGCACCGTCAGCATTATACGCCGTGACTGTGGCTTTGTTCGGATAGAGCGTGCGGCCGCTGACGTTCTTGAGCTCGATCATCACGTTCGCTTCCTTGGAGTACTTATCCTCCTGCAGGTAAGCAGAAGAACGCACCTTCTGATAGAACGGATCGTTGGTACGCAGCGCCGGACCGTAGCTCACGTCCGCCTGCTCCTGCGCAGGCTCCGCCTCGGTTTCCTGCGCGGTCTGCTGCTGGGCAGCCTTCTTCAGGCGATTGGCAAAGTCGCTGAGCTTGTTGTTCTCCGCGCAGGCAACAGCGGTCATGCCGGCGATGAGCGTGAGAACCAGCATCATACAAATCAGTTTTTTCATAGTCGATCTCCTCCAAATTGGATTGTCATTAATCAGAGCTTATCACATTGTCTATGCATCGTCAAGCACAATCCACTTCAGCACAGCACACCGTTCATGAAGGCGATCAGCCCATCCTCCACCTCGTCGCGTAGCTCCAGCTCGTTGTGGATCTCGTGACGGTAGCCGGTGTAGGCGCGGGTGGTCGTCTTGTTGCCCGTGCGCGCGAGGAGATTGGCGACGTGGTACAGGCCCTCGCCGTAGTTGCCGCAGGGGTCCTGATCGCCGGCGATGAGATAGACCGGAATCTTCGCGGGAACCATCGGCGCCCACGCGTCGCTCTCGATGAAGTGGTACAGCTCGCAGAAGTCCCAGACGAGCTCCAGCGTCGTATCAAACGTATTGAACATGTCGCCCGCATGGTCGGCAACCACGCGCGGATCATTGGCGATCCAGTCCGCCGCGCTGTTCGGGTTCTCGATGCGGTCGGTCATGCCCGTGAACACGCGCGCAAACCACTCGCCCGCCGGCTGGTCGGGATTCTCCTTCACCGCTGCGCGCAGCTCCTCGTTGTTGTATCCATCCTCGCAGCCCTGCCACTGGGAGCACAATCCGCACAGCAGCAGACCCGCGAGATCCTCGCCGTAATGCGCGGCATAGCAGCGCGCGATCATCGAACCCCAGCTGTGGCCAAAGACAAAATACGGCAGGCCGGGATAATCCTTGACCGCGATATCGTGCAGCGCCTTCTCGTCCTTGATATAGGTCATGTATCCGCCGGAATGCGGATCGCCCAGCGTGCCGCCGTCGTAACCGGTCTTGCCGTGGCCGATGTGATCGTCCGCATAGACGACAAAGCCCGCCGCGTTGAACTTGCCGATCATATGCAGATAACGGCGGGAATGCTCGCCGTAGCCGTGGATCAGCTGGATTACGCCGCGCGGCTGTCCCAGCGGGCTGTACGCCCACGCCTTCACGGTGTCACGGCCATTGTTTGAGGGGAAGCTGATTTCGCGGATAGACATGAATATACCTCCTTCAGTCGCCTTGTATTTGGAATTGACGCCAGTCGAACTATTCTTTTCTCTATCGTATCACGAAAAAAGCCAAAAGAAAAGAATCCCCGCGGGAAATTCCCACAGGGATTCGTGCGTTCTATGAAATTAGAACTTGAGCGGGTTAACCTTGATGCCCGGGCCCATGGTGGAGTGCAGGACCAGAGACTTCATGTAGGTGCCCTTCGCAGCAGCCGGCTTGGCGCGGTTGATGGCGCCGATCAGGGTGTTGAGGTTCTCAACGAGCTGCTCCGGAGTGAAGGACTTCTTGCCGATCGGGCAGTGGATGATCGCCTGCTTGTCCAGACGATACTCAACCTTACCAGCCTTGATCTCGGCGATGGCCTTCGCAACGTCCATGGTGACGGTGCCGCTCTTCGGGTTCGGCATGAGGCCCTTCGGACCGAGGACACGGCCCAGACGGCCGACGACGCCCATCATGTTCGGGGTCGCGACGACGACGTCGAACTCGAACCAGTTTTCGCCCTGGATCTTCGCAACGAGCTCCTCAGCGCCGACGAAATCAGCGCCGGCCTCTTCAGCGGCCTTCGCCTGATCACCCTTGGCGAACACGAGCACGCGGACCTTCTTGCCGGTGCCGTTCGGCAGAACGACAGCGCCGCGGACCTGCTGGTCAGCCTGACGCGGGTCAACGCCCAGACGGACGGAAACCTCGAGGGTCTCGTCGAACTTGGTCTTGGCGGTCTGCAGGGCGAGCTTGATAGCCTCGTCCGGATCATACAGCTTGTTGCGCTCGATCAGCTTCACGCTCTCGAGATACTTCTTGCCATGCTTCATAATAATGTTCCTCCTTGTGGTACAAACGGCGCAATGTCCTCCCACTATTTCAAGTCTGCATATGCGCAGACCCTGTCGCGCGGTTTACCGCGCTGGAATATCCTTCAATCAGGCGTCGGCGACGGTGACACCCATGGAGCGGGCGGTGCCCTTGACCATGCTCATCGCAGCCTCGATGCTGCCGGCGTTGAGGTCGGGCATCTTCTTCTCGGCGATCTCGCGAACCTGAGCCATGGTCAGCTGGCCAACCTTGGTCTTGTTCGGCTTGCCGGAGCCGCTGTCCAGACCCAGAGCCTTCTTGATGAGGACCGGGACCGGCGGGGTCTTGGTGATGAAGGTGAAGGAGCGGTCAGAATAAACGGTGATGACGACCGGGATGACCAGACCGACATCGTTCTTCGTACGCTCGTTGAACTCCTTACAGAAGCCCGGGATGTTGACGCCGTGCTGACCGAGCGCCGGGCCGATCGGCGGAGCAGGATTGGCCTTGGCAGCCTGCACCTGCAGCTTAATCATGCCAGTTACTTTCTTAGCCATGGTATTAATCCTCCTAAATCTGTGGTCACGCGGAACAAACTGTTCCTCCCACGCCCGGAGCAGACCTGCTTACCGGGCTGAAGTCCGCCTTTGCAGGACGGACACTTTCAACAACCGGGATTTCTCCCGGGGGTTGCCTGAATTGTTCCGAAGCAGCGCTTACAGGCGCTCCACCTCGGAGACATCGTACACCGTCGTAGTCTTACGGGACAGAATCTCGATAGAGACCTTGACCTTGTGTTCCTCGGCCATGACCTCTTCGACCGTATAGATCGCGTTCTCGATGCTTCCGTTCTTCACGCGCACGGAATCACCGGGCTCAAGATCGATATGGATCGTGCCCTGACAGCTCATCATCCGTTCGAATTCTTCATCCGACAGTGGAATCGGTTCGGATCCCGGGCCAACAAATCCCGTCACACCGCGCGTGTTGCGCACGATGTACCAGGTTTCGGTGGTCTTGATCATCTTGACCAGCACATAGCCCGGAAACAGCTTGTTCTGGATCGTATGCGGCTTGCCGTTACGAACCTCAACAACCTCTTCAATCGGCACACGGACGTCCTGAATCAGATCGCCCATGCCATTGTTTTCCACCGTCTTGATCAGATCGTTGGCGACTTTGTTCTCGTAGCCCGAATAGGTATGAACAACATACCACAGAGCCTGTTCGTCTGACATACGAAGCCCTCCTTTAGCTCGGTCTTACAGCTGGATAAGCAGCTTGACCAGGGAAGAAGAAACCGTATCGAGCAGACCAACGATAACCGCCAGAACGACGACGAAGCCAATGACGACGAGGGAGTAGTTGACGAGATCCTTCTTGGACGGCCAGGAAACCTTCTTGAGCTCAGCCACCATGTTCTTGAACGCATTCTTCACACGGCCCGGCAGGGCAACAATCCAGTTCTTCGCACGGGTAAAGAAACCCGTTTCCGTCTTCTTGTTCTCAGACATCTCTTTCACATCCTTATCCGTCTTGACGCAAGAATTAGCGGGTTTCCTTGTGAGCCGTATGCTTCTTGCAGAAACGGCAATACTTGCTCATTTCGATACGGTCCGGAGTGTTGCGCTTATTCTTCATCGTGTTGTAATTACGTTGCTTGCACTCCGTGCAGGCCAGCGTGATCTTCACGCGAACACCAGCAGCAGCCATACAAGACACCTCCTTTTATTAGGACAGGCAAAATACGCCTGTCAAACATGCTCGCTTATTGTACACCAGCAGCCTCATTCTGTCAACAGGTTTTTGTAAAATTTTTTGATTTTTTCTGAATTCAACCATCAAACTCTCTTTTTCTCGCGTTTTCTCCCGTTTTCTCACTCGCGCATCGATATTTCCTGAAAATAGCTGGGTTTTTCAGGTGGTCAGACGAGTGATTTTTCGCTCAATTCAGCCTGTTTTTTTCCGGCTGTTCTTCCCCGCCATCAAGCGGAATGACCGTCGCCAAGCACGTATATGTACGCCCTGAACATGCCTTCACCGCTGCATACAGCTCCCGGTTTTCGTACTTCGCCAGCTCCAGCGCGCACAAGCTGACCATGTGCAGCCGGATCATGGACATGATCGCATCGCTGTGCTTCAGCGCAAGGGGATCGCCATTGAGCTCGCCCAATCCGCCCTCCACCCAGTCCGCGCAGTTTTCTGCGATTTTCAGGATGTATTCTCCCGTGCGCTCTGCGCACACGCCGCGCAGGGCTTCCCAAAAGGCATGCGCCCCCTGTGCTGCCGCTTTCTGAAGGGTTTCAGCTTCGCATTCATCCATATCCATCAGTCTGCGCAGCTCTGCAATGAATGCGTGTCTTCTTTTTACATCAACGGGCTGGTTATGCATGCGATCACCTTCTGTTTTGGAATTATTATAGGTGTACTATGCACCCATTTATGACATCATACCACATAATGCACCTAAAATGAAGTCACAATGATTCCATATCAGGGATTGGTCAGGTGATTGTCATGAGAAAGAAACCAACGGGCAATGTCAAACATGTTTCACTGAGGATTGATGAAGAACTCCTGCGCAAATTCGCCTATGTCGCGGAATATCAGGATCGTTCTATGAACTGGATGGTCATGAACCTGATCAGCAAAGCTGTCAAATCCTTTGAAGAAAAACACGGAGAAATCGTTCTCGACAAATCGGACGAATAAGCACAATCGCAAGCACAAAGGCCGGAGACGCTTGTCTCCGGCCTTTCCTATATTTCTTGAGTACAACGGCGCGCTTATTTGCCCGCTTCGCGCATGCAGATCAACGAGGACCTCATCCGTCATGCCTTCGGCATGCCACCTTCCCCAAAGGGGAAGGCTTTATCTCGGATGTTCTATCCGCCCCTACCCACGCTGGTATCTTTTTTGTGCAAGTCTGTATTTTCACATATCTTCGGGATAGAACGCAAAATAAGCCTTCCCCTTTGGGGAAGGTGGCGCGGCAC
>JAFYOR010000091.1 GCA_017547805.1 Clostridia bacterium
CAGCCCATGATCTTGGCGATGAGCTGATCCTTCGGCAGGATGTCGGCCAGGGCCTTGACTTCCTCGACGGACTGCACAGCACCGTCCATCACGCCGCCCTTGATGGTCAGCGGGGACTTCTTCTTGTCCTTCTCACAGCCGGCGATGAACTCCTTGATCATCTTCGGCGCGGAGATCGGATCGTTGTTGCCGAACACGAACGCGTTCGGGCCCTCCAGGATCTTATCATCCATGGTGATGCCCTTGTTCGCCAGAGCACGCTTCACCAGCGTGTTCTTGAGGACGCAGTAATCGACGCCGTTGGCGCGGCACTTCGCGCGCAGAGCGGTAACCTGCTCAACGGTCAGCGCCTTATACTCGACGATAACCATGGACTGGCACTTCTCGATCTTCTCCTCAATCTCAGAAACGACAACCTTCTTAATTTCAAGATTCTTGGACATGGTAAAATTTCCTCCTTCCCGAAAGCTTCCGGAAAAGAAAAGCCCCTGCGCTGGGCGCAAGGGCAGAAAACCACGATTGTGGTAAAAATCAACCTCTCACACCTCGGCCGGCGGGCAATCCCATTATAGCGCTTTCGCGCCACCAGCTGTCTCAGGCACAGAACTTTTCAATTCACGAATGAGAGTATAACACACCTATCCACGCGTGTCAACGATTTTTTGCTGATAATTTCAGGATTTTTTACGTCAGGTTACGCCGGGCTGCCGCCCGGACCTGCCCGAGGGGCATTGCCCCTCGGACTCCCCTCTTCGCTTCGCGGCGGTTTTAAGCAGATTTACTTATCCCCTCCGCTGCGCGCATGCGCGCAGTGAAAGATGGGGTCTGGGGATAACATCCCCAGACGTTTCCCTTAAGCCAAAACGCCGTCGACGAAAGCAATCAGGCCGTCCTCGACCTCATCGCGAATATCCAGCTCGTTGTGGATCTCATGGCGATAGCCGGTATACGCACGCGTGGTTGTCTTATTGCCCGTGCGCGCCAGCAGATTGGCCACGTGATACAGACCCTCGCCGTAATTGCCGCAGGGATCCTGATCGCCGGCAATCAGATAGACCGGAATCCTCGCAGGAACCATCGGCGCCCACTCGTCGCTCTCGATGAAGTGATACAGCTCGCAGAAATCCCACACAAGCTCCAGCGTGGTATCAAACGTATTGAACATATCGCCTGCGTGATCGGCCACCACGCGCGGATCGTTGGCAATCCAATCCGCCGCACTGTTGGGATTCTCGATACGGTCGGTCATGCCCGAGAATACGCGCGCAAACCATTCGCCCGCGCTTTGGTTCGGATCGGCTTGTACCGCCGCGCGCAGTTCTTCGTTGTTATATCCATCTTCACAGCCCTGCCATTGAGAGCAAAGGCCGCAGAGCATCAGGCCTGCGATATCCTCGCCGTAATGCGCCGCATAGCAGCGTGCCAGCATGGAACCCCAGCTATGGCCAAAAACGAAGTACGGAATATCCGGATAATCCTGCACTGCGATATCGTGCAGCGCCTTTTCGTCTTTCACATAGGTCATGTAGCCGCCGGAGTGCGGATCGCCCAGCGTGCCGCCATCATAGCCGGTCTTGCCATGGCCGATATGATCGTCCGCATAGACGACAAATCCTGCCGCATTAAACTTGCCGATCATATGCAGATAGCGGCGGGAATGCTCGCCATAGCCATGAATCAACTGGATAATCGCGCGCGGCTTGCCCAGCGGGCTGTAAGCCCAGGCCTTCACGGTATCGCGGCCATTGTTGGAGGGGAAGCTGATTTCACGAATAGACATACCCAAACCTCCTTGTATGCTGTTTTTTTGGGGAAAGAGCAACAGTCGTTCACTGCTTTTCTTTATCGTAGCACGGATTCATATAAAAGAAAAGAGCATCGGAAAAATCCGATGCTCTTCGATGTTCTATGAAATTAGAACTTGAGCGGGTTGACCTTGATGCCCGGGCCCATGGTAGAGTGCAGGACCAGAGACTTCATGTAGGTGCCCTTCGCAGCGGCCGGCTTAGCGCGGTTGATGGCGCCAATCAGGGTGGAGAGGTTCTCCACGAGCTGCTCAGCGGTGAAGGACTTCTTGCCGATCGGGCAGTGGATGATCGCCTGCTTGTCCAGACGATACTCAACCTTACCAGCCTTGATCTCGGCGATGGCCTTCGCCACGTCCATGGTGACGGTACCGCTCTTCGGGTTCGGCATGAGGCCCTTCGGA
>JAFYOR010000092.1 GCA_017547805.1 Clostridia bacterium
CTCTTGGGTAAACATTCGATGCTTTTTTCCCTTTGGTGCTCCCATCTTCTGCATCTCCTTCCTTCTTCCATTATACAAAAAGTGACACCACCAAAAACCTTGTGGTTTTTAATGGTGTCTACTTTTATTTTACAGATGCACGGAGTTGCTTCGGATGGCTGTTTGATGTATTGGGAGATTATTTGCCGAACTTCTTGGAAATCCATGGGAAAGTCATCGGCCAGAGGCAGCCCGCAAACGCGACGACGAAGAAATAGCGGATGGCGTCGGCGAAGTAGCTGCCGCCCGTCAGCGCATACAGCGGCGCTTTCAGGAGGGACTTGATGCCCAGCAGGATCACCATGCCCGGAATCAGCTTGACCGCCTGCACAAGCAGGGAGCCCTTCGTTTCAAAATGGATATAGCGGCGATCGATCTCATAGGTGAGGATCAGACCGACGATGCAGCCCAGCATGGTGTAGGCGTTCTTCAGGCCGTGCGCGAGGTTGTCCGCATCCACATCCGCCGGGAAGGGATACAGATTGACAAACGCCAGATTGCCCATAGCGAGCAGGAACATGACGCCGAGCAGCGCGCGCATGGTCTTCGGATTGTCGAAGCTCTTGTAGATGATGGGGTATACGCCGAAGATCAGCGCCAGCGCGATCATCACGGAGACGCCCACGTCTGCCGGGGTATGCACGCCCAGATACATTCTGGAGAGCGGAACCAGCACGCACAGCGCGATGCACAGCGGGCTGACGACGCTTTTGCCGGTCCATTTTGCGATACCGCCGTATACGCTGACGCTCGTCTGCGTGTGGCCGCTGGGGAAGGAATAGCCCGTCGCCTCGGCGCGCGCGCTTTCCACGATGGTGAATTCAGGATCGCGCACCCACGGACGCGGAATGCGGAAGAAGAGTTTGAGGAACTGATTGATCACCGTGCCTGCCAGACCGGTGCACAGCAGATAGTAGCCTTCTTTTTTGTTGACACACCAGAAGAAGAGCAGACCGATGAGAATGAAGAGCGTCTCCTCGCCGAAATGCGTGATCAGCGAAAAGAAGGCGTCGAGCACGGGCGTGCGCAGCCCTTCAAGGAAATACAGAATCGCCATATGACCTCTTTTCTTTCCGGAGAGCAAGCCGGAACATGTTCAATGGCCTTAATGATAGCATGATTACAAAACAATTGTCAATTGTGTGCATAATTGGCTTGACATGATTGTTATATTCGGCGTAAAATAAGGGCAGAAATGGATGCTTTTTCCATAGAACGACAGGGAAAAGGTCCGCAAAATCAAAGGAGGCTATCGTCATGAAAAAGTTTTTCGCGCTGGTTCTCGCCATGATGCTGCTCGTAAGCGCTACTGCTGCGCTGGCCGATGGCAGCCTCGTCGTCTACTCCCCGCATGATGCGGATCCGCTCAACGCCGGTGTGGCGATGTTCCAGGCCGCGTATCCGGATATCGACGTGCAGGTCATCGCTGCCGGCACGGGCGAGCTGTGCCAGCGCATCGTCGCTGAATCCGAGAATCCGCAGGGCGACGTCCTTTGGGGCGGCGGTGCGGATACCCTGGCGGGCTACGTCGATTACTTCGAGCCGTACGTCTGCGCGAATGATGCTGTGATCGGCGACGCCTACAAGGCTGCCGACGACCTGTGGATCGGCGAATCTCCGCTGCCCATGGTCATCATCTACAACAAGACGCTGATCGCTGAGGAAGACGTTCCCAAGACCTGGGACGACCTGTGCAACCCGGCGCTCAAGGGCAAGATCGCTTACGCCTCTCCGGCGAAGTCCGGCTCTGCCTACACTCAGCTGTGCACCATGCTCTTCTCCAAGCCCACCATCGACGAGGGCTGGGACATGGTCTTTGAGTTCATCAAGAACCTGGACGGCAAGGTTCAGTCTTCTTCCGGCAACTGCCATAAGCTGGTCGCCTCCGGCGAATATGCCATCGGTGTGACCATCGAGAAGTCTGCTGTCCTGTACAACGACAACCCGGATATCGGCTACATCTACCCGGCGAAGAACTCCGCTGTGCCGGATGGCGTCGCGCTGGTGAAGAACTGCCCGAACCCGGATAACGCGA
>JAFYOR010000093.1 GCA_017547805.1 Clostridia bacterium
CCGCCGCGCGCAGCCTGCTCCGGGCGACGTCGTGATGCTGCTGGGCGGCCGCACCGGCCGAGACGGCTGCGGCGGCGCGACCGGTTCTTCCAAGGCGCATACCACCGATTCCCTCTCCACCTGCGGCGCAGAGGTTCAGAAGGGTAATCCGCCGACCGAGCGCTGCATCCAGCGCCTGTTCCGCGATGCAGAGTTTGCCCAGATGGTCAAGCGCTGCAACGACTTTGGCGCGGGCGGCGTGTGCGTCGCCGTGGGCGAGCTGGCGCCGGGCCTTGTCATCGAGCTTGACAACGTGCCCAAGAAGTATGAAGGTCTTGACGGCACCGAGCTGGCGATCTCCGAATCTCAGGAGCGCATGGCCTGCGTCATCGAGCCGTTCATGGTCGAGCGCTTCAAGCAGCTGGCGTACGAGGAGAATCTGGAGGCGACGCAGGTTGCCACCGTTACCGAGGAGGCCCGTCTGGTCATGCACTGGCGCGGCAAGACGATCGTCGATCTCTCCCGCGCGTTCCTGGATACCAACGGCGTGACCCAGCATGCCAAGGCTGTTGTCGCGGCGCCCGATGCGCTCAAGCCGTACCTGACGACCAAGCCGGACTTTGCCAAGGATAAGACCCTGCGCGAGGCGTGGCTGGCGATGCTTGGCGATCTGAACATCTGCTCCCAGAAGGGCCTCATCGAGCGATTTGACGGCACCATCGGCGCGAGCACGATCCTCGCTCCGTTCGGCGGCGCGTACCGCGAGAGCCCGAACGAGGCGATGGCGGCGCTGATCCCGACCGACGGCGAAACGACCACCGCGACCCTCATGAGCCACGGCTATGATCCGTATATGAGCGAGTGGAGCCCGTTCCACGGCGCGGTGTATGCTGTGACGGAATCTCTGGCGAAGATTGCAGCGGCGGGCGGCGACGTTACCCGCGCGCGCCTGACCTTCCAGGAGTATTTTGAGAAGCTCGGCAAGGACGAAAACCGCTGGGGCAAGCCGGCGGCAGCGCTGCTGGGCGGCCTTAGCGCACAGCTGGGATTTGGCACGGCGTCCATCGGCGGCAAGGATTCCATGTCCGGCACGTTTGAGGATATTCACGTTCCGCCGACGCTCGTTTCCTTCGCCGTGAATGCGGTGGAGGCGAAGAACATCATTTCCACCGACTTCAAGGGCGCGGATCATCGCGTGGCGCTGCTGCGTCTGCCGATGGACGAAGCGCTTCTTCCGGAATACGACAAGGCGCTCATGCGCTATGATCTGCTGCGCCGCGCGATTGAGCAGGGCGACGTCCTTTCCGCGCATACCGTCGGCCGCGGCGGCGTGGCGGCTGCCGTCACGATGATGGCGCTGGGCAGCCGCGTGGGCGTGAGCCTTGACGGCGTGACCGAGGATGAGGTGTTCCTGCCGATGTACGGCAGCATCGTCTGCGAGCTTGCGGACGGCGCGCCCGTTCCCGCCGGCATGGAAATCATCGGCTTCACGTCCGCGCATCCGGCGATCAATGCGCTGGGCACCATTGTGGAGCTTGACGAGGCGCGCAGCGCGTGGGTGAAGCCGCTGGAGAGCGTCTTTGCGACCACCGCTGAGCCGGGCAAGTCCTACGCGCCGTTTGAGCCGTATGTCGTTCGCAGCGGCAAAGCGCCGGCGATTCACGTGGCGAAGCCGCGCGTGTTCATCCCGTCCTTCCCGGGCACCAACTGCGAGCTGGACAGCGCGAAGGCCTTCCGCCGCGCCGGCGCCGAGACTGACGTGTTCGTCTTCCGCAACCTGACCGCCAGAGGCATCGAGGAATCCGTCGACGCGCTGGTCAAGGGCATTGAAAACGCGCAGATCGTCATGCTGCCGGGCGGCTTCTCCGCCGGTGACGAGCCGGAAGGCTCCGGCAAGTTCATCGCGACCGCGCTGCGCAATCCGCGCATCATGGAAGCGATCATGGAGCTGCTTAACAAGCGCGACGGTCTGATGCTGGGCATCTGCAACGGCTTCCAGGCGCTCATCAAGCTGGGGCTTGTGCCCTACGGCGAGATCCGCACGCTTGCGGACAGCGATCCGACGCTGACCTTCAATACCATCGGCCGCCACGCGGCGACCCATGTGCGCACGGTTGTTTCCTCCGTCAAGTCCCCGTGGATGATGGGTGTTAACCCGGGCGATGTGCATCAGGTTGCGATTTCTCACGGCGAGGGACGCTTCGTCTGCCGCGAGGGACAGCTGCGTCAGCTGCTGGCGAATGGTCAGATTGTTACCCAGTACTGCGATGAGTTTGGTCAGCCGCAGATGGCGATGCCGCATAACCCGAACGGCTCTTATTGGGCGGTTGAGGGCATCTGCTCCCCGGATGGCCGCGTGCTGGGCAAGATGGGCCATAGCGAGCGCATCGGTCAGTTTGTTGCTTCCAATATCCCGGGCAATAAGGATCAGAAGATCTTCGAGTCCGGCGTGAGGTACTTCCTGTAATCCCGTTTTCCCGAGGGCTGCGGCGTTTGCCGCAGTCCTTTTTTCTTCCCAAAGCCTAATGTGACAGCGCGAAGCGAGATGGGGTTTGGGGATGAAATCCCCAAGCAGGTTTGGGCGGCAGCCCAACGTATCTCTTTATTTCGGAATGAGGAATAAACAACTTCGGGTGTGGAGGCGGGCACGGCCTGCAGGGTGAACGTAAGGGGAATGATATGAATCGGCCGCGTGCGCTGATGATGGGATGGTTGTAAACAATTTCGGATGAGGAGGCGGGCACTGCCCGCAAATGGGTTGAAAACTGGGCTGGATAATGGTATTATAAAGTGTAAAAGACTGCGAAGAGCATGGATGTAGGAGATGGGTATGAATCATCAGATTGCGCGGGTATTCCGTATACTGATTCTGACTGCGCTGATTTGCATTGCTGCGGTATCCGGCTGCGCAGAACAGTTTACCCTTCACGGAATCACGGCGGATACGGAAGATACGGCCATTGACTTTGGCAAAAAGCGCATCGGAAACGTGGATAAGGTGATGGAGATCCTTGACCGCATGCCCAATCTCGTGCAGGCGGATATGTATGCCGAGCGTTTTAAGCGTTCGCAGGTCGACATGCTGCACGAGCGCTATCCGCAGATCCGCTTTGGCATGACGCTGACGGTGGGCGATCATCTTGTGCGGACCGATGCGACGGCGTTTTCCACGCTGCACGGCTCTGATCCGGATCCTTCGCACCCGAGCAAGACGTTTGAAATCCTCAAATACTGCGATAACCTTCAAGCGCTGGACATCGGTCACAACTGTGTCGAGGATCTCAATTTTCTGCGCGACCTGCCCAACCTCAAGCTGCTGATCGTTGCTGTCAACTACGTGACGGACCTGACGCCGCTGACCGCACTCAAGGAGCTTGAGTATCTGGAGCTGTTTACCAACAATATCCGGGACATCACACCGCTCAAGGAACTGACGAATCTGCGCGATCTGAATCTCAAGCACAACCCGATCAAGGACATGAGCGTGCTTTTTGAGATGACGTGGCTGGAAAGGCTCTGGGTCGGTCAGGAGTTCAGGACGCCGCCGGAGCAGCTGGAGCAGCTGTATGCCGCGCTGCCGGATTGCGAGATTGACTGGACCAACAACCCGACGGAGGGGACGTGGCGTAAGCATCTCCATTATGACACGATTTATAAGGTGTTCAATACCGGCGTGTACGAGCCGTTTTCCGATTAACCGACGATGGAGAACAATATGAGAAAGACAGCTGTAGCCATGATCTGGCTGCTGATGATGCTGCTGATCACCCTGCCGGTCTGCGCGCAGGTGGTGGAATTGCCGCTTGACCTGAGCGGCGGCATGCCGTATTCCCCGGAGGGACGGCTGAGCGAAACCAGCTATGAAGACGAATCGATCAGCGTGACCGTCGAAAAGATGCGATGGGAGGAGACGACATGCTATGTCGCGCGCATCAGGATCGCCCATCCCTCGCAGCTGCGCACGGCGCCGGCATACGCCTTTAATCGCAACCAGACCGCGCCCATCGGCGATATCGCTGCCCGCGTCAATGCGGTGCTTGCGATCAACGGCGATTACTGCACCTATCAGATGAAGAGCGGAAGCTATCTGCTCAGACAGGGAACGCTCTATATGAACGATCCCAACCCGCGCAGGGATATCCTGATCATCGACCGCAACGGTGATTTCATCGTTGAAAAGCGTGCGGAAAAGGAAACGATGAAAAAGTATAACCCGGACGAACTGGCGAATTGCTTTAACTTTGGTCCTGCGCTCGTCGTGAACGGCGAGAAGCTCTCCGATGATTACAAGGAGGACTTCAACTACTCGCACGACAGGCACCGCCGCGCTGCGATTGCACAGGTGAAGAAGGGCGAGCTGGAGTATCTGTGCGTCGTGACGGACGGCTCGCGCGAGGAGAAGAACGGCGGTCTGACGATCGCGGAGTTCGCGGAGCTGCTTTACAGCCTCGGCGTCGAAACGGCGTATAACCTGGACGGCGGCAACACGACGTCGATGCTGCTGTGCGGGGATAAGCAGAACGCCATCCTTCAGGGATATCACCGACCGATGAGTGACATTATCTATTTTGCCAGCGCGGTGCTGCCGCAGGAGTGAGGTAAATGATGAACGGTTTTCTTTCGCTGTATGGCTTGAGTCTTTTGCTGCTTGCTTTTTTCAGCTGGGATCTGCTTGAAACCAGCATAAGCGCACGCGGCCTGCTCAAGCGCACGTGCGCTGTGCTGTATACGCTGGGGCTTGTGCTGATTGCCGCAGGCGCGCGCGGATTCTATCTGCTGTTTGATCCGTTCGGGCTGCAGAATGCGGCGTGGATCAGCCTCTGGCCGTATGAATACGCCGTGAGCGGCGCAGTGCTGGGCGCGATTGCCGCCGGCCTTCTGACTGCGCTGGTGACGCGCCAGAGCGCGGGCTACGTGCTGGATGCGATGACGCCTACGGCGATGATTGTCCTTGCGCTGGCGCGGTGCGCGGAGGCGTTTGCGGATTTTGGCTGGGGCGCTGTTGTGGAGGGCGAATGGGCGCGCTTCCCGTTCGCTGTCAAGGATATGTTCGGTCAGCCGCGTTCCTCGGTGTTCTTCCTTTCCGCGCTGCTTATCCTGCTGGCGCTGGCGTATGCCAAGGCATGGCGCAAGCGCATGCCGGGAGAGCTGTTCTCCATCGCGCTGTGTTGGCTGGCAATGGGGCAGCTGTTTTGCGAAACGCTGCGCTCGGAAAGCATCTGTTGGGGCTTCGTCCGCGTGCAGCAGATTGCATGGGCAGTGATGGCGCTTGGCGTGCTTGTCGGTTGGAATGTGAAGAATCATCTTGGCGGCAGACAGCTGAGAAACGGTCTGCTGATTTACATGGGGTGCATCGGCGCGATCGTCTTTGCGCAGTATGCGATGGATAAGCTGACGCATGTGCTGCCCAGAACGGCCAGCTACGGCCTGATGGGTGCGGCGCTGCTTGTGATGGGCGTCGTGGTGCAGCGAACGGTCTGCGCCAGCCCGCAGAAGCTGCTCGTCAAGGTTCGCTATAAGAAAGAAGCCTGAGCGCGCTGAACTCATCAAAAAAAACCTAAAGTAAAAGCGTCTCGTTCCGTTAAGGAATGAGACGTTTTTCGTGTTGTCGGGGGATAAGCTCTTTCTTCTGGTCATTTTCTTAAAATGGCGCGAAGCGAAGAAGGGGCAAGGGATGAAAATCCCTTGGCGGGGGATGGGGCGGCAGCCCCATCCTAGCCCATCGTTTGCATTTGCTTTACAGGAAGAGAATCCAGATCAGCTTGGATACGACGTGGCATCCGCCGTGCGCAATCATCGCGTAGCGCAGGCCGTATTTCCTGTACAGCCAGCCAAAGAGCAGGCCGATGCCGCCGTTGAGCAGGAAGCAGCGCAGCAGGATCATCGGCGAGAGACCGAGCAGGACGGCGGTTGTGGGCAGATGCCCGGCGGCAAACAACGCTGCGGAGAGGATGTTGGCTGCGATCAGCATCCATGTGCTGGGCGTTTTGCTCCTTCTGTCAAAGAGTATGTGCAGGATGAACGCGATCAGCGACATCATGAACAGCCGGAGCATGATCTCCTCGATCACCGCCCCATAGGTGACGCAGCCCAGCAGGAATGCAAGGGAAGGCTTTGCCGCATAGGAATCCATAATGGCCTGAGAATACCGTCCGAAGAAGAGGATATCGGACAGGATCAGCACGAGACCACCGAAGACGGAAACGAGGATGGACGCAATCAGCGGTCTGCGCGTCAGCGCGGTTTCATCCTTCCAAAGACCGGTCTTCTTGCCAAGAACAATGCCCAGCGCGCCGAGAAACAGACCGTATGCAGCGGACTGCGCGGCTGTGATCAGCGCCAGCTGCGTGCTGTTGATGCCCTGAGCAAGGAGCTGCTGCTGAATTTCGGCGGGATAGCTGTCCATCAGATAGCTGCCCGTGAAGAAGCCGCCCGCAACGCCCATCAGGGTGAAGAATAAAAGCGTTTTCCAATAGGATTTGATGAATTGTTTCATAGGGGCCTCCTGAACAGGGGGATCAGATCAGCCCCTGCTTTTTTGCCAGCAGATAGGAGTAGATCACGGGAACGAGCGTTGCGGTGAAGAGCGCTGCAAAGAAGAGGGGCAGCGCGATGCTCCTTGGAAGGAGACCGCAGATCAGCACGGGCAGACCGCAGATCATCCAGAGCGGACCGGCCATGCGGTGTGTCTTGTTCCAGTTTTCTTCGTTTGCCAGCGTCCACGGAAGCTTGATGCCCATGGTATAGCTCTGGCGGCACTTGGGCAGGTAATTGCCAATGAAGATGAACAGCAGCCCAAAGAAGGGATAGAGAAGCTGCGTGATATTGACGTCCATGCCGAGCGCGATGGCATATGTCGCGCCCATGGAGATCAGCGTGATGAGCGGGATGGTCCACAGCACAAGCGTGAGCACCTTGGCGTTGATGTTGCGACGCTTGGGATCGGCGCTCGTTGCCAGCAGGCAGATCCACTGCACCGCCAGCATGATCAGCGGAAGTCCGATCACAGCGAAATACTTCGACGACCAGCCGTCCGGCGTGCCGCTTGCATCAAAATGAGTAGGCATCGGATCGGGCAGGCGATCCCAGAGGATTACGCCGAACAGGATGGGCAGCAGGCAGAGGATTGTGCTGATGATCAGCGTCTTTTTATGACGTAGAAAAAGGTCCTTCATGTCATTTTTCTCCTTTCAGGTCACGCAGCCAGAGCATGATTTCCTCCACGACAGAGGTATTCAGCTCATAATAGATAAAGTTCTTCTCCCGGCTTTCGTGGACAAGATCGGCTTTTTTCAGAATATTCAGATGATAGGAAATCGTCGCGCCGGTCATGTCAAAATGGCTGCCGATTTCTCCGGCGGATAACCTGCCGCCCTTGAGCAGGGTGAGGATTTCGCGGCGGACGGGGTCGCCGAGCGCCTTGAACGTATCTGCAAAGCTCATGATGCGCCTCCTTCTTGCATGGAATTTAGAAATATCTCTAAATAGAGTATAGCTGAAATGCAAGCCTCTGTCAACTGGTATTTAGAAAATAATCTAAATAGATCGGGCAAAAAAAGAACCGGGCCGCACAATGCCTGTGCAGCCCGGTTGGATGCAAAAATCAGTTTTCCCCATCGGATGAATCGGTGCGGCGCCTTCTGCGGCGAACCTGCTGTGCGGTGTCGCCGGTTTGGTCGGGTGTTTGAACGGATGCTTCGGCAGACGCGGCGGACAGCCTGCGCTCACGCGCTTCCTGCTTGCGCTTGGCGATGATCAGCTCGCGCTCCTCCTGGGTCAGCGGGCCGCGCAGCTCTTCGCCGCGTTCCTTACGGCCGGCAATGATCATTTCGCGTTCTTCCTGCGTCAGCGGGCGCTTTTTGCGCTGCGGCTGCGCGGAAGCGTCAGCCGGCTGTTTGCGCGTCTTCGCTGCGGCCTTCTTCTTTTTCTCAGGCTTTTGTGCCGGCGGATCATCGTCGACCATGCGCAGCACGTCCGGCAGGAAGGTCAGAATCAGCAGGATCAGCAGCGCGCAGATGGAAATGATCGTGCCCTTGCGGGTCTGCAGCCAGCTGGAGAAATAGCCCAGATACGGCGCGGAGAAGATGGGCGTACCGATGACATTCTTGTAGTAAACGGCGGAGCCGTCAACAACGTCGTTTGCGTCGCCTTTGGTGGTGTAGTAGTACGCCGGTTCTTCCAGATCAACTCTTTCAACCAGCGGATCGCCGTCTTCCTCGTAAAGAAGATTGCCTTCTTCGTCCTTGACCTGTTCATACTGAAAGGTGCGGCATTCCACGTCGATGACGCGATGCGTGGCAACGAGGAGATCCTTGTTGACGACAAACGTGATCGGCATGCCGACAGTGATGTTTTCCGGCGCGATCTTCTTGACGTAGATCAGCGAACCGACATGATAGGTCGGCTCCATGGAGCCGGACAGCACGGCATACGGCGTGAGACCAACCGCGCGCACGCCGACGAGCAGGATGGTCAGGATCAACAGGCCGATGATCATCAGCGTGCTGATGATGTTGAACAGTTTGCGAACGATATCCATACGATGACTCTTTCTTCTGGTAATGTGTAGGCGCCGGCACGCGGGGACAGGCGCATGGCTGATCACCGCGGCAGATCCTGTATGATTTGCTGCGCAATCACATGGATGTGCGATAACGGCGATGATAAAATCCATTCTATTATAAGCGGCATATTTCCCTTTGTCAATGTGCGCCCGGGAAAATGAGGCATACTTACACGACGCCCTGCTCCCGCATCGCTGCGGCAACTTTGAGGAAGCCGGCGATGTTTGCACCGGCGGCGTAGTTGCCCGGCATGCCGTATTCCCTGGCTGCGCTGTCGATTGCGGTAAAGATGCCGCTCATGATGTTTTGAAGCTTGTTGTCGACCTCCTCAAACGTCCAGTGAAGACGCTGGGCGTTCTGGCTCATTTCCAGCGCGCTGACTGCCACGCCGCCTGCGTTGGCCGCCTTGCCCGGTGCAAAGAGCACGCCGCTGCCTGACAGATATTCGGCTGCTTCGGCGGTGACGGGCATGTTCGCGCCTTCGGCGACGGCGATACAGCCGTTGGCAGCGAGCGCCTTGGCGTCGCAAAGAAGCAGTTCGTTTTGTGTGGCGCAGGGAAGCGCAATGTCGCACTTGACGGTGAATACGCCGCGTCCTTCGTGATAGACGGCGGAGGAACGCTCGGCGGCGTAGGCGGTCAGGCTGGTGCGGCGCTCCTCCTTGACGCGGCGCAGCAGGGCGACGTCGACGCCCTCCGGATCGTAAATCCATCCGGCGGAATCGGAGAAGGTGATGACCTTCGCGCCCAGCTGCTGCGCCTTCTGCGCGGCGTAGATGGCGACGTTGCCCGCGCCGGAGATGGCGATGGTTTTGCCGGCGAGCTGATGTCCGTTGGCTTTGAGCATTTCCTGCGTGAGGTAGAGCAGGCCGTAGCCGGTAGCCTCCCTGCGCACAGGAGACCCGCCGCAGGCGATGCCCTTGCCTGTGAGTACGCCTGAGCAAAGCCCCGTCAGCCGCTTGTATTGACCGTACATGTAGCCGATTTCACGCGCGCCGGTGCCGATGTCGCCGGCAGGCACGTCCGTGTCCGCGCCGATGTACTTGTGCAGCTCCGTCATGAAGCTCTGGCAGAAGGCCATGATTTCTCGGTCGCTCTTGCCCTTGGGATCAAAATCGCTGCCGCCCTTGCCCCCGCCGATGGGCAGGCCGGTGAGGGCGTTTTTGAAGACCTGCTCAAAGCCGAGGAACTTGATGATGCCCAGATTCACGCTTGGATGCAGGCGGATGCCGCCTTTGTAGGGTCCGATTGCGCTTGAAAACTGCACGCGGAAAGCGTTGTTGACCTGTACGCTGCCGCTGTCGTCCACCCATGGAACCCGGAAGAGCAGCTGACGCTCGGGCATGGTGATGCGCTCAAGGATGGCATCGCGGCGATAGGCGGCTTCGCCGCGGTCAATCACGGGGCGAAGGGAATCAAGTACCTCGTGCACGGCTTGATGGAACTCCGGCTGGCTCGGGTTTTCGCGTATGACGCGCTCATACACCTCATCAACGTAGGACATCGATCACTTTCCTCCTTGCTGATCTGATCAGGGGCAGCGTGCTGCTGCCAGTTCGCTCCTGGTTGCTGTGTTATGCGATGAAATCATAGAATATGCCGGAGCGGGACAGAATATATCGCATAATACGCAGAAACCAGAACGATTGCAAAGAAGCAAAAAGAGAAGGCACAGCCCGGAGGCTGTGCCTGAAGAGATGAAACTGAGCAGCTTCGAGGGCTTTCCGCCCGAAGACAGCGGGTTAACGCCGCCGCGAAGCGATATGGCTGCGGACACGGTCCGCCGCCGCGAAGCGATGTGGGAGTGGGCACAGCCCACAAAAAGGCACAGCCCGGAGGCTGTGCCAAATGAGGTGAAACCGAGCAGCTGTCGAGGGCCTTCCGCCCGAAGACAGCGGATTAACGCCGCCGCGAAGCGATGTGGGAGTGGGCACAGCCCACAAAAAGGCACAGCCCGGAGGCTGTGCCAAATGAGGTGAAACCGAGCAGCTGTCGAGGGCC
>JAFYOR010000094.1 GCA_017547805.1 Clostridia bacterium
CGGTATCCGTCTGCACAGCAAGGGTACCATCAAATACAAGGGCAAGGAACTCAAGATCACCCGTCCGCGTGACGCCATCAAGCAGGGCATCGCGCTGCTGACGGAGGATCGCCGCGCGACGGGCATCATGGGCGTGCTCTCTATCGCGGATAATATCTCCATTGCCAGCCTTGACCAGTATCTGGATATGGGCATCGTCATCAACGACAAGAAGATCGAAGCGCTGGTGCAGGACAACGTGAAGAAGATGAGCATCAAGTGCCCGTCTTCCAAGACGCAGATCCAGTCCCTCTCCGGCGGCAACATGCAGAAGGTGCTGATCGGCCGCTGGCTGGCGAATAACCCGGACGTGCTCATTCTGGATGAGCCGACCCGCGGTATCGACGTTGGCGCGAAGTATGAAATCTACTGCATCATCGAAGAGCTTGCGCGTGCCGGCAAGAGCATCATCATGATCTCTTCCGAAATGGCGGAGATCATCGGCATGAGCGACCGCGTTATGGTCATGTGCGACGGCCGTATTACCGGCTTCATCGACGGCAAGGATGCGAATCAGGAGAACATCATGCATCTGGCCACGCAGTTTGAAACCGCGCCGTCCGCCGTTGTCTGATGACAGAAAGTCCATATAAAAGGAGATAAAATCATATGGCGAACAAGATTAATGCGAAATCCATCAAGAAGTGGATTTCCGATAATGCGATTATCGTGATGATTCTGCTTGCTGCGATCTATGCCAGCACGCAGAATAAGAACTTCTACTCCATCAACAATATCCGCAACCTGCTGTCCAATACCGCTGTGCGCTTCATCATCGCCTGCGGCGTTTCCGGCTGTCTGATCACCAAGGGTACCGACCTGTCCGCCGGCCGCGTGATGGGTCTGGCTGCCTGCCTTTCCGGTATCCTGATGCAGAAAGCGTCTTACGGCGATAAGTTCTATCCGAACCTGCCGGAGCTGCCGATGATCCTCGTGCTGCTGATGGTTATGGCGCTGTGCGGCCTGATCGGCGTGATCAACGGCTCCGTCATCTCCTTCCTGAAGGTTCCGCCGTTCATCGCGACGCTGGGCATGCAGACGCTGGTCTACGGCGCCTGCCTGATCTACACCGGCGCGATCCCGATCGGCGGCCTGCGCAATGACTACACCGGCCTTGCGACTGGCTACGTCGGCACCCGCATGCTCTCCAACCTGACGGTCATTGCGATCGGCATCGGCGTGTTCATGTGGTTCCTGTACAACAAGACCCGTTACGGCAAGTATATGTACGCCATCGGCGGCAACGAGAACGCGGCTGAGGTTGCGGGTATCAACGTTGCCAAGAGCAAGATCCTGATCTACATGATGGCTGGTCTTGCTTACGGCCTGACCGGCTTCCTCGTCTGCGCCAAGTCCGGCGGCTGCTCCGTCAACACCGGTATGGGCTGGGAGCTGGAAGCTATCGCGGGCTGCACCATCGGCGGCGTTTCTGTTAACGGCGGCGTCGGCAAGATCACCGGCATCCTCGTCGGCGTTCTGGTGTTCGAAGTTCTGAAGATCGTCCTGCAGTTCCTGGGCGTCGAGTCTTCCTACACCTACATCGCGCAGGGTCTGGTTATCATCATCGCTGTTGCGCTTGACCTGCGCAAGTATCTGGCAAAGAAGTAATTCCCTTCCCCCTTATGCCCGCCGTACAGGATGTCTGTGCGGCGGGCTCTGTGTCAAAATGAGAAACATTCTCGAATTTGTCTTTGGAGGGACGTCCTTTGGCGACGATTGAAAAGAAGCCCGGCAAGAAACAGATTGACGAGGCGATGGTGGATCGCATCGTTGAGGAGACCAAACAGCGCAAGAATCTGAAAGAACAGGTCTATGACAAGATCAATGTGCCGGTTTGGGCGCTGGATATCCTGATTATAGGACTGGTTGCAGCGCTGCTGGCCGTGATTATCCTTGGCCGGGGCTGAAACGCGAATACAGACAGAGCATACAGCTTGGAAACGGGCTGTATGCTCTTTTTGATTGGTGTGAAAATAATTCTCAAAAATCTTTCGAAAAGGTGTTGACAAATGAGAATGATTATCATATAATATGCTCACAGGAACGAAAGAAACCAACAAGACAACAAAAAGAAAAACAAAATCCAATCATCAAAATAAAGAAAATTCAAGGAGGATATCCATATGAAGAAGTTTGTTTGCCCGGTTTGCGGTTATGTTCACGAAGGTGAGTCTGCCCCGGAGAAGTGCCCGCTGTGCAAGGTGCCGGGCGAGAAGTTCAATGAGATGAGCGGCGAGAAGACTTGGGCTGCCGAGCATATCCTTGGCGTGGCGAAGGATGCGCCGGAAGAGATCAAGCAGGGCCTGCGCGAGAACTTCGAGGGCGAGTGCTGCGAGGTCGGCATGTATCTGGCGATGGCGCGCGTGGCGCATCGCGAGGGCTATCCGGAGATCGGCCTGTACTGGGAGAAGGCTGCTTACGAAGAGGCTGAGCATGCGGCGAAGTTCGCAGAGCTGCTCGGCGAGGTCGTGACCTCCTCCACCAAGAAGAACCTTGAGCTGCGCGTGGACGCCGAGAACGGCGCGACCAGCGGCAAGTTCGATCTGGCGAAGATGGCCAAGGAGCTGAACCTCGACGCCATCCACGACACCGTCCATGAGATGGCCCGCGACGAGGCGAGACACGGAAAAGCCTTTGAAGGCCTCCTGAAGCGCTACTTCGGCAAGTAATCAGAGGGTTTCACCCTCTGATTGAGGGGATAATCAAGGATGATCTCATCAAGAGGTCATCCTTTTTTCGTGTCAAAGTGGAAGCCAAGGTGGAAGATCCCTGATTTTCACCAAGTGAAATCCGCAAAAGTGGAAGCTGATTGAAGTGGAAGATTACAAGTCAAATTATAGGTGTAGCAAAATTTTCTGTCAATCCGCTTTCGTTGACAAAAAGTCAAGAGCCATATATTATTGAGGATGACGGAGACGAGAAAATATTCTTCTCACATGACGGCAAACTGGATCAGGCAACAGGCGCTGTTGAAGGATAATACTGAACGATGACTGTGAATTGGCAGGTGAACTTGAATGAATACATATACGACTACGGATGTAGCAAAAATCATTGGAATCCATCCAAACACAGTACGGATGTATGAGGAATGGGGCCTGATACCGCTGGCGGAGCGAAAGGCTAATGGCTACCGAATATTTACGGATTTTCATATCGAACAGCTGAAACTTGCCCGGATTGCTTTTCAAGTCGAAGTGCTTCAAAACGGGCTGAGAAAGAAAGCCGTAGAAATCATCAAACTTTCTGCAAATAGAGAATTTGATCAGGCTCTTCTGTTAGCCGAGGAATACCGCAGCCAGATACAGAGGGAGCAACGAAACGCCGAAGAGTCAATCGTGATTGCCAAGCAAATTCTGTCCGGTCACGCAGCGGAACAGACGCTCTTTTTGAAGCGAAAAGAAGTTTCCGACTATCTGGATATTCCGATGGATACACTCAGAAATTGGGAGCGAAACGGCTTGCTACAGGTTGAGCGGAAACAAAACGGATATCGTGTTTACACAAGCAATGATATAGCGCAGCTGAAAATGATTCGTACGCTTCGTCTGGCGAATTACTCGTTGGAAGCGATCCTGCGGATGTTGAATGCGCTTGAGCATAATCCGCAGGCCGATATGAAGCAGATACTCAACACCCCTCAGGTAGATGCGGATATCGTTTCTGTTTGTGATAAGCTGATGGTATCTTTGCGAGATGCGGATGAAAATGCCAAGAAAATGATTATAATCATTACAGAGATGAAAGAAAGATTTTCTTAACCCTCCATTATAACACCAGCCTTTTGTTTGCTGTTATGATAGTACAGCAACAACAAAAGGAGGGCAAGCAAATGGATCAGGCACGAAATCATTGGAAAAGAAATACGGTACTTTTTCTTGTCAGTCAATGTATGACCTTGTTCGGCTCGATGATTGTTCAAATGGCAATCATCTGGTACGTAACACTGAAAACATCAAGCGGTGGGTGGGTAGCTGCGTTTACTGTATGCTCTTATCTACCGCAATTTTTGATTTCCTTTTTCGCAGGTGTGTGGGCTGACAGATACAGCCATAAAAAGCTGATCGTTCTTGCAGATGCCGTCATCACCCTGGCTACGCTGATCATGTTTTTTGTCATGCCTGCGATTTCCTCGGATTCTGTATTGCTGAGTGCATTGCTGGTCATGTCGATGATCCGTTCTCTGGGTGCAGGCGTGCAGACACCGGCAGTCAATGCTGTTATCCCGCGTCTTGTGCCAGAGGAACACCTGATGCGGTATAACGGGATCAATGCAACGATGCAATCCATTGTTCAGTTTGCGGCCCCTGCTGCGGCAGGCGCAGTATTATCGATGGGAACTTTCCGTTCTACGCTTTTGATTGATATACTGACGGCACTCCTTGGTATCGGCTTGTTATCTTGCGTGTTGCTGCCGAAGCAAGAATCGTCCAATGAAAATGCGTCCGTTTGGACTGAGATCAAAGCTGGAATCCGTTATTCATTTGCAGATAAGCTGATCGGAAAAATTCTGATCGTTTACGGTCTGTATATACTGCTGTGTGTGCCTGCCGGATTCATGGCTGCATTGCTGGTCAGTCGGGTATATGGGGATGTTTATTGGTATCTGACCGCTGTTGAGCTTGTTGGCTTTGCGGGCATGACCTTAGGCGGTGTGCTCATGGGCGTATGGGGTGGATTCAAGAGCAGAGTCAAAACATTTGCAGTCGGCCTGTTGATCCTCAGTATCACGACCATTGGAATGGGCGTATCGCCGTATTTCATTCTTTACCTTGTGATGATGTTTGTATATAGCATTGCCCTTACCATGATCCAGACTGCAACGACTACGATCATTCAGGAAAAGGCAGAGAGTTCGATGCAGGGACGTGTCTTCGGACTCATGGGAGCAATGTATTCAGGTTTCCTTCCCGTTGGTATGGCAATCTTTGGCCCGCTGGCAGATATGATGCCCATGCAATGGGCGATTGTCGGCAGCGGTATCGCTCTCATTTTTGTGACTGTTTACGTATATTCGAGAATAGGCTCTAATCTGAATTAAGGACGCAATAAAATGAAACGCCAGACGCAATTTGTCTGAAAGCGTCTGGCGTTTCTTCATTTTCTCACCGTATCCGGGAACGTGTCCCGAACAACCTTCGGTGCATTCTTCATGATAATGTTGTTACGAACACAAGAAGCAGATCGACCAATCTCCCGTGCAACTCTGGCATAACTGTGATACTTGTTGTAAAGCTGATGCATCAGGATCAGCTCTTCTGGCGTCACTCTCGCAGCCATAGCTTACTTAGTGGGCTTGGCCGGACGCGGCGCGGTCTTCAGCTGCGTGTCGGAATGAGCCATAGCCTCTTTCCAGCATTCGTCGATGTAGCCGCTGAAGGTCTTGGTCTTTGCATCAGGGCCACCGAATTCCTTGACCATGCGGTTGATCTCTTCCAGCTTCATACTGTAGTTCCACGGAACGGTGATGGTCTTCTTGTCGGTACCAGTGTTTACGGGCTTCCCCAAAGTGGAATCAGGAAATGGAGTGTTCGTCCCCCGCGAGGCAAAGAAAATCAGGCCTTTTTGCGTGCTTGAATAATGCTATACGCCGTGCTATAATCAAGGCTATATGATAACATTTGCTGAGCGAGGGGATTTGTTTATGCAGTACCGTACCTTTGGCCGCACTGGCTTTGATATTTCTGCTGTTTCCTATGGCGGTATCGTATCCATGGAGGACGGTCAGGATGCTTCTGATCGCTATGTTGCCTGGGCGATTGATCGTGGCGTCAACTATTTTGATGTAGCGCCTTCCTATGGTGATGCTGAAGAAAAACTGGGCAATTCCATTGTACCTTACCGCAGTCAGATTCACCTTGCCTGCAAAACCGCTGAACGTCTGAAGGTGAATGCCGAAAAGGAACTGAAACGTTCCATGGAATTGCTGCATACTGATTATTTTGATGTGTACCAGCTGCATGCTATTGCCAGTATGAGCGACGTCGAAACTGCCTTTGGTCCTGGCGGCGTTATGGAAATGGTGCGCACACTGAAGGAGAAAGGCATCGCACGCAATGTAGGTATCACTGCGCATAACGAGGATGCTGCGCTTCGTTGTCTGGAGCTCTATGATTTTGACACCGTGCTGTTCCCGTTCAACTGGTTCATGCACATGGAGCATCAGATGGGGGCGCGGCTCATCAAGGCGGCCAAGGAGCGCAACATGGGTGTGCTGTGCATGAAGGCTTTCATCGAGCGCAAGTGGGACAGCGAGCAGGAGCGCATGACCTCCGCATTCCCTAAGTCCTGGTGCAAGCCCATTGACGTGGAGGACGAGGTGTTCGGCGTAGCTGCCATGAAGTATGCGCTCTCTCTGGGGGTGGACACGCTGATCCCGCCCGGAAATTTCGCCAGTTTTTCCTTCGCGGCGGACCATATCGACCATTGTCTGAACAATCCGCTGAACGACGCCGACAGGAAATTCTTGGGTGAAAAACTTGATCTGGTGCGCGGGAAAGAGTTTTTCTGACATCGGTGCAGTTCAAAGTAATCAAAATTTTCAGGGGGCTTCCGCAAGGGCCTCCTCTTTTTGCGTCTTTGAATGTTCGGGGCGGCATGAAAGTGAAGTTGTGGACAGCGGCGAAATACAAGGAATTCCCGCGAAGATGGGTATGCTCATTTCCAATGGCCATTTCGGTATGGTATAATCTCCTTACAGCATTTTCCTTGCCGATGCGCAAGAAAGGATACTCTATGAAACTTGCTTTTCTGATTTTGGCGCACCAGAGTCCGGAGATTTTGAAAAGGCTTGTTCATGCGCTGGATGATCCCCGGTTTGATGTATTTGTTCACTTGGATAAAAAGGCGGACGCCGCTTCATTCTGCTTTGAGGATTATCATCTCCGATACAGCAAGCTGACCATCCTGCCTAAGCGCTATGACGCCTATTGGGGCGGACTGCCGATGACCAAGGCGATGCTTGCGCTGTATCAATACGCATTCGACAAAGGTGATTACGCGGCGTTTGTGATGCTCTCGGGGGAAGATTATCCCGTTCGCAGCAATGACGAAATCTATCAGCGCATCACCGAAAGCCCGTACGAATTGATTCGCGGCGTCAATCTCCCTTCGCTCAATCATGTTACGGGGTATTGGCTGTGGCCGCTTCGCCGCAAGCGTGTGATTTTCTTCCTCCGGAAGGCGCTGTCTAAATGCGGAATACAGAAAAAACCGTACGTGATTATCGATCACAAGAAATGGAGCATCTGCAAGGCCTCCCAGTGGCATGCGCTGTCGAGGGGGTGCGTTGCGCATATTCTCGCTACGGTAAAGCGGCATCCGTCGCTCCTGCGGTATTTCAAATATTCTTTTTCTGCCGATTCGCTTTTGTTTTCTACCATCTTGCTGAATTCTCCTGAATTCAAAACGAAGATGGTTTTGCATGATCAGATGGATGATACCAAGTTCAGACGTCGTCCGGTGCTGCATTATCTGAAATACAGGGAACAAAGCGGAAGCAGTGTAGAGATTTTTGACGAAAAAGAGTTCGATGCCATCCGTGCTTCGGATAAGCTGTTTGTCAGAAAGGTGCGCGTGGGAAAATCCGATAAGCTTCTTGATCTGATCGACGGCACCCGCCAATCGGCATTGCCCGCCGATACGGAATAACGGGATCGAAAAAGATGCTCCGGGGGCGGAAATGTTCCCTTTCGTATATAGGCTTGTACGCGCGGCGCGTTTGCGTTACAATGAAGAAAAACAGGACCGTACAGGAGGTAGCAGCATGAGAATCAGCGTTCAGACGGGCGGTATCGAAGAGTATATCGGCGTAGATGCATGTTACAAGATGATCCGCGAGGCGGGATTTGACGCGGTGGATGTGAATCTGGATCATCTGCTGCCGCCGGGGGAAATCAAGGAAGGAAAGCGCGCGGATGCGTTCGCGGGCAGCGACGAGGAAATTCTGGCTTATTTCAAGCCGTGGAAAGAGGCGGCGGAGAAATACGGTCTGGAGAATTATCAGGCGCATGCGCCGTTCCCGAGCTATGTCGTCGATCCGGCAGGGGAATACAATGCGTATCTGCTGCATGTGCTGGAAAAGACGATCATGGGCTGCGCGTATATCGGCTGCCGCCATCTGATTATCCATCCCTTCTTCCTGGGCTATCCGGATCAGGTGGACGAGCAGACCGAATGGGAGACGAACGTCAGCCGCTATGCGGCGCTCATCCCTGCGGCGAAACGCTATGGCGTGACGATCTGCCTGGAGAATATGTTCAAGCGGCACAGGGGCAAGATCTATGCGGCCTGCTGCGCAGATATCGATACGGCCTGCCGCTATGTGGATACGCTGAATGAGATGGCGGGCGAGAAGGTGTTTGCGTTCTGTTTGGATACGGGCCATCTGCTGCTGGTCGGACAGGAAGTGAAGGCGGCGATGCTCAAGCTGGGCAGCCGGATTGAGGCGTTCCATGTGCATGACAACGACGGTTGGGATGATCAGCACCTCGCGCCGTACATGGGCAGGCTCGACTGGAAGCGTTTTGAAGAGGGTCTGAAGGAGATTGGCTATGACCGCACGCTCAGCTTCGAGACGTTCAACGTGATGAACGTGGTGGATCGCGAGCTTTGGCCGCAGGCGCTGAAGTTCATTGAGCAGGCAGGAAGGCTGTTTGCAAAGCGCGCGCAGGGAGAGAAATAATACAGAAGATGAAACGGTATATGAGAAGATAATATGGGCATGTAACCAGCGGAATCGAAGAAGAAAAGGCAGTCACTATTCAATGACTGCCTTTTGAAGTGAAAATAATTCTCAGAATAAGTAATGGATGGATTGACAATTGAGAATGATTATCGTATAATGCAATCAGATAAACGATAGAAAGGGAGATGCAGATGAGCGCAAGGATCAGCGCGCACGCGAAAACAGTGCTGAATGTCCTCGCCGAGAAGCGCTGCCACCTGACCGCAGAAGAGATTCTCGAAAGCGTGGATGGCATTGGCACAGCGACGGTCTATCGGGCGCTGGATCACCTGACGGAGCTGGGGATGATCCGCCGGCTTTCGCTGGGCAAGAAGAGCGCGGTGTATGAATATATCCGCGATTCGCATATGCACTTTGTCTGCAGCCGCTGTTCGAAGGTGTATGACGTTCAGGCGGACCTCTCCGGCATGATCCGGGAGGCGTCGAAGATCTGCGGACATCATGTCAACTGGGGCGAGGTGACGGCGCATGGTCTGTGCAGCGCCTGCCTCGCAGAGGAATAAAGAGAAACAAATCATGAGCACTGTTCAATGGAACGGTGCTTTTTTGTGCTCAGAAAGGTGTGCAGAGATCGGCGATGCATCATTTTCGATAGGATTGCAATCAACATAATGTCATTCATCTGGAGTTGTCTGCTTCTGCATGGTTTGTCGTGCATGGCGCATATCGGTGCATAAATGCGAAAACTGTGTGTGAATTAGGAATGAATATGCATAGATGATCCGGCGGCATCGCGGAAAAGGAAAACCAACCATGAAAGAAGGTGGAGAAAAGCAAACAAAATGTCAAGAAACTTCTCCGATTCTATTGACAAAGGAGATAAATGGAGTAGAATATAAAGCAGTTGATTTACAGAGGAAAGGAGTAGCCACGATGATGAAGAAGTACTTCTTTTACTTTTATTATTTTATCAAGGGCTGCCCGCTTTCTGTGAATGCTGATGGGTGATTTTGATTACCCATCAAACAGAAAAACGGACAGTCCGCATTCGTTATGCTTGAAGGCATCAATGAACGCGGTTTTTTTATACCCGAATTTGAGGAAAAGGAAAGGTTTGACGGAATATGCATATGAATTTCCACAGGAAACTCCCGATTCCCATGGAGGTAAAAGAGGAGTTCCCGCTGACTGAGAAAATGATGCAGGTAAAGGCACAGCGCGACGAGGAGATTGGCTCTGTATTTGCTGGAAACTCTGATAAGTTTATTCTTGTGGTTGGTCCCTGTTCGGCGGATCATAAGGAGCCTGTGCTGGAATACATTGAGCGGCTGCGCAGGCTGTATGAGCAGGTTGCGGATAAGATGATCATCATTCCCAGAATCTACACCAATAAACCCAGAACTACGGGCCAGGGATACAAGGGCATGCTTCATCAGCCGGATCCGGAAGCGAAGCCGGATATGTACAAGGGCATCGTTGCGATTCGCGATCTGCATCTTTCTGCGCTGCGGGATTATGATTTTTCCTGTGCGGATGAAATGCTCTATCCGGAGAATTACCGCTACCTTTCCGATCTGCTCTCCTATGTTGCGGTGGGCGCGCGCTCGGTGGAAAACCAGCAGCATCGCCTGACGGCCAGCGGCATCAGCGCCCCGGTGGGCATGAAGAACCCGACGGGCGGCGATCTTGGCGTGATGATGAACTCGATCGTGGCGGCGCAGTCCAGTCATACGTTCATTTATCGCGGCTGGGAAGTGACCAGCGCGGGCAACCCCTACGCGCATGCAATTCTTCGCGGCTATATCGACTACGCCGGAAGGAACGTTTCCAACTATCATTATGAGGATCTTCTCAGGGTGAAAGAGCTATATGAAAAGTCCAACCTGAGCAATCCGTCTGTGATTGTCGATACCAACCACAATAACTCGGGCAAGCAGTATCTGGAACAGATCCGCATCGCCAAGGACATTGTGCATAGCCGCAATCAGAATGCAGACATCAAGCGCCTGGTCAAGGGCCTGATGATTGAGAGCTATCTGGAAGACGGCGCACAGAAAACGGGCGATCACGTGTTTGGCAAATCGATCACCGATCCTTGCCTTGGCTGGGAAAAGACAGAGAGGCTGATTCTGGATCTGGCGGAGAAGCTTTGATCGAAGCCAGAGAGGATGCTGAACATGGCAAACAAATTGGAAGAAGCGAGAACGATCATCAATGAGATCGATGCGCAAATGGCGGATTTGTTCGTGAGGCGGATGAAGGCTGTCGAAATGGTGTTTGAATACAAAAAGGAATTCGGCCTGCCGATCCTCGACGAGAAAAGAGAAGCGCTGGTTGTGGAAAAGAATTCGGCGCTGGTGGAAGATGATGTTCTCAAAGCATACTATATCGACTATCTGAAGCATTTGATGGCGGTTTCGCGCGCATATCAAAAGCATTTGATGAATGACTGAATGCTGCCTGCGGCGATGAGCAATGGGCGCACGCCGGGAGACGAGGAGGATCCGGATGAAGATACACATGGACTTGAAAGAACACAGCTATGATATTCTGGTTCAAAGGGGCATCCTTGCGCACGCAGGCGAGCATCTTCATCTGGACAGGCGTGTGCTTGTGGTGACGGATTCGGGCGTTCCTGCTGCATATGCGCAAACCATCGCCGGGCAATGCAAAGAAGCGGTGATTCTCACGGTGGAGCAGGGCGAAGGCTCCAAGAGCCTTGAAACTTTCGGGAAGCTGCTGGAGACGATGCTTGCGCACGGCTTTTCCAGAAAGGACTGCGTCGTGGCCGTCGGTGGAGGCGTGGTCGGCGATCTTTCCGGATTCGCGGCTTCGGCCTATATGCGCGGCATTGATTTTTACAATATCCCGACGACGCTCCTTTCGCAGATTGATTCGTCCATCGGCGGCAAAACGGCCATCAATTTCGGCGGCGTCAAGAACATCGTCGGTGCGTTCTATCAGCCGAAGATGGTCCTGATCGATCCGGATCTGCTTTCCACGCTGCCTCCGCGGCAGATTTCCAACGGTCTGGCCGAGGCGGTCAAGATGGCGCTGACTTCTGACCGCGTGCTGTTCGAACTCTTTGAAAACGAAGAGATCGGCGCGAACCTTGATGAGATCATCATCCGTTCGCTGCAGATCAAGAAGAGCGTCGTGGAGCAGGACGAAAAGGAAGCAGGCCTGAGAAAGATCCTCAATTTCGGCCATACCATCGGCCATGGCATCGAGAGCAGCGGCAATATGGCCGAGCTGTATCACGGCGAATGCGTTGCGCTGGGGCTGATTCCCATGTGCGCCGGGGCAATCCGGCCGAGGGTCATCCGGGTATTGGAAAAATGCGGGCTGTATAACCTGATTGCCTTTGACTGGGATAAGATTACGCAGGCGGCATTCCACGACAAGAAGGCGGACGGCGACGCTGTGACGGTGACGCTGGTGCCGGAGATTGGCAGCTTTGAACTCAGGAAGATGAAGTGCATCGAAGTCATCGACATGGCGAAAGCCTGTTTTGAAGGTTGAGAGTATGAAGAATACATTTGGAAACAGCGTGGCTGTCACGATCTTCGGCGAGAGCCACGGAGAATACATCGGCGCAGTGCTGGATGGTCTGGCTCCGGGCATTGCCGTCGATGAGGCGTATATGGCCCATATGCTGGACCTGCGCCGTCCCAGCGGAAAGATTTCCACGCCGCGGCAGGAGAAGGATGCATTCAAAATCGTCAGCGGCGTTGTGAATGGCCGTACGACCGGAACGCCGGTGACGATCCTGATTCCCAACGAGAACGTGAAAAGCGGCGACTATGCGCAGATGAAAACGGTCGCCCGTCCTTCCCATGCGGACTATACGGCGCAGTGCAAGTATCACGGGTATCAGGATACGCGGGGCGGCGGCCATTTCAGCGGCAGAATCACAGCGGCGCTGGTGGCGGCCGGCGCTGTGTGCAAATGCGCGCTGGAAAAGAAGGGGATCCTGATCGGCACGCATGTCAAGCGCTGCGCCGGAATCCCGGACAGGGAGTTTGAGGATATCGCGGCAGATATCGCGTGCCTCAATGATAAAGTCTTTGCCGTGCTGGACGACGCTCAGGGCGAAGCGATGCGGGCGGCGATTCTGCAGGCGGCGGAGGAAGGCGACAGCGTGGGCGGCGTTCTGGAGACGGCGATCCTCGGCATGCCGGCGGGCGTCGGCGAGCCGTGGTTTGATTCCCTTGAAAGCCAGATCGCGCACATGATGTTCTCTATTCCGGCGGTCAAGGGTATCGAGTTCGGCGCGGGCTTCGCGATTTCTGATCTGAGGGGCAGCGCGGCGAACGATCCCATGAGGATGGAAGCGGGAAAGGTTGTCACAACCAGCAACAACAACGGCGGCGTGAACGGCGGCATCACCAACGGCATGCCGGTCATCTTCCGCACGGCGATCAAGCCGACGCCGACGATCTTCAAGCCGCAGGATACCATTGATTTCAGCGATATGACCGAGGCGGTGCTTGCGCCGAAGGGCAGGCACGACCCGGCTATCGTCCATCGGGCCAGGGTGGTGCAGGATGCGGCGGCGGCGCTTGTGATGTGCGACGCGCTGGCCATGCGCTTTGGCACGGACTATCTGGCAGAATAAGACATGGATTCGGGGATGGGTGACGGATGAAACAATACGGCTGTATAGGAAAGAAGCTGACCCATAGCTTTTCCAAGGAGATTCACGCGCGGCTGGCCGATTATGCATATGAGCTGATTGAGCTGAGCGAGGAGGAGATCGCCCCCTTCTTTGAGAAAAAGGCGTTTGCGGCGATCAATGTGACGATTCCGTACAAGCAGACGGTGATTCCTTTCCTTCAGGAGGTGAGCCCGATTGCGCAGCGGATCGGCGCGGTGAATACCATTGTCAATCGGGACGGCAGGCTTTGCGGCTACAACACCGATTACTACGGTATGAAGGCGCTGATTGAAAAAGCGGGCGTTGACCTGCCCGGTAAGAAGGTGCTGATCCTTGGAACGGGCGGCACGAGTAAGACGGCGCGTGTCGTGGCGCAGGATCTGGGAGCTGGTCAGATTCTGACGGTCAGCAGGAGAAAATCGGAAAACTGCGTCACCTATGAAGAGGCCGTGAGCGAACATGCCGATGCGCAGGTGATCATCAATACCACACCGTCGGGCATGTATCCGGACTGCGGGAGCAAGCCGATTGACGTAACGGCGTTTGATGCGCTGGAGGGCGTGATCGATGCGGTGTATAATCCGCTTTCGACCAACCTGATTCTGGAAGCCAGAAAAAAGGGCGCGAAGGCAGAGGGCGGCCTCTATATGCTGGTGATGCAGGCGGTTGTGGCGGTCGAAAAGTTTCTGGATACGAAGATTCCCCAGGAAAAAGCCGACGCTGTGTATGCCTCGATCCTTGCATCCAAGGAGAATATCGTGCTGACCGGTATGCCCGGCAGCGGCAAGAGCACCGTGGGCAGGATGCTTGATGTTCAGGGCTTTGAGTTTGTCGATACAGACGCGGAGATCGAGAAGCGCTGCGGATGCACGATCCGGGAACTGATTGAAAGCAAGGGCGAAATGTACTTCCGCGATCTGGAATCCGAGGTGATCCGCGATGTATCGTCCAAGAGCTGCCGGATCATTTCCACGGGCGGCGGTGCGGTGTTGAGGGCGGAAAACGTACACTGCCTCAAGCGCAATGGCAAGCTGTTCTTCCTCAATGCCGCGCTTCATAGGCTGCGCGCCACGCAGGACAGGCCGCTGTCCAATACGGATGAAAAGCTCGCTGCGCTGTATGAAAAACGGATGCCGATTTATGAATCGACGGCGGACGTCATCGTGCCGGATATGGCAGCGCCCGAGGAAGAAGCGGCGTATATTTTGAAGAAACGAATGGAGCTGATCGGATGAAGATTCTTGTGATCAACGGCCCGAATCTGAATATGCTGGGCATCCGCGAGCCGGATCATTACGGCAGAGAAACCTACGCAGACCTGATCGCCAAGATCGAAAAGCATTGCAGCGCCAAGGGCATTGAGGTTAAGACGTACCAGTCCAACCATGAGGGTGATCTTGTGGATGCAATCCAGAGCGCCTATGGGAAGATGGACGGCATCGTGATCAATCCCGGCGCATATACGCACACGAGCATCGCCATTCTGGACGCTGTGAAATCGGTGGCGATTCCGACGGTCGAGGTGCATATCTCCAAGGTCGAAGAGCGCGAGGATTTCCGTCAGATCAGCTATGTGCGCCTTGCCTGCGTGAAGACGATCACTGGCCACGGCACGGACGGATATATCGAAGCCATTGATTATCTGGCGGAAGGAAAATGATATGATTGCAGCATTTGAGCCGTGCCGGCTGAGCGGCAGCGTGGACGCGCCGCCTTCCAAAAGCATGGCGCACAGATACCTGATCGGCGCGGCGCTGTCCGGGGAAATCTGCCGGATGTCCGGCTTTGATTACAGCGAGGATATTCTGGCCAGCATCGATTGCCTGCGTGCGCTGGGCGCGCAGGTCATGATCGAGAGAGACTGCGTGACGGTGGATCCTGCGGGCTTCATGAAGGCTGAGAGCCCGGTGCTTGCGTGCAGGGAGAGCGGCAGCACGCTGCGATTCTTTATTCCGCTGACGCTGTGCCTCGGCCGCGAGGTGATCATGAAGGGAAGCCAGAGGCTCCTTGAAAGGCCGCTGGATATTTACGAAGCGCTCTGCCGGGAAAATGACTTTGCCTTTGAAAAGGCGGAGAGCGGACTGAGGCTCTGCGGCAATTTGAAAAGTGGAACATACACCGTCCGGGGCGATATCAGCAGCCAGTTCATCACGGGACTGATGTTTGCGCTGGTGCATCTGGGGGAGGATGCCGCGATTGAGATTACGCCGCCGTTTGAGAGCAGGTCGTATGTCGATCTGACGATTGACGCGCTCAGATCATTCGGGGCGGACGTCGGCTTTGCCGGAGCATACAGGATTGAAATCAGAAAGTCGAAGATGCATGCGTATCACGGCCGGGTGGAAGGCGATTATTCCAATGCGGCGTTTCTGGATGCGTTCAATCATATCGGTTCTCATGTGTGCGTAGGCAATCTGAAGAAGGACAGCCTTCAGGGCGACCGCGTATACGCGCAGTATTTCCAAAGGATTTCTGAGGGAACGCCTGTGCTGGATATTTCGGATTGTCCGGATCTGGGGCCGGTGCTCTTCGCGCTGGCAGCGCTGAAAAATGGCGCAAAATTCACCGGAACAGACCGCCTGAAAGCCAAGGAAAGCGACCGCGGCATGGCGATGCATGAAGAGCTTGAGAAGCTCGGCGGCGGGCTTGTGTTTGGCGATAACGTGATCACCGTGCCCAAGCAGACGCTCCTTGGCACGGAGCAGACGCTGAGCGGGCATAATGATCATCGCATTGTGATGGCCATGTCGCTGATTCTTTCTCAAATTGGCGGCACGATTGATGAGGCGCAGGCGGTAAAAAAGAGTTATCCGGGATTCTTTGAGGATATCAAGCGACTGGGTGCAAAGGTGGAAATCATATGATCGTAGATGTAAGCAAGAGAATACTCATCGTAGGACTCGGCCTGTTGGGCGGCAGCTATGCAAAGGCGCTCAAACGATTCGGCTTTCATATCAGCGCCATCACCAAGGAGCAGAGCTCGATTGATTACGCGCTGAGGGAGCAGATCATCGACGAGGGATCGACGCAGCTGGACGAGACCATCATCGGACAGGCAGACCTTGTCATCTTTGCGCTCTATCCGCATGTGTTTGTGGAATGGATCGAGAAGAACCAGGGCCTGCTCAAGAGCGGCGCGCTCATTACCGACGTCACCGGCGTGAAGGGCAGCGTCGTATATAAGATTCAGGATATGCTGCGTGAGGATGTGGAATTCATTGCGGCGCATCCCATGGCGGGACGCGAGGTTTCCGGCGTAGAAAACAGCACGGAAAAGATGTTTGTGGGCGCCAATTACATCGTCACGCCGACGGACAAGAATACGCCGGAGGCCATTCGTACCTGCACCGAGCTGGGCAGGCTGCTGGGCTTTTCCAATGTCGCGGTGCTTTCGCCGCAGGAGCATGACGAGATGATCGGCTTCCTCTCTCAGCTGACCCACTGCATCGCCATCACGCTGATGACCTGCAACGACAAGGAGAACATGGAAAAATACACGGGCGACTCCTTCCGGGATTTGACGCGCATTGCGCGCATCAACGACCAGATGTGGAGCGAGTTGTTCGTGGCGAACAAGAACGTCCTGCTGGATCAGATGGACATGTTCATGAGTAAATTTGCAGAGCTTCGGACGATGCTGGAAAATGAGGACGTCGACGGCATGCGGCAGATGATGCGCTGCTCGACGGCGCGCAGAGCGTTGTTTGATAAGAAGTAAAATCATATTCTAGCAATGAAAAATCCCACCCGGTCGGGTGGGATTTGCTTTGTATGGGGAAATCAGAACAGCGCAATCACAGCGCAGAAGATGAGCGGGATGATCAGGCTGGGCAGCATGTTCATGGTTTTGCAGTCCTTGATGCCCAGGATGGAAAGGCCGGAACCGAAAATGAGAAAGCCGCCGACGATGGAAAGCTCGGTCATCATATCCGGCGTCATGAAAGCGCCCAGCGCGAGGGCGAGCAGATAGATGCTGCCCTGCCAGCAGAAAAGGACGATGGCTGTCAGCGCCATGCCGATGCCGTATGTGGAGGCGAGCACCATGGACGTGACGAAGTCCAGCGTGGCATTGGTGAACAGATAGGTATGGTCGCCATTCAGTGCGCTCTGAATCGGGCCGAGGATGGAAAGCGTGCCGATGCAGAAAAGCAGAATGCCGGTCGACAGGCCCTTGCTCAGATGGCCGACGGAGAATCGATCCGCAAGACGCTGGAAGCCTTCGTCAAGGTTCAGGATGCTGCCGATCAGGCCGCCGAGCGCAAGGCTGACGATGAACAAAACCGGATAGTTGCTCTTGGGCATGTTCTGCACAATGGCATTGACGCCAAGGCCTGTGGCAGCCATGCCCATCGCGGTGAAGAGCGCCGCCTGATGCTTTTCTTTGATGCCTTTCTTGAACGTGCTTCCGATGATACTTCCGGTGATGATGGTTGCGGTATTAACGATGGTACCCAACATGGCGGATGATCTCCATTCTGTATTCGTTTTGTGATGGTATCCGTTCTTTTTCGATATAAATGATATTTTAACGCGGTAAAGTAAAGGTGTCAACTTGTTTGCGCGGAATTTTGGAAGCACGGGCAGCCGGCGATGGATGGCGCAATAAGTTTCTGCAAGGGGGATGCGCCCTTTTTGTTGCGCAGCAAAGAGCAATCGTGATATACTTTTGTTGTCGGCAAGTGTCATGGAGGACGTGACTTTGGGAGGAGGGCGACCATGAAGATGGATGGCGCAGACCTGTTCAAGACCATTTTCCCGGGCTTTTTCGAGAAGGAATATATCCGCTCTATACCTGCCGGGGCGGCGTTTGAGGAGCAGATTCTCGATCTTCGGGAATTCTCGCCCGAGGCGTTGCAGGTTTCCTGCCCCGGGCATGTGACCTTTGGCCTGTATCAGGGCGATATGGCCCCTGTGCATGAGGCTGTCGGCAGCGTGGTGAAGGGGTGGCTCCCCAACTTTACAGCGGGGAAGGAAATATACTGCGCCTTCGATGGGGAGAAGATCGTCAGCTTCTGCCTGCTGGATGACTTTGGAACCTATCAGGGGCTGCGCATTGGCGCGCCTGGCTGCGTCGGCACGATTCCGGCATACCGCAAGCGCGGCATCGGTCTCAAAATGGTACAGAATGCAACCGCAATTCTCAAGGAGCGCGGCTATGACCTGAGCTACATCCATTACACCGCTGTAGGACACTGGTATGCCCGGCTGGGATACCGGACGATCCTGAAATGGAACGCGCAGGGGATTATGGAATGACGCTGCCGCGCAGGGAATAGGGGTTTGACCTTTTTGATACTTTTCATAACGTATGGTCTTTGATATAATCGATACAGAAAAATTAACCAAGGAGGTTTCTTACGATGAAGAAACTGATTGCGCTTCTGATCGCTATGCTGCTGCTGTGCGGTGTGGCCGTTGCTGAGACCGACGCCACCTCCGGCGCTTCTCAGGTGACCAACCCGGAGACCCAGATGGCTCAGGAAGACATCAAGGCGATGATCCTGGATTATCTGCGCGGCTTCCCGCTGACCAAGAACGAGGACGGCTCCACCAACGAGTGGGCCTACCGCGAGATGTACCAAATCGCGACCGTGCATGACAACCTGCCGGGTCTGTCCTCCGTCGAGTTCGTTCTCGATCCGGAGACCATGCGCCTGTACTGCTCCAGCGAGAAGGGCACCGAAAAGTGCGTGGACATCGCGGGCAATCCGAACGTCGTGATGTACTGGTACAAGCAGATTCCGGAAGAGGCGTACGTTCCGCAGGTGAACGACTACTTCAACTCCTACGGCGTGCAGATTAAGGGTACTGCGAAGCTGATGGACGGCACTGAGGATACCTTCTTCCGCGGCGCCAGCCTCTATATGCGCACCCTGTACGGCCCGGAGCGCTGGGACGCGATGGACGAAGAGACCCAGAAAGCGACCATCTCCCGCGTTGGCGGCTTCAACGAGTGGATCGAGATCATCCCGAGCGAGTACGTTGTGACCTCCCTGTTCTGGTCCTACAACAAGGAAGGCTCTGCCCGTCCGCAGTACTATGATCCGGAATCCCCGACCTTCGGCAAGGATCCGCGTCAGGTCTACTACGTCAAGTAATTCCATAGTAAACAGCAAAACGTCCGCCGGTTTCCGGCGGGCGTTTTTGTGTAATAGAGTATATTTACATATCCGTCTTGTATTTGCTCCTGTGCTGTGCTAGAATGCTCCCGTCTCCAATCAATAGAGCGAGATACCATGGACTTCCGCGAAAGAGGCGGGGAGGATTTGAGCCATGATGACGGCGTATCTGAAGAAAATGAAACGGGATTTCTTCGAGGTGTTCGGCTTCTGGGATGAGGACGCGAAGGGGCGCACGGTGTACCTTGGCTGCGTGATTCTCAATGCGTTTTACAACGTGTTCATCACCGGCGTGTTCTACACGGGCTTCCTGTCGATGAACGGCATGTCCATCACCGACGCGGGCATCGTCACGTTCATCCCGTATATCGGCAATCTTTTCAGCGTGTTTTCATCGAAGATTCTCGTGCATTTCAAGCGGCGCAAGCCGGTTCTGATTGCGGCGAAAATCTATTTCTATGTCATGTATGTCATCGCGGCGACGGTCATGCCGCAGTTTGTCATCGACCCGCAGCAGCGGCTGTATTGGTTTACGGCGATCGTGTTCCTCGCCTATGCGGGCTATGCGCCGTTTGATCCCGGCTTTGTGATCTGGTTTTATCGGTTCTTCCCGGAGGACGACGAGCGGCGCGCGCGGTATCTGCTCTATCAGCAGATTGCGGCGGCGGTCATCTCCTGCATCTTCCTGATGGCTGGCAGCATGATCACCGACGCTGTGACCAGCTCGGCGCATCAGTATGAGCTGATCAACGGCCTGCGCTATTTTGCCTTTGTGCTGGTGATGATCGAAATCTGCATTCAGGTACAGGCAAAGGAATACCCGGTGACGGCGGAGCCGCCGCTGAAGCTGAAGCAGATTTTCACGCTGCCGCTGCGCTATCGCAAGTTTATGTACTGCACGGTGCTGATGTTCGTGTGGAACTATATTTCCAACCTCAACAACGGCCTGTGGAATTATCACCTGCTCAACCACATGCACTTTTCCTATACGTTGGTCAATGCCATGTCGGTGCTCTATACGATCGTCCTGCTGGCGCTTTCGGGCTTCTGGCAGCGGGTGCTGCGGCGCTATTCGTGGATCCGCACGTTCGGGCTTTCGCTGGTGATCTGGGTGCCTACGGAGGTGCTGTTCTTCCTGATGTCACCGGAGAGCGCCTATCTGTATGTGCCGCTGTGTCTCGCGCAGCATGTGCTGAGCGTGGGCATCAACCTGTCCTACGCCAATATCCTGTATATGAACCTGCCGCGGGATAACGAGACGGCGCTGATTGCGTTTAATACGCTGGGCCGCAATTTCTTTGCCTTCCTTGGCCTGCTGACCGGCACGCTGGTCAGCGGTATTACCGGGGATATCGCTGCGCCGTTTATGGGGATGCAGGTGTATTCCGTGCAGTTTACCTGCCTGCTGCGCGGCGTGACGATGCTGGCGATGGGCGCGGTGCTTCTGAAGGGATGGCGCGCGTTTACGCCGGATGCGGAGCTGGCTTCGCCGAAGCACGGCGGGGCGTGATGGATTTATTTGTCATGTTTTGATAACTGTCTCTTGCGTTTTTGACGGATTTTGCTATAATAGAATCAACCCCAAGTGTATTTTTGATTATAAGGAGTGTATTCCAATGGCGAATAAGGTTCTGGTGGAGACTTCCGCCCGTCACATTCATGTTTCCCGCGAGCATCTGGATATCCTCTTTGGCGAGGGCTACGAGCTGACCGTGAAGAAGATGCTGTCCCAGCCGGGTCAGTATGCCTGCGCGGAGCGCGTTGACGTCATCGGCCCGAAGAAGGCTATCGCTGGCGTGTCCATCCTCGGCCCGGTCCGTCCGGAGACCCAGGTTGAGCTCTCCCTGACCGACGCCCGCTCCATCGGCGTTGCCGCTCCGGTTCGCGAGTCTGGCCAGGTTAAGGGCTCCGGCGCCTGCAAGATCGTCGGCCCGAAGGGCGAGATCGAGATCTCTGAGGGTGTTATCGTTGCCAAGCGCCACATCCACATGACCACCGCTGACGCCGCTGAGTTCGGCCTGGTGGACAAGCAGGTTGTCTCCGTGAAGGTTGATTCCGACGGCCGCAGCCTGATCTTCGGCGACGTCGTCGTCCGCGTGAATGATTCCTACGCGCTGGCGATGCACATCGACACCGACGAGTCCAACGCCGCGGGCATGGCTCCGGGCACCATGGGCGAGGTCATCAAGTAATTTCCTGATATACAAAGCAAAAGGCAGTGCCGAGCGGCACTGCCTTTTCTTTGCATATATGCGGATTATTTGCGCAGCATGGGGCGCGCGACATGGACGTTGAAATACTCGATCAGCGGGCCCATGAAAAACGCGGTGATGATCGTGCCCACGCCGGCGATGGTCGGGATCGCGCTAACGGTGCCGCCGCCGATGAGGAAGATAGCCACACCGGAAACGACGCAGACCAGATCCGTGGCGATGCGGCAATACTGGAAGGGCGCGAGCTTCCATTTATCGGAAAGGACGATGGCCACGGCGTCATACGTCGACACGCCCAGATCGGCCGTCATATACAGCGCGGAGCCGAAGCAGATGATGACAATGCCCACGAGCAGGCAGAGCGCGCGCACGGGCATGGACGGATCGACGATGATGCTGGTGAAGCAGGCGTAGGAGAACTCGGTGATATAGCCCAGCAGGAACAGATTGATGAACGTCGCAAGGCCGATGCGGCTGCGGTCGACGATCAGGCTGAAGCTGAGCAGGACGAGGTTGACAATCACATACAGCGTACCGAAGGGGATCGGGATCAGCTGATCCAGACCGCTCATCAGCGACTGGAAGGGATCGACGCCCAGGGCGGCGGTTTTAAAGATGCCCACGCTGATGGCGCAGATGATGACGCCGAGGAGGGACATCAGGATTCGTCTTGTTTTCATTAATACATCTCCATTCGATACAGGCTGTTGTTGGCTGAGTGACGGATGGTGTTTGTCCGCTGGCATAAACCGGCTCATTATAGCATGCAGAAAATGGGATGGCAATTGTTATCAAATAAAAAACCTTCCCGGAGATTTTCCGGGAAGGCGGATAGCGATTGAGATTACACGCCGGAGTAGGCAGCGAAGCCAGCGTCGATCGGCAGGATCACGCCAGTGATGGCAGAAGCGGCCTTGTCGTCGGTCAGGAAGAACAGACCGCCGAGGAGCTCCTCGGAGTTGACGTAGCGGCCCATCGGGGTGCCGGCGAGGATCTTCGCGCTGCGGGCGGTCGGGGTGCCGTCCGGGTTGAACAGCAGGGCGCGGTTCTGGTTGGAAACCAGGAAGCCCGGGGCGATCGCGTTGCAGCGGATGCCGGTGCCGGCGAAGTGGGTAGC
>JAFYOR010000095.1 GCA_017547805.1 Clostridia bacterium
ACGGGTTTGCGATATTCGCGGGCGGATGATATCCGCCCCTACGGATTTGCGATATTCGCGGGCGGATGATATCCGCCCCTACGGGTTTGCGATATTCGCGGGCGGATGATATCCGCCCCTACGGATTTGCGATATTCGCGCGGTTTACAGCGCGCTCAGCGCCTGATCCAGATCCGCGAGGATATCGTCGATATGCTCGCAGCCGATCGACAGGCGGATCGTGCTGGGCGTGATGTTCTGCTGGAGCAGTTCCTCGTCCGTCAGCTGGCCATGGGTCGTCGTCGCCGGGTGAATGACAAGGCTCTTCATATCCGCAACATTGGCCAGCAGGGAGAACAGCTTGAGATTATCGCAGAACTTCTGCGCCGCCTCGCGCCCGCCCTTAATTTCGATGGTAAAGATCGACGCGCCGCCGTTTGGGAAATAACGCTCATAGAGCGCATGATCCGGATGCTCCGGCAGGGACGGATGGTTGACCTTCTTCACCTGCGGATGGCTGCTGAGGAACTGGACAACCTTCGCCGCATTATACGCATGGCGCTCCAGACGCAGAGACAGCGTCTCGATGCCCTGCAGCAGCAGGAAGCAATTGAACGGAGAAATGCACGCGCCCAGATCGCGCAGCAGCACGCAGCGGATATACGCGACGAACGCCGCCGCACCGTACACCTGCGTGAACGACGCGCCGTGATAGCTCGGATTCGGCTCGCAGATCTGCGGGAACTTGCCGCTCGCCTTCCAGTCGAACTTGCCGGAATCGACGATCACGCCGCCCAGAGACGTGCCGTGGCCGCCCATGAACTTCGTGGCGGAATGCACGACGATATCCGCGCCATGCTCGATCGGGCGGATGAGATACGGCGTGCCGAAGGTATTGTCGATCACCAGCGGCAGGCCGTGGCGATGCGCGATTTCAGCAATCGCATCGATATCCGGAATATCGCTGTTCGGGTTGCCGAGCGTCTCCAGATACACGCATTTCGTGTTTTCCTGAATCGCATTTTCAACCTCTTCCAGATTGCGCGCGTTGACAAACGTGGTCTTCACGCCGCTCTCCTCGAAGGTATGCGCGAGGAAGTTATACGTGCCGCCGTAGATGGTCGTCTGTGCAACGATATGATCGCCCATCTTGCACAGCGCCTGGAGCGTATAGGCGATGGCAGAAGCGCCGCTGGCCGTGGCCAGCGCCGCCGAGCCGCCCTCGAGCGCAGCGATGCGCTTTTCCAGCACGTCCTGCGTCGGGTTATTCATGCGGCCATAGATATTGCCCTCTTCGGACAGATCAAACAGCGCGGTCGCATGCGCGGCGCTGTTAAAGACATAGCTCGTCGTCTGGTAGATCGGCACGGCACGCGCGCCGGTTGCCGGATCGGCCTGCTCCTGACCCACATGGAGCTGCATGGTTTCAAAACGGTAGCTCATCGGATGTTCCTTTCTTGGGGACGCTGTCCCCATACCCCTTGGCAGGGACTTTGTCCCTGCACCCTTCTTCGCTTCGCGCTTGCTTGAAGCAGATTTCCTTTCGGGCGGAGCAGAGCCCCGCCCCTACATTTTATTTTTCTGAATCCGCTTGTAAGGGAGGGGCTCTGCTCCTCCCTGATCATCAAACGATATTTCCCAATTTATTCCTGATACATCCTCGTAGACAGATACCGGTCGCCCGAGTCGGGCATCAGCGCCACGATGGTCTTGCCTGCGTTTTCTTCCCGCTTCGCCAACTCCATCGCCGCATGCAGGCACGCGCCGGAGGAAATGCCCACCAGCACACCTTCCAGCCTGCCGGCCATTCTTCCCGCGGCATAGGCCTCTTCCTCCGTGACGGGGATGATCTCGTCGATCACGCTGCGATCCAGCACGGACGGCACAAAGTTCGCGCCGATGCCCTGCAGGCCATGCGGACCGGCCTTGCCCCCGCTGAGCAGCGGCGACGCCGCCGGCTCCACCGCGACGATCTTCACGTCCGGCTTTCTTTCCTTCAGGTATCGCCCGACGCCCGTGATCGTACCGCCGGTGCCCACGCCGGCCACAAAGATATCCACCTCGCCGTCGGTATCGGCAAAGATTTCCGGGCCGGTGGTGTCGATATGCGCCTGCGGATTGGCCGGATTATCAAACTGACCGGGAATCAGACTGCCGGGAATCTCCCGGTTAAGCTGCTCGGCTTTTTGGATCGCGCCCGTCATGCCCTCGCTGCCGGGGGTCAATACGAGCTCCGCGCCGTAGGCCGTCATCAGCAGCCTGCGCTCCATGCTCATGCTGTCCGGCATGACGATGATCGCGCGGTATCCCCGCGCAGCAGCGACGGCGCAAAGGCCGATGCCCGTATTGCCGCTCGTCGGCTCGATGATCACGCTGCCGGGGCCGATCAGCCCGCGCCTTTCCGCGTCGTCGATCATGGCCTTGGCCACGCGGTCCTTGCTCGAGCCGCCGGGGTTGAATCCCTCCAGCTTGAGCAGCACACGCGCGCGAAGATTTTCTTTCTTTTCGATATTCGCCGCATGCAGCAGCGGCGTACCGCCGATCAACGCTTCGGCGGATGCAAAAATTCTGCCCATTTGCTTTCCTCCTTGCGATCGTCCGCTTAGAGTATTCTGGGTTAAATTATAAGTCCGCAGTCCTGCGCTGTCAACGCTCTTGCTTGAATGCGGTTTGATCTCTGCTTTTTATCCACAGTTTTTTGCATTTTTGTGGATAAACTGACGCTTTTTCGTATATACTTTCATCATCCGTCTATTTTTCTTTTTAGCGTAAAATTAACAGGTTTTTTATAAACGTACTCGAATATAAAATAAGTTCATTTTCCAAGCATCGTTTCAAGGAGGCCATCATCATGGCAAACAAGATCAACCGCGAACGCCTGAAGGCTTTTCTTCTGCGCCGCAAACTCAACGCATTCGGTCTTCTGATCCTGACAATCCTGACCGCGGTCATTACCCTGATCTGCGCGCTCACCGGATTTGACCGTACAGATATTCTCGCCACCGTCACGGTCCTTCTCGTGATCCTCTGCTTCATTCAGGCGATCAGAATGCGCCATTCCTTCCGCACCCTGCGCTCCTTCAAGGGCTCTCCCAGAAGAAAAAAGCACGATTGATTCGATTCATTCTAAAGCAAAAAACGGACGCTTCAGCGTCCGTTCAGACCGTCGATAAAGCCCATGTTTTGAAGTTCAAGACATGGGCTTTCATCATGCAATGAAATCGTGCAACTAAGTTAAAAGCCTTGACCAGCCTCTTCATATTCTGGACTGCGGCAGTCAGGAAACACTGCTCGCGCA
>JAFYOR010000096.1 GCA_017547805.1 Clostridia bacterium
CATTGGCGATAAGGCTCGTGCTGCTGGCTGGGAAGGCGGCATCACCAACCTGGGCTGGATGCGCGCTCAGATGCTGTGCTACTACGCTCAGCTGGCTGAAGGCCACAAGCTGACCGACGACGGCGTTGCTCCGTCCCTGGATAAGGAAGCCATGAAGAAGGCCATGGAGACCATGAAGGCTCTGCATGACGATGGCTACACCACCAAGAAGACCGATGACGCTCTGTCCATGTTCTACGGCGGCGAAATGCTGGTCTGGTCCGAGGGCATCTGGATGAAGGCTGCCGTCGTTGACGCTGGCGTGAACTTCGAGATGTATCCGGCCGTCTGCTACAGCCCGGATAACTGCAAGGTTTGGATGTCTTCTCACAACTTCGTGCAGTTCGCTGACGAAGAGCGCACCGAGGAAGAGGACCTGGCCGTTGCCAAGTTCGTCAACTTCATGGGCGAGAACTCCCTCACTTGGGCGAAGGACGCCGCTCAGGTTCCGGCCCACGTCTCCATCAACGAAGTTGCTGAGTTCGCCGATATGCCGCAGGCCTTCCTGGCTGATCCGGCGCGTGAAGACGAGCTGGCCATCTACTACTACCTGCATTGGGGTCTGTTCGACACCGCGTTCTCCCGCGTTGGCTGGGACTTCATCGACGGCACCATCGCTATCGATGACGCTATCGCTCAGGTCGAGAAGGAAATCGCTGACTCCATCGCTGCGCAGTAATTGCATAGCTTTGAGCTGAGTTGATCCGACTCGCTAACTGACATGTCGTAAGGCAGGGGGAGCGATCCCCCTGCCTTATCCGGCATGATGCCAGATTCATATCAGACGCGGGCGCAGCAGCGCCCCTCTGGGCCGCTTGGTCTGCGCTGGCGATGAATATCTGGCATGATGCCGGGAGTTTTACGCGAAACAATTCTTGAGAAAAGAGGTGTCGGAATGACACGTTCCAAAATCGCGGCGTTTCTGGCGCTCGCGTTCATCGTTCTGTTCTGCTTTGCCGGTGTGACAGCGACGACGACGGTTAAGGATACGACCGTTGCCGCTGAGATGGGCCTGCCCAAGCTGCTCTTCTCCCTGTCCAGCGCGGCGATCCTGCTCATCCCGATTGCGCTCGTCGCTGCCGGCGCTGCGTTCATCGCCTTCATCCAGGGCGAAAAGAACGTCGGTATGCTCTTCAGCTTCATTGCTACAGTGGCCTTCGGCCTGTTCATGGTCTTCTTCTCCATGGAAGAGAAGAACTCTTGCCTGTATACGCCGATCTCCGATGCGTTGAAGGCTGCCGAAGTCAAGTTCAAGAAGCGCGATGTGGATCTCATTACCCCGAGCTTCAATCTGCTGAGCTGGCTGGCGCTTGTATGCCTTGGCGCGTCCTGCGTCATCGGTCATGGCGATTTCTCCAAGGAGCGCCGTCACATCCTCAAGCGCGACCTGCTTCCCTATGCGTACATTGGACCGCACCTGTTCTTCTTTGTCATCTTCTTCGTGACCCCGGCGATCTACGGTATCTACGCTGCGTTTACCAAGTGGGATCTGTTCACTGAGCCGGTCTTTACGGGCCTCGAGAACTTCAAGATTCTGCTCTTTGATGCAGAGAACACCTACTTCAAGCAGCTGCGCAACGGTCTGTGGAATACGGTTAAGTTCGTTATCTTCTGCGTGCCGTTCTGCATCATCGTGCCGCTGTCTCTGGCGCTGGCGCTCAACGCCCGCCCGAAGGGCAACAAGATCTTCCAGGCGCTGTATTACCTGCCGAGCCTGATGTCCATCTCCACCGTCACCCTGACCTGGCGCTATGTCTTTAACGTTCAGTATGGTGTGGTGAATCACTTCCTGGGCATCGATGCGAACTTCTTCATGCCGCCGTATACGTGGATCATGCTCGTCATCGTCACCGTCTGGTGGTGTACCGGTTCCACGATGGTTATCTATCAGAGCGCGCTGGCTTCCGTGCCGCAGGATCAGTATGAGGCCGCGTCCGTTGACGGCGCCGGCACCATCCAGAAGTTCTTCAACGTGACCCTGCCGAACATGACCTATCCGCTCATGTACACGCTGGTCACCGCGGTGGTCGCGCAGTTCAACATCTTCGGTCAGCCGGATATCCTCGTTGGCTTCTCCAACGGCGAAGCGAACGCGGTTCTGCTGCAGTATGTCTATGAGAACTCCGTCAAGAAGCAGGTGGCCGGTATGTCCTCTGCGATGGCGGTCATCCTTGGCCTGTGCATCATGGCGGTTTCCTTCGTCCAGATGCGCATGATGGTCAAGAACCAGCAGGATTAAGGAGGGGAACGAACATGGCAGAAAATAAAAGAGGCAAGCTGATTGCGTTCCTGTTCCTGCTCATTCTGGGCATTTGCTGGTTTGAGCCGATTATCTGGCTGATCACGAACTCCTTCAAGTTCGATGCGGATTTCATTACGTCCTTTGCGAACATTCAGGGCCCGTGGGATTACCTCACCCGCCTGATTCCGTCTACCTGGACCGCGACCAACTACACTGAGCTGCTCTTCGGCGGCGAGAATGTCAACACCAACGCGAACATCGGTCTGATGTTCCAGAACTCCTTCGTCGTGTCTATCACGGTGACGGTCTGCACGGTGTTCATCACCTCTCTGTCTGCGTTTGCGTATGAGCGCCTGGACTTCAAGGGCGGCGACAAGATCTTCTGGACGCTCATGTATATGAGCATGTTCCCGAACGTCGTTGCTATCCTCCCGCAGTTCCGTATTGCCACCGCGCTGGGCTGGGTCAACAACCTCAACGCCCTGATCTGGCCGATGCTGGCCGGTGTCTTCAACATCTTCATGATCCGCAACTTCATGAAGAGCATTCCGAAGGCGCTGGACGAAGCCGCGACCATCGACGGTGCGACGAGCTTCCAGGTTTACACCAAGATCATCCTGCCGTCCATTGCGCCGGTTATGATCGTTGTCGGTCTGTTCGCCTTCAATGGCGCGTGGAACGATTACCTCTGGCCGCGTATCGTCATGACCGACGTCAACAACCAGACGCTGACCGCTGGTCTGCGCCTGCTGATGGGTCAGTACGAGCAGCGCTGGGCTCACATGATCGCGTCCTGTCTCGTGTCCATGGTGCCGCCGTTCGTGCTGTACCTGTGCGCGCAGAAGTACTTCCTGCAGGGCATCTCCGTGCAGGCGGGCGTCAAGGGCTAAGAAAACAAAACGCTTTACAAAAAATTCCCTCTCCCGGATGGGAGAGGGAATTTGTCGTTTTGGGGAGTATGTGCGGGCGGCTAATAGCCGCCCCTACGTGATGCATGAAGAGGCTGCTGATAGTAGGGGCAGATAGTAGGGACGGATAGTATCCGCCCGTTGTTGTTTATTTCATTTGCCCCAGCAGCATCACTTCGCCGACAGAGGATTCGCCGCTCAGGACGATACGCAGAGAGGTGATCTGCGTCGGCGCGAAGGTCAGCTTGACAAAGGAGCCCGGCTTCTGGTCGGCTTCCAGCGCGAAGTCGGCGGTCAGCGTATCATTTACGATCACCTGACCGGCAATCGCCTTGCCCTGCGCCGGATAGATCAGCAGCATATCGGCGGTGACGGGCGCATCCCAAGCAAAAGCGGCTTCGCTGCCGGTGAAGGTGTAGGCCTCGGAGGCGACGCTCTGGCAGGTGTCGCCGTCTGCCAGCAGCTGCGCGTCCGGCGTATCGCTCTTGGCGGCAGGCATGTGATTGACAAGGCCGAGATCAGCGAGCGGACGCAGCTGCGGGGCGAGCGTCGGGCCGTTGATGTAGGCGGTACCGTCGGCGTGGAAGCCGGCACGGTCGATGTTCATCTGGCGGTTGCCGGAGGGTGCAGCCGGGTAGGTGTGCGTGTGATAGGAGGTGAAAAGCTCGTCGCCGACGGTGAAGAAGCTGTTATGGCCGGGGCCGGAGACGACCGTTTCGCCATCCTTGACAATGTAATTGAGGATGGGGTTGTTGGCCTGCTTGGTATACGGGCCGAGCGGTTCATCCGCCACGGCGACGCCGACCGCGTATTCCTTGGTCGCATAGCCGTTGGCGCTGTAGAAGAGGTAATACTTGCTCTCGTGTGTGAGCACCGCGGGGCCCTCGTTCCAGAGGTAATCGCCGGTGGTCAGCTCCCACGGGGTATCCGGCGTGGTCAGCAGGACGGGCTCGCCGACGACGGAGAGCAGATCCGGCGCAAGCTGTACACCGTAGAGATGGCTTTCATGACGGCCTTCGACGACGTTTTCCGAGCAGTCGCGGGAATAGATCATGTATGGCGTGCCGTCTTCGCCATAGAAGAGCGTGCCGTCGATCGCGGCGTAGCCAAAGTCGAACAGCGGGCCGCCGATGGCGTCCTCATACGGGCCCTGCGGCGCGTCGGAAACGGCGACGCCGACGCGGAGGCTGCTGTTCTCTTTCCAGCGGCCGGTGAAGAACATGTAGTAGCGGCCGTTGGCGGCGTAGACCTCGGGCGCCCAGTAATCGCCGGAGACCCAGGCGAACTTCTTGGCGGCCTTTTCCTTGGTGAACTTGGTCAGATCGGCGCTGCGCCAGACGTTGAAGCCGATGGGGCCGCCGGTGGCGAAGGCGAAGTATTCGCCGTCGGCATGCAGGACGTGAGGATCGCCAATGTCCTTGACCGGACGCGGATTGGCGGCAAAGCGGTCGGCGGTTTCGGCGCCGTCCGTCAGCGGAAGCGCTTCGCCCAGCGCGCAGGCGCTGCCCAGCGTAAGCAGCGCAAGGGCGGTGAAAAGAATTCGTTTGAGCATGTCGGATTCTCCCTTCGATCGCGTATAATACGGCGTATATGTTCATTGTACATGGAGGAAATTGCCTTGTCAATCGCAGGAATCGAATGGCAAAAAGGAGAATATGAAGGATAAAGAAATTGAGGATACACTTAAGAATCGGATAAAACACTGAAAGGAAATCAGAAGACAATGATGAAAGATACGATCAGGCTTGGCGCGCCGGGCATGCGGATGGTTGCGCATCGCGGACTCAGCGGACTGGAGAGGGAGAATACCTGCGCGGCGTTCGTCGCGGCGGGCAACAGGAGCTATTTTGGCGTGGAGACGGATATCCACCGCACGGCGGACGGCAAGTATATCGTCATTCACGACGACGATACCAAGCGCGTCGCGGGCGTGGAACTGAGCGTGGAGGGGTCGGATTTCGACACGCTGCGCGCGGTGCATATGACGGATAAGCAGGGATTCCCGCGCGCGGATCTTGTCTTCCCGTCGCTGGAGGAGTACATCCAGATCTGCAAGCAGTATGACAAAATCTGCGTGCTGGAGATCAAGAATCACTTTGAGCCGGAGGATATCGGCCGTGTGATCGAGATTATCCGCGGCATGGAATGGCTGGAGAAGACGATCTTCATCTCCTTTGATCTGCCGAACATGATCTGTATCCGCGAAAAGCTGCCGCAGCAGCGTGCGCAGTATCTGGTCTGCGAGTTTGGCGACGATCTGCTGGAGATCCTGACGAAGCACCGGCTGGATCTGGATATCCATCACAGAGCCGTTACGCCGGAGAATGTAAAGGCCTGCCACGACGCAGGGATTGAGGTCAATGTCTGGACGGTGGACACGGTAGAAGATGCGCAGCGCGTGATCGCCTGCGGCGTGGATTACATCACCAGCAACATTCTGGAGTAAACGACATAAAAAAGGCCCGCTCTCCCGAATGAAGTATTCCACTGAAAACGGACATTGAAGAAAAGCACCTCTAGTTGTAGGATAACTACGACTGGAGGTGCTTTTGCATGAAGATCAAACAGTATGGGCCGAGAATGGAAGAACTAAAACGGGAAGGAAAGACAATACG
>JAFYOR010000097.1 GCA_017547805.1 Clostridia bacterium
CGGCTCCTCTTCGGTTCCTGGATGCTGCGGGCTGCGCCCGTTGGGGACGAGGGGGACGATTGGGGTTTCACCCCAAACCCTGACAAGGGATTTTATCCCTTGACCCCGCATCGCTTCGCGGCGGTTTGAAGCAGGTTTACAGAACCGAAATTGTCGCCTGCGGCTCCTCTTCGGTTCCCGGATGCTGCGGGCTGCGCCCGTTGGGGACGAGGGGGACGATTGGGGTTTCACCCCAAACCCTGACAAGGGATTTTATCCCTTGACCCCGCATCGCTTCGCTGCGGTTTTAAGAGAGGTTGAAGAGTTATGGAATTGACGCCCAAGCAGATCGTGCGCGAGCTCGATCGTTACATCATCGGCCAGGACGAGGCCAAGCGCGCGGTCGCTATCGCGCTGCGCAATCGCTATCGCCGCGGGCAGCTCGCCCCGGAAATCCGCGATGAAATCGTCCCCAAGAATATCCTGATGGTCGGTCCGACCGGCGTGGGCAAGACGGAAATTGCCCGCCGTCTGGCCAAGCTCGTGGACGCGCCGTTTGTCAAGGTTGAAGCGACAAAGTTCACCGAGGTCGGCTATGTCGGACGCGACGTCGAGTCCATCATCCGCGATCTCGTCGAAGCGAGCGTGCGCATCTGCAAGGAAAAGGCGCGTGAAAAGGTCAAGACCCGCGCGACCGTCCTCGCCGAGGAGCGCATTATCGATATGATCCTGCATCCCAACCGCAAGCCGGTCAATCCGATTGACGTGCTGCTTGGCAACAAGCCCAAGGCGCCGGAAGTGCCCGAGAGCGAGCGCGCCCGCCTTGCCCAGCGCGGCGACGAACTGCGCGCGCAGCTGCGCCGCGGCGAGCTGGAGGATCTGGAGGTCGAGGTCGAGGTTGAGGATGCGCCCAAGGACGTGGAAATCAACGGCGCGAGCGTGAACATCGGCTCAATGATGGGCGACATGATGCCCAAGAAGACCAAGATGCGCCGCATGAAGGTCGCCGATGCGCGCCGCGTGATCATGGCGGAGGAAGAGGGCAAGCTCATCGACATGGACGCCGTTACCGAGGAGGCGCTTCGCCGCGCCGAGCAGGACGGCATTGTCTTCATCGATGAGATCGATAAGGTTGCCGGACGCGCGCACAACGGTCCGGACGTCTCCCGCGAGGGCGTGCAGCGCGACATCCTGCCCATCGTGGAGGGCAGCACGGTGAACACCAAGTATGGCGTGGTCAAAACCGACTACATGCTCTTCATTGCTGCCGGCGCGTTCCACGTGGCGAAGGTGACGGATCTGATCCCCGAGCTGCAGGGCAGATTCCCGGTGCGCGTGAATCTGCGTCCGCTGACGCACGAGGACTTCAAGAAGATCCTCTCCCAGACGGACAACGCGCTCACCCGTCAGTACGAGGCGCTCCTTGCCGTGGATCATGTGCATCTGCAGTTTGAGGAATCGGCGCTTGATGCGCTGGCGCTTGCCGCGCAGACGGAGAACGAGACGAAGGAAGACATTGGCGCGCGCCGCCTGCACACGCTGTTTGAAAAGATTCTGGAGGACATTTCCTTCAATGCCGGCGGCGACATGCCGGACGTCACGGTCGTCATCAACGGCGATTACGTCAACGAACATCTGGGCGGCGACGGAAAAAGGATGGACATGCGGCGGTATATCCTGTAAAATAGGATAGAAGCAAATTGATGCTGGTCTTAAGTAGGGGAATGCTGATTTAAACCGCGCGAAGCGAAGAAGGGAGTCTGAGGGATGAAATCCCTCAGGTGGGTTTGGGACCGAAGCCTGCCGCCGCCGGTGGCGGAAGCAGGCAGGCGGAGCGTCGGAAATCGCAAGGAGCAGCAGAATGCTGCGACTATGCGAGTTTCCCGGATCGACAGCCCAACGGATCCTAATCGAGTCAAGAAAGGTTAGAACCGAACAGGAGCCGAAGGCGACGCTTTCGGTTCTGAGTTTATTCAAAGTTTCATTTCTGATTCAAAGCTTTGCGTACCCCAATTTGAGATGAGTAGAAGATGATGATAGGCTGCTTCGGCAGCCTTTTTCTATAGGAGGATTCAGGATGCAGGCGATGATCATCACGGCATACAAGGATTTTGCCGCGCTTGAGCGCGTCGTTGGCGCGCTGTCCCGCCGTGCGCTGTGCTTTGTACACGTGGATAAAAAGAGCGCCATCACCGAGCAGCAGGTTGCGCAGCTTGACGCGATGGAGAACGTCCACGCGATCTGCCGCTATGCCGTCAACTGGGGCAGCGTCTATCATCTGCACGCGCTCCTTGATCTTTGCCGCATGGCGCTTGAAGATGAGCGCGTGTCGCACCTGCATCTGATTTCCGCGCAGGACTTTCCCGTGATTTCCGCGGATGAATTCGAGCGTTTCTTTGCGGGCGACGACCGGATTCACATGCAGTACCTTCACACGGCGGATTACCCCGAGCTTCGCCATCGCTATGAGCATTTCCACTTTATGCACTGGCTCAACTACCGCGACATGAGCGAATCGGCGCAGAACTGGGTCGGGCGCATTGACCGCTGGCAGGACAAGCTGCATATCCGCCGCGGCGTAAAGGTGCCGGGAAAGGGACTGGTCTGGCTGTCGCTGCCGCGCGCGGCGGCGGAACACGCGGTCAACGCGCCGGAAAACAGAACGCTGCTCAGGCGGCTCAGATACACCTATATCCCGGAAGAGTTCTATTTCCAGAACGCCTTTGAGGGCACGCCGTTTATGGAGAAGATCACGGGAAACGAGCTGCGCTTTTCTCTTTGGGATGATCCGGCGCGCGGTCTGCCCGCGCTGCTTGAGGAAAGCGACCTTGCGCGCGTGGAGGCGTCGGGGTGTGTGTTTGCCAGAAAGATCGATGCGGAAACGCCGCTGTATGCGCTGCTTGAAAGGCGATGGCTGGGCGAGTAAGCGCCAAAAAGAATTGACAACAGAACCAAACCACGCTATAATGCTATCAAATATGCTCCTGTGACGAAGAGGAGTACGCGCGCAATCGCCATCAGAGAGGGCCGGTCCACAGGCTGCAAGGCCGCCCGGGAAGGATGCGCCGCGGAAGGTCGCTTCTGAGGAGACGGGTGAACGGGAGTTTTCCCCTCAGCCTGCCCGGGTGCGCCCGATACAGCGCCAAGAGGCGTTCCGTCTTTTCGGGACGCGAATGAAGGTGGTACCACGCAAGCGCTCTTGCGTCCTTTGGGACGGGAGCGCTTGTTTTATTTATGGGATTTCGGCTTCATGCCGCAGGAGGTGAACGCATGAACCTCAATGAGCAGATGCTGCCCGGGCTGTTTCTGCTTCTTGCGGGCGCGGTTCTGGGCTTCGGCGCGGAAAAGCTGTGCAGAAAGAAACAGAATGTGCCGCAGATGAAGCTGCTGGGCTTGTTCCTTTGCATTGCCGGCGCGGTGCTGGTGTTTATCGTGTAAGGGATACAGGAAAACGGACTGTTTGTGATCCAAAGACCTGTAGGGGCGGGGCTTGCTCCGCCCGTGAGACGACAAACAGCGGATAATCGGGGTTTACAGAACCGAAATTGTCGCCTGCGGCTCCTCTTCGGTTCCCGTGGATGCGGGCTGCGCCCGTTGGGATGGGGGGACGTTGGGCTGCCGCCCAAACCTGCCTGAGGGATTCTCCCTCAGACTCCCTTTATCGCTTCGCGGCGGTTATAAGAATGTTTGTTTATACAACTCTTTTTCTCTGAGAAAGGATTTTATGATTATGGAAATGGAAAAGGTTTACAATCCCCAAGCCATTGAAGATGGCCTCTATAAGGAGTGGGAAGAATCCGGCGCGTTCGTGGCGCATCGCGTGGAAGGCAAGAAGCCCTTCACCATCGTCATGCCCCCGCCCAACATCACCGGCCAGCTGCACATGGGTCATGCGATGGACTGCACCCAGCAGGATGCGCTCATCCGTTATCATCGCATGAAGGGCGACCCGACCCTCTGGCTGCCGGGCACCGACCACGCCGCCATCGCCACCGAGGTCAAGATCGTGGAAGCGATGGCCAAGGAAGGCCTGACCAAGGAAAGCCTTGGCCGTGAAAAGTTCCTTGAGCGCGCGTGGCAGTGGAAAAAGGATTACGGCGGACGCATTGTCCACCAGCAGCGCCGCATGGGCGTCTCCTGTGACTGGAGCCGCGAGCGCTTCACCATGGACGAGGGCTGCTCCAAGGCCGTGCGCGAGATCTTCTGCCATCTCTACGAGAAGGGCCTGATCTACCGCGGCAACCGTCTGGTCAACTGGTGCCCGATGTGCCAGAGCGCGATTTCCGACGCCGAGGTCGAGCACAAGGAGATGGACGGCAACTTCTGGCACCTGCTCTACCCGGTCAAGGAAACCGGCGAATACCTGGAGCTGGCGACCACCCGTCCGGAGACGATGCTGGGCGATACCGCCGTGGCCATCAACCCGGAGGATCCGCGTTACAAGCATCTGCACGGCTGCCACGTCATCCTGCCGCTCATCAATAAGGAAATCCCGATCGTCTGCGACGAGCATGCGGACATGGAGAAGGGCACCGGCGTGGTGAAGATCACCCCGGCGCACGATCCCAACGACTACGAAGTCGGCCAGCGCCACGACCTGCCGCTGGTTCGTGTCTTCACCTACGACGGCCACATGACAGGCAGCGCCGATAAGGCGGCGGCGGACGAGCTGATCGCCTCTGGCAAGGGCAGCAAGAACGAGCCGGAAGTGCTTGACTGCGGCAAGTACGCCGGCATGACCACCGAGGATGCCCGCAAGGCGATCGTCGCGGACATGACGGAGCTGGGCCTGCTCAAGGAAGTCGAGCCGCTCAAGCACGAGGTCGGCGTGTGCTACCGCCACGGCAAGACCGCCATCGAGCCGATGGTGAGCAAGCAGTGGTTCGTCGACATGAAGCCCGTGACCATTCCGGCCATCGAGGCCGTCACCTCCGGCAAGACGCAGTTTGTTCCGGAGCGCTTCACCAAGAACTACATGAACTGGATGGAGAACATCCGCGACTGGTGCATCTCCCGCCAGCTCTGGTGGGGCCATCGTATCCCGGTGTGGTACTGCGATGACTGCGGCGAGATGATGGTTCTGCGCGAGGATCCGTGCCAGTGCGCCAAGTGCGCCAGCAAGAACATCCGTCAGGACGAGGATGTGCTGGATACGTGGTTCTCTTCCGCGCTCTGGCCGTTCTCCACGCTCGGCTGGCCGGACAACACCGAGGATCTCAAGTACTTCTACCCGACCAGCGTGCTGGTGACGGGCTATGACATCATCACCTTCTGGGTTTCCCGCATGATTACCACGGGCGTGGAGGAGATGGGCGAGACTCCGTTCCATACCGTCCTCATCCACGGCCTCGTGCGCGACGCGCTGGGTCGCAAGATGAGCAAGTCTCTGGGCAACGGCGTGGATCCGCTGGAGATCATCGACCAGTACGGCGCGGACGCGCTGCGCTTCAGCCTGTCCATGGGCGTCTCCCCGGGCAACGACATGCGCTTCTCCAGCGACAAGGTGGAGTCCGCGCGCAACTTTGCCAACAAGATCTGGAACGCGAGCCGCTTCGTGCTCATGAACCTTGGCGAGACTGCCGAGGACATGGAAGGCAAGGAATTCTCCGCCGCCGACAAGTGGATCCTTGCGCGCCTGAACGACACCATCCGCGAGATCACCGAGCACTTTGAGGAGTACGATCTGGGTCTGGCGGCGCAGAAGATTTACGACTTCGCGTGGAGCGAGCTGTGCGACTGGTACATCGAGCTGGCGAAGGTCACCATGAACGGCGAAGACGAGCAGGCCCGCAAGGCGACCTGCGCGGTGCTGCGCCACGTGCTGATTTCCGTGCTCAAGCTGCTGCATCCGTTCATGCCGTTCCTCACCGACGCGGTGTATCGCTATGTGCCGGGCACCGAGGGCACGATCATGCTCTCTGACTGGCCGCAGGCGAATACTGCGTATGACTTTGCCGAGGCTGCGCGCGAAATGACCGGCGTGATGGACGTCATCCGTGCGGTGCGCAACCTGCGCGCGGAGATGAACGTTGCCGTCGGCAAGCGCGCCAAGCTCATCGTCCGCCCGAAGAGCGGCTGGGAGCATGCGATGGCCGGCGCGGAGGACTATCTCAAGCGCATGGCATGGGTGAGCGAGATGACGCTCCTCGCTGCGGGCGAAGACGCGCAGGGCAAGATGGTTTCCGCCGTTTCCGAGGCGGCCGAGCTGTTCATTCCGCTGGGCGATCTGGTCGATCTTGACAAGGAGATTGCCCGCCTGACGAAGGAGAAGGAGAGCGTGGAGCGCGATATCCAGCGTGCCGAGGGCAAGCTGAATAATCAGGGCTTCATCGCCAAGGCGCCGGCTGCGCTCGTTGAGCAGGAGAAGGCGAAGCTGGAGGTCAATAAGGATAAGCTCGCCAAGCTCACCGCCCGTATCGAGGACCTCAAGAACATGTAATCCGGCTTTAAACCGCCGCGAAGCGTCATGGGGTCAAGGGGCGAAGTCCCTTGTCGGGGCTTGGGGTGAAACCCCAAACGTCCCCCATCGTCCTCAACGGGCGCGGCCTGAACACATCGCAAACCGAACAGCCGGCGCAGTCGGCGCTTTCGGTTCTGAAAGAGCGGCGGTAAACCCTCGCTTATACAGGCAAAACATCAGGTGGACGGAGATTTTCTCCGTCCACCTTTTCAAATGCCGTCTTTTGCTGTAAAATGGTATCAGAGATGCTTTGCACTTCTGACTGAAACAGAGGAATAGCGAGAAACCAAGCCCGCCCCTTTGGGGAAGGTGGCATGCCGAAGGCATGACGGATGAGGTTCCCTCGCATCGCTTCACGACAGAATTTGTAGGGGAGGGGCTCTGCTCCTCCCGCGCCGCGAACAGAAGAACGGCGGCTTAAAGCAGATGAATCAGAACCGAAAGCGCCGCCTTTGGCGGCTGTTCGGTTCACGCATACAGCGGGCTTCGCCCGATGGGGAGGACGGGAGGACGATAAGGGCTGCCGCCCTTATGATCCTGCCAAGGGGCTGAGCCCCTTGACCTCGCATCGCTTCGCGGCGGCTTAAAGAATGTTTTCTCAAAGAACGGAGTATCCGGAGGTGTCTTCATGACGGAACAACAGGCCATCGCTAAAATCCACAGCGTATACCCTTCCGGAAAAAAGGAAGGCCTGACCAACATGCGCGCGCTGCTTGCGCGCATCGGCAATCCGCAGGAACGCCTTCGCATGGTTCATGTCGCCGGCACAAACGGCAAGGGCTCCTGCTGCGCGATGCTTGAACGCATGCTGCGCGAGGCCGGTTACAGGACGGGCCTGTATTCTTCGCCCTATATCGAGCGCTACAACGAGCGCATCCGCCTGAACTTTGTCCCGATCGAGGGTGACAAGCTCGCTTCGCTCGTGGAGTGCATCTGGCCGCATGTGGAAGCTTGTCAGGAAGAAGGCTATCACATCACCGAGTTTGAACTGGGCACCGCGCTGGCGTTCATGGCGTTCGCGCAGGAGCAGGTCGACATTGCGATCATTGAGGTCGGCCTTGGCGGCAGGCTCGATCCCACGAACATCATCACCCCGCTGGTTTCCGTCATCACCGAGGTCGGCATGGATCACATGGGTTTCCTTGGCAGCACAATCGGAGAGATTGCGCTGGAAAAGGCGGGAATCATGAAGCGCGGCGTGCCCGTCGCGCTGGGGCCGCAGAAAAAGGACGCGCTTGCCGTGCTCATGGCGGCGGCAAAGGGAGCGGGCGTGACCGTGATCGATCCTGACGCGCAGAACGTGAAGGAAACCGACCGCAGCGTCACGTTTGATGTGAAGGTTGGCGGGGAAACGATCAAGGGCCTGACCGTCTCCCTCCCGGGTAAGCACCAGAGCGAAAACGCCTGTGCCGCGCTTGGCGCCGTCTGTGCGCTGCGCAAAAAGGGGTATCAGATTCCATTGGAAGCCATTCGCCGCGCGATGGCGGATGTCAGCTGGCCCGGGCGGCTGGAGCGCTTCGGGCGCGTGATTCTTGACGGCGCGCACAATGATCCCGGCGTGCGCGCGCTGTGCCTGTATGCGGACAAGTGGCTGGATAAGAGGAATACTGTGCTGCTTTCGGGCATGATGGCCGATAAGGAGACGGAAAAGATGACGCAGCGCCTTGCTTCCCGCGCACGCTGCTGCGTAACGACGACGCCGTCCGTGCCGCGCGCGATGCCGGCGGCGGAACTGGCGCAGGCGTTTGGCAAGCAGGGACTCAAGACCTATGCCGTGGACGAGCCGGAAAAGGCGCTGCAAAAGGCGCGCGAGCTCGCCGGGCCGGAGGGAACCGTGCTCTGCGCCGGATCGCTGTATCTGATCGGCGAGCTGCGCACATTACTCAGAAGTGAAAAGGAGTTTGCCCATGTCGTTTGAGGAAAAGAAGGAACAGGTGCTTGCGCAGCAGACTGCGCAGGAGGGCGACAGCTTTAAGCACCTGAGCGTCATGCTCAAGGAAACCGTCGACATGCTCGGTGTGCGCGAAGGCGGCATCTATGTCGACGGCACGCTTGGCGGCGGCGGACACAGCGCGGAGATTCTGCGCCGGCTCGGCGGCACGGGCCATCTTTACGGCATCGACCGCGACAACGACGCGCTTGCTGCCGCGACGGCGCGCCTTGGCGGCGCGGGCAATTTCACCGCCGTCAAGGGCAACTTCCACGATGTGAAGGCGCTGCTTGCCCAGCGCGGAATCGAGCGCATCGACGGTATGATGATCGATCTTGGCGTAAGCTCCTATCAGCTGGACACCGCCGAGCGCGGATTTTCCTACCATGCCGACGCGCCGCTGGACATGCGTATGGATCAGGATCAGGCGCTGACCGCGGCGGACATCGTGAACACCTGGAGCAAGGCGGAGATCACGCAGATTCTGCGCGACTACGCGGAGGAAAAATGGGCGGCGCGCATTGCGGACATCATCCTTGAGCACCGCGCGAAAAAGCCGCTTGAAACGACGGCGGATCTGGTTGCCTGCGTCGACGCGGCGATTCCCAAGAAGATCCGCATGCAGGACAGCGGACACAGCGCGCGCCGCACGTTCCAGGCGCTGCGCATTGCGGTCAACGATGAGCTTGCGCCGCTTCGTCAGGCGATTGAGGACATGGCGGACATGCTCGCTCCGGGCGGACAGCTTGCCATCATCACCTTCCATTCCTTGGAGGACCGCATCGTCAAGCAGACGCTGCGCACCCTTGCCAACCCCTGCACCTGCCCGCCGAGGATTCCTGTGTGCATCTGCGGTAAAAAGCCGGTGGTCAAGGTCCTTGGCGGCGGCGGCGTCAAGCCGAGCAAAGAGGAAATCGAAATCAATCCGCGTTCCCGCAGCGCGATGCTGCGTGGCTGCGTGAAATTATAAGCCTTCCCCTTTGGGGAAGGTGGCATGCCGAAGGCATGACGGATGAGGTCCCGCCCGCAGGCGAACGTTTAGGAGGAACTATGCGCAGAAGAGACAGGGAGATTACCGACAAAGCGAAAATAGCGGGTATTCTCATGCGCGCGCAGGCGATGAGCCTTGCCTTTGCCGGAGAGCCGTATGTGATCCCGATGAACTACGGATTTACCTTTGACGGAGAGGAATTCAGGCTCTATATCCACGGCGCAAGCGAAGGCAAGAAGGACGATCGGATGCTTACCGATCCGCGCGTGGCGTTCTGCGTCTACACCGACAACCGTGTTTACCGCGATATGGACGAGGAATACACTTCCTCCTTTGACAGCGTGTGCGGCGAGGGCGTCGTGACGATGCTGCGCGGAGAAGACAAGGTGCGCGCGCTTTCCGCCATCATGGCGCACTACGCGCCGGGTCGGGAGTTTGTCTTTGACGCGCGGACGCTTGTAAACACGATGGCGGCGGAGATCACCGTGACGAAGATCACCGGCAAGCATCACGATTGAGAAGAATTTACTGCTTCGTGCGCAGTCTGTAGGGGAGGGGCTTCTTAACCTCCCGCTGGGTTTTGCGAGGCGGTTTTACGCATGTTTACAGAACCGAAATTGTCGCCTGCGGCTCCTCTTCGGTTCCCGGGGATGGCGGGCTTTGCCCGTTGAGGGGACGATAGGGGCTGCCGCCCCTAAGACCCCGCCTGAGGGACAATGGCCCTCAGACTCCCTTCATCGCTTCGCGGCGGTGAAAAGAATGATTGTTCATTACAGGAGGAGATTTCATGCCCCGCCTTTACGTCGTCGCCACGCCCATCGGCAACCTTGGCGACATGAGCCCGCGCGCCATCGAGACGCTCAAATCCGTCGACCTCATCGCGGCGGAAGATACGCGCGTCACCCGCGGATTGCTCAATCATTTTGGAATTGACACGCCCTGCGTTTCCAACCATCAGCACAACGAAGAGCACCGCGCCGCATCCCTGCCCGAGCGCATGCTCGCGGAGGATCTTTCTGTCGCCGTCGTCACCGATGCGGGTACGCCCTGCATCAGCGACCCGGGCAGCGTCCTCGCGCGTGAAGCCGCCGCCGCTGGCATCGAGGTGATCGCCGTTCCCGGCCCGACCGCCATGGCCAGCGCGCTGAGCGTCAGCGGGTTTGATGTGCGCGAATTTGCCTTTTATGGCTTCCTTCCGCGCGGCAAGAAGGAGCTGCGTGAAAAGCTCCTCGCCATGCACGCCTCCGGCGTGCCGGTGGGCGTCGTGCACGAATCGCCGCATCGCGTCATCGAGCTTGTGCGCGTGATCAGCGAAACGCTGCCGGGCTGCCGTATTTCTGCCTCCTGTGATCTGACCAAGCTCTACGAAAAGACCATCCGCGGCGCGGCAGAGGACGTGCTGGCCATGCTGGAGAGCAACGAGAAGGCGGAGAAGGGCGAATACTGCCTTGTGCTTGACATGAGCGCTGTCAGCCTGCCCGCGAAGGAGGAGGCGTCCAGCGCCAGCCTTGAGGCGCAGCTCTTTGAGGAAATGCTCTGCGGCGCGGATATCCGTCAGGCGGCGGAGCTGCTGCTGGAGCGCGGGCACAAGCGAAACGACGTTTACCGCGCGAAGACGGTTGTGCAGCGTTATTTTGACGACATGATCGACAGCCTGATTGAGGAGGTTGAAGGCGATGACGAATAAGGCGATGGAAAACCCCGTCATCCGTCAACTGCTTGAGCGCAAGTCCATGCGCGTCTACGAGCAGGAGCCGATGCCGGAAGACGACGTGCGCGCGATCCTCGCCGCCGCCGTGCAGGCGCCGACCGCGGGCAATATGACGCTCTGGACGGCGATCCGCGTGACGGACGAAACGAAAAAGCAGCAGCTTGCCGTTTCCTGCGACAATCAGCCGTTCATCGCCACCGCGCCTCTTGTGCTGGTTTTCTGCGCGGATTACAAGCGATGGTTTGACGTGTTCAAAACCGTCGATCTGGGCGAAGCGCTGCGTCAGCCCGGCGCAGGCGACTTCCTGCTGGCGATGGAGGATGCGGTGATCGCCGCGCACGCCGCTGTAACCGCCGCGGACGCGCTGGGTTACGGTTCGTGCTACATCGGCGATATCCTTGAAAACTGCGACACGCAGCGCGAAATCCTTGGTCTGCCCGAATATGTCAAGCCCGTATGCATGGCGGTCTTCGGCAAGCCGACAGCGCAGCAGCTGGAGAGAAAGAAGCCGGTGCGCTTTGAGATTGACGATGTGGTGCATGAAAACACGTACCGCGACGCCGGCGCGCAGGGCATGCGGGACATGCTCATGCGCCGTCAGGGCATGGCAGGCGAGGAATTTGAGCGCTGGCTGCTGGCGTTCACCAAGCGCAAGTGGAACAGCGAATTCAGCGAAGAGATGACGCGATCCGCCGCACAGATGATTGATGAGTGGAATGAAGGAAAGTGACGCAAGACCTCATCCGTCATGCCTGCGGCATGCCACCTTCCCCAAAGGGGAAGGCTTGTTTTGAATGAAGGGATTGAGGCGTCATGGAGAAGATTTACTATAATCGATCCCTGAAACAGCGGGCACAGGAGCTGCGGCGGGAAGCGACAATTCATGAAAAGCGCTTGTGGTATGAATTTCTGAAAAAGCATCCCCGGCAGTTCAGACGGCAAAAACAATTTGGACGATATATTGTGGATTTTTATTGCAGTAGTGCAAAGCTGATTATTGAATTGGATGGAAAACAGCACAATGAGCCAGAAGCTGTTGTGCATGATCGGGCGAGAACAGCTTATCTTGAAAGTTTGGGATATTATGTTCATAGAATCCCAAATGATATGATTGAGAAGGATTTAGAAGCAGTCTGTTGCTATATTGATAAGATTATTGAAGAAAGAAGTAAATAAGCCTTCCCCTTTGGGGAAGGTGGCTCGCCGCAGGCGAGACGGATGAGGTCCACACGCAGACTCCGGTCTGCGTTTTTTTTTTTTTTTTTTCAAAAGAATGTAAAGTACCCTTGACATCACCTTTTCTCTGTGCTATTCTATAGATGTAAAGCAAGCTTGACTTTTGTTTTGAGGTGAACCCATGAAAAACAGGCTGGAAGAACTGCGCAAAGCACGGGACATGCGTCAGGAGGATCTGGCGCAGGCGCTGGGCGTCTCACGCCAGACGGTGATCTCCCTTGAAAAGGGGAAGTATAATCCGTCGCTGTCTCTGGCGTTTAAGCTCTCGCGCGTATTTGCGCTGCCGATTGAGGAAATTTTCGACGATTCGGATGAATGCGCATAAGGAGGATTTGATATGAAGTGCAAATTGACGGAAAAGAAGAACATGACGATCATGCTGATCGTCGGCCTCGTGATGATCGTCGTGGGCTTGGTGGCAGCGCTTTTGCTGCCGGAGGAAGCGCACGCGCTGACGAAGGCGGCGGGTGTGATCAACGGCATGGGCTTTGCCCTTGCGGTGATGAGCGGCGCGGTGCTCCTGCGCAGAAAGCGTCTGGGCGAGGCGCGCGCCAATGACAGCGAGCTGGCGATGAGCGACGAACGCGGCGTCATGATCGCCTACAAGGCGCAGAGCGTGACGGCGATTGTTGCCATCATCGGCATCGTCGTCATCCTGCTCACGGCGCTGTTCCGGGGCGATACGCTGTATATGATCATGGGCACGGTGATGTGCTTTGTGATTGCCGCAGTCAAGTTCGGCGCATTGCAAATCTTCAACAAGATGATGTAAGCGGAAATTCATCGGGCGCTCTCCCTTGTATGGGAGGGCGCTTTTTTGTATAATGGGAGCAGCATGAAATCCTTGCTGAGGGAGGAATGAACATGATCAATCTCATCCGGGAGGAAGAGTATCCTCTTGTCATGCGCGATATTGTAGAGCCGGTGCTTTCCGAAATCCGCGAGGACGTGTATATCGACGTCAAGGGCGGCAAGTATCACGCCGAGGTCTATGAAAACGAGAACGCCGAGCGCGCGATCGTCATCGTGCACGGCTATACCGAGTCGGCGGAAAAGTTCCGCGAGATGACGTGGTATCTGCTGGACGCGGGCTTCTCGGTCTTCGCCATTGACCACCGCGGACATGCGCAGTCGCTTCGTCAGGTGGCGGACACCTCGATCACCCATGTGGACCGGTTTGATGATTATGTGGACGATCTTGATGCGTTCATCGAGCAGATCGTCCTCCCGCGCACAAAGGGGCTGCCGCTTTGCATCCTCGGCCACTCCATGGGCGGCGCGGTGACGGCGCTGGAAATCATGCGCCATCCGGACCGCTTTGCGCGCGCGGTGCTCAATGCGCCGATGATCGCTGCGGTCAGCGAGCCGTTTCCCCGGCGGGGCGCGGCCATGATGGGCGCGCTCATGTGCCTGCTTGGCAAGGCGAAGGAGCGCGCGTTTGTCGGCAAGCCGTTTGACCCCGAGCGGGAAAAGTTTGAAACCTCCCACATGACCAGCCGTGCGCGCTTTGACTACTACCAGCAAAAGCGCAATGCAAGAAAAGAACTGCAGAACTGCTCCCCGTCGTACAGCTGGGTGCGCGAGGGCATGAGCGTGACCGACCGGCTGCTGAAAACGAAGAACACGGACAGGATCAAGACGCCCGTGCTGCTTTGTCAGGCGGCGCGGGACAGCATCGTCTGCCTGCCGCAGCAGAATCAGTTCGTCGAGCAGGTTGCGGGCGCGCAGCTCGTCTCCTTTGACGCCAAGCATGAGATCTACTCGAGCGAGGACAGCGTGCTCAAGGAATACTACAATACAGTCATCGGTTTCCTGAAGGGATAAACAAGGAGGCTTATCATGGAAAAGATCCGTTATGCCATCGTCGGCACGGGCTGGCGCGCGCTGTTTTTTGTCCGCGCGGCGAAGAATCTCCCGGAGCTCTTTGAGGTGACCGGCGTTTTGACGCGCACAAAGGAGCGCGCGCAGGCGTTTGAAAAAGAATACGGCGTCAGGACGTTCACCGACATGGACGAGATGCTGAAAACGCAGCCGGAGTTCGTCGTCTCCTGCGTGACCAAGGCGGCGATCGAGCGGACGACGCTTGCGCTGATTGAACGCGGCGTGAACGTGCTGAGTGAAACGCCGATTGCAACCGACGAAGAGGGCCTTGTGCGCGTTTATGAGGCGGTGAAGCGCAAGGGCGTCGTGCTTCAGCTGGCGGAGCAGTATTTCCTCTATCCCAATCATGCGGCGCGCGCTGCGCTGGTGAAAAAGGGCGTGCTGGGCGAAGTGTCCAGCTGCTATCTGTCGCTGATTCACGATTATCATGCGCTGAGCATGATGCGCGTGTATCTCGGCGCGGACGACAGGCAGGCAACCTTCCGCGCGGTAAGCGACCGGCGCGATATCGTCGTCACCGGCGACCGCAGCGGTGTGCGGACGGACGGGGAAATCGGCTATGAGGAGCGCGTGTTTGCGCACATCGCCTATGGCGATGGAAAGCTGGGGCTTTACGACTTCTCCGGCACGCAGTACCACAGCGAAATCCGCTCCAATCACCTGCGCATCATCGGCGAGCGCGGCGAGATCTTTGACGACGAGGTGCGCTGGGTGCCGGAGGACAACCGCCCGATGAAGGCGAAGTTGGAGTATCGCCGGGACGTTAAGACGGGCACGATCCGCGCGATTGATTTTGATGGCGAGCGGATCTATGAAAACCCCTTCCGCTGCGACGTCGCGATGAGCGAAGACGATATCGCCGTGAGCTGCGTCATCCGCGGCATGGGAAAAGCCGTGCGCGAAGGAAAGCTCTTTTACCCGCTTAACGAATGCTTCCGGGACGGATATTACTCCTACCTCCTGCATGAGGCGACGCGCACGGGCGAAACGATGCGCGCCAAAGCAATGCCGTGGGATGCGCAGGAAGAAACTACTATATAAATAAAGGATGAACTGATCATGCAGAAGAAAATGCCGTTTTTTGCACGGCCGCTGGTTGCCGTGCTCTGCGCAATCGGCTGCAATATGCTCTGGGGCAGCGCGATCCCCTTTATCAACCTCGGCTATCGCCTGTTTGACATTCCCTCCGGCGCGGTGACGACGCAGATCCTCTTTGCCGGCTGCCGCTTTTTCCTTGCGGGCCTGCTGACGATTCTCTTTGCCAGCGTGCAGAAGAAGGCACTTGTCGTGCCCAAGCGGCAGAACGTGGATAAGGTGGTCAAGCTTGCAGCTACGCAGACGGCGCTTCAGTATTTTTTCTTTTACATCGGCGTGGCGAATACCGAGAGCGTCAAGGGCGCGATCATTCAGGGACTCAATGCTTTTGTCGCGATTCTGATTGCCTGCTACATCTTCCGGACGGAAAAGATGAACCTGCTCAAGTGGATCGGCGGCGTGGTCGGCGTGGCCGGCGTGGTGGTGGTGAACCTCAAGGGCGGTGCGATCGATACGTCCGTGCGCCTGACAGGCGAAGGTTTTCTGCTGATTTCCATGCTGGCAGGCGCGTGCTCTTCCGGTTTGATCAAACGCTATGCGCAGCTGGATGATCCGGTGGCGCTGAGCGGCTGGCAGTTCATGCTCGGCGGCGCGGTGATGGCGGTTGGCGCGTTCCTGATGGGCGGCAGGCTGCATCCGCAGCACATCGGCGCGGTGGGCGTGCTTTTGTATCTGGCGATGCTCTCCGCTGTGGCGTATACGGTCTGGTCGCTGCTGCTCAAGGTCAACCCGGTGTCGCGCATCGCGGTATTCATGTTCCTGCAGCCGGTGTTCGGCGTGCTGCTCTCCCTGATCCTCTACGGCAGCAGCGACGTGCCGCTGGCGCGCTATGCGCTTGCGCTCGCGCTGGTGTCCCTGAGCATTGTGATCGTCGGAAAGGGACAGCAGGCGGAAAAGAAATGAAAATAGTGGAAATTGCTGCGGCTAAGGGCTGTGATGCAAAGGCAGTCCTGAGCATTTACGCGCCGTATATCCTGACGACGCCGGTGACGTTTGAAACGGAGGTCCCCACGGAAGCGCAGTTTGCGCAGCGGATTGAGGCGATTTCCGGCGAGTTTCCGTATCTGCTGCTGTTTGTGGACAGCGAGCTTGCCGGTTATGCCTATGCGCACAGGCAGGCGGAGCGCGCGGCCTTTGGCTGGAATGCGGAGCTGTCGGTGTACCTGCGCATGGATATGCGGGGCAAGGGGCTGGGGCGTCCGCTGTATGAGCTGCTGATGGATCTGCTTAAGATGCAGGGCTATGTCAACGTATACGGCGTGATCACGGGCAGCAACGAGCAAAGCATCGTGATGCACGAAAAGATGGGCTTTGAGCGGATCGGAAAGCACGAAAAGACGGGCTATAAGTTTGGGCAATGGCACGATACCGTCTGGATGCACAAGCGCATCGGCGGGGACGGCGCACCCGGGGAGATCGTGCGGTTTGACGCGCTTAACAGACGGGCGGTTGCGGCGCGGATTGAGGCAACCTGCCGGCAGCTTTTGGAATAAAGGTGAACAAACGATTTTACGTTGTTCTCTGCAATCGGGCGGAGTTGAACCCCAGCCTTGCAGAATCGCGGAGCGCTGCGTTTCCCTGTAGAGGAGGGGCTCTGCTCCTCCCGATAGCGGAATCGCATGAAAGATCGTGCGTTCCTGCTTGCGTGAAAAACAAGCATTCAGAAGAAAAATAAACATTTCTTTGTCAAGCAAAAACACTTGACAGCCGGTGCGCTTTCGCGTATAATAAGCAGGCTGTCAAGTGTTTTCACTTTACGGAGGCGCGAAGATGGAGAATCGGATTGAAACCGGCTGGCTGTTTGATTTCTACGGCCCGCTGCTGACCAGCCGCCAGCAGACGCTGCTTGCGCTGTATTGCGAGGAGGACTTCTCCCTCTCCGAGATCGCCGCGCGGGAAGGCATTTCCCGGCAGGCGGCTTACGACGCGGTTCGCCGCGGCGCTGCGCAGCTGGAAAGCTATGAAAAGCAGCTCGGGCTCCTCGCCCGTCATCAGCGGATGACCAAGGGGCTTGAGGACAGCCTTGAAGCGCTTCGGGATGCGCCCGGAGAAAAAGCGGAGCAGGCGAGAAGCATTCTTGAAAAACTGCTCATGCAGGAGGAGGAGTAAGATGGCCTTTGAAGGATTGACGCAAAGACTGCAGCAGGCCTTTGGCAAGATGCGCGGAAAGGGCAAGCTGACGGAGGAAGACGTTAAGCTTGTCATGCGCGAGGTCCGCATGGCGCTGCTTGAGGCGGACGTCAACTATAAGGTCGTCAAGGACTTTGTCAAAAAGGCCACCGAGCGCTGCGTCGGCCTTGAGGTGATGGAAAGCCTCAATACCCAGCAGCAGGTCATCAAGATCGTCAACGAAGAGCTGACGACCCTGATGGGCGGCACGAACGCAAGGCTCCAGTACAGCTCGTCCCCCGTTACGGTGTTCATGCTCTGCGGCCTTCAGGGCGCAGGTAAGACGACGATGTCCGCCAAGCTGGCTTCCTGGCTGAAGAAGGACGGCAAGCGTCCGCTGCTCGTCGGCTGCGATATCTATCGCCCGGCCGCCATCAAGCAGCTGCAGGTCGTGGGCTCTCAGGTCGGCGTTCCGGTCTTTGAGCGCGGCACGCAGGATCCGGTCAGGACCGCGCAGGAAGCGGTCGACTTTGCCCGCAGCCACCAGCACGACGTCGTGATTCTGGATACCGCCGGCCGTCTGCACATCGACGAGGCGCTCATGGACGAGCTGGCCCGCGTGTGCGAGGCGGTGCATCCCACCGAAATCCTGCTGACCATCGACGCGATGACCGGTCAGGACGCGGTGAATGTTGCCAACACCTTCAACTCCAAGCTGGAGATCACCGGCTGCATCCTCACCAAGCTGGACGGCGATACCCGCGGCGGCGCGGCGCTCTCCGTGCGCGCGGTGACGGGCAAGCCGATCAAGTTCGCCGGTACGGGCGAAAAGCTCACCGATATCGAGCCTTTCCATCCCGAACGCATGGCGTCCCGCATCCTTGGCATGGGCGATATGCTGACCTTCATTGAGAAGGCGCAGGAAACCATCCAGATCGATGAGGAAGAAGCCGTCGATCTTGCCAAGAAGATGAAGAACGCCGAGTTCACGCTCGAGGACTTCCTCACCCAGATGCAGCAGATCAAGAAGATGGGACCGCTGGGCGGCCTGCTCAAGATGCTGCCGGGCATGAGCCAGCTGGGCGATATCGAAATCCCGGAAGACGCGATGAAAAAGCCCGAGGCCATCATCCGCTCCATGACCAAAAAGGAGAGGCGCAACCCCTCCATCCTCAACGCCAGCCGCCGCAAGCGCATTGCCGCCGGCTCCGGCACGACGGTGCAGGACGTCAATCAGCTGATCCGTCAGTTTGAGGACATGAAAAAGCAGATGAAGGTCATGATGAACCAGGCCCGCGGCAAGCGCGGCCGCTTCCGCTTCCCGATGGGAAGATAACCACAGGACACGACAATCATTTCGATTGAGGTCATACATTCAATAACTTTTCCAAGAATTTGAGGAGGATACTATTATGGTTAAGATTCGTCTGAAGAGAATGGGCATGAAGAAGAAGCCGTTCTATCGTGTTGTCGTTGCTGACGAGCGCGCCTGCCGCGATGGCCGTTTTGTCGATGAGATCGGCTACTACAACCCGGTTGCCAACCCGGTTGAGCTGAAGATCGACAACGAGAAGGCTCAGCAGTGGATGAAGAACGGCGCTCAGCCGACCGATACCGTCCGCGCGCTGCTCAAGAAGACCGGCGCTATCGCCTGATTGATCCTGAACGGACTGCGCAGGAAGTCTGCCTGACGGCGGACGCCTTCGCAGGATTGGGCGCTGCCCGGAAAGCTGAGGGCTGTAAAAATGGAAGAACTGGTTCGCTACGTTGCTGCGACGCTGGTTGACCATCCCGAGCAGGTGACGGTGAAGACCGTCGAGGGTCCGGAATCGGTGATCATCGAGCTGAGCGTTGGCGCGGATGATATGGGCAAAGTGATCGGCAAACAGGGCCGCATCGCCAAGTCCATCCGTGCTGTGGTCAAGGCAGCGACTGCCCGCAACGAAAAGCCCGTTTTTGTCGAAATTCTGTAATTTCGGCGGCGTCAACTGGCGTCGGGCACAGGAGAGAGTCTCCTTGATAAACGCATAACCATGCCGCGCCGGGATTGTGAGGTCCAGCGCGGCATCTGCGTATGCGGATGAATTGTGAAATGAGGGTGAATGCATGCAGACAAAGGTGATTCAGATCGGGGAGATCGTCAAGCCCCAGGGAATCCGCGGCGAAGTGAAGCTCAAGGCGATGACCAGCGATATGACCCGTTATGCCCGTCTTGAAAGCGTGCTGCTTCAGCGCGGCAAGGGCGAAATGAAGGAATATAAGGTCATCAAGGGCCGCAGCTATGACGGATTCGCGTTCCTGACGCTTGAAGGCGTCACCGACCGCAACGCGGCGGAGGCGCTGCGCGGCTACGGCGTATATGTCGACCGTGAGCATGCGATTGAGCTTGATGAAGACGAGAATTTCGTCGACGATCTGGTCGGGCTGATCGCGGTGGATACGCAGGGAAACGAGATCGGCGAACTGGTGGACGTGCTTACGCCCAACTCCATCTGCGATGTGTATGTGTTTGACACGCCGCGCGGAGAGATGATGATCCCGGCGCTCAAGCGCGTGGTGATCGAGGTCGACCTTGACGAAGAAAGGATCGTCCTGGATGAAAAGGTGCTGCCGGAGGTCGCTGTCTGGGAAGATGACGAATCCGGCACGATCCGCGAATAAATATGGCGGAACCGGACAAGCCGGAAAGAAAACAGGCGGCTGATCCGTTCTGTATGTATCCGGATGATACGGAGGATTGAATGAAAACCATAGCAATGGTGCTGGCGGCGCTGCTGCTGGTGCTGTCGGTTTCTCTGGCAACGGCGCAGCAGCTGCCGGATATCGACGTCTTTTCGCCCGGCCTTCTCCGCCTGAGCAGCAAGATGGCGGATGACCCGGCTGTGCACATGGAAGCGGAGCTTTCGGCTGTCGATGCGTTTCATGTGCGCGATCTGTCGGTCTTTTCCGCCATGCTCAAGGGCGCAACGCTGATCTACGACGGCTGCCAAAGCGGCGACGGCGAATATGCGGACATGCTGCGCATTGAGCGCGAAGGACAAACGCTGTTCTCCGGCGCGATGGACGGCTCGTCAGTCACCGTCAATGGGGAGCTGTTCTCCTTTTCGCCGCAGGAGATCACGGGCATGGGCGAAAAGGAAGCTGCGCTGATTGAATTCGTGCAGAATACGGCGATTCTGGAGCGTGCGCCGCTTGAAAAGGTGGAGAGCTTCCTGCTTTCCCTCGTTCAGGGAGAGGAACTGCTCTTTGGTTACCGCGTTGAAACGCCGTTTGAAAGCGAACGCACGATGTCCGACGACGGCACGCGCCTGACGCGCATCAGCATCACCGGAAGCATCGCCAAGGAAGGCGAAGCGCCGTGGGTGATCAAGGGGTATCTCCGTCAGCCTGCCGGCCGCGCGCCGAAGGATACGTTTGAACTGACGGCTGTTCAGGATGAAAAGAACAGCCTGGAGCTGACGTACTCGAGCCTTCGCAAGAAGGAAATCACCCAGAAGAACCGCGCCGGAAAAGTCAGCGTCGACACGCATCTGAAGATTGCCGGCAAGCTCGGCGGATACAGCATCAATGAACGGGTGACGAGCTATCTGCGAAACACGTGGACGGCGGACGGGGAAAACTTGAGCGAGAAGATCTCCGCCAGCCTGACGCTTGAACACCACGACAGCACGCCCGGCAGGGAAATGCAGCGCATGAACAAGGCAGAGGCGAAGATGCGCCATGACATCCGCCTGACCACGGCGGAAAGCGGCAGCGACGTCATTGACCTGACGGATGCGATCACGCTCAGCCTTGCCATGGATGGCTACACCGTGCTGGATGCGGCGGCGCAGACGGCGATGCGCATCGGCGGTGAAGCGGCGCAGATGACGCAGGCGGACGAGGCGCAGCCGGGGCGCACGCTGGCGGCGGCGCTTGACGACGCGGCAAAGAATGCTGCCCGCGTGCTCTACGGTCAGCTGGACAGCGCGGCGAAGAAGAAGGTCCTTACAGGGCTTGACGAATCACTCCAGTAAGAGGGACGATATACACAAGGAGGAATAACGATGGGTTTCAGGCGGATTCTGGCGCTGGTCCTCAGCGCAATCATGCTGCTTACCCCCGTGATGACGATGGCGGAAGCGCCGGCCTTTTCTGCCGGCGATCTGACGCTGACAACGATCGCTGAAAGCTACAGCGGCGGATACCAGATCAATGTCAGCCTTGGCTTTGATGTGGATACCAATGCGGTTTCTTCCATGGGCGAGAAAACGAAGGCGGCGGCGGTTCTGCTTGAAAAGGCGAAGGTCGATCTGTCTTTCTATGACGACTTTGGCACAGCGCGCATCCGCGGCGCGCTGGCGATGGACGGCGTGGAACTTGTCAATGCGGATATGCTGGTGTTTGAGGATGGCTCTGTGCAGCTGCTTACCAGCCTGACCGGCAACATGGCCTTCACGCTGCCGGCGGGGGCAGTTTCGCAGGAAGGCCTGATGCGCCTGCTGACGCCGGAATGGACGATGGAAAACGCGGGAGAGATGTCGCCCTTCAGGCGTCTGAGCTCCCTGAGCCAGAATATGCTTTCCACCCTGATCAATCTGCTGCTTGGCTGGGTATCCGCCACGCAGATGGAGACGGGCGAGCTGTACGTTTTTGACTACGATTCGTATATCGATGCGACGGCGGAGCGCGATGCGGTGGCAACCCGCATGATCGGCAAGATCAGGAGTTCGGATCTGATCCGGTTTGTCTGGGGCATCGTTGCCCATATCCGCGACCGTGAGCACGAATTCCAGTCTGCGCTTGCCTACAGCATTGCGGAATTCGGCGTGACCCGCTATCAGGCCCGCCAGCTGACCGACAGCCTCTTCCCTGAAGATGCGATCGATCATGAGCAGCTGGGCGTAACCCCGTCCTCTGAGATCGCGGATGACGGCGCGCCGGTCATGTACTGGGACGTGTATTATTTCCTGTGCAAGCTGGAGCAGAACCTGATGAATGCGTGGGGCGAGAATACGATCGACAACACCAGCTCGATGATCGTCAGCTATGACGATTACGGCGAGATGGTCGGGCTGGATATCGGGCTCAACCGGGTATCCAGAAATTATCCCTACGAGGGCGATTTCGTTTATTCCCGCGTGACGGATGAGAACTGGCAGTATCTGCACACCGCGCACGGCGAACTGCAGGTTCAGGATAACAAACGCGTCATCGGCGATCTTGCGCTGCATAAGGGCGAGGACGTCGGCGGAACGAAGGCGCACTATCTGAACGGTCAGATGGATCTGGTCAACCGGAGCAGCGGCGAGAGCGTGGGCTTTGGCGTGAATTCCTCGCTGAACTTTGTGCTCAGCGAGAACGGAGAAAGCGAGAGTATCGAGGCGAATGCCGACCTGATGCTCAATATCACGGGCGAGAGCAGCATGCTGCTGGATACGAATCTGAGCGCTGTTTCTGAGCTGACGGACACGGGCCTTGTGCTTTCCGGCCAGCTGAACGTCGGCGTGATGAATCTGCCGCAGGCGGCAGTCAATGTGACGGTGACATGCGGCGAATACGACGAGGCGCCGTTTGAAGGCGGTCAGGCAGTGGATCTTTCCGGCGAACTGACGCAGGAGCAGCTTGACAAGATCAAGAGCACCGTAAAGAGCAATGCGGCGGCGCTGGGCGTGAAGCTGGCGTTCAAGCCGGCTGTGCTGGGCAATCTGCTCAAGCTTACCGGCGGCCTGCTTGAGTAAAATTTCATCAGTCAATACAGAAACGGCGGAGGCAAACTCCGCCGTTTTTTCGGTATTTTGATAAGTTGTCAGCAAATGAGAAGGAAAATGACGCGATACAGAAGCTGGATGAACGAAATTCACGCCTCTATTTGCAAGGATACACGGCAATTTATGCATTTTCAACGATTGCATGAAAGAAAAATGACAAAAAACGCTTTTCAATTTTCGTTGAGTCTGATATAATGGATGACAGGTATAGCGGAGTGCGATTTTCCCGCTCAATCAAACATATGCCGCACAGCGGTTTAAGGAGGCGCAATTATGAAAGAATACATGGTCAAGGACATCCGCAACATCGCGGTATTGGGACACGGTTCTGAAGGCAAGACGACGCTGGTTGAGTCGATGCTCTATGCCGCCGGCGTGATCGACCGTCAGGGCCGTGTCGAAGACGGAAATACGGTCAGCGACTGGGATCCGGAAGAGATCAAGCGTCATCATTCCATCAGCGCGTCTGTCGCGCCCATCGAGATCCACAACAAGAAGCTCAACTTTATCGACGTCCCCGGCTACTTCGATTTTGCGGGCGAAATGACCGGCCCGCTGTATGCCGTTGAAGGCGCGCTGCTCGTCATGAGCGCGGTGACCGGCCTTTCTACCGGCTTTGAAAAAGCATGGAACGCGACCGGCAAGCGCGGCCTCGCCCGTTTTATCGCCGTGACCCAGGTCGATCGTGAACATATCAACTACCGCAAGGTTCTGGATGACCTGCGCGCCACCTACGGCAACTGCATCATCCCGACCGTTCTGCCCATCGGCGAAGGCGCCGACTTCAAGGGCGTTGTCGATGTCCTCTCCGGCAAGGCCTTCACCGGCGCCGGCAAGGACCGCAAGGAAATCCCGATTCCCGCTGACATGGAAGCGCTCGTCGAGGAAGCCATCGAGGCCTGCCACGAAGCCGCTGCCTCCACCAGCGAAGATCTGATGGAAAAGTTCTTTGACGAAGGCCGTCTCTCCGAGGAAGACATGCTGCGCGGTCTGTCCGCCGGCATCTACGAGGGCAGCATCGTTCCGGTCGCGCCGGTTTCCTGCCTCAACGGCATCGGCGTGCGCCCGCTGCTCTTTGAAATGGCGACCTACATGCCCTCCCCGATGGAGCACACCTATCATGGCATCAACCCGAAGACCAAGACCGTGCATATCCGTCATGCGGACATGTCCGAAAGCTTCACCGCGCAGGTCTTCAAGACCATCGCCGACCCGTTTGTCGGCAAGCTGTCCATGATCAAGGTCATCTCCGGCGTGCTCACCAGCGCTACCCCGCTGTACAACGCCAATGTGGATAAGCCCGAGAAGGCTGCCGGCCTCTTCATGCTGCGCGGCAAGAAGCAGATCCCGGTCAGCATGCTGTGCGCGGGCGACATCGGCGCGCTCTCCAAGCTGCAGTACACCTCTACCGGCGACAGCCTGTGCGAAATCGGCAAGGTCGTTCAGTACGAGAGCATGGAATTCCCGGCTCCGCAGATCTCTCTGGCCGTTTACGCCAAGAAGGCGGGCGAGGAAGACAAGGTCTTCTCCGGCCTGTCCCGTCTGTGCGAAGAGCTTCCGGACGTCGTCGTTGCCAAGGATCCGATGACCACCGAAACCCTCATCAGCGGTCAGGGCGAGCTCCAGCTGGAGATCGTGCGTCAGAAGCTGCTGACCAAGTTCGGCGCGGACGCCCTCTTCAAGGATCCGAAGATCGCGTATCGTGAGTCCATCCGCAAGACCATCAAGGTTCAGGGCCGCCATAAGAAGCAGTCCGGCGGTCACGGCCAGTTCGGCGACATTTGGGTCGAGTTCGCTCCGGCTGCCGAGGGCGTGGACTTCGAGTTCATCGACGCGGTTGTCGGCGGCGCCGTTCCGCGCAACTTCATCCCGTCTGTTGAAAAGGGCCTGCGCGAGAACCTCGTTAAGGGCGTTCTGGCCGGCTTCCCGATGACGGGTCTGTCTGCCAAGCTTTACGATGGTTCCTACCATCCGGTTGACTCTTCCGAAATGGCGTTCAAGACCGCTGCGCGTATCGCCTACAAGCAGTGTATCAACGCCTCTCCGGTCCTGCTCGAGCCGATCATGCACGTTGAAATCACCGTGCCGGACGAGTACATGGGCGATATCATGGGCGACCTGAACAAGCGCCGCGGCCGCATTCTGGGCATGGAGCAGGTTGATGGCAAGCAGCTGATCATCGGCGAAGTGCCGCAGGCTGAAATGTTCAAGTACGCGACCGATCTGCGCGCCATGACGCAGGCCAAGGGCTCCTTCAAGCTCAGCTTCGAGCGCTATGAGGAAGTCCCCTCCGTCATCGCTGCCAAGATCATCGAAGCCCACAAGGCCGATCTCGCGGACGACGAGGATTAATTTCACATCGTTTCCAAAGCGCATGCGTAAACGCATGCGCTTTTTTCTCTATGGGAAATTGCGCAAAAATCATCGGCCGCGTACGCAGAGGAAACAGAGATCACGAAGTAGTTCGGAAGTGGGAGCGCGCACTGCGCGCTTTTTTCTGTATTCTGTTCAAAAAGCACACAGAATTTTTATCGTTTTGACATATGCCCTTGACATGGGTCGTTTTCGCCGCTACAATAGAATACAGTCAAAGAAAAAGCGAGCGCAGGTTTACCTGCTTGCTTGGGTATACAGCGGTTTTTACCGCTTCAATTCATAAATTGAACAGGAAATGGGTGGCAGATTCCCTCCCGCGCCAATCCGTAAAGACGGATGGGCGCGCTCTTCGTGTAGTTTTTCGGTTTGAGATCGACTGTTTGCCGGAACGCGCAGGGGATGTTAGGGAATGATGCGTCGTACCCTGTTTGTTTTGTGTGGTTTTCGTATGCCATCAAGTGAATAACAGCGTCAGCCTTCGCTCTTTTTGACGACCTGAATGAAGTTGAAATCAATCTTGAAGTATGTCAAAGAAGGAGAGTGAAAGAGTTGGCGATTATTTTTTGTGTCCTGTTCTCGCTGATCGCGCTGGCCGCAGGCTTTGCGATCGGTTACATCTATCGCAAGAATATCCAGGAAAAGAAGATCGGACGCACCGAGGAGTATGCGCGTAACCTGCTTGACGACGCGCAGCGCCGTGCGGAAGAAAAGAAGAAGGAAAGCATCCTTGAGGCGAAGGAAGAAGTTATTCGCCTGAAGAACGAGCTGGACCGTGAAATCCGTGACCGCCGCGCCGAAGTGCAGCGCAGCGAGCGCCGCGTCGCGCAGCGCGAGGAAACCCTTGACAAGAAGGCAGACAACCTTGACGCCCGTGAGACCACCCTTGAGCGCAAGCAGAACGAGCTCGACCGCCTGACTCAGGAGGCGCAGGAGTACACCGCCCGCCAGAGGGAAGCGGCTGAAAACGCGGAGCGTTCCGCGAAGGAACTCGATGAAAAGCGCCGCGCGGAGCTTGAGCGCATCGCGCAGATGACCCAGGATGAAGCGCGCGACATGATCGTGCAGCGCATCCAGAAGGAAGCCTACCACGACGCCGGCGTGCTTGTTCGTGAAATCGAGCGCACTGCCCGCGACGAGGCTGAGAAGAAGGCGCGCAGCATCGTCGCCATGGCGATTCAGCGCTGTGCCTCCGATCACGTCGCTGAGACGACTGTCTCCGTCGTGTCCCTGCCCAATGAGGACATGAAGGGCCGCATCATCGGCCGCGAAGGCCGCAACATCCGCACGCTGGAAACCGCGACGGGCGTTGATCTGATCATCGACGATACGCCGGAAGCGGTCATCGTGTCCGCGTTTGATCCGGTTCGCCGCGAAATTGCGCGCATCGCGCTTGAAAAGCTGATTGCCGACGGCCGTATCCATCCGGCCCGCATCGAGGAAATGGTTGAGAAGGCCCGCCGCGAGGTGGACAACCAGATCCGCGAGACCGGCGAACAGGCGATCTTTGAGACCAACATGCACGGCATCCACCACGAGCTGGTCAAGCTCCTGGGCCGCATGCGTTATCGCACGAGCTACGGTCAGAACGTGCTCAAGCACTCCATCGAGGTGTCTCACCTCGCCGGCCTGATGGCTGCGGAGCTGGGCGCGGATGTGACGCTTGCCAAGCGCGCCGGCCTGCTGCATGACATCGGCAAGGCAGTTGACCACGAGCTGGAAGGCACGCATGTGGAGCTGGGCGTGGAGATGGCCAAGCGCTACCACGAGTCCCCGGAAGTCATCCACTGCATCGCTGCGCACCACAACGACATCGAGCCGACCACGATCGAGGCCGTTCTGGTTCAGGCGGCCGATGCGATCTCTGCCGCCCGTCCGGGCGCGCGCCGCGAGTCCATTGAGAACTACATCCGCCGTCTGGAGAAGCTGGAAGAAATCGCCTGCAGCTTCCAGGGCGTTGAGAAGTCCTTTGCGATTCAGTCCGGCCGCGAGGTCCGCATCATGGTCAAGCCGGAGGACATCTCCGACGAGGGCACGCTCGTCCTCGCCCGCGAGATTGCCAAGCGCATCGAGAATGAGCTGGAGTATCCGGGTCAGATCAAGGTCAACGTTATCCGCGAGACCCGCTGCACCGAGTTCGCGAAATAATCGGTGGGCAGGCTGTGTCCGCACCCGCATCGCTACGCGCGATTGAAGACGCTGCGTTCGCGCAGAGGGTGCTCCGCAGCTCACTTTGCGGATGGAATGATCCCTAAGCACAATACACGAAACCGGAGACGAAGGTCTCCGGTTTCTTTCTTTTTGGATTGATACTGTTTTTGCTCCAAACCTTTCTTAAAACAGCGCGAAGCGAAGAAGGGGTTTGGGGATGAAATCCCCAAACGGGTTTGGGCGGCAGCCCAATACGTTTTTTGTTTTCGGGTACAGTCCGATTCGGTTTGAGATGGGTATTGCACCCGTTGTGTTGAACTTGACGCTATACACGGATCAACGGTATAATAAACTGTTATGATTGAAAGGAGGGATGGTATGACGCCGATGGACAAGGCGAAAAAGACGCTCAAGGACGTCTTTGGCTACGACCGTTTTCGTCCCGGGCAGGAGCGCGTCATTGCCGCGACGCTTACGGGACGCGACGTGATGGCGGTCATGCCCACCGGAGCTGGCAAATCCCTCTGCTATCAGATTCCGGCGCTGACGCTTGAAGGGATCACGCTGGTCGTATCGCCGCTGATTTCACTCATGCACGATCAGGTGCACGCCCTGCTGCAGAACGGCGTGCGGGCGGCATACCTCAATTCCACGCTGACGCCCCGCCAGTTCACGCTGGCGCTTGATAACGCGCGGCGCGGGGTATACAAAATCATTTATGTCGCGCCGGAACGGCTGCTGACCGGCGCATTTCTCGAATTTGCCTGCAATGCGCAGATTGCGCAGGTGGTCGTTGACGAAGCGCACTGCGTCAGCCAATGGGGACAGGACTTCAGGCCGGGCTACCTGAGCATCGAGCCGTTCATCCGCCGTCTGCCTGTTCGCCCGCGCGTGAGCGCATTCACCGCGACGGCGACGAAGAATGTCAAGGAAGACATCATGCGCCTTCTGCAGCTGCAAAACCCGTATGAGGTGACGACAGGCTTTGACCGGCCGAATCTGTACTTTGAAGTGCGCCGGGAGAAGAACCGCGATCAGGCGCTGATGGCGTTCCTGCGCGAGCAGAAGGACAAGAGCGGCATCGTCTACTGCGGCACGCGCAAGGCGGTGGAGGAGATCACGCGCCTGCTCAATGAAAACGGCATCGACGCGGTCGGCTATCACGCGGGCATGCCCGATGAGCAGCGACGACAGGCGCAGGAGGACTTTGTTTCCGACAATGCGCCGGTGATCGTCGCGACGAATGCATTCGGCATGGGCATCGACAAGTCAAACGTGTCTTTTGTCTGCCATTATCAGATGCCCAAGGATCTGGAAAGCTATTATCAGGAGGCGGGACGCGCGGGGCGCGACGGCGAGGATGCCGTCTGCTGCCTGCTGTACCATCCGCAGGATGTACGGCTGAATACCTTCCTGATCGAGCATTCGCAGGAAGAAAGCGAGCTGGACGAGCAGACGCAGCAGATCGTCATGGAGCGGGCGAAGGAGCGCCTGAAACAGATGACCTTCTACGCGACGACGACGGGATGCCTGCGCGCGAAGATCCTTTCCTACTTCGGTGAAGCGCCGAAGGAACCGCACTGTTCAAATTGCTCCGGCTGTCTGGCGGCAGCGGCGGAGCGCGATGTGACCCGCGAGGCAGGAATGATCGTTGCCTGCGTGCTTGCCATGGGCGGCAGGTACGGAAAGGGTACGCTTATCAAGGTGCTGCTGGGAGAAAAGGACGAGAAAATCCGCGAGCGGCAGCTTCATAAGCTCTCTTCGTTCGGCTGCCTGAAAAACGAGCGTGAATTCCATTTGCGCACGCTGGTTGACGAGCTGATCATGGACGAGGTGCTTGAGCTTACGGATGGACAATACCCGCTTGTCAAGCCTGGTCCGCGCGCACGGGAGGCGCTGCTGGGCGACGAGCCGGTGCGCGTTTCCTTCCCGAAGGAAGAGCAGCAGAAAACGCGCAGGAGCCGCGTGAGGATGAAGCCGGCTGTCGACAAAAAGCTGCTTGCCCGGCTCATCGAGCTGCGCAGGCGCATCGCAGAAGAGCAGCATGTGCCGCCGTTCATCATCTTTACCAATGCGACGCTGCGCGACATGGCGATTAAGCGCCCGAAGACGCGCAGCGAGATGCTGTGCGTGGACGGCGTTGGCGAAAACAAGATGGAACGCTATGGCCTGCGCTTCATGCTGACCATACAGAAATACGAAGTTGAGCGGATGTGACATGCCAAAGGGGGATGCTGCATGGATATGACCGTATCGTCCGGCGCACTGCGCGCGTTCATGGAACGCGTTTTTGCGGCGGAAGGGTTCTGCGCGCGGGATGCGCAGCGGATCGCCGACGTGCTGATGCTGGCGGATCTTTTTGGCATCGAGAGCCACGGCGCGCAGCGGATGATGTATTATCATCGCAATATCGCCTCGGGCAGCGTGAATGTGAAGGCGCAGCCAGAGATTGTGCGCGAGACGCCGGTTTCTGTGATGATCGACGGACACTTTGCGATGGGGCAGCTGTCTGCGTCCTTTGCCATGGAAAAGGCGATTAAGAAGGCGAAGACGACGGGCGTCGGCCTTGCTGCCGTGCGCAATTCCTCGCACTTTGGCATTGCGGGATACTATACGCTTCTGGCGGAAAGCGAGGGGTTTGCATCCTTTGCGATGACGAATACCGGGCCGATCATGGTGCCTACGTTTGGCAGGGAAATGATGCTGGGCACCAATCCGCTGGCGTTCTGCATGCCGGCGGATCCCGTGCCGTTCTGGTTTGACGCCTCCACAACGGTGGTGACGCTTGGCAAGGTAGAGGTGCATGCCAAGCGCGGCAAAGCGATGCCCGAGGGATGGACGGTCGGCGAGGACGGAAAGACCTGTACCGACGCGGCGCAGATGAATGCATCGATTCTCTCCGGCGGCAAGGGCGGCATTCTGCCGCTGGGCGGCGAGGGAGAAACGCTCGGCGGACACAAGGGATATGGGCTTGGCGTGATGGTGGAGGCGCTCACGGGCGTGCTGGCGCAGGGGCTTGTCTGCCCGGAGATGTCCGGCGCGCACGGCGATCATACCAGCCACTTCTTCATGGCGTTTGACCCGGCGATGTTCGGCGAGGCGGCGGAGATCCGCGCGCGGATGAGCCGCTATCTTACGATGCTGCGCGAGAGCGAAAAGGCAGAGGGCTGCAGCCGGATCTACACGGCGGGAGAAAAGGCGTTCGCAGCGAAGGCGCTGCGCACAGAGCGTGGAATTCCCGTGGAGGAAAACACGCTGCGCGAGATGGACGTGATCGCCGGGGAGCTGGGCATCCCGAAACTTGAACGGCAGGAGTGAGGCGGCATGCGGAAAATGACGCAGGGGCGTATCGCGCCCCATCTGCTCGCGGTGGCGATTCCGCTGATACTGGGCAATTTCTTTCAGCTGACATACAACGCGGTCGACTCGATCATCGTCGGCAAGTTTGCCGGAGAAGGGGCGCTTGCCGCCGTCAGCGCGGCCAATCCGGTGATGACCATCGTCATCCTCGGCGTATCGGGCATCTCGATCGGCGCATCGGTGCTGATGAGCCGGCTGTTCGGCGCGGGCGAGGAAGAAGCGCTGCGGCGCGAGGTGGCCACGACGCTCCTGTTTGGCTTGGCGGCTTCGCTGGTCGTGTTTGTGCCCGGGATGATCTTTTCCGGGGAAATTCTGCGTCTGCTGCGCGTGCCGCAGGAGATTCTACCCGAGGCGACTGCATATTTGCGGATCATCTTCATTGGGTTCCTGTTCACCTTCCAGTATAATCTCCTTGCGGCGGCGCTTCGCAGCGTGGGCGATTCCAAAACGCCGGTGACGTATCTGGCGGCGTCGAGCGTATTGAACGGCTGCCTTGACGCGGTGTTTGTCTGGGGGCTGGGTTGGGGCGCAGCCGGCGCGGGCATTGCAACGGTGATCGCCTCTGCGATGAGCGCTGTGTGCTGCTTTGCGCATATTCAAAGGCGGATTCCGCTGCTGCGGCTTGAAAGAAGGGATCTGTGCATCGACCGGGCGCTGCTGCGGGAAACGCTTGCGCTGGGCTCGGTGACGGCGCTGCAGCAGGCGTGCCAGCCGGTGGGCAAGGTGCTCATCCAGAGCGTGATCAACGCGCAGGGCGTGGGTATGATTGCGGCGTTCAATGCGGTCAGCCGCGTGGATGACTTTGCCTGCATTCCCGAGCAGAGCATTTCTTCGGCGATGACGACCTGTATCGCGCAGAACCGCGGCGCGGGGCAGAAGGCGCGTGTTAAGGAGACGCTCAGGGTCGGCATGGGCATGGAGTTTGCCTACGGTGTGGCGATTCTGCTGGCGACGCTGCTTCTCAAGGCACCGGTGATGCGCCTGTTTGCCGCGTCGGGCAGCACGCAGATGATCGAAATGGGCGTTTCCTATCTGTCGCTGATGGCGTTTTTCTACATCCTGCCCGGCATGACCAACGGCATACAGGGGTATTTCCGCGGCATGGGCGAGATGAAGACGACGCTGGTCAACACGGCGATACAGATTTCTGTTCGCGCGGCGATTGTCTATGTCTTTGTGCCGCGCGTGGGGCTTCGCGGCGCGGCGATTGGCTGCGCGGTGGGCTGGTGCTGCATGCTGGTCAACTGCGCGATCCGGTACCGGAAGGTGCAAGGAAGATACGAAAGCGAATAAAAGAAGGACGATCCGTTTTTACCCGGATCGTCCTTTGGCATTTATTCCTCGTTCACGTGCTCAAGCCCCTGCGCGAGGATGGTCATCACGTGGCTGTCGGCGAGGGAATAGATGATGGTTTTTCCCTCGCGGCGGCTTTTGACGAGTTTGCTGTTTTTGAGGATGCGCAGCTGGTGGGATACGGCGGACTGGGTCATGTTAAGCGCCTGCGCCAGATGGCAGACGCAGAACTCCGCTTCCAGCAGCGTGTAGAGGATGCGAACGCGCGTGCTGTCGCCGAAGACTTTGAACAGCTCGGCCAGATCATACAGGCGTTCCTCTGCGGGCATGTGGCTGCGGATGGCGGCAAGCGCGTGCTCGTGCTCGCCGGTCAGCTCACATACGTCGGTGTTGTCAATCTGGATCATGGCAGTTCCTCCTTTATTTGGGTGCGCGCAGCGCGCGGATGGCATTGAGCACGGCGAGCACCATTACGCCGACGTCGGCGAAGATGGCGATCCACATGTTTGCAATACCCAGCGCGCCGAGGATGAGACACGCGAACTTCACGCCAAGGGCGAAGACGATGTTCTGATAGACGATGGACAGGCACCTGCGCGCGATGCGGATGGACAGCGCGATGCGCCGCGGATCGTCATCCATGAGCACGACATCCGCCGCCTCAATGGCGGCGTCGCTGCCCAGCGCGCCCATCGCGATGCCAACGTCCGCACGGGAAAGGACGGGCGCGTCGTTGATCCCGTCGCCCACAAACGCGAGAAGCCCCTCGCTGCTCTGCGCGAGCAGCTGCTCAACGTGCGCGACCTTGTCCTGCGGCAGCAGCTGTGCGTGTACGTCGTCAATGCCAAGCGCGGCAGCAATCTGCGCGGCGGTTTCCTGCGTGTCGCCGGTCAGCATGACCGTTTTCCTGACGCCGGTGCGGCGCAGCGCGGCGACGGCTTCTCCTGCGGTTTCCTTGAGCCGGTCGGAAATGACGATCAGACCGGCGTATGTACCGCCGATCGCGACGTGAACGAGCGTGCCGCCCGCTGCGTTTTCCGGCACGGAAACGCCCAGCTGGGCCATGAGGCTGCTGTTTCCGCAGGCGACGGCTTTGCCGTCCACCTGCGCGATGACGCCCTTGCCGCTGATCTCCTGCACGCCGGTGACGCGGGAAACGTCGATTTCGCCGCCGCAGGCAGCCAGAAGGCTGCGGCTGATGGGATGCGTGCTGCGGCATTCGCACAGCGCAGCCGCTTCAAGGAGGGCGTCACGGTCAAGCGCGGCGGGAAAAACATCCGTCACGGCGAAAACGCCCTGCGTCATCGTGCCGGTTTTGTCAAAGACGACGGTGCGTACCTTGGAAAGGCTTTCCAGGTAACAGCTGCCCTTGACCAGCACCCCCTCGCGGCTGGCGCAGCCGATGCCGGCAAAGAACGTCAGCGGAATCGATACGACCAGCGCACAGGGACAGGAGATGACCAGGAACGTCAGCGCGCGGAAAACCCAGTCGCCCGGGCGCGGCGGCTGCCCGGCAAGCAGCAGGAAAAGCGGCGGCAGAACCGCCAGCGCCAGCGCGCTCATGCATACGGCGGGCGTATATACCCGGGCAAAGCGGGAGATAAATGCCTCCGGACGGGATTTCAGGCTGCTGGCGTTTTCCACCAGATCAAGGATTTTGCTGACGGTGGATTCGCCAAAGCTGCGCGTCGTGCGGATGCGAAGCAGACCTGTCGTGCTGATGCAGCCGGAAAGCACCTCGTCGCCTTCCTTCGCTTCGCGCGGGACGCTTTCGCCGGTGAGCGCGCTGGTATTGAGCGTGCTGCTGCCCGAGAGAATCACGCCGTCCAGCGGGATCTTTTCGCCGGGGCGCACGAGGATGACCGAGCCGATCGGAACGTCATCCGGATCGACGGCCTGCGTTTCGCCGTTTTCCATTTCAAGGTTGGCGCAGTCCGGGCGGATGTCCATCAGCGCGGAGATGGAGCGGCGGCTTTTGCCCACGGCATAGCTTTGGAACAGCTCGCCGATCTGGTAAAAGAGCATGACGGCAACGCCTTCGACGTATTCGCCCAGCAGGATTGCGCCGACGGTCGCCACCGCCATGAGGAAGTTTTCGTCAAACGGCTGTCTGTTTTTGATGCCTTTGAGCGCTTTCCTCAGAATGTCGTGACCGACGATCAGATACGGGAGCATGTATGCCGCAAAGCGCAGGAAGCCGGAGAGGGGCAGGAGCGCCAGCAGAACGAGCAGCGCGGCGGCGGCGAGGATGCGGCAGAGCATCCTTTTTTGCTTTTTGGTCATGCGACCTCCTTATGAGATAACAAAAGCGGCGTTGTTTTGCGCGAAGCGGAGAAGGGGTTTGGGGATGAAATCCCCAAGCAGGTTTGGGCGGCAGCCCAACGTTTCCTTATCATCTAAGAAAAACCAGAACCGAACAGGAGCCGAAGGCGACGCTTTCGGTTCCATATTTTGCAACAAACGCTTTTGAATTGCAGGATTACATGAAGAAATATATGGAATCATTCTGATTAAAAAATAGCATCAGAAATAGATCTCGCAGTCGTCCTCGACAACCTTGCAGGCTTCCTTGACTTTCGCCATGACGGCCTTCACATCCGCGCCGTCCTCAAATTCGACGGTCATCTTGAGCAGCATGAAGTTGACGGAAGCGTCCTTGACGCCCGGCGTCTTTTTCGCAGCGAGCTCCATTTTGTTTGCGCAGTTGGCGCAGTCCACTTCGATCTTGTAGGTCTTCTTCATGATGATGACCATCCTTTCTTTGAATTGAATATATGAATGATTGTTCATATGATGATTCTATTATATGCGAAGAGAAGACGGGCGTCAAGAAAAAGTTTTTAAAAAATGTAAAAGAAACTTGTCAAAACACCAAGAGTATGGTATGATCTGATTGTAAAGGAAACTTGTCAAAATGAGCAAAGGAGGGAATCTATGAAAAACAGGGTCGAGCAGCTCAGAAAAGAGAAGGGGCTCAATCAGGATGAGTTTGCCAAGCTCCTGCGCGTGTCCCGGCAGACGATCAGCTCCATTGAGCGGGGAAAGTATAACCCATCGCTGGATCTTGCGTTTGAGATTGCGGAGTTTTTCGGTAAAACCATCGAGGAGATTTTCCAATATGAAAGGAGAAAGGAATATGAAGGGAAGTAACCTGATCGCCGGAATCGGAAGCGCAGCCGTCGGGATCGTTTGTCTGCTGATCGCGCTTTGCACAGAAACAAAGCTGGACGGGATCTTCTGGGGACTCACCGGCGCGGGGATTGCGCTGGGCGTGATGCAGATCTTTACGTATTTCCATTGGAATGCGCCGAAGAACCGGGCGCGTTATGAAGCGCTGCTTGATGAGAAGCAGATTGAGATGCATGATGAGCTGAAGATGAAGGTACGCAATCAGGCGGGACGACAGGCTTATGTGGCGGGTTTGATGATCATTTGCGCATCGATGCTCGTGTTTTCTTTTCTGGGTGCGCTTGGCATCGTGGAGAATGCGCGGGTGTTCGTGCTGTATCTCTTCGGTCTGATGATCGTGCAGTTTACACTGAGCGTTGTGATTTTTAACCGGCTGATGAAGCAGTATTGATTGAATGAAATAAAAAAGAACGGCGCAAGGAAGCGTCGTTCTTTTGTGTCTAACCAGATACAAGGATGCTCATTATGTGTACGCAGAGCAGAAAGAGAGCAGAGGGGGACGTTTGGGGAGCTCCACTCCCCAAACCCCAGGGGAGGAGGACCAGGGGGATTTTCGATTCTCCCCCTAGGCCCTCCTCCACCACCCTTACCCCCTGCAAACGACCAGGGTTGCGACCCTGGACCCAGGGCTGCAATCCTGCTTTGCAGAAAAAGCTGCAAAGATAGGATACGCTGCGTATACGAGCCATGGGTCCAGGGAGCCCGCAGGTCCCCTGGTCGTGAGAAGGGGTGTATGGGGTGCAGGGGATCTAGAGGGGGAACCTACGAAATGTTCCCCCTCTGGTCTCC
>JAFYOR010000015.1 GCA_017547805.1 Clostridia bacterium
ACCTTCCTTGAGCGCCGCGAGATGGGCGTCATCAACATCGGCGGCAAGGGCCGCATCACCGTCGACGGCGTCGTCTACGACCTCAAGCAGTACGATGGTCTTTATGTCGGCATGGGCGCGAAGGAAATCAAGATGGAGAGCGAGGACGCCGCGAATCCGGCAAAGTTCTACATCAACACCTGCCCGGCGCACAAGACCTATCCCAACGTGCTCGTTGACATCGACAAGGCCAACAAGCGTCCGCTGGGCAGCGCGGAAACCTGCAACAAGCGCGTCATCAACCAGTATTTCCACCCGGCCGTCATGCAGTCCTGCCAGCTGTGCATGGGCATGACCCAGCTCGCCCCGGGCAGCAACTGGAACTCCATGCCCTGCCATACCCACGAGCGCCGCATGGAAGTCTACTTCTACTTCGACATCAAGGATGAGAACGTCATCTTCCACATGATGGGCGAACCGAAGGAGACCCGCCACGTGATCCTGCATAACGAGCAGGCCGTCATTTCTCCCTCCTGGTCCATCCACACGGGCGTTGGCACCAGCAACTACACCTTCATCTGGGGCATGTGCGGCGAAAACCAGGAGTTCGACGACATGGATACCCTCAGCCCGCTGGCGCTGCTGTAATAGAGACAGGCGGGAAATTCCGCATCCATCCGGGGAAACGCCCGGAGCGCAGAGCAAAAGGGCATATCCTGCGCAGACCGAGCATCGTCTCGGGTTTCCGTGACGGGAAATGTTGACTTATTTGCGCAATGGGTGCTATAATGTTCATTACAGGGGAGCTTGTTAAGCAGGCTGAGAGGAAGTCATCAACTTCGACCCTTTAACCTGATGCGGGTAATGCCGCCGTAGGAAGAAGTGTACATGCTTTTTACGGAGTATCACCAATCAGGTGGTACTCCTTTTTTGTTATATGTCAGGGGAGCTTGTAAAGCAGGCTGAGAGGAAGTCATCAACTTCGACCCTTTAACCTGATGCGGATAATGCCGCCGTAGGGAACGACACTTGGATCAGAGCGTTCCTGATGGCGGGGACGCTTCTTTATTTGGAGGAAAACATGCTGGGAGAAATCATCACGCAGAATCGGCTGCGACGGCCGCTGATTCACTGCATGACCAATCATGTGACGGCGAATGACTGCGCCAATATCCTGCTTGCGTGCGGGGGTTCGGCGATCATGGCCGACGATTATGATGAGGTTGCAGAGATTACGGCGATGTGCGACGGTTTGGTGCTCAATATGGGAACGCCGACTCCCCGCAAGCTGGATGCGCTGCTCCTTGCCGGAAAGGAGGCCAATAAGCTCGGACATCCCGTGATTCTGGACCCTGTAGGCGTGGGCAGCTCTGAACTTAGACGCAGAGCCGGGCAGCAGCTGATGGAGCAGGTGCGCTTTGCGGCGATCCGTGGAAATGCGACGGAGATTGCTACGCTGGTTCAGGGCACGGCGGCTCACAGGGGCGTTGATGCGGATATCGAAGAAGCGCCGATTGCGTCCGTTGAGGAAAATGCAAAACGGTTGTCGCAGAAAACGGGCGCTGTCGTGATTGTCACCGGAGATACGGATATTGTGACGGATGGCAGGCTGCTCTATCGAATCCATCATGGACATCCGATGATGAAATCCGTCACCGGCTCCGGCTGTCAGCTTTCTGCGCTGATGGGAGCCTTTGTGACGGCGAATCCCGATGCGCCCCTGCGGGCTGCGCTGGCTGCAGTTTGTGTCATGGGATTGTGCGGCGAGATTGCGCATGGCAGGCTTGGACCGCTGGATGGAAACGCCAGCTACCGCAACTATATCATAGATGCAGTATTCAATCTGACGCCGGCTGAACTGGAGAGGGGAGCAGAATATGAAATTGACCAATGAAATGATGCGCCTGTATGCGGTGACGGATCGCAGCTGGCTGAGAGGACGGACGCTTCTGGAGCAGGTAGAGCTGGCCTTGACCGGCGGAACGACGCTGGTTCAGCTGCGCGAAAAAGAAATGGATGAAGCGGCTTTTCTGCAGGAAGCCGTCGACATGGCGAAGCTTTGCCATCGCTACGGCGTGCCGCTTCTGATCAACGACAATGTGGAAATCGCCCTGCGAAGCGGCGCAGACGGCGTTCATGTCGGTCAGGACGATATGGAAGCGGCGGCTGTGCGCAGCGTTTTCGGCTCGGAAATGATCGTTGGCGTAACGGCAAAGACGGTCGGGCAGGCGCTTCGGGCGCAGGAGGCGGGCGCGGATTATCTGGGCAGCGGCGCCGTGTTTGGCTCTGCCACGAAGCTCGATGCCAGACCCATGACGAAAGAACAGCTCAAGTCGATCTGCAATGCTGTTTCAATTCCTGTCGTTGCTATCGGCGGCATCAACAGGAACAACCTGCCGGAACTGGCCGGAACGGATATTGCCGGCGTGGCGGTTGTGTCCGGTATTTTTGCTGCGGACGATATTGAAAACGAATGCCGTCATCTGCGCCGTATCGCAGAGCAGATCGTCGCACCGAAGTAAACTCTGTATGCCGCAGGCATTTGAGAATCTTTCTGAAAGGAGGGCGAAGAAGCACCGCTCTATGGAGCCCATCGGAGGGGGAGCGCCCTTCGATGCGAAAACAGCGATGGGAAGCCGTGTTCCGGCGTGAGAGGAGACCAGCAAGTCTCGACCGACCAGCAGACCGCTTTGGATCATGCTGTTCCCGGGAGGGAGGCTGTTTTTGCTGTGCTTTGCCGCCCTCAGACTTTTTCAAACAGGAGGAATTTCAAATGAGACGTAATCAGACCATCCGCCTGACTGTTGCAGGCATTCTCGTCGCTGTTGCCGTTGTGGGCAGCATGTTCTCTTTCCCTGTATTTGGCAGCAAGTGCTCGCCGGTACAGCATCTGGTTAATGTTGTCTGCGGTGTTCTTCTCGGCCCATGGTATGCCTTTGGCGCGGGCTTCCTTGCCGCGCTGATCCGCAATCTGCTGGGGCTTGGCAGCCTGCTCGCCTTCCCCGGCAGCATGTGCGGGTCCCTGCTGTGCGGTTTTGTATGGAAATACAGCAAGAAGCTCCTGCCCGCGCTGGCGGGTGAAATCATCGGCACCGGCATCATCGGCGGTCTGCTGGCCTATCCGATTGCCGTCGCGTTCATGGGCGTGGCCTCCGCAAGCGTTGGATTCTATGCATATGTCGTGCCCTTCCTGATCTCCACCGTTGCCGGTTCCGTCATTGCCGGCGCGATTCTTTTTGCGCTTAAGAAGAATGGTGCGCTGAGCGCCATGATGAGCAGGCTGAGCTGATGACCTTCTCCCGGCTGTATTGCGCAATGCAGTCGGGAGTCTTGTGACAAAATTTGATGTTAAAAGGCGGATTCAGATGATTCGGGGATTGATTTTTGACTTTGACGGCACGCTCTTTGACTCCATGATCATATGGGAAACAGCAGGCGAGGCCTATCTGCGCTCCGTTGGCAAGGCGCCGCATGAGGATCTGCAGATGGCGCTCAAGCCCATGAGCCTGCTTCAGTCCGCCGCATATATCAAGGAGCAATATGCGGTTGCGCTCACCGTGCCGCAAATCATGGATGGCATTAACCGCACCGTTGAGGACTTTTACTTTCATGTCGTTGAGCCGAAGCCCGGCGTGGTTGAATGGCTCGAAGAACTCTCCGCCAAAGGAATGAAAATGTGCATTGCAACGGCAACCGACCGCTATCAGGTGGAGGCGGCGCTTCAGCGTTGCGGCATGCGATCGTATTTTTCCGGAATCTTCACCTGTACGCAAGCGGGAAGCGGGAAAGACCAGCCGTTTGTTTATCGCAGCGCGCTGGCGCATCTGGGAACAGACCGCAGCAGTACGATGGTCGTTGAGGACGCCTTTCATGCCATTCATACGGCGAAGGCTGACGAGTTTATGACGGCTGCGGTATACAATGTCCACGAAACCCGGCAGGAGCAGCTTCGGGAAATGGCGGATGTATATCTGCCGGATTATCACGATATGACTGCGTTCTGGTCATTTGTCTCAGCTGAACAGAGCAAACGAGTACGGATGGGGGGAGAATGATGAAAAAGAAAACGGCATTGAGCATTGCGGGAAGCGACTGCAGCGGAGGCGCGGGGATTCAGGCCGATCTGAAGACGATGACCATGAACGGCGTATTTGCCATGAGCGCAATCACCGCCATGACGGCCCAAAACACAACCGGCGTGACGGCGATTCAGGAATCTTCGCCGGAGTTTCTCGGGCAGCAGATCGATGCGGTGTTTGAGGACATCTATCCCGATGCGGTCAAGATCGGCATGATGGCTTCCGGCGAACTCATCGAGGTCATCGCAGACAGGCTCAGCGCCTATCATGCGAGGAATGTCGTCGTCGATCCTGTCATGGTGGCAACCAGCGGTTCCGCCCTGATGAAGGAGAACGCGCTGCGGACGCTGGTAAATAAGCTGCTGCCCCTTGCTGCGCTCGTTACGCCCAATATACCGGAGGCGCAGGTTCTTTCCGGGATGACGATTTCCTCCAAGGCGGATATGATTGCGGCGGCGAAAAAACTCGGCGAGGAATGCCGGTGCGCGGTTCTGCTCAAGGGCGGTCACAGCATCAACGATGCAAACGATCTGCTGTATGCCAATGGCGAGGCTGTTTGGTTTACAGGAAAGCGCATCGACAATCCCAATACCCATGGAACCGGCTGCACGTTATCCAGCGCCATTGCGGCGAACCTTGCCAAGGGCTATCCGCTGGCGGAAGCTGTTTGGCATGCCAAGGCCTACATTTCCGGCGCGCTTGCCGCGATGCTGGATCTCGGACAGGGCTCCGGTCCCATGGATCATGCCTTTGACTATCAGGGCGAGTATTCCGTGGAGCATGAATAAACTGAAAACAACGAAAGGCAAAGGGGTGCAGCGTTTCGCTGCACCCCATACATATATTCGGATTTGAGTGGCGCCTGCCTGCGCAATTCAGTCCGGATAGGAGCCGGGCGGGATCGGTCCGTTTGGATGCTGCGGGGCATTGCCGCCGTACGGCGCGGGATGCTTCACAGCTTTTGAACCCACGGCACACGGCCTTGGACACAGGGGGATTCAAAGAAGCGGGCGGTTTGATCCCGATGGGTATCGTTCCATTTGTCAAAGCCTTCGCCGGCGATATGCGGTCCATACTGGCATTGCTCAAAAACCGCAAGGCCATAATCGCGCCAGGGTCTTGCCAGATAGATGCTCCGGGGAAGGACCCCGGATTCGCAGGTAAACTGGCAGCGCAGGAAATGAAGTCCTCTTGTCTGCGCCGGAGAATGCGCCGGGGCGGCGACATAGCCAACCTGCCGGACGTCGTATACGGAACGGATTTCGCAGCTGTCAAACACCGCTTCGGCACAGCCAAAGATGAAATCGACGGAGCCTTCGATCAGACAGTTGGTATAGCGCTGCGAGGACGGATGAGCGCTGCGCAGCTCATCTCGCAGAAATCCGTCGTATCGCTCGATCAGATCGGGCGGCAGGGGACCGGCAAAGAGCGTATCCTGCGTGGAGGAAAGGCGGCAGTTGATCATCCTGAACTGATCGCCCAGCACGGACAGCGCAACTTCCTGTCCCTTTTCTTCCGGCTGCAGCGCGTCATTGACGATGGAAAGATTCTCCATGGTGACATGGTCGGCGCACACCGCCATGGTGTAGGTGCGGAAGGTGTTATACTGTTTGCCGTCACGATGAATCTTGTTGGCATAATCGTCCCAGACAAGCGTTGTGCTTTCCGCACCGGAGCCAATGATGTGCAGACCCGGCGTACGAAGCAGGAGCTTCTGGCGGTATTCGCCCGGCGCAAGACGGATGACGCTTCCGGGAAGCGCACTGTCCATGGCGGACTGAAGGTCATCGCCCGGGCTGAGAAGGATGTCCGCTGGCATGTTTGCTTTCCTCCTGTTTTCTGTATGATTTATTTATAACACAGTCTGATGAAAATGGGGGGATGAATTGCGAAAAAAAGGCTAATTTTGTGTAAAGTGTGACAATTTCGTTGTGTACAAACGGCGGAATATACAGTAAAATAGTCCTATAAAGAATATCGGACGGAAAGGGATGCTCATGACCTTCACGAGATATCGGACGATGGATTTGTGTCTGTTCACCTGTCTGCTGTGCGTGTGCGAGGCGGTGATTGTGCTTGCGTCCTCGGTCTGGTTTCCGCGGGAACCGTACATGCTCAGCCTGACGCCGGCAATCGTGTCGGTCGTGATGGTCAGATGGGGCGCTTATGCCGCGGTGCCGGCTGTGGCGGGCGGGCTGACGCTGTGCCTCTGCTCCGGCGCACAGCCGTGGCAGTATCTGATTTACTGCGCGGGCAACCTGCTGGCGCTGGCGCTTGTCCCGTTCCTTAAGAAAGTGACATGGCGCGCGCTGCACAGGCAGGTGCTGCTGGCGCTGGCGTATGGCATGGCGACGGCGCTGCTCATGCAGACGGGCCGCGCGGCGATTGCGTGGCTGGGCGGCATGCCCATCGGCACATGCGCCGGATTTGTGACAACGGATGTACTCTCGCTTTTGTTTTCCGCTTTGATCGTCTTTATCTGCAGAAGGCTTGACGGCATGCTGGAAGAACAGAAGCATTATGTAAAACGGATTCGTGAGGAAATGCTCAGAGCAGGAGGAATGCACGAATGAAACCGAGAGCTTCGGATTATCTCATTTATGACGAGGCGGCGGGCGTATACCGGGAGAATCCCGAGCAGGCTGTGCGCGACGACGTGGAAAAGCATGCATGGCGTCATGTGATCATGACCATCGCCCGGGACTGGCGGCTTTATCTGATGCTGGTGCCGATGCTCCTCGTCTTCCTGTTCTGGCGCTATCTGCCGATGTATGAGCTGCTGGGCTGCTTCAAGGTGCCCGACGAGGTGCTGCCGGTGTCGCAGCAGCTGTTCTCCGGCTTTTCCTACTTTAAGCGTCTGCTCGTTGGCGGGGACAGCATGTCTGCCGAATTCTGGCGCGCGATGCGCAACACGTTTCTTCTGAGCTTCTATGGACTGCTCTTTGGCTTCCCGATGCCCATTATCCTGGCGCTGTTCTTTAACGAAATCCGCTCCAACATCGTGCGCAGCACCTGTCAGGTGCTGACGTATCTGCCCAAGTTCATGTCCACCGTCATCATGACCTCGCTGGTGATGATGCTCGTCAAGCAGGGCTCCCTGACCTCCAGCATGGGCATTGTCTCCCGCGCGATGGCGTCCCTTGGCCTGATCAGCGAGGAGGTTGCCAACGCGGGCCTGCTCAACAATCCGGATTTCTTCCGCGCGATCTATCAGATTTCCGGCATCTGGGAGGGCGCGGGCTACGACAGCATCGTCTACTTCGCGGCGATCATCGCCATTTCGCCCACCAGCTATGAGGCGGCGCAGATCGACGGCGCGGGCAAGATGGCGCAGATGCGCTATGTTGTTTTGCCCAGCATCCTCTCTACCATCGTCATCATGCTGATCACGCGCATCGGTTCCCTGCTCAACATCGGCTATGAGAAGGTGCTGCTGCTCTACAATACCAATACCTACGTGACCGCCGACGTGGTCTCCACGTTCGCCAACCGCTACGGCCTTCAGGGTGCGCAGAAGGGTCTGGCTGCCGCCGCGGAAATGATGAACAACGTGATTGGCATGCTGCTTGTCATCAGCGCCAATACGATTGCCCGCAAGGCGTCCGACACATCGCTGTATTGAGGAGGGTGCGCCATGAAAAGAAAGCTTGAATCCTCCGAGATGATCTTCCGGGTCATCAGCTATACGCTCCTGTGCGTTTTTTCACTCCTGTGTCTGTATCCGTTCCTGTATGCGATTTCCGCGTCCGTCAGCGGCGAGCATGCGGTCAACTACGGCGAGGTTGTTCTGCTTCCCAAGGACATTCAGTTTGAAGCGTTCAGGCGGATGTTCGGCGACAATATGTTCTGGAATGCGTATTCAAACACACTCTTCCTGACGTTCTATGGCACTGTATGGGCGCTGTTTGTTGCGATTCTGGGCGCGTATGCGCTGTCGAAGAAGCGGCTGCTCTTCAGGCGGTTTTTCAACTTCTTCCTCGTATTCACGATGCTCTTTTCCGCAGGTCTTGTGCCGCAGTATCTGAATTATCTGGATACGAAGGCTGTGTTCAATTCCGTGGGCATCACGGACGACAAGTGGCTGGTCGTCATCGCCATGGGCATGGCTGCGATGAACATCATCCTGCTGCGCAATGCGTTTGAGGGCGTGCCGGGAGAAATCGAGGAGGCGGCGATCGTCGACGGCGCGACGGAATTCCAGGTGCTGGGCAAGGTCTACATCCCCATGTGCAAATCGACGATTGCGACGGTCGCGCTCTTCTTCGCCATTTCCCGCTGGAACGGCTATTTCTGGGCGAGACAGATGATCTCCAACTCCAACGAGCATCCGCTGCAGGTGTTTATCCGCCTCAAGCTGGAGGAATTCACAGATCCTGAGGCGATGGCGGGCTGGAACGAGGTTTACGCGTCCGATTCCGTCATCTACGCGCTCATCGTTTGCTCCATCGTGCCGATTCTCATCATTTATCCCTTCATTCAGAAATACTTTGCCAAGGGCGTCAACGTCGGCGGCGTGAAGGAATAAGCGGCATATACAATCCCGATATTTCCCGGATTGATTCCGGTAAATAAAACTTGGAAAGCGAGGAAAACACATGAACATCAAGCGTACCCTGTCTCTGGTGACGGTGCTTGCGATGGTCCTGGTGATGATGACCAGCGCCATTGCGGCGGCGGAACTGACCTATGCGGAAGGCACCGTGCTGCGCATGGCGACCGGCTACAACAGCACCAAAACCGGCCTGTTCTTCGATGCTGAAGTTGCAGGCGAAGGCGTCACTCTGGCCGACGGCGTGACCTATCACACCGGCGATCTCAAGCCCACCTGGGTTGCCGTGCAGAACAAGCTGGGCGTTGCCTTTGAAAATCTGTATCAGGGCAACAACGCGACCAAGGAATTTGACTTCTGGAAGGAGCGCCTGAACGAAGTCGATATGGTCAGCGGCACTGCGGCCAAGCTCACCGAGTACGGCGAAGCGGGCAGCATCGTCAACATCGGCGCGTACCTCGATGAGATGCCCAACTTCAAGGCGTATCTTGAGGCCAACCCGATCGTCCGCCTGTCCATCACCGGCAACACCTCCACCGGCGCGATCTACTTCTCTCCGTATTTTGACGGCGTGAACGACATCGAGCGCATGCCGCTGATGCGCGTTGACTGGGTTGTCAAGCTTCTGGACGGCGAAGGCGAGTTCACCGCCGAAGCCAGCAAGGCGCTTGCCGCCGCTGTCTATCAGCCGTACATGCCGACCGCCGGCGCCGTGAGCGTTGACGTGGTCAACCTGGAAGGCACCGCGGTTGAAACCGTGACCAAGAACTACGACAAGGCCGGCAACATCGTCGCCAAGATGAATGAAGCGCTGGCCGCCGGTACCGTGGACGGCGTCGCCGCTGTCAACATGCTGCGTACCTACATCGACGAAGCGTACGACGGCTACTACGGCACCGCGCGCTCCAACCTGTTCGTCGGCCAGAACGCTGCGTGGGACGCTGACGAGCTGGTCGCGCTGCTGCGCTGCGTCGTCGCCAACCCGCAGACCCTCAATGGCACCGACTCTGTGCAGGGCCTGTTCTCCCGTGAGGACGACAACAACCAGCGCCGCGTCGATATGAAGCGCTTCGCCGGCGTGCTCTTCGGCGTGCGCGGCATGGAATCCCGTCAGGATTCCCTGTGGATCGACGCTGAGGGCAAGCTGCGTGACGCCCGTCAGGATGCCGAGGCCTTCACCGCCATGGAATACATGAACAACATGGCCGCCGAGGGTCTGATCTCCAAGGCGTTCATGGATACCTCCAAGGAATCCACCAAGACCTATCTTGAAAATGACCTTGGCTTCATGCACTACGACTACAACCAGACCCAGACCGTGTACAACGAGACCGCCCTGCAGGACGGAGAGAAGTACATGGCTGTGATGGTTCCGGTCGCCCGCTGGTATGACGGCACTGACGAAGCCGGCGTCTACATGCGCTTTACCGAGTCCTGGCGTTCCGTCAAGACCGACGGCTGGGGCATCTCCGTCGCCGGCACTGAGGGCAACCCGGATAAGCTGAACGCCGCGCTCAAGCTGATCGACTTCGCCTACAGCGAGGAAGGCCAGATCCTTATGAGCTACGGCCCGGACGCGTTCATCAAGACGAACGAAGACGGCAGCTACGTCACCTTCAATTTCAACGGCAAGGAAATGCCGGTCATCGCCGACGCCACCTTCGCCGAGCTCTGGGAGAAGGCTTCCGGCAACTACACCAACTATGCCCGTCAGTTCCTGGGCTCCACGCTGTCCTTTGCCAAGAGCCAGGCGTTCGAGTATCAGTGCACCCATGAGGTCGGCAAGGAAGGCGCGGGCAAGATTTCCGTGGCCATCGGCCTTGGCACCATCAAGCACCCCGAGCTGGCCGTGTGCGAGAATCCGTGGTACACCTCCGTGCCCACCGTCCTGCCCAACACCACCGTTGAAAACAACATGATCAACGAGTTTGCCGATCTGTCTGAAAAGTTCAACGACGCCAAGGGCAAGCAGAACCTGTTCATCGATCAGATCGTCAATGGCTACGCTGTGGAAGGCATGTCCAGCGCGGAAGAAGCTGCTGCGTACGTGACCGGCTCCATGGGCGGCAAGCAGTATCTGGCGCTCAAGCAGCGCGCGTGGGACCGCCTGGTCGAGTACTACAACGCCCTGTAAGCGCCAAGCGCCCCAGTACGGATTTCCGTTAAGCATCCTGTTTCAAAAAAACCTGCGGCGGGGCAATCCCGCCGCGGGTTCCCGCGAGCGCCCGGGCAATCCGGACGCTCACGGGAACCCGCATATCCGCCGGCTGATCCGGCTCAATCAGGAGGGCATCATGTATCGCAGACAAATGATAGGGCAGAAGATTCTCTGCTTTGCGGCGATCGCGGCCAGCGCGATCGTGTTCCTGTATGCGTTGGGGCTGATGACCGATCTATACGACAGCCTGTACTATACGATGATGGATCCGAGCAATCCGATGGATACCTGGGTACAGGGGTCGTGGATCTATTACGACATGCAGCCCTTTAATCAGGCGCTGCTCCGTTATGCCATCGCTCTTGTGCTGCTCTCGTGCCTGCTCTTCATCACGGGTACGCATAAGCGGCGCAGATATTACATCGGCAACGCAGTCTCGACCTTTGCCTTTTGCTCGGCGGGTGTGGCGCTTGCCGCATGGAGCCATACGCAGCTTGAAATGTACAAGGCGCAGTTCCTTCAGGTCAACTTTGAAGAGCTTGCGTTTTTCTCCGAGATGATGGATACGCCCTATATCGATTCGACCTTCTGGTTCGATGCGCATATTGCGGTGTATGCGCTGCTGCTTGTGGTATGCGCGCTGCTGGTTGTGAATTTCTTCCTGAAGCATAGCCTCATGCGTCAGGAAGCGCGTCTGATTGAAGAAGGGAAGAAGGTGTGACCATGGATGAAATGAAGCGTGTCCGTCTGGATCGTATGCGCTACACCAAGAATTCTCTGTCATCGAATCTTGCGCTGCTCTCGATTGTGTTCAACGTGCTGTATTTTGTCAGCGTCTATGAATCTGACGTGGGCTCATGGTATTATAGTCTGCTCATCGGCGTTTCCATCGTGTATAACCTGCTGTTTATGCTCATGGCGTTCCTCTCTTCCGAGGGCGTGAAGAATTACAGGATCGGTTATGCGTGGTTTCTGCTGGCGCTTGGCGCAGGGCAGATTGCGCGCATCTTCATCCTGCCGGCGAGCGCGTATGCGGCGACGGTGACCATCAAGAAAATCACCTATCCGGTGATGCAGACGCAGCAGTTTGTTCTTGTCGTTTTGTGGCTCTGCCTTTCGGCGGCCTGCTGCTTCGGCGCCGGCGTGATCGGCGTCAGGCGGAGCCGTATGCTTTCCACCTATCTTGCTTCCCTTGACGAAAAGCGCGCGTAAAGGAGATGCCCCATGGCCAATATCAGCTTACAGCATCTTGATAAAATCTACGATAACCATGTGCAGGCCGTCTATGACTTCAATCTGGAAGTGAAAGACGGCGAGTTTATCGTGCTTGTCGGTCCTTCCGGCTGCGGCAAGTCGACGACGCTGCGCATGGTTGCGGGCCTGGAGGATATCAGCGGCGGCCGGCTGCTGCTGGATGGCGAGGATATCACGGCTGCCCCGGCAAAGGACCGCGACATGGCGATGGTCTTTCAGAATTATGCGCTCTACGGTCATATGACCGTGTATGAAAACATGGCCTTCTCCCTGACGCTGCGCAAGGAGGATCCCAATGTGATCCACAAGAAGGTGCTTGCGGCGGCGGAAATTCTGGGACTGACCGATCAGCTGAACAAAAAGCCTAAGCAGCTCTCCGGCGGTCAGCGTCAGCGTGTCGCCATGGGCCGCGCGATCGTCAGAAGCCCGAAGGTGTTCCTCTTTGACGAGCCGCTGTCCAACCTGGACGCGAAGCTGCGCGGCGCAACCCGCCGCGAAATCCTGCTGCTGCATAAGCGGCTGAACGCTACCATGCTCTACGTCACCCATGATCAGACGGAGGCGCTGACGCTGGCGGACCGGATCGTGTGCATGTCTATGGGTCATGTGCAGCAGATCGGCACGCCGCTGGAGCTGTATGATACGCCCAGCAATCTCTTTGTCGCCAGCTTTATCGGCTTGCCGCCGATGAACTTCTTCACCGTGAAGGTGGAGGGGGCGTGTCTGGCGTGCGCTGGCTTTTCCCTTGCGCTGGATGAAAAAGAAAAAGCGCTGCTTGCGCCGTACCGCGGAAAGGAAATCGTCCTTGGCGTTCGTCCGGAGAATATGGCGGAGGGCGGCGATGTCTGCGTGCGCGTGTTCTCCAATGAAAATCTGGGCATGAACACGCTGGTGCATGGTCATATCATGGCTGACAATGGCGATAAGATGCCGATCACCTGCAAGCTGCGCGGCTGGTATGATTTCAAGGCGGGCGATACGGTGAAGGTAGCCTTCCTCAAAAAGCATTTCTTTGATCAGAAAACGACCAATGCGATCCGCGCGAAGGGGGAATGAGCATGCGCAGGAAGAATGGCGGGATGAAGGAATTCATCCGCAAGATGATCGTGTCCCTCAAACGCAAGCCGCAGTATATTCCGCTGCTCGTTCTTGCCGCTGCGTTTTTGCTCTACTCGCTGAACCTGACGCATGTGTCCGACACGACGGCGAAGATCCAGCTTCCAGGCATGGGACTGAGCGGGTTTTGCACCATGCTGTTTTCGCTGCTGTCGTTTGTCTGCTTTATCAATGCTTATCCGCACAGAAAGAAGACCAATATCCCCATGCTGGTGCTCATGTTCCTGATGCTGGGCATCCTCATGGTCTGCGATACCTATTACGCTATGCGCATCACGCAGGCGCTCACGCGCGCGGATCATCCGATCATTGTGGACGCCGGCACGGCGTATATTCCGGCCGCGTACCGGATGCTGATGGCGCATCGCGCAATCGTTGCGGTTGGCGCGCTGCTGACGCTGCTGGTGCCCGTGCTTCGCAGGCTGCTGCGCAGGATCGATACCTCGCTGCCCATGGAAGAAGACAGCGGCATGAGCGGCATTCATCTGAGCGGCGAGGCGTAAGCAATGACAGAAAAGAAAAAGGCGGGACAGGATTATTACCGCCTGCACACCGAAGCCGTGGAGGAGCTGGTTACAGCCAGCATGGAGAATACGCCGGTCTACTCAAGGGAAGAACTTGAAAGGTACACGTCGGCTGCGAAAAAGAAGCGGCTGCCTGTGTCGCTTAAGACGTTCCTGATCAAGGCATGGTTTTACGGCGCGGTTTGTTATTTTGTGTTCTGGGGGCTGGGAATGTATGTCCCTTCTCAGCTTGATCAGTGCGTGATTGCGGCGGCGGCGATGGGACTTGTGACCGATCTTCTGATTAACCCGCTGCTTCGCTTTGTCGAGCGCAAAAGCGGGGAGAGCGGGCGCCATATGATGGTTGCGCGAACGGGCGTATCCGGCCTTTTGCTCAACATGGTCTATGCGCTGGCGGTGATGTTTCTGGTTGTGACGGCGTATGCTGTGATCAATGCGCTGCTGTCTGTGCTCTTTGCCGCAGGGACGACGGTTCTGGGCGTCGGGCCAATTGGCTTTGGTTTGATCGCTGCCTGTGTGGATACGCTGCTCATCGGCTGCAGACGGATGCTTATGGATATCGCCGCCGACGCGCGGCGCGGATCAGCGAAAGGGGATTGAGATGATTACTCGGCTGTATACCGGTTCGACAAGCGCCTGTTTTGAGCTGAAGAACGATACGGCGTACCATGCGCCCGCGCCCTTTTCCGTGTATGTGAACGGCGAATACCGCTATGCCTGCGATACCAATGTGTTTTCGCTGTTCGGTCTGAAGCCCGATACGGCGTATACCCTTGAGATAGAGATGGACGGGGTGCGGCACGCGCTCGCGTTTGCCACGAAGGCGGAAACCTGCGCGGTCGATGTGCGCAGCTTTGGCGCGGTGGGCGACGGCGTGCATGACGATACGACGGCTATTCAGTCCGCGCTGCATTTCCTGCCGGACGGCGCGCGGCTTTATTTTCCGGCGGGCGTTTATCTGACCCGTCCGCTGGCGCTTCGCAGCCATATCACGCTGGATCTGGCGAAGGATGCCGTGCTTCTTGGCTGCTCCGACAGGGCGCAGTACCCGGTGCTGCCGGGCGTCGTTACGGATCTCAACGGCGGCGGCGAATGGATGACCGGCGCTTTTGAAGGGCTGACAAGGCCGATGTATCAGTCGCTGCTGCACGGCGAATATTGCGAGGATGTGACCATCACAGGCCTTGGCACGATCGACGGCAATGCGCAGCGCAGCGATTTCTGGACGGCGTTCAAGCAGTTTGAAACCGCGCGACCGCGGCTTGTGTTCCTTTGCAACTGCAAAAACGTGACCATGCATGGCGTGACGGCGAAGAATTCCGCCTCGTGGAACCTGCATCCGTTTTACTGTGAAAACGTCTCCTTCTACGATGTGAAGGTGGAAGCGCCCAAGGACAGCCCGAATACCGATGCAATTGACCCGGAGGCTTGTATCGGCGTGAATATCATCGGCTGCCATCTGAGCGTGGGCGATGACTGTGTGGCGATCAAGTCCGGCAAGATCGAGCTTTCCCGCCAGCGGCTTCAAAGTGCGCAGCGCCATGTGATCCGCAACTGCCGGATGGCCTTTGGTCACGGCGCGGTGACGCTGGGGAGCGAAACGGCATGCGGCGTACGCGATCTGAGCGTCACGCGCTGCCTGTTTGACAGCACGGACCGCGGCCTTCGCATCAAGACGCGCCGCGGACGCGGGAAGCATTGCGACATCACCGGCATCGTGTTTGAGAACATCCGCATGAGCAATGTGATTACGCCCTTTGTCATCAACATGTGGTATAACTGCTGCGACCCGGATCGCTTTTCGGATTATGTGAAATGCCGCAGCGCGCTGCCGGTGGACGAGAGGACGCCGCATCTGGGCACGTTCACCTTCCGGGATATCGTCTGCATGGACGCGCATGCCGCCGCCTGCTATATCGACGGCCTGCCCGAGGCGCCGATTGACGAGGTGACGATTGAGCGCGTATCGGTCAGCTTTGCGGCGGATGCAAAGCCCTTTGTTCCGGCGATGCAGAACGACGCCGTGCCGCGTCTTCGCATGGGTCTGTATTTCAGCAACGTGCGCCGCGTCTGCGTGCGCGATGTGCGCATCAGCGGCGTGCAGGGACCGGCGCTGATTACCGAAAACTGCGGACAGGTCGATTCGCAGGAACTGCATGAGGAAAGCTGATGTATAACGAGATTGACAGCTACGTGCTGCGCCTGATTGAGCGGTCTTCACCGGAGCGGACGGCGTGGAACATCGAGCGTATGCGCAGGGGTGAAGCCGCCAACTGGAACTATATCGATGGCTGTATGCTCGGCGCGCTGCTGGAGATGGCGGAAATCACCGGGGATCAGCGCTATTTTGAATTTGTCGAGCATTTTGTTGACAGTTTTGTTGCTCAGGATGGTCAGATCCGCACATGGGATCCGGGCAAGCAGACGCTGGACGATATCAAAGAGGGCTGTGTGCTCTTTACGCTTTACAGCGTGACAGGCAAGGAAAAATACCGCCTTGCCGCAGACCGGCTTGCTTCCGCGCTGAAGGAGCAGCCGCGCACGCATGAGGGCAGCTTCTGGCATAAGAAGATCTACCCCAATCAGGTGTGGCTGGATGGAATCTACATGGCGCAGGTATTCGCCGCGCTGTATGAAAAGCACTTTGGACACGGAGATTATTCTGACATTCTCGCGCAGCTGCGCATCGTGCGTGCGCGGATGTTTCATGAAGAAAAGCGCCTGTATGTTCATGGCTACGATGCGAGCCGGGAAGCGTTCTGGGCGGATCCTGTTACGGGATTGTCCAAAAGCTTCTGGCTGCGGGCGATGGGCTGGTTTGCCGCGGCGCTGGCGGATCTGTGCGAAATCCTGCCCGAGGGCGAGGCGTGCGATGAAACCGGCACGCTCCTGCTGGAGATGATGCAGGGCGTCGTGCGCTATGCGGATGAAGCGACCGGCATGTATTATCAGGTGGTCGATCAGGGCGGCAGAGAAGGCAACTATCTGGAAACGAGCGGTTCAAGCATGATCGCCTACGCGATGCTCAAGGGCGCGCGTCTGGGGGTGCTGCCTGAGGCGTATGCCGCCCAGGGCAGAAAAACCTTTGACGGCATCGTCAATACGTATCTTACGTTCAGCGCGGGGGAAATGGAGCTGGGCGGCATCTGTCTGGTTGCCGGTCTCGGCCCGCAGAGCGACCGTCGCCGGGACGGTACGTATGCCTACTACATCAGCGAGCCCGTCGTTAAAAACGACGCCAAGGGCGTTGCGCCTCTGGTGATGTGCTATACGGAAATCAAGCGGGGGATCCTGCGGGAATAACCGCTTTCATGTCGCTGCTTTGCCGCGCAGGGCATTGGACATGATGGATGAATGCATTTGCCGAAGGCGGTCTATCTATCAAACCATTCAAAAGGAGCGTATTGCAATGGCATACCTCACACTGAAAAACATCAACAAAATTTATCCCAACGGCTTCCACGCGGTACATGACTTTAACATGGAGGCGGAGAAAGGCGAGTTTATCGTGTTTGTCGGTCCCTCCGGCTGCGGAAAATCGACGACGCTGCGTATGATCGCGGGCCTTGAGGATATCAGTAAGGGTGATTTTCTGATCGACGGCGTGCAGGCCAACATGCTCAGCCCGCGCGAGCGTCAGGTGGCCATGGTGTTCCAGAGCTATGCGCTGTATCCGCATATGAGCGTGTACGACAACTTAGCGTTCGGTCTGTCCCTTCAGGGCATGGATGAGGATCTGATTGACGAGCGTGTGCAGAAGACCGCGCGGATTCTGGGCCTGACGGAGTATCTGGATCGCATGCCCCGTGCACTCTCCGGCGGTCAGCGCCAGCGCGTGGCTGTCGGCAGATCCATCATCCGCAAGGTCGGCATTTTCCTGATGGATGAGCCGCTGTCCAATCTGGACGCCAAGCAGCGCGTGACGATGCGCTCGGAGATCACGCAGATCCACAGGGAAACGGGCGCGACGACGATCTATGTCACCCATGACCAGACCGAGGCGATGACGATGGCAGACCGCATCGTCGTGATGAAGGACGGCTATGTGCAGCAGATCGGCACGCCCAAAGAGGTTTATTTCCATCCGGCAAATATGTTTGTCGCGGGCTTTATCGGCGAGCCGCCGATGAATTTCATCGCGAAAACGCTGCTTGGCGGATGTATCGAGATGAACGGCGCGAAGCTGGACCTCACGGAAAAGCTTGGCGCCGATGCCGGGCGGTATGAGGGACGAGAGATTGTTTTTGGCTTCAGGCCGGAAGCTGTCTCGCTTCAGGAAGGCGATTATGCAGTCAAAGGCACCGTTGAACTGACGGAAATGCTCGGCGACAGCGTGAATGTATATATGGATATCGCGGGTGAAAAGGCTGTTCTCAAGGTGATGCCGCATGAAAAGCCGGCGCTTGACAGCGAGCTGACGTTCTTCGTTCCCCAAGAGAGCGTGTATCTGTTTGATGCGCAAACGGAGCAGATCATCGGCAGGTAATCATCCACAGCTTTAATCATAAGCTCGTCAGGCGGAAATGCCTGGCGAGTTCTTTTGTTTGGGAAGATGCATGGAAATGAGTTCACAATATATTCATATTCCGTTTGCAAATCAGCTGCATTTTACCATGCTATGTACAGAACTGCGCTGTATAATGGTCGCAGCATGGATCAAGATCATCTGAATCGAGAAAGGGGTATTATGATGAAAAGAATGCTTATCCTGGTCGCTGCCCTTGTGCTGCTGTGCATGCCTGTGCTGAACGCATCTGCGCAGAGCACGGTGGATGTGATTGTGTCCGCCGGCACGACGCAGGCGTTCAAGACCGACGCTGTGTCTGAAGAGGACCTGACTGCGATTCTTCAGGCCGGTTTGTCTGCTGCCAGCGCGATCAATCAGCAGCCGTGGCATTTTGCCGTGATCACGAATCAGGAAACGATGAAGGAAATCGGCTCAAGCATGAGCATGGGCGGCATGCCTGCCGGCGCTCCGGCTGGTATGCCCAATCCGCCTGCCGGCGCTCCGGCCGGGATGACCAATCCGCCCGCGGGCGCGCCTGAAGGAATGCCCAAGATGCCTGCTTCTTCCGGCGCGAAGGCTGGTCTGGGCGACTCTCCGGTTGCGATTGTGGTTTATATGAACGAAGGCACCGCATCTCCCGATGCGAACTTCGACTGCGGTCTGGCTACGCAGAATATGGTGATCGCTGCCAATGCGCTGGGCTTGGGCAGCAAGATCGTCTCTGCGCCCACGATGGCGCTCAATGGCGACAAGCATGATGAAATCTGTGAAAAGCTGGGCGTGGATAAGGCGTATAAGGCTGTCGCAGTGCTCCTGCTGGGCTACGCGGATACCGATGTGGACGGCGCGACCGGCGCTTCTGTCCGCAGTTCCATGGATGAAAAGGTGAGCTTTTCCCGTTGATGAAAAGCGCTGAGGCTGCGTCCTGCACGCCGCCGCGCCCGTTTTCTTGACAAACATTGCCGTCTTGTAAAAGGCGGCTTTTTTCTTTATCAGAAATTGCGCCAAAACATCGGCCGCGTGTTCAGCGGAGACGGGGAATCCGGAAGGCTTCGGCCCCATAAAGGGCGTTTTAGCATGCGGAAGGATGCAAAGCGACGGAAAAGGTTGTGAAACAAAGCGTTTTCAGGTATAATTCTGATATATACAGAAACCATGCCGTGCCAAACCCAATGGAATCAATAAGGAGAGATATATATGACCATCGAAAAGAACCTGAACGCAGCACAGCTGACCGTTATCCTGAATGGACGTCTTGACACCACCACTGCGCCCCAGCTGGAGAGCGAGCTGAAAGAAAGCCTTGCTGGCGTTGAAAATCTTGTGCTGGACTTCGCCGGGCTTCAGTATCTGTCCTCCGCCGGGCTGCGCGTGCTGCTCTCTGCGCAGAAGCAGATGAACAAGCAGGGCAGCATGGTGGTTCGCCATGTGAATGAAACCATCGCGGAGATTTTTGATGTGACGGGCTTTTGCGACATCCTGACCATTGAATAATGCGTATGAAAAACAAGAAGACAAAACTGTCCCAATCGTTTCAGCGTTGGCTGTTGATTCTGGTTGTGATCGCCTTTCTGGCGACCACTGCTTTCCTGTGGCTGATTCAGACGCGGCTTTCGCACAACAACGCCGTCAGCCTGCTGGAACTCAATCTTTCCGACGTGCGCCAGGACATCATCGACGCATCGGATGCGCATCTGCTCAAGCTGGCGCGCAGCATCGCAGACGATCTCAACGCCATGGAAAGCATCGACTCCGCCTGTCTGCCGGCGCTGGTTACGCAGTATGATGTGACGGAAATCAATGTCATCGATGAGAACGGCTTTATTTTCGCCACCACCTATCCGGACTTTCTTCACTATGACATGCGCAGCGGCGCGCAGTCCGGGCAGTTCATGGTGCTGCTTTCCGGCGAGGAGGAATACGTTCAGAGCTACCAGCCTGTCTCCTATGATGCGTCCATCTCCCGCAAATACGGCGGCGTGACGCTTCAAAACGGCGGCTTTGTGCAGGTGGGCTACGGTGCGGAGCGTTTCCAGCGGGATATCGATGAATTTGTCGTCGGTGTGACCCGCAACCGGCATGTCGGCGCGGGCGGCTGCATCATCATCGTGGATGAGGAATGGAACATCGTCAGCGACCGCCATGGCAATGAGGGGAAGAATCTGGATGTAACCGGCATCTGGATCGATACTGCGGCTGTGCCGGAAAACCAGGTGTTTTCGGCGGAGGTATACGGTCAGGACTGCTACTGCATGTACAAAACGACGGAAGGCTACCGCATTGTAGCGGTGATGCCCCAAAGCGAGGCGGCGCTTTCACGCAATGTATCCGTTGGCGTGACGACCGCCATGCAGATTGTCGTGTTTGCGGCGCTGTTCATCATGATTTTCGTTCTGGTGAAGCGTCTTGTGGTCAATAGCATCTATCAGATCAACGACTCTCTCTCCGCCATCACGCAGGGCAACCTGGAAACGGTGGTGAACGTCCGCTCCCATGTGGAGTTTGACGACCTGTCCAACGACATCAACACGACCGTGGAGACCCTCAAGCGCTACATTGCTGACGCTGCAGCCCGTATCGACGCGGAGCTTGCCTTCGCCAAGGCGATCCAGCATTCTTCGCTGCCCTCCGTCTTCCCGCCGTATCCGGGCCGCAAGGAATTTGACATCCATGCAGCCATGTTTACCGCCAAGGAAGTGGGCGGCGACTTCTACGATTTTTATTTTGTGGATGAGGATACGCTTGCGTTCCTCGTCGCGGATGTTTCCGGCAAGGGCATCCCCGCCGCCATGTTCATGATGCAGTCCAAGACGCTGCTCAAGAGCTGCGCCGAATCCGGTATGAGCGTGGAGCAGGTGTTCATCACCGCCAATAAAAAGCTCTGCGAGGGCAACGACGCGGGCATGTTCGTGACCGCGTGGATGGGGCTGCTGAACGTGAAAACGGGCCATATGACCTTTGCCAATGCGGGCCACAATCCGCCGCTGCTAAGACGGGCGGACGGTTCCTTTGAGTTTCTGAAGGTAAGGGCGGGCTTTGTGCTGGCGGGCATGGAGGATATCCGTTACCGCGCCAACGAGCTGCAGCTCAGCCCCGGCGACACCCTCTATCTGTATACGGACGGCGTGACCGAGGCGACCGATACGGGCGAAAACCTCTACGGCGATGCGCGGCTGCGCAGCCTGCTCAACCGGCAACAAGGCGCCGGCGCCAAGGACATTTGCGAGGCGGTCAAGTCGGATGTGGACGCTTTTGTCGGGGAGGCGGAACAGTTTGATGACATCACCATGCTCTGCCTGACTTATCACGGGGAGGTGGCCCGATGAAGGAGCTGACCCTTGCGGCGACGCCCCAAAACATCGGCGCCGTGACCGATTTTGTGAACGAACAGCTGGAGGCGCTCTCCTGCCCCATGAAGGCGCAGATGCAGATTGACATTGCCATCGACGAATTGTTTGGCAACATCGCCCATTACGCCTATACCCCTGACGTGGGCGAAGCCACCGTGCGGGTGGAGATAGCGGAAAATCCGCTGTCGGTGGCGATCACCTTCATCGACAGCGGAATGGCGTTTGATCCGCTGGCCGCCGCCGACCCGGATACCACCCTGCCGGCGCAGGAGCGCGCCATTGGCGGGCTTGGCATCTATATGGTTAAAAAAAGCATGGATGAGATCGAATACCGTTATGAGGACGGCAAAAACATCCTGACCATCCGAAAGAGAATTGGGAGCTGATCACATGAGCAACACCATCTTCCGTCAAAAGAGCCTTGATCGCATTTCTTCGCCCGAGCAGCTCGATGCGTATATCCGCGTATCCACACCGTCCGTGTGGCTGCTGCTGCTGGCCATTGTGGCTTTGCTGTGCGGCGTATGCGTGTGGGGTGTGTTTGGCCGCATGGATACCACGCTGGACGTGGTGGCTGTTGCCAGGGACGGCGTGGTGACGGCGTATATCCGGGAAACGGATGCCGGGGAAGTGTCGGCGGGCGCCGCCGTGCGTGTCAACGGCAGCGAGGGCAGCGTGCTTTCGCTCAGCGCGCAGCCGGTGGCAGTCGATGCGGCCTTCACGGATTATATGCGCCATGCCGGTTCTCTTCGGGTGGGTGAGTGGGTGTTTGCCGCGACGCTTGCAGTGGATTGTGCAGATGGCGTATACCCCGCGCAGATTGTGACGGACAGCGTATCGCCCATGTCCTTTGTGCTCAACTGAGGTGCGCCATGGCAAGGAAAGCGAAGAAAATCAGGCAGCCCATGACGCAGGGCGTGGCGAAGGTGCCCGTGGTGATGCAGATGGAGGCGCTGGAATGCGGCGCAGCGTCGCTGACGATGGTGCTGGCGTATTATGAAAAGTGGATACCGCTGGAACAGGTACGCGCCGACTGCGGCGTATCCCGGGATGGCTCCAACGCGAAAAATGTGCTTCGGGCTGCCCGCAGCTATGGCCTTGTCGCCAAGGGATACCGCTTTGAGCCAGAAATGCTGAAAAAAGAGGGCAGGTTCCCCTGCATCATCCATTGGAATTTCAATCATTTTGTGGTGCTCTGCGGGTTCCGGGGAAACAAGGCAGTTTTAAACGACCCTGCAAAGGGCAGCTACAGCGTGCCGATGGAGGAGTTTGACCGGGCTTTTACCGGCATCTGTCTGATGTTTGAGCCCGGGGAGGAATTTGAACCCGGCGGCAAGCCCAAGAGCGTATTGGCCTTTGCCAAACGACGCATGAAGGGCACGGGGGAAGCTGTGGCCTTTACCGTCATCACCACGGTGATCGCATCCCTGCTGGGCATTATCCAGCCGGGCTTTTCGCGCGTGTTCATTGACCGCCTGCTCACGGGCGTGAACCCGGAATGGGTCGTTCCATTCCTGTGGGCGCTGGCGGGATTGTCGGTTATCCAGATTGTGATCGCCCTGATTCAGGCGGTCTATTCCGCGCGCATCAACGGTAAAATCGCCGCTGTGGGCAGCTCCGTATTCATGTGGAAGATTCTGCAGATGCCGATGGAATTCTTCTCCCAGCGCATGGCGGGCGACATTCAGCGGCGCAAGAGTGAAAATGCGTCCATCGCAAGCAGCCTTGTCAGCACATTTGCTCCGCTGGTGATTCAGGCCGTGATGATGGTCTTTTATCTGGTGGTGATGGTGCGGTACAGCGTGATGCTCACGCTCGTGGGCGTTGCGTCCATCCTCATCAATACGGCGTTGTCGCGCATCATCTCCGCCAAGCGCATCAACATCACCCGCGTGCAGATGCGCGATGCGGGCAAGCTTTCCGGCACGACGGTTGCGGGCATCGAGATGATCGAGACCATCAAGGCCAGCGGCGCGGAAAACGGCTTCTTTGAAAAATGGGCGGGCTATCAGGCGAGCGTCAACCTGCAGGAGGTGCGCTTTGCCCGGATCAACCAGTACTTCGGCCTGATTCCCCAGATTGTCGCCGCCGTAAGCAATGCCGTTGTGACCATCCTTGGCGTGTGTCTGGTCATGGAGGGGCGCTTTACCATCGGCATGGTGATGGCCTTTCAGGGCTTCCTGGCCTCCTTCATGGCGCCTGCCGGTCAGCTGATTGCCGCCGGACAGCAGTTTCAGGAAATGCGCACCCAGATGGAGCGCGTTGAGGACGTGATGCAGTATCCCTCCGACGTGGTGTATGACAGCCGTGGGGAGGAGGGCGAAACCTTCGCCAAGCTTTCCGGCGCGATTGAAATGAAGAACGTGACCTTCGGTTACTCCCGCCTGGCGGAGCCGCTGATCCGCGACTTCAACCTGACGCTTAAGCCGGGCAGCCGCGTGGCCTTCGTGGGTACCTCCGGCTGCGGAAAATCCACCCTGTCAAAGCTCATTTCCGGCCTGTATCAGCCGTGGAGCGGCGAAATCCTCTTTGACGGCAAGCCCATGAGTAGGATTGACCGCAGCGTCTTTACCGGATCGCTGGCTGTGGTGGATCAGGATATCATTCTCTTTGAGGATACCATTGCCAACAACATCAAGATGTGGGATACCTCCATCGAGGATTTTGAAATGATCATGGCGGCGCGCGACGCGCAGCTCCACGAGGATATCATGCAGCGCGACGGCGGCTATAACTACCGCATCACCGAGGGCGGAAAGGACTTTTCCGGCGGTCAGCGCCAGCGCATGGAAATCGCCCGTGTGCTCGCGCAGGATCCAACCATTATCATTCTGGATGAAGCGACTTCCGCGCTGGACGCGCGCACGGAGTACGACGTGGTCAGGTCCATCAAGGATCGCGGCATCACCTGCATCGTGGTGGCGCACCGGCTGAGCACCATCCGCGACTGCGACGAGATCATTGTGATGGATCGCGGCAATGTGGTGGAGCGCGGCACCCATGAGGAGCTGTACGCGCTTGGCGGCTTCTACACCCGGCTGGTGTGCAGCGAGTAAGGAAGGAGGGTTTCCATGGGATGGTTTGACGAGCAAATCCGCCAGCGCAAGCAAAGCGACGATCAGCTGTTTGAGGAGGCCTTCCTGCGCATGGCTGACGCGGTGCTGGGCACAAAAATATCCGCTGCCTATGCCAGCGATGAGGCGAAGGCCAGCAGCGAGATCGGCGAAATTCTGAAATACTATAAGATCAAGCCCCGGGAGGTGCCCGATACCGTCAAGGGACTGGAGGACCGGCTGGAATATCTGCTGCGGCCTCACGGCATCATGCGGCGCAATGTACGGCTGCCCAAGGACTGGTATCATGACGCGATCGGCGCGATGCTGACCAGACGCAAGGATGATGGCAGCGTGGTTGCCCTTATCCCAAGGGGAATGAACGGCTACGCATTCTATGATGCGAAGGCTGCCAGATGGGTGAAGATCACCCGCAAGACGCAGGAACTCTTTGACGATGAAGCCATCTGCTTTTATAAGCCCTTCCCGCTGGCAAAGCTGACGGTGCCTGTGCTGATGCGCTATATCCTGGAATGCTTTGACAGGGCGGATATCGTGCTGACCGCGCTGTGCGCGCTGGCGGTATCGCTGGTGGGTCTGCTCACGCCGCGCCTGACCGCGCTGCTCTTCGGGCCGGTGGCTGATAGCGGCGATGTGCGGCTGCTGCTGGCTCTGGCGGTGTTTATGATCAGCGTGTCCGTGAGTCAGCTGCTGCTGGGCGCGATCAGCGCGCTGCTGTCCGGGCGCATCAATACCAAGCTGAATCTCTCCGTACAGGCGGCGACGATGATGCGCATCCTGTCCCTGCCGGCGGATTTCTTCAAGCACCATTCTGCCGGCGAGCTGGCAAGCCGCGCGCAGAATATCCAGTCGCTGTGCAGCATGCTGGTATCCTCTGTGCTGGGTACAGGATTGACTTCGCTGTTTTCCCTTCTGTATATCACGCAGATCTTCGCCTATGCTCCGGCGCTGGTTGTGCCTGCGCTGAGCATCATACTGGTGACGTTGCTTTTTTCTGTCTGCACCACGTTGTATCAGACGCGGATTGTCCGCAGACAGATGGAACTGGGGGCGCAGGAAAGCGGCATGAGCTATGCGCTGATCGCCGGCATCCAGAAGATCAAGCTGTCCGGCGCGGAGAAGCGCGCCTATGCCCGCTGGTCCGATCTGTATGCAAAGCAGGTCGCTATGACCTATAATCCGCCGATGTTTCTGCGCCTGAACGGTGTTATCACCACGGCGATCTCTCTGACGGGCACGATGGTGATGTACGCGATGGCGCTCAGCAGCGGCGTTGGCGTGGCGGAGTATTACGCCTTTAACAGCGCCTACGGCATGGTCAGCGGCGCGTTCATGTCTCTGGCCGGTCTGGCAATGACGGTGGCGCAGTTCAGGCCTGTTATCGCCATGGCCAAGCCCATCATGGATGCTGTGCCGGAGATTGCCGAGGGCAAGCAGGTCATCGAGCGCATCAGCGGCGCAATTGAGGTCAATAACGTGTCCTTCCGCTATCGGGAGGACATGCCGCTGGTGCTTGACGACCTGTCGCTGAAGATTAAGCCCGGGCAGTACGTGGCCATTGTGGGCAGCACCGGCTGCGGAAAATCCACGCTGATGCGCATCCTTCTGGGCTTTGAAAAGCCGCAAAAGGGCGCGGTCTATTATAACGGAAAGGACCTGAATACCATCGATCTGAAATCCCTGCGCCGAAAGATTGGCGTGGTGATGCAGAATGGCAAGCTGTTTCAGGGCGATATTTATTCCAATATCGTGATTTCTGCGCCCCAACTGACGCTTGAGCAGGCGTGGGAAGCCGCTGAAATGGCGGGGATTGCCGAGGACATCCGCCAGATGCCCATGGGCATGCACACGATCATTTCCGAGGGCAGCGGCGGCATCTCCGGCGGGCAGCGCCAGCGGCTGATGATCGCGCGGGCCATCGCCCCCAAGCCGAAGATCCTGATGTTTGACGAGGCAACCTCCGCGCTTGACAACATCACGCAGAAAACCGTTTCCGATTCGTTGGAAAAGCTCAAGTGTACCCGCATCGTCATCGCGCACCGGCTGAGCACGATCCGCGCCTGCGACCGGATCATCTATCTGGAAAAGGGCAGGATCGTGGAGGACGGCACCTATGACGAGCTGATTGCCCTGAACGGACGGTTTGCGCAGCTGGTGCAGCGCCAGCAGCTGAATGCGTGAGTGGGCGCAGCCTGATTGCGCAGCAGGTGCAGACGCAGCGGTCTCGGCCGCGTGTGCAGAGGTGCCGTATAATGAAAGCGCTGTTCGGATGAGGGAGTGGGCGCAGCCTGATTGCGCAGCAGGTGCAAACGCAGCGGTCTCGGCCGCGTGTGCAGAGGTGCCGTATAATGAAGGCGCTGTTCGGATGGGGGTGTGGGCACCGCCCACTTTGTTGTTGCGCTTTTGCGATTTGTCTGATATAATGTTGCATACGATGAAAGAGAAAGCTTCGTGCGTCAATCTTCAGAGAGCGTGCCCATGGCTGTAAGGCGTGCATTTGGCGGCGGAAAGCTCCGGCCTCTTGAGTATGCAGGAGAACACATCTTTGGATGAAATCCTGCCGGGTGCTCCCGATACAGGGCAGGCAAGGACGCATGAAGATGCGTTGAAGCAAGGTGGTACCGCGGAGTTACACTTCGCCCCTGCAATACGGGGGCGAAGTTTTTTTGTCCCTGAAGTAATGAAGACGAGGAGTGCATAGAGATGAAACTCAAGAATCTCGTATCCAAGCGATACAAGGAGACGCCGGCGGATTGCGTCATCACCAGCCAGGCGCTCATGATGCGCGGCGGCTATATCAAGCCCGTGGGCAACGGCATCTATACGCTGTTCCCGGTGACCAAGCGCATCACCGCCAAGATCGAAAAGATCATCCGCGAGGAGATGGATCGTATCGATGGTCAGGAACTGCTCTTCCCGGTGGCCATGCCGGCGACGCTGTGGCGTGAATCCGGCCGCTATGATTCCATCGGCAGCGAGCTGCTGCGTTTCAGGGATCGTTCCGGCGCGGACATGGTGCTGGGCATGACCCACGAGGAAGCGTCTGTCCATTTCGTGCGCGACGTCGCGGACAGCTATACCCAGTATCCGTTCATGATCTATCAGATCCAGACCAAGTTCCGTGACGAGCCGCGCTGCCGCGGCGGCCTGATCCGCGTGCGCGAGTTCACGATGAAGGACGCCTATTCCTTCCACACCTCTCAGGAGGATCTGGAGCGCTACTATGCCGTGTGCTACGATGCGTACAACCGAATCTTTGCCCGCGCGGGCGTGAAGGAAGTCGTCGCCGTCGCCTCCGACAGCGGCATGATGGGCGGCAAGGTTTCCCACGAGTACATGCTCCTTACGCCGGTGGGCGAGGACACCATCGTGCTGTGCCATGACTGCGACTACCGCGCCAACATGGAAGCCGCGCCGTGCATCGTTCACGGCGAAGCGGGCGAGACGGCGGAGCTTGAGAAGGTCGAAACGCCGGACGTCAAGTCCATCGAGGATCTGTGCGCGTTCCTGAAGATCACCCCGGATAAGACCTGCAAGGCTGTCGTCTATCAGGAGAACCTGACGGATAAGTATGTCGTCGCTTTCCTGCGCGGCGATCTGGACATTAACGAAACCAAGCTGCGCAATTACCTCAAGGCCGAGATTCATCCGGCTGAGATCACGGCGGAAAGCGGTCTTGCTGCCGGCTTCATCGGCCCCAAGGGCCTGCCGGCGGATGTGCGCGTGGTGTATGACGCGTCCCTCAAGGGCGTCAACTGGTTTGCCACCGGCGCGAATGAGACGGATATGCACTACACCGGCTTCAATATCGAGCGCGAGATGGGCGCGGTTGAGTACGTGGACGTCGCCAAGGCGTACGACGGCGGTATCTGCCCGGTTTGCGGCAAGCCGAGCGTCTACACCTCCCGCGGCATCGAGGTGGGCAACATCTTCCAGCTGGGCACCAAGTACACCGAGAGCATGGGCATGACCTACGTCGATCAGGACGGCAGCCTCAAGAACCCGATCATGGGCTGCTACGGCATCGGCGTTGGCCGTCTGGCCGCGTCTGTGTGCGAAGCGCACCGCGACGACTACGGCCCGATCTGGCCGATCTCTATTGCCCCGTGGCATGTGCACCTGTGCTCCCTGCGCCCGGACAATGAAGAGGTTGCGGCGATGTCCCAGAAGATCTATGATGAACTCACCGCCAAGGGCGTTGAGGTGATCTGGGACGAGCGTCCGGTCAGCGCCGGCGTCATGTTCTCCGACGCGGATCTTTTCGGCGTGCCGGTGCGCGTCGTCGTCAGCCCGAAGGGCCTGAAGAACGGCACGATCGAGATTTCTGCCCGCGACAAGTCCATGCAGGAGAAGAAGCCGCTGGATGAAGCCGTTGAGTTTGTCTATAACTATGTTGTGGATGAGCTGGGCAAGCTTAACTGCAGGCTGTAATCCGGTCTGAAGCGACTTGGATAAAACAACAACTCACCAATCGGAGACGGTTGGTGAGTTTTTTCGCTATTGGGAATTATGTTGTTACCGGCTGCGTATACGGAAGAAGCATGAAAAAACGCTCCGAAACGGGTGTGTTCCCGTTTCGGAGCGTTCTGTCTGATATGCGGATTCTCAAATCCTGCGCAGAAATTACGGCTGCTTGCCGATGTAGGCGAGGATGCCGCCGTCGACGTAGAGCACGTGGCCGTTGACGAAGTTGGACGCGTCGGAGGCGAGGAACACCGCCGGGCCCGCCAGATCCTCGGCCTCGCCCCAGCGCTCAGCCGGAGTCTTGGCGATGATGAACTGGTCAAACGGATGACGGCTGCCGTCCGGCTGGATCTCGCGCAGCGGAGCGGTC
>JAFYOR010000098.1 GCA_017547805.1 Clostridia bacterium
CTAATGGCTTTTGTATTTTAGAAAAAAGATTTATTGATACCACGCGGAGATATGGAATTTATCCGTTCTCAATTGATAGATGGAATAAAACTTATGAATACAAAGAATATTTTGAAAAGATAATAGGGAAATCTTTATATTCATTACTGCCTGATATCGAAAAATGTATATACTGCTAAATTCCAATTTGTCAAGTTGGCAGATATGGATGCTATACAGAGTATTTGGGCACGGAAAAAGACCGATGCAAACGCATCGGTCTTTTTGTGTTTCGTTGTTTTTTTCGCCAAGCAGCGGCGGAGCACCCTCTGTGCGAACGCAGCGGATTCTAGCCGCCGCGAAGCGATGCAGCCCTAACGCAGTTAGAGGCCCATTTCCGCCTTGACTTCGCCGAAGCACTTGACGGTGAAGTCGATGTCTTCCTTGGTGTGGCCGGCGGAGAGCTGGGTGCGGATGCGGTCACGGCCCTTCGGAACGACCGGATAGCAGAAGGCGACGACGTAGACGCCCTTTTCCAGCATGCGGCGGGCAAACTCGTGGGCAACCTTCGGGTCGTAGAGCATAACCGGAACGATCGGATGCTCGCCCGGGAGCAGGTCAAAGCCGAGCTTCTCCATCTCCTGACGGAAGTAGCGGGCGTTCTCGTGCACCTTGTCGCGCAGGGCGGTGGATTCCTCCAGCAGCTCGATGGTACGGATCGTCGCGGCGCAGATCGCCGGGGCGACGGTGTTGGAGAAGAGATACGGACGGGAACGCTGGCGCAGCAGATCGACGATCGGCTGACGCGCGGCGGTGTAGCCGCCGGAAGCGCCGCCCAGCGCCTTGCCGAACGTGCCAGTGATGATGTCCACGCGGCCCATCACGCCGCAGTATTCCGCGGTGCCCTTGCCGTGATCGCCCATGAAGCCCACGGCGTGGGAGTCATCGACCATGACCAGCGCGTCAAACTCGTCCGCCAGATCGCAGATCGCCTTCAGGTTGGCGATGTAGCCATCCATGGAGAAGACGCCGTCGGTGGCGATGAGGATCTTCTTGCAGCCGGTCTCGCGCGCATCAACGAGCTTTTCGCGCAGATCGTCCATGTTGTTGTTCTTGTAGCGGTAGCGCTTCGCCTTGCAAAGACGCACGCCGTCGATGATGGAGGCGTGGTTGAGCTCATCGGAGATGACCGCGTCTTCCGGTCCAAGCAGCGTCTCAAACAGGCCGCCGTTGGCGTCGAAGCAGGAGGAGTAGAGGATGGTGTCGTCCATGCCGACGAAATTGGAAATCTTCTTTTCCAGCTGCTTGTGGATCTCCTGCGTGCCGCAGATGAAGCGCACGGAGGACAGGCCGAAGCCCCAGCGGTCGTAGGAAGCCTTCGCCGCGTCGATCAGATCCTGATTGGTGGACAGACCCAGGTAGTTGTTGGCGCAGAAGTTGATGACGCCCTCGCGCGCGGTGGTGTCGATGCGGGCGTACTGCGGGGTCTTGATGATGCGCTCCTCGCGCCAGGTACCGGCTTCGCGGATCGCGTCAAGCTCGGCGCAGATAGCAGTCAGTGCGGATTTCATGGTCAATTACTCCTTCTTGCTGGTCCAGTCGAGGACGACCTTGCCGGAATTGCCGGAAAGCATCGCGTCAAAGCCCTTCTGGAAGTCGGTGTAGTGATAACGATGGGTGATGACCGGCGTGAGGTCCAGACCGCCCTGCACCATGTAGCTCATCTGGTGCCAGTTGTCCATCTTGCGGCCGGAGATGCCCTGCAGCGTCAGACCCTTCGAAATAATATTCTTGATATCGAGTTCCATCTTGGAAGCGCCGAGGCCCAGCAGGGCGATCTTGCCGCCAAAGCGCATCGCGCCGATCATCTGGTTGAGCGCAGCGGCGGAGCCGGACATCTCAAGACCGACGTCGAAGCCTTCGGAGAGCTTCTGGGACTTCATGACGGAGGGCAGGTCTTCCTTCATGACGTTGACCGCGGCGTCCGCGCCCATCTTGCGGGCGAGATCGAGGCGGTATTCGTTCATGTCGGTGATGACGACGCGGCGCGCGCCGGCGAACTTGCAGATGCCCACGGCGATGATGCCGATGGGGCCGGCGCCGGTGATGAGCACGTCCTCGCCAACCAGCGGGTAGTTGAGCGCGGTATGGGTGGCGTTGCCGTAGGCGTCAAAGAAGGAAACGACTTCCTCGTCGAGGTTTTCGTCGATGATGATCACGTTGCGCGCCGGGATGCAGACGTATTCAGCGAACGCACCGTTGCGGTCCACGCCCACGCCCATGTGATCGTTGCACCACTGGATGTTGCCGGAGTGGCAGTTGCGGCAGCGGCCGCAGGTGATGTGGCCTTCGCCGGAAACGCGCTGTCCGATGGTCAGGCCAGTGACGCCCGCGCCGAGTTCGGCGACTTCGCCCACGTATTCGTGGCCGATGACCTGCGGCGGCTTAACATGGGCGGCGGCCCATTCGTTCCACTTATAGATGTGCACGTCGCTGCCGCAGATGGCGGTCTTGTGCACCTTGATCAGCACTTCGCCCGGACCGGGAGTCGGGACGGGGACACGGCGAAGCTCCAGGCCTTCGCCGGCAATCGGCTTGACAATGGCGTCCATCATTTTGTGTTCCATATGGAGATCCTCCTTATGAATATGCTCGCTCCGCGCGGGGAAACCGGCGGATATTTGGTACAGTTCATTCCATCATCATTCTACGCTTTTGAGCAAAAATTGTCAATGGAGAAAGGGTTGCGAGGGGGGATTTATGTGCAGGATAACTCAAAAAATGTTTGCTGCTGCGGGGGATTGACTTTGGCGGGCTTTTGCTCTATACTGAATCATGCACGAAATGACGAAGAAGAGTAACCGTTTGAAAGAGCGTCCAAAGAGAGATGTGTCACCGGCTGAAAGCACATCGGCGTGAGAAACGGCGAAGACCACCTTCTGATCGGGCCGCGAGGCGCGCGATACAGCGGCAAAGAGCACCAATCAGGGTGGAACCACGGGCTTTATTCAGGCTCGTCCCTCGAATCATTTGAGGGACGAGTCTTTTTCGTCTCTCGACCATACTACCTTATTCAATAGGAAGAGAGGAATCCAACATGAAGGTACTGTTTAACAACGGCACGGCCGGCGAATGCCCGGTTGAGGAAGAGCTGCACGTCATCCGGCATACGGCGGCGCACATTCTGGCGCAGGCGGTCAAGAACCTGTATCCGCAGGCGCACTTCGCCTATGGCCCGGCGACGGAGAATGGCTTCTATTATGATGTGGATCTGGGCGATGCGAAGCTGGCTGACGGCGATATCGCGAAGATCGAGGCGGAAATGGCAAAGATCGTCAAGGCAAACCTGCCGATCAAGACCTATACGCTGCCGCGCGAGGAAGCCGTCAAGCTCATGCAGGAGCGCGGCGAAATCTACAAGGTGGAGCACATCGGCGATCTGCCGGAGGATGCGGTCATCAGCTTCTATCAGCAGGGCGACTACATCGACATGTGCGTCGGTCCGCACCTGTGCTACACCAAGGCGCTCAAGGCGTTTAAGCTCACGCAGGTTTCCGGCGCGTACTGGAAGAACGACCGCAGCAACAAGATGCTCACCCGCATCAATGGCACGGCCTTTGCCTCCAAGGATGAGCTGGCGGCGCACATGGCGGCGCTGGAAGAAGCCCGCAAGCGCGACCACAACAAGATCGGCCGCGAGCTTGAGTACTTCACAACCGTCGATTCCATCGGTCAGGGTCTGCCGATCCTGCTGCCCAAGGGCGCGCGCGTCATTCAGCTGCTGCAGCGCTGGGTCGAGGATGAAGAGCAGAAGCGCGGCTATCTGCTGACCAAGACCCCGCTGATGGCCAAGCGCGATCTATATCGCATTTCCGGCCACTGGGATCACTACCGCGACGGCATGTTCATCATGGGCGATCCGGACGACGAAGAGAAGGAGTGCTTCGCGCTGCGTCCGATGACCTGCCCGTTCCAGTATCAGGTTTTCCTCAACCGCATGCGCTCCTACCGCGATCTGCCGATGCGCCTTGGCGAGACGAGCACGCTCTTCCGCAATGAGGATTCCGGCGAGATGCACGGCCTGATCCGCGTGCGTCAGTTCACGATTTCCGAAGGCCACCTTGTTCTGCGTCCGGAGCAGCTGGAGGAGGAGTTCGCCGGCTGCCTGAGCCTGGCGAAGTACATGCTGGAGACGGTCGGCCTTGCCGAGGACGTCACCTACCGCTTCAGCCAGTGGGATCCGGCGAATACCGCCAAGTACGAAGGCACGCCGGAGCAGTGGAACGAGGCGCAGGAGCTGATGGCGAAGATCCTTGATAAGCTCGAAGTGCCGTATTCCGTGGGCATTGACGAGGCGGCGTTCTACGGTCCGAAGCTGGATATCCAGATCAAGAACGTCTACGGCAAGGAAGACACGATCATCACCATCCAGATCGACATGCTGCTGGCCAAGAAGTTCGGCATGGAATACGTCGATACCGACGGACAGAAGAAGAATCCGTATATCATCCACCGTACGTCCCTGGGCTGCTACGAGCGCACGCTCGCGCTGCTGCTTGAAAAGTACGCCGGCGCGCTGCCCACGTGGATGGCGCCCACGCAGGTGAAGATTATGACGATCACCGAGCGCGGCGACGAGTGGGCGAAGGAAGTGGAGCGCGAGCTCTTCTCCCGCGGCATCCGTGTGGATCTGGATCTGCGCAATGAGAAGATCGGCTTCAAGATCCGTCAGGCGCAGGCTGAGAAGGTGCCGTACATGCTCGTCGTGGGCGATAAGGAAGCCGAGGCGAAGGCGGTTGCCGTGCGTAACCGTAAGGAAGGCGATCTGGGCACGATGCCCCTTGCCGACCTGATCGCCAAGCTGGAGGAAGAGATCCGCACCAAGGCGCGCTGATTTCCTTCTATATATAAAGGACGTCTTTCAGTCGCGCGAAGCGAAGAAGGGAGTCTGAGGGATGAAATCCCTCAGGCGGGTTTGGGCGGCAGCCCAACGTCCCCCACCGGGCGCAGCCCGAAAACATCCCCGAAGCGAACAGTCGCCGCAGGCGATGCTTTCGGTTCGCTTCTTCAGCAGATGCTGCTGTAGGAATGCTTTCGTAAAAAACTTTGATATTGCACCAAAAAATGCTTGACAATGAGATGCGGGTATGGTATTCTAAACAAGTACGAAGTAGAAGCTTGCCCGCTTCTCGCCCGGCGCAATTGAGCAGCTGCGGCACATGGCGTTCTTTGAATGTGTATTTCATGAAGAGCGGGCTAGCTATGCCCGCTCTTTTTTGTGCGTCAAGAGCACAAAGACAATTTGGAGGTGTATCGCAAACAACATGGCACAAGATCTGATGATGAACGAGGAAATCCGCGACCGCGAGGTGCGAGTGATCGACCAGAACGGCGAACAGCTTGGCGTGATGCCGATTCGCAAGGCGCTTGAACTGGCCGAGGAGGCAGAACTGGATCTGGTGAAGATCGTTCCGACCGCCAAACCGCCGGTCTGCAAGCTGATGGACTACGATAAGTACCGTTACGAGCAGGCCAAGAAGGAGCGCGAGATCCGCAAGAATCAAAAGGTCGTCTCCCTGAAGGAAGTGCAGCTCTCCGCCACGATCGAGGAAAATGACATCCAGACCAAGGCGAAGGCGGCGATTAAGTTCCTGAGTGCCGGAGATAAGGTCAAGGTTTCGATTCGCTTCCGCGGCCGGCAGATCACCCATCAGGAGATCGGTCTGGCGGTTATGCAGGATTTCGTGACTCGCGTCAAGGACGTGGCCATTGTGGAGCGCAAGCCCAGCGTGGAAGGCCGCCACATGATCATGATCCTTGTTCCGAAGGACCCCAGCAAAGAAGCCAAACAGGCTCCTAAAGATTAACGATCCTGAGAGGAGGATTCCCCTTATGCCTAAGCAGAAAACTCATCGCGGCGCTGCCAAGCGCTTCAAGCTGACCAAGAACGGTCTCGTTAAGCGCGCCAAGGCTTACAAGCGTCACATCCTCAACAAGAAGACCCGCAAGACCAAGCGTAACCTGCGCCGTACTGCGTACGTCTCCGAGTGCTACGCCAACACCATCAAGAAGCTCGTTCCGTACATGTAAGCTGATAGCCAGCAAGGAGGACCAACACCATGGCAAGAATTAAAGTGGCTGTGCATGCCCATAAGAAGCGCAGAAAGATCATGAAGCTGGCGAAGGGCTACTTTGGCTCCAAGTCCAAGCAGTACCGCGCGGCGAAGGAGCAGGTCGCTCGTTCCCTGCGTTATGCCTACATCGGCCGTAAGCTGCGCAAGCGCGACTTCCGTTCCCTGTGGATCGCCCGTATCAACGCGGCTGCCCGCATCAACGGCATGTCCTACTCCAAGTTCATCTGCGGCCTGAAGAAGGCCAACATCGACCTCAACCGCAAGGTTCTGGCCGACATCGCGGTCAACGACGCTGCCGCTTTTGCGAAGCTGGTCGAGATCGCCAAGAACGCCTAAGTTCAACCGGCTTTCATGCGAGAGAAGGATTTCCTTCTCTCGTTTTTGTTTTTGGAGAAAATCTCTCAAATATGAAATATTTCTGACCCAGGCTCGTTTAATATGATAGAAAATGTTAAAGGATGTGCTGAGGATGAAACGAATCTGTATCTTTCTGCTTGTGCTGCTCCTGATGATCGGCGCCTGCGCGCTTGCACAGGAAGAGATGAGGTGGCTTTCGCCGACAATCGGCGGCAACGATGCGGTGTTGATCGTTGATAACGGAAACGATTGGAGCGTGCGGCTCAATCTGCGCGCCGAGCCGCGCAAAGGAAGCGAAATCAAGGGGCGCATCTATACCGGAACGCGTGTGGAAATCTACGAGGATAACGGCGAGTGGTGCCTTGTCGGTCTTCGGTTTTCGCATGGAAACGTGCTCACCGGTTATGTCATGAAGCAATACCTCGCGCCGGTGGGGGAGGGGTTTTCTGCACTCTGTCCGCTCGCAGAGACCAAACGGGCAGTTCGGGTCAGTGAGGACGTCGGCAGGGGGCCGATAGATCTTCGGGTGGGGGAGCGTGCATACGTGCTGGCTGTCTGCGGGGACGAGTATTACGTAATGGTACCCGGAGCGGGACAGGGCTTTGCGCCTGCGGACGCCTTTGAGCCGCTTAAGGAGCCGGAAGAAGCTGCACGCATTCAATATGATGCGTTTGCCGTCCCCTCGGGTGGACTGACCTTCACGGATGATGCGACGGGCGTGGAGGTCAAGCTCTGCGGCGGCGTGGTGCTTGAGGACTGCTGGCAGGTGCCCGGAGAGGATGTATGGCATGTGACCTTTGGCGCGGGCATCCAGCGCTCGCCGCGTGTGCAGGGAACCGTCCCGGCGGAAAAGCTGTCCAAAGGCGGATGGGTTCCGTTTGAAGGCGAGGTGTATGCGCTGGAACGGAGTTTTATTACCTGCGTCGGCGCGGCGGATGGGCAACTTATCCTGCGGCGCACCGACCCGAACGGTGATGTTTTCTGGGCTCAGGGCGAGGTGCCCGAGGGCGCCGAAAGGATCGACTCGGAGATCTGCCGCATCAAGCGCCCATGGCGGGAATTGCTGTCCCAGGCGGTGAGGGACAATGTATTTGATTATGTCGTCAAAGGACGCGTGCTGGATGAACGCACGGCGGACGAGGGCGTGACAAAAGAACTGGCTGAGCGGTGCACGCTGCGCGCGGCGCTGGAACTTGATCCGGGCAGCGGGAAGCTTTTACGGATACATGTCTGGCTGGAAGATGTGGACGGGTCGTATGTGACGGGCGGGGATCTGGATCCGGTGACGGGTGCGATCACGCGCTGGGGCTGCAACGCGTGAAAGCGCATGCCAAAAAACTGAATGAGAGACGGGAGATGGGTTCCATCTTCCGTTTTTTCGTGTTTTAATGTTGAATATGAAATGGATGCAAATAAACCTCCCTGCCGTGCATCTATAAAGCGTCATGACAAATCAATCCGGTACGGCGGGCTGTGCCGGACAGCAGGAGGCCAGTATGGACACAAGGGAAAGGACGATGGATCGCGAACGGTTCAGCGAAGCGGTATGGGCGCTGCGCGGGAGCATGGTGCGCGTGGCGATGAGCTTCCTGCGTTCCCGCATGGATGCGGAAGACGTCGTGCAGGACGCCGTGCTTTCCGCGTGGGAGCGCATCGACAGCCTACGTGATCCATCCGCTTTCAGGACGTGGATGATGACGATCGTCGCGAACAAAAGCAAAATGGCGCTGAGAAAAAAAGAGTCGTTCTCATGGACGAAATCGAACCGCCGCAAAGCACACAGGATGAAGCTGCCGCTGCGCTGTGGGACAGCGTGACGGCGCTTGATGAAAAGCTGCGCCTGCCGATCGCACAGCATTATTATGAAGGATTCTCCATCGAGGAGATTTCCTCCATCGTCCGTGCGCCGAAGGGAGCGGTCGCCGCGCGGATGAGCCGGGCGCGCGAGAAGCTCAAGCGTGAACTGGTGCAAAGGGGTGAAGACGCATGACGAACGAAATGTTTGAGGCGATGCTGCGAGAATGCGCAACGCCGGTCGATACAAAAGGAAGATACGAGCAGCGGCTCGCGGCGACGCTTGACAGCCTGCCGGAAAAGAGGCGCGGGGCATGGTCCGCGCGCAGGATGATGGTCGCGGCGTTGGCTGCGGTGATGGTGCTGGCGCTGGCGGGCGGCGCGGTTGCCGTAGGGCTGGGGCTGTTTGGTCAGCTACGGGAACAGAAGAAGGGTGAAAGCAGCTATGAACGCCTTGCGCGCCTTGACGAGGCAGCGGCGAGCGTCGGCGAGACAGCGGTACTGGAAGATGGAACGGAGCTGACGCTTGAACAAGTGTATTGCGACGGTGGCAGGCTGTACTATTCCTATACGCTCGCGGGTGAAAATGTGGTTCTGGGTGACGGCGCGGACCTCGCGGACGGCACGGATCTCACCATCTGGGACAGGGGCGAGGAGACGGCGGACGGTGTGACCTGCGGCTATCAGGAGGTGGAACTGCCGGAGCCGGCGAAACCGGGCGAGGCGCTTTCCATTGTGCTGACGGTGATTGCCGCGGGTGAAAACAGCGCATACCGCTTTGTGAAAGCGCCGTTCACGGTGACGCCCGTTCAACGCAAAACACGCGCCGGCGCTGCATCCTTCGCGGAGTATAGCGCGGATGCGCTGCTCTATGTCACGGATGTGGAAATCTACGGAGAGGTGGATGTGATCGGTCAGACGGGCTGGGCTGAGCTGTATTTTCACCGCATGGATACGGATGAAGAGGATTACGTCATCGATTATCAGCTGATCGCGGACGATGAAGTGCTTTATAACAAGGACTATACCTACGGCGAGGCAGACGGCGGCTACGGCATCCCTGTACGCTATGATCTGCCGACGAACTGCGAAAGCCTTGCGCTGCGCCCGGTGCGCTACCTGAGCGGCGAATGCAGCGAAGAAGACATTGTAATCAAATAAAGGAGGCTGCATGATGAAAAAGTTTGTGTGTTTGCTGGCTGCGCTTTTACTGCTGACGAGCTGCGCGCTGGCGGAGGAATATGTGACGCTTGCGGAACTTCGTGAACAGGCCAAGGCCGGATGGGATCAAACGTATACGGCGAAGGGACGGGAGGTTGTCGTAAATGTGGAACTGGATCAGTTCCCGGATGTTGATGCATGTCCCTTGCTGACGGTAGAAAGTATCACGATAGATGAAAAAGATCCGAGGATGGATAAATGGAAAGAACGGGAACACTGTGAAATCTACAATTATTCCGATCGAATTGGTGTGTATGTCAGGAATTCCCGCGCTCATCGACTGATTGACAATTATCGAGGAAAAACGCTTCAGGATGAGGCAGTGTACAATCATGGAGAGGTCCCTGATCATGATGCAGAAGATTGTGATGTGACATATGAGGAGTTTCTCTCAATGTTCTTGAGCGATGTTAATGAATTGACTGGCGTATCTCCTGAGGAGATCAGCATTGATGAAGTATGGGTAAAAGGACCTGTATATAAAGCGAAGAAAAGCGGAGATCAGTTGGTACGCGGCGATAAGATTATTGCCACGGGCTGTTATCATGTATTCGCACATCAGTTGATGCACGGCATTCCGGTCTTGGGGGCGAATCAGGCGATTGATAAAGGATACTTCAGCTATCATTACTATCAGCCGCAGTATAGGTACTTCACTTTCTTTGCGGTAAGAGAAACTGCTGTGAAAAAAGATGATCTACCGTTGTTGTCATTCGATGCATTCAAGGGCAAATTGGAAAAACTGATCGACACAGGTAAGCTGCGCGGCGTGGATGCAATGCGCTTTGGTTACGGCACCTGTAAGGATGGGAATGAATGGAAGCTTATTCCGGTCTGGATGGTAACCTGTGGCTATACGAGCGATCCGAGCAAAGAGAATGTGATGCCTTATATTGATAAGGATGGAGATAACGTCATTCCGGAAACCTACAAGGAATACTACTTCAATGCGCAGACGGGAGAATTGATGGAGCGCTATGAGGTTAACCGCTATGAAGAGTCTCTGCGCATGCCCAAGAAGATTCTCACTTGGGATGACGTGAACTGATAAGAACTGCATAGAAGGAGCGCCGCGAGGCGCTCCTTTTGCAGCAAAAGGGTAATATCTGACGCAAAAGCAGAAAATCTATCAGGAAACAGATTGAAAAAACCTGATAATAATTGGAAAAACGGGGAGGAAAGAATTTTGTTGAAAAAACTTTGAAAAAAGATGAAAAAAGGTGTTGACAAGAAGGGGTCATGCGTGTATAATACATCAAGTCGCCGCGAGCAAGGCCTTGCGAAAGGACGCTTGAGCGGACGACATGATCCTTGAAAACGATACAGAATCAAGAAGAACGCGAACATGATTTTCACGAGTCATGTTTAAGAGAGACAGTCAATTCGAAATGAGTTTTGAGCTTGAAGGAGACTTCAAGGTTCAATACAGGA
>JAFYOR010000099.1 GCA_017547805.1 Clostridia bacterium
ATGTTAACGTGCGGCTTAGTGCGCTCAAACTTTTGCTTCGCCATTGGAATAACCTCCTTAATGATTCGGCTGACAGTTAAAAAAAGCCTGCGCCCGCCGAATGGTCGGTGGTCGCTTGGAGCAGGTGATGGGAATCGAACCCACGCGATCAGCTTGGGAAGCTGAAGTTCTGCCATTAAACTACACCTGCGGATGGCTGTCAACCGAGTTAGTCATCATTATTCTATCCAAATATCCCGATCTTGTCAATACACGCAACGAATTTTCAAACAAAACGCGCCCCGCGGGGCGCGCTTTATCTTTCGTAAATATCTTTTGTGATATCAGAAAAACGGCTGCCCGTTTCTCTTTTTACTCACCTTCGGCAATGCGGCAAATACATCCGGTCGCGGCGGCGTGTACGGCGCGACCACAGCGATTTTACCGTAGGAAAATCCCATTTTCCGAAAGAAAAATCGTTTTCCTTCATTTTTTCGTTGTGCCCGAAAGGCGCAGCCGAAAAATGAAGAGGGGTGGCCATGGAACGGGAACGGTTCCCCTTCCATCCTGCGTTACCCGTTCTTCTCCTTGATGAGCTTTTCCAGCTTGTGCTTGACGCGCTGAAGCGCGTTGTCGATGCTCTTGACATGCCGTCCGAGCATATCCGCAATCTCCTGATAGCTCTTGCCGTCAAGGTATGCCGCAAGCACCTTTCTTTCCAGCGGGGAAAGCGCCTGATCGATACGGCTTTCAATCGACACATAGCTTTCCTGACCGATGAGCAGCTCCTCCGGGTCGGCGCTGCGCCCCTCGGTGATCACGTCCATGAGCGTGCGGTCGCTCTCCTCCTCGTAGATCGGCTTGTTGAGCGATACATAGGAATTGAGCGGAATGTGCTTTTGCCGCGTCGCCGTCTTGATCGCCGTGATGATCTGCCGCGTGACGCACAGCTCGGCAAACGCGTGGAAAGAGGACAGCTTGTCCGGCTTAAAATCGCGGAACGCCTTGAACAGGCCGATCATGCCCTCCTGCACAATGTCTTCGTGATCCGCACCGACAAGAAAATAGCTTCTCGCCTTGGATCTTACGAAGTTTTTGTATTTATTGAGCAGGTATTCCGACGCATCCGCATCGCCCTGCTGGGCGAGCATCGCGACCGCTTCGTCGGTCATGCCTTCAAACGCTTCGTACATCAGTTCCTCCATGCGTATCTGCCGCCTGCGCAGCATTTTTTAGTCTTCTCCCCTGCGCATCCGCTCAAAGATCTCCCTCTGATGCGGCGGCAGGCGGGAAAGAATGTCCCCGCGCGAAACCTTTTCTTCCTTCATGCGCACGCGCCCCACGCTGCGCACCTGCGTCAGCTCCATCAGGAACTCACGCGAGGAAATGCGCACCGCGCCGCGCCCCAGCGCGATCGTCTGTTCAACGCTGTCGCTGCTGGCCACGCGGACCTGCCTCCACTTGGGCGCCGCTTCGCACTGCGCCTCAATGAAGTTATCCGCGCTTTCGGCATGCTTGGTGAAGACAACCTGCACGCCGTGCACCGTCTGATGCGAGCGCACTGGCCTGTCGGTGTAGTGACCGTCAAAGACGACAATCACTTCCTCGCCGGAAAATCCCGCGTAATCGGCGATCAGATGCACCAGCCGGTCGCGCGCCTCCTCGATGGGCAGGCGCTCCTTTCTGGGCACGTCCCATGCGCCGATGACATTGTATCCGTCCACCAGCAGCAGCGGTTTCATCGCTTAGACCCTCGCGCCGGCGACGGCGTAGAGCAGAATGCCCGCTGCGACGGACGCATTGAGCGAATCGATATGACCCTTCATCGGCAGGGAGACGATCTTATCGCAGCTCTCGGTCACCAGGCGGCTCATGCCCTCGCCCTCGGAGCCGATGACGATCGCCGCCGCGCCGGAGAAGTTGACCTTGCGGTAATCTTCGCCGTTCATCGCCGTGCCGTACACCCAGATGCCTTCCTTCTTCAGGCGCTCAATGGTGCGGGTGAGGTTGACCTCCTTGGCGACGGGCAGGTATTCCACCGCGCCCGCGCTCGCCTTCACGGCGCTGGGGGTCAGGCCGACCGCGCGGCGCTCGGGAATGATGACGCCGTGCGCGCCGGCGCATTCCGCGCTGCGGATGATCGCGCCGAGGTTGTGCGGATCGGTCACGCCGTCAAGGATGACCAGCAGCGGCGCTTCGCCGCGCTCCTTTGCCAGGGCAAGCATGTCGTCCACCGTCTTGTAGGCATAGGCGGACGCGACGGCAATCAGGCCCTGATGGTTGGGTGCCATCTGATCAAGGCGCTCGCGCGCGACTTCCTGCACGACGATCTTCGCATCGCGGGCGATGGCGACGATCTCGCGGGCGGAGCCGATCAGCTCGCCCCGGGCCACGAGGATCTTTTCGATATCGCGGCCGGCGCGCAGCGCTTCGCGAATCGGGTTGCGGCCCACGAGCAGGTTGCTTTCAACCTCCTCAATGACCGGCGCCGGCGGCGGGGTCATCGGGCGCTCCGGGCGCGGACGGCGCTCCTCACGGCGCTCGTCACGCTCGCGGCATTCCGGACGCGGACCACCGAAAGCCG
>JAFYOR010000100.1 GCA_017547805.1 Clostridia bacterium
GTCAAGGGGCATTGCCCCTTGGCGGGGTTTGGGGCAGCAGCCCCAAAAAGAAAGGAGCTTATTCCATGGAGTACAATGCAAAACTCGACGCAGCGCTCAAGGCGCTTGAACCAGACATGATCGAAACCCTGCAGCGCTGGATCCGCGTGCCGTCCGTGCGCGCCGAGCGCAGCGCCGATAACGCGCCCTTCGGCGCGGAGGTTCGCCGCGCGCTGGATGTGGCGATGGCGGACATTGCGCGCCTTGGCATGGAGCCGCGCGACGTCGACGGCTACTGCTGCGACGCGGAAATCGGCGAGGGCGAGGAATCCCTGGCTGTGCTGGCGCATCTTGACGTCGTGCCCGAGGGCGACGGCTGGGACTACGATCCCTACGGCGCGGAGATTGTCGACGGCAGGATGTACGGCCGCGGCACGGGCGATGATAAGGGTCCGGCGGTTGCCGCGCTGTTTGCCATGAAGGCGATTCAGGACGCCGGCATCGAGCTCAAGGGCAAGAAGTGCCGCCTGATCCTCGGCTGCGACGAGGAGTGCGGCATGCAGGATCTTGAATACTACGAGAAAAAGATCGGCCTGCCGGACATGGGCTTCTCCCCGGATGCGGAGTTCCCGCTGATCAACACCGAAAAGGGCATCACGGGCATGGAAATCCGCGCTGCGATCGCGGATGAGCGCCTGATCTCCATCGCCTCCGGCACGCGCTCCAATGTCGTTCCGGGTACTGCGGTGGCGGTTGTCGCGGGCGACTGGCGCGAGGCGGCTGCCGATGCGTTCGTCGTGGAAGACGAGGACTGCGGCATCGAGACTGAGCTGGAAGGCGGCAACACGAAGATCACCGTTACCGGCGTTCCGGCGCACGCGTCCATGCCGCACATGGGCAAGAGCGCTGCGAAGATGCTGCTTGCCGTGCTGGAAGGCGTGGGCGTGGGCGGCGCGCCGGTCAAGCTGCTGGTGGAAGCCTGCGGCGAGGGCGATTACGGCGTGAATCTGGGCATCGCGGGCAGCGACGAGGTGTCCGGCAAGCTGACGATCAATCTGGGCCTGCTCAGCGTCAAGGACGGCGTGATGAGCGCAACGTTTGACTGCCGCTATCCGGTCTTCTTCAACCCGCATGCGATCCATGCGACGGTCGGCAAGCGCTTTGCCCCGGCCGGCTTTGAGATGATCCCGGGCCGCATCAGCGAGCCGCATCATGTGCCGGAGTCCAGCGAACTGGTCAAGAAGCTCATGGGCGTGTATAACGAGATCACCGGCACGCAGGCCAAGCCCTTCGCCATCGGCGGCGGCACCTATGCCCGCCATCTCAAAGAGGGCGTGGCGTTCGGCATGATGTTCCCGGGCGAGCCGGAGCTGGCGCACCAGGCGAACGAGAACATCGATATCGAGAACTTCTTCAAGGCGGCGCGTATTTTTGCTTACGGCATCGTGGCACTGTGTAAGTAATGCGGGCTATGCCCGCACCCGTTACGCTTCGCTCCGGTTTTAACCGAAACCGAAGACAGAGGGTCTTCGGCTTTTGACACGGTGCAAGCACGTTTAAAGTGAGAAGATGCGGTACAAACTGATCTGTAGGGGAGGGGCGCTGCTCCTCCCTTTTCATTATGCGCTTTTTTTCTGCATATCCATCCCCCGAGGGGGCGATGCGATGTATCCGGTGTTGTTCATTCAAAGCGGCACGGACGGCGTGCTGCTGGTTAACGGGCAGTTCTGCGGACCTGTGGGCCAGGGGCAGGCTTTTCCGGCGGGACGGGACGCGGAGATTTATGTTCAGCTGTTTCCCTTTGGCGAGGCGCCGCCGCTGACGGCGCAGCTGCAGCTGACGGACGGGCGTATTGAGCGGCTTGCGCCGCAGGAGGCGGCGTATGCGCTGATCTGGCCGGACGGCGTCATCCAGCTGGAGCTGCGCTGCGCGGCGCAGGCCGCAGAGGAAAAGGAAGGGGAAGAGGAGCACGCTGCGGCGGGAACGCTGCTGCGGTTTCTGGGCATGCGGCTTTCGGGCGATGCGCAGGCGCAGCATCTGCTCATGCGGCCGCAGGAAGCGCCGGATCTGTCGGCGTATGAGGCGGCGGTGCCGCTGCGCTTTGCGCCGGTCAGGGCGGATCCGCGGTTTGACGAGCGGGCGGGCCTTGTGCGTCGCATTGCGCCCAACGCCGCCGTCATCGACGCGGCGCTGGCGATGACGGTGCCCGTGGGACAGGGGATGAAGCGGATTGAGCGCATCGAAATCATCGGTACTTAGGGCGGCTTAAGGCCGCCTGTTTGCATCTGCGGACAAATGGCGGCAACTGTCCGCTTTTGGCTTTGCATCCTGACGGGTTTGTGGTATAATAAACTGATTCATTATCTACATTGCAATACCAGATTAAACAGGAAGTTGGGAGTATAAGCATGCAGCTGCCTTTCATTTCGGTCATCCTCCCCGTTCGCAACGAGGAAAAATATATTGAGGCGTGTGTGGCGTCCATCTTTAAGCAGGATTATCCTGCCGAGCTGATGGAGGTCATCTTTGTGGACGGCTGTTCGCAGGACAGGACGGTGGCGCTTCTTGAGGAGATGAAGAAGACGTATCCGCAGATCGTCGTGCTCCACAATCCCAACAAGACCGTACCCTATGCCATGAACATCGGCATCCGGGCATGCAAGTACGACGTGATCATCCGTCTGGATGCGCACGCGGAGTATCCGGAGGATTACTTCCGCCTGAGCGTGGAGACGCTGCTCACCAAGGACTGCGATAATGCGGGCGGCGTGTTTGAAACGCGCGGCAGGGGCTTCATGGGCGAGGCGATTGCCGAGATGCTCAAGACGCCGCTGGGCGTGGGCAACGCGACCTATCGCCTGACGCAGGAGGACGGCTACGTTGACACGGTGCCCTTCGGCTGCTGGCGCAAGGAGCTCTTTGACCGCATCGGCGGCTTTGACGAGCGCATGACCCGCAACCAGGACAACGAACTCAACCATCGCATCCGCAAAACGGGCGGTAAGGTATACCTTAACCACAACATTCGCGTGCTCTACTACTGCCGCGATACGATTAAGGGCATCTGCCGCATGGGCTATATGAACGGCAAGTGGAATGTGATCACCATGACGCTGGTGCCGGGCAGCATGGGCGTGCGCCATTTTGTGCCGCTGGCGTTTGTGGTCAGCACGATCGGCCTGCTGCTTTTGACGCTGCTTACGCGCAGCATGCTCTTTGGCGGGCTGCTCGCCCTTGAATGGGGCGCATATCTGCTGCTGGATTTCTTCTATTCCTACCAGATCGCCAAGGAAAAGGGCGTCAAGTTCTTCCCGGTCGAGGTGATTCTCTATCCGGCGTTCCACTTTGCCTACGGCTTTGGCTCGCTGGTGGGCATTGCCAATCTGCCTAAATTCCTCAAGGCGGAGCGGGATAAAAAGAAGACCGGCAAGGAGAACGCATGATGAAGCTGCTGCACATCTGCTGCAATCTGGCCGGGAGCACGGTGTTTCCCCAGCTCTTTGAGGCGCTTGACGCAAAGGGGCTGGAGCAGGAGGTTTTTGTACCGGAAAAGTACGCCTCCAACGTCGGAAAGAACCAGCCCAAAGGCGTCAGCACGCACACGGCGCTGACGGTCAGGCGCAGCGACGCGATCTTCTTTTTCCGCAAGGCGCAAAGGAGCGTCCCGGAAATCATGAGGCGCGTCGATATGCAAACTGTCGGCCTCATCCATGCGCACACGCTCTTTACGGACGGATGGATCGCCCAGGCGCTCAGCGAAAAAACCGGCGTGCCGTACATGGTGACGCTGCGCTACAGCGATATCGAGGCGATCTGGACATATATGCCGCACCTTCGCGGCAAGGCGCGGGAAATTCTGCGCGGGGCAAAGCGCGTCGTGTTCCTGAGCCCGGCGGCGCGCGATAAGGTGCTTGCGCAGTGGCTCCGGGGAGACGAACGCGAACAGATCGCAAAAAAGTGCGCGGTCATCCCCAACGGCATCGATCCGGCGTGGCTGGACGGCGGTGCGCGCGAGCGTATCGGCGATCCCGTGCGCGTGGGTTTTGCCGGCATCCTCAACGACAGAAAGCGTCCGCTGGATGCGCTTGAGGCCGTGCATGAGGCGAACCGGCAGCAGACCGCTGTGCGCTTTGCGCTGCGGGCCTGCGGCGACGGGCCGCTGCGAGAAAAGCTGACCGCTGCGCTTTTGCAGGACGACGAATACCTTGGAAAGATCTCCGGCATGGACGCGATGAAGGCGTTTTACGCCGGCTGCGATCTGCTGCTTCTGCCCTCCACGGCGGAGACGTTTGGCATGGTATATCTGGAGGCGATGAGCCAGGGCGTGCCGGTGCTTTATACGAAGGGGCAGGGCTTTGACGGACAGTTTGAGGGCGGCGAAGTCGGCTTTGCCGTGAAAGCGGGCGACGCGCAGGACATGGCGCGGCGGCTGATTGAATGCGCGGCGGGCTACGGCGAGCGCAGCGCGCGATGCATCGCGCACGCGAAGGAGTACGCATGGCCGACGGTCGCGGAAAAATGGATGAATTTGTACCGAGAGGCGTAAAGCTGCGCGAAGCGAAGATGGGAGTCTGAGGGATTACATCCCTCAGGCGGGGTTTGGGGCGGCAGCCCCATAAGGAGGTGCCTGCATGGCGGAAAAGAAGCTGAATATTCTGATGATGATCCACCGGCAGGCGGATAATTCGCCGTATTGCTTCTATGTGCATGAGCAGGCGAAGGCGCTCAAAAAGCGCGGACACAGCGTGACGGTTATTTCCGCTGTCGGCGTGATGCCGATGATGGAAAAGCTCCGTCCCGGACAGGCGGCGGTGGCTAAGCGGACGCCGAAGCACGATGTGGTTGACGGCATCGCCGTGTACTATCCGCGATACCTGACGCTTGGAAACGCAGGCGAAAAGTATCTGGGCGGCCGGCTGCTGCACATGGCGGCGCTGCCCGTGGCCAGAAGGCTGCATAAGGAAAAACCGTTTGACATCGTGCACGTGCACATGCTCCCGCGCGACGGACATGCCGGCTGGCTGACGGCAAAGGCGCTGGGCGTTCCCTGCGCGCTGACTGTGCATGGCACGGACATCTTCCATTACTTTATCCCCGGCAAGGAGCCGTGGCGGCGCAACAAGGATATTGCCGACGGCGTGGACGCGCTGATGGCGGTTTCCAGCCTGCTGATGAGCCGCGTTGCGCCGTACCGCAGGCTGGATAAAATCAGCCGCGTCGTGCCCAATGGCGTGGATCTGTCGCTCGTGCCGGAAAAGACGGATAATACGCCGCGCGCTGTCATCTCCGTGGGCACGCTCAAGGCGCGCAAGTGCATGGACAGAACGCTGGAGGCGTTTGCGCGGCTCGCACCGGATTACCCGGACGCGACGCTCACCATCGTGGGCATCGGCGAAATGGAGGCGCAGCTCAAGGCGCGCATCCGGGAGCTTGCGCTTGAAGACAGGGTGACGATGACCGGCGGCATCCCGCACGAAGAGGTGATTCGCCTGATGGCGAAGAGCGATCTGTTTGTGCTGCCCAGCTGGGGCGAAGGCTACGGCATCGTCTATATCGAGGCGATGGCAGCCGGCTGCATCGCGGTGGGCGCGCTGAAAGAGGGCATTGAGGATACGATCCGCCACGGAGAAAACGGCTTCCTCGTGCCGGCTGGCGATACGGACAGAACCGAGCGCGTGATGCGCGATGTATTTGAAAAGGGCCATGCGTATGACGCGCTGCGCGAGCGTGGGCGCAAAGATGCAAGGCAGCTGACGTGGGACACGAACGCGGAAACGGTCGAGGGCGTGTATTGCGAGGCCATCGAACGCTACGCGAAGCGATAACGCCGGATTCAACCGGCAGGAACTGAAACGGGAGGAAACGCAATGCGCAGAAACGGCATTGATTCAACCGGCGTACTCAAGGTATATGACAAGGTGACGGGCATCTTCAACGAGATTTTCGATTCCCGGCTGCTGACCGCGGCGTTCTTTGCGCTGATCGGCTACTGCACGCTGTTCATGCAGCGCAAGTTCCCGATGCGCTGGATGATTTTCGTGCTCTTTGGCATGATTCTTCTGGGATTTGTGACGATGACGGCGCGTTCGGGCGCGAAGGAAGGCGTGCGCTTCCACGGCGGCATGGCCGGGCTGTGGATGGCGGCGCATGGCATGATGGTGGTCTCCGGATTGTTCTATCAGGACTGGCTGTCTGAAAGCGTGCCGCTGCTCATCGCCTATCCCATCGTCTTTACGGTGCTTGCATCAAGGGATGATGAATCGACCTTCAGGAGCATCCTGCGCGGCACGGTGTTTGCTGTGCTGCCGTTTGTCCTCTGGTCGGTGTTTGCCGTGCCGGTGACGTTTGGTTATCCCGGCTATAAGGGCGTTTTCTATGACGCGAATACGCTGTCGATGTCCTGCATCGTGATGACGACGGCGGCGTCTGTGCTTTGCTATGCCAGCGCGGTGAAAAAGCGCTTTGCGTCCGCTGCCGGCTACGGCGCGTGCGCGCTGCTGGCGGCGGTGATGATCGTGCTGACGCTTTCCCGCTCCGGTCTGCTGGCGCTTGCCGGCGTAATGACGGTGCTGGCCATCGCGCTCATTGCCGGAACGGCGAAGCATCCGGTGCGTCTGCTGGCGATCCTTCTGTGCGGCCTGCTCGTGCTGGGCGGCGCGGGTCTGGCCATCACGATGGACAAGATGGTGCAGGCGACGCAGGAGGACTATGACATGGAGGTTGCCGCGGCGCAGGCGAGGGGCGAGGATACCAGCCTCATTCCGCTGCCGCAGGAGCGCGGAATCACCATGGACGACCTGACGAGCGACCGCTGGGGCATCTGGGTGGCGATCATGGAAAACCTCACGTGGAACGGTCATGAAACCAGCGTGGTTGCGGAATGGGTCGCCAAGGACGGCACCGGTGAGCGCCACTTCAACGCGCACAACGCGTTTATGGGCGTCACGTACAACAACGGCTTTATCGCCGGTCTGCTGATGGTTGCCTACACGCTGCTGGCTTGCGTGCGTGCGGCGAAGTATTACTGGATTCACAGAAAGACCAGCGCTTATGCCGCGACGCCGCTGGCATTCTGCGCGGTGTTCATTCTGGTGGGCATGTTTGAATCGGTGTATGCGCCGTTCTCCGTGATCGGCTGCACATATCTGCTGGTGCAGGCGCCGCTATGGCGGGCTGAACTCTAAGTGGGCTGTGCCCACACCCACACCGCTTCGCGGCGGTTTTAACGCTTCCATCGGGCAGAGGGCTCTCGGAAGCCTGCTGTGCTCACACTTTCACATGCTGCTTTAAACCGCGCGAAGCGAAGAAGGGTCAAGGGATGAAATCCCTTACAGGGGTTTGGGGATGGAATCCCCAATCGTCTCCCTTACACGACTCCCCAACGAAAGGCGACATCTGCATGACTCCCAAGGTTTCCGTGATCATTCCTGTATACAGGTGCGAAGAGTTTCTGCCGGCGTGCATCGCATCGCTGCGCGCGCAGAGCCTGACGGATATCGAGCTGATTTTCGTCAACGACAAAAGTCCGGACGCATCGCTTTCCATCCTGCACGCGGCGCAGCGCGAGGATCCGCGCATCCGCGTGATCGATTTTCCTGAAAACCGCGGCGTATCCGCGGCGAGGAACGCCGGGCTTGAGGCGGCGCAGGGCGAGTTTGTCGGCTTCTGCGACAGCGACGACTGGGTGGAAACCGGGATGTATGAACGGCTACTTGACGCCGCGCAGCAGTCCGGCGCGGATATTTCCTTTTGCCGGGTCTATAAGGACCGGGAAAGCGGGAGCGAAAACGTGCCGCTGGGCTTTGAAACCGGGACGCGCTTTGACCGTGCGGCGATCCGTGAAACGCTGATTCCCGCGATGCTCTCCAAGGAGACGGATTCCGATGAGCTGCCGCTCTCCGGCTATACGCCGCGCAATCTTTTCAGGCGCAGCGTGCTTCGCGGTCTTGCTTTCCGCCCGGATATCCGCTATGCCGAGGATCTGCTGTTCATCGTCGAGGCGATGCTTCGCGCGGATGCGGCGGTTGCGGTGGACGAGGCGTATTACCATTACCGCTTCCACAGCCAGAGCGTGACCAAGCGCTTCAGCGAGCATGTGCCCTCCTCCCACGATCTTTCCAACGACGCCATTGAAACGCTGCTTGGGGCGTATCCCGAATGCGTGCGGCGAATGGCGATCCGCAGGCGGAAGATGGCGGTGACGGCGGTGCGCAATCTCTGCGCGAAGGACGCGCCATATGGCTTTGGCGAAAAGGTGAAGCGGGTGCGCGCATACATGAACCGTGCGGACGTGCGGAGCTGGTTTGCGCCCGTGCGCCTTGGGCAGATGGGCAGGAGCCTTGCGCTCAAGCTGGCGCTGGTCAAATACCGGCTGACGCTGTGCGCTGTGCTGCTCTTTGGCTATGTGTTTGACAGACGGTAAGGGCGTTGCCCGGCTGCCGATAAACAGAAGAAACGGAAGAAAAAGAGATGGACAAGAAGCTGGATATTGCGAAGGTGCTTGAAGAGAGACGGCTTCAGCTGATCCTCAAGCGCGCGATGGATATTGTTGTTTCCGGCGGCGCGCTGCTGGTGCTCTGGCCGGTGCTGCTGCTTGTGGCGCTGCTCATCGTGATCGACGATCCCGGCCCGGTGTTTTATCGTCAGGTGCGCGTGGGAAAGGGCGGAAAGGAATTCCGCATCTTCAAGTTCCGCACCATGGTGGTGGATGCGGACAAGAAGGGACTGGCCATCACCGTCGGGCGCGACAACCGCATCACGCGCATGGGTGCGCTGCTGCGCAAGACGAAGCTGGATGAACTGGCGCAGCTGCTCAACGTCTTTGTCGGGGATATGAGCTTTGTCGGCCCGCGGCCTGAGGTGCCCAAGTACGTCGGCATGTATACGCCCTATCAGCGGCAGGTGCTCCTCGTTCGCCCCGGCATCACGGACTATGCGTCCATTGCCTACCGCAATGAAAACGATCTTCTGGCCGGCGCCGAGGATCCGGAGCGCATGTACATCGACGTGATCATGCCCGACAAGATCGAGCTGAACATGAAATACCTGCGCGAGATTTCGCCGCTTGCAGACATCCGCCTGATTTTGGGGACGATTGCGGCGGTCGTCAAGGGATAAAGATGAAAGAAGCTTCCGCCTTCGGGCGGCGCATACCAACGTTAGACAGAGGATACGGGAGGTTTTGTCATGCTCGCCAATTACAGGGTTTTCCGTTACGATAAGCTTGAATCCCCGGCTGTGACCGCCGGCGACGCCGCCGTGCTCATCGGCGCGCAGAACGGCCGTTTCCCGGATCTGGGTTACACCATTCCGGGAGAGATGGGTGGTCTCTGGGCCGGAGAGCGCAAGGTTTGCGACGGTTTCTTCTTCGCCATCGACGATGTGCCGCTGGAGGATGCGGACTGCTGCGAGATGCACCCGCTGTCCACGTCCTTCCACTATCGCATGCTCAAAGAGGGGCTGCATGTCGTTCGCCGTCAGGTGATTCCCGATGGCGTGGCGGGCTGCATGATTGAGCTGACGATTGAAAACCTGCGCGACATGCCGCGCATCGCGGAGGTTTCCTTCACTGTGCGCACGGAGGTGCTGACCGTCGCCGCCGCACGCGGCGAAGACGGGCTGGAGCTTGGACGCGACGTGGCGGAGTACGACGAAAAGACGCAGGCTTTCTATGCCCGCGACAGCCGCAATCCGTGGCATGTCGTCTGGGGAGCGGAGGAGAAGTACCGCGTGCTGCATGCCGATCTGCCCCAGCAGGTGTACGGCTTTGGCAACTCGCTGGGCAAGGGCGTCAATGGCCGCCTGTTCTACCGCCTGCGCCTGCCGGCAAACGGTCAGGTGCAGATGCGCCTGTTCGTGCTGGGCGGCTATCCGTCCCGTTCCCGCGCGGAGGGGGCGATCATCTCCCTGCGTGCCAATGCGGCGCAGTGCATTGCGGAAAAAGAAGCGCGCATGATTGCGATGATGGGCGAGAGCGACGCGACGCTGCCCAATGCGCAGCTGGAGCGCTGCTTCAACTGGGCAAAGATTCACAGCGACTATCTGACCCGCAGGCTGCCGCGCGGCGGCAGTGCGCTGTGCGTGGATCTGCCCGAGCATATGACCCTCTTTGGCGAGGGCTTTGCTGCTGCGCTGGGCGCGCTGCTGCCCACCGGCGGTGCGAAAAAGGTGCAGGAGATGCTGCGCACGCTGGTGCGCCTGAGCGAAGAGGCGCAGCTGGCGCCCGGACGGCTTGCCCGCAGCGTGACGCTGGGCGGAAAGGTGATCAGCGCGGGCAGCGCGAAGGAAAGCGCGCAGTTTGTGGATCTGGTGTACCGCGTGCTTCAGTGGACGGGCGACAAAGCGTTCGCCATGGACATGCTGTCCACGACGGGCCTGTGTGTCAATTACCTGCGCCGCTTTACCAGAAGCTTTGAAGACATTCAGCCGGATATCCGTCTGGATCTGCGCCGTGCGCTGGAAGCGCAGGCGTACATCCTGCGCATTGCCGGTTCGGACGACAGCCTGATCGCTGCGGCGCTTGAAAAGCTGCCGCGCGAGGAGCTGCCGCAAACGCTTGACAAGGAAGCGACGCTGGAAGCGCAGGCGATCTGGCATGCGCGCCTTGACCATGTGGAGCAGATGGTCGGCTGCCTCAAGCGCATGGCGACCCTTGGCGCGCCGGGTCTTCCGGGCGCGCTGCGCAGCGCGGGCGATGAGCCGGGCGCGATCCTTACGGCGCGCGCGGCGGCGAGCTTTGTCTGGCCGATGATGGTGGGATTGTTCGGCGTGGCGCCGGATGCCGGCGAAAAGAGGATTGACTTTGCGCCGCACGTGCCGATCGGCTGGGACGGCTGGGCGCTTGACAACCTTGCCGTGGGCGAGGCGAAGCTGAGCATCCGCGCCGAGCGCATCTCTCCGAGCCGGGCGAAGTACTCGCTGAGTATCGACTGCGACGGCTTTACGCTCTGTGCCGGCGGCGCGGAACATGCGCTCAAGGCCGGCGAAGCGCTGACGCTGGAGATGGGCGACTGATTTCCCAAAGGAGAAGAAATCGATCATGATGAAGAAACTGATCGCCGTGCTGGCGCTGGCGCTGCTTGTGTGCGCCGGTGCGCTGGCGGCGCCCGTCGACCTTAAGACGGCGCCGGAAGCGATTCCCACGCAGGAGGAAGGCACGCTTGAAACCTTCGGCCTGACCTTTCCGCAGGAGATGCCGCTTGCTGCGCGCAATTTTGTTCTGACGGCGCGCGCGGAGTTTGAAAAGTATCCCTTTGTCAAGCTGCCCAAGGCGAATGATTACACGCACTGGTATTATGAAGACGAGCGGGAGATCGGCTGGTGCTCGGTCTTTCAGATTTACTGCGCTTACCACAGCGGCGTGCAGCTGATCAAGCACAAGCAGGAGGCTGCGGTCGATGACGGCGACGTCATCTCCGCCATGGAAGGCCGCGTGGGCAACGTCTACTACGTCTTTGACGCGTACGGCCGCTGGCAGCAGGCGGACAAGATGGAGGCCATTCCCAAGCCCGGCGCGATCGTCATCTACGGCAAGCGCGGCTCCACGCCCTACACGCATGTGGGCATCGTGGAGACGGTTGTGGAACTGGGCGACGGCATGTACGAGCTGACGACGCTGGAGGGCAACGTCAACTCCACCATCAAGCGCATGAACTACCGCTACGACGCGACGCCCAAGCGCAAGTACTACAACATGAGCGTCATCCCCGAGGAAGAAATCACGCAGGAAAACTGCCAGTACACTTTGCACAGCAAGGACTGGTACATCACGGGCTTCGGCTACACCTGGTAAGCGGGTGGGCAGAGCCCACGGCCGCTTTGCTTCGCGGTGGGTTAAGCCGCTGCGTTCGCGCAGAGGGCGCTTTTCAGCTTGACCGCGCGCTGGAATGATTTCTGGGAATAAGCACGAAACCGGAGACGACAGGTCTCCGGTTTCTTACTTTAGCAGACGGAGTGCTTGCACGGCTATGCAGTTCCCCGGAGCGGCAGATCAACGTATCCCCGTAATGAATAAAAGCTCTGCATGATTGCAGAGCTTTTTTCATATTCATTTGTGACCCGATTACTCAGACGTCGACCGCGCCGCGATGTCCCTCGCTTTGGACATGACGCTTGAGCGCTTCAAAGGTTTCGTCGCTCAGGTCATGCTCGATTTTGCATGCGTCACGCATGGCGGTTTCTCTGGACACGCCATAGGACATGAACAGCTGCGTGAGCAGCTCGTGGCGTTCATGCATGCGATGGGCGATGCGCGTGCCTTCCTCCGTCAGATAGATGTGATTCTCCTCGTTGACAATGACCAGCTCCTGCTCGCGCATCTGGCGCAGGACGATGGATACTGTCGGACGAGAATAGGAAAGGTAGGAACAGATATCAACAGCGTGGATTTCGCTCTTTTCTTTAGAAAGAATGTAGATCGTTTCCAGATAGTTTTCAATCGCTTCGGATACGGCCATGGGAATTCCTCCTTGATGATGGCAATGGCTCATCTCAGTTTACCATGTTTTGCTTGAATAGACAACAGGGGGCGTTTAGGCTTTGGCACGCTGTTTTGTCAGACGGAGGCAGGAAAAACGCGAAAAAAAGAAATTGTGTCAAAAATGGTACGATTTATGTTTGACAAGGCTAACATTATGTGGTAGAATACTCGATGTTAGAAGGGACAAACAACCGGATGCGGGAGGGACATCATGAATCTGATGCATGCGCAGGAAGGAAGAGAGTACATCATCAAAGCCATCGTCACCGACGATGAGGAGATGGATGCATTCCTGTTCTCGTTGGGCTGTTACAGCGGCGAACCGATCACGGTGATTTCTCATCTGCGGGCTGGTTGCGTGGTGTCCATCAAGGATGGCCGTTACACCATCGATAATCAGCTTGCTCAGGCGATTGAAATCTGAAAGATGAATGACAGAGGGCTGTATGTCAGCTCTTTGTTTTTTGCAATGCGTTAGCCTGAACTAACATTTTGCTGCATGAATGCCGAGAAGGCGGGCGTGAAGGAGGATATCAACATGAGAATTGCATTTGCCGGCAACCCCAACAGCGGCAAGACCACCATGTACAACGCGCTGACGGGAAAGAGCGAGCGCGTGGGCAACTGGGCCGGCGTCACCGTGGAAAAGAAGGAAGGCGTCATCAGGAAGAATTTCTATGACGGCGGCGAGCAGCTGATCGCGGTGGACCTTCCGGGCGCGTATTCCATGAGCCCGTTCACCAGCGAGGAGAGCGTCACGCGCGACTACGTGAAGAACGAGCATCCCGATGCGATCATCAACATCGTGGACGCGACGAACCTCTCCCGCAGCCTGTTCTTCACCACGCAGCTGCTGGAGCTGGGCGTGCCGGTGGTCGTTGCCCTCAACAAGAGCGACGTGAACGCGAAGAAGCAGACCGTTATCGACGTGAAGGCGCTTTCCGACGCGCTGCATTGCCCGGTGGTGGAGACGGTTTCCACCGCCTCCGGTCACAGCGACCTTGAGAAGGTCGTCCGCACGGCGGTTGCGCTCAAGGGCAAGGGGCAGACCGCTCCCTATGTTCAGGGCGATGTCGACCTGACGAATAGGCAGGCCGTTGCCGCCGCAGACCGCAGGCGCTTTGAGTTTGTTGGCGGCATTGTCCGTCAGGTAGAAAGCCGCAAGGTATTTACCCGCGACAGGAATGTTCAGGACAGGGTTGACGCCGTGCTGACCAACCCGGCGGCGGGCTTGCTTATCTTTGCGCTGGTGATGTTCCTCGTGTTTGATATTTCCCAGTCCACCCTCGGTCCGTATCTGGCGGATGTGCTTGTCGGCTGGATTGAAAGCTTTCAGGGCTTGGTCGGCGGTATGGCGGAAGGCGCTCATCCGCTGCTGCAGGCGCTGCTGGTGGACGGCATCATCGGCGGCGTCGGCGCGGTTGTCGGCTTCCTGCCGCTGGTCATGGTCATGTATTTCCTGATCGCGCTGCTGGAAGACTGCGGCTACATGGCCCGCGCCACCGTCGTGCTCGATCCGATCTTCAAGAAGGTCGGCCTTTCCGGAAAGTCCGTCATCCCATTTGTCATCGGCACCGGCTGCGCCATTCCGGGCGTCATGGCCTGCCGGACGATCCGCAACGAGCGTGAGCGCCGCGCCACCGCGATGCTCGCACCGTTCATGCCCTGCGGCGCAAAGCTGCCGGTCATCGCGTTGTTCGCCGGCGCGTTCTTCGCGGATAGCTCGTGGGTCGGCACTGCTATGTACTTCGTGGGCATTGCGATCATCTTCTTTGGCGCGCTGCTGGTCAACCGCATCACGGGCAACAGCAGGAAGAAGTCCTTTTTCATCATGGAGCTGCCGGAGTATAAGCTTCCCAGCATCAAGCGCGCGGCGATTTCGATGTGCTCCCGCGGCTGGGCGTATATCGTCAAGGCCGGCACGGTGATCCTCGTGTGCAACACGGCTGTGCAGATCATGCAGGCGTTCACCTGGTCCTTTGCCCTGGCGGAGGCTGCCGATGCGTCCATCCTTGCCTCCATTGCCCGTCCGGTTTCCTATCTGCTGATTCCGGTGGTGGGCGTCGCCTCCTGGCAGCTGGCTGCCGCGGCGGTGACCGGCTTCATCGCCAAGGAAAATGTCGTCGGCACGCTGGCGGTTTGCTTTGTCGGCCTTGAAAACCTGATCGACACCGAAGAGCTGGCGCTGATGGAGGGTGCGGGCGCGGAGGTCGCGACCGTTTTTGCCATCACGAAGGCTGCTGCGCTGGCATACCTGATGTTCAACCTCTTCACCCCGCCGTGCTTTGCTGCACTGGGCGCGATGAACAGCGAGATTGGCGACCGCAAGTGGTTCTGGGGCGGCGTTGCGCTGCAGTTTGCCACCGGCTTTACTGTTGCGTTCCTTGTCTACCAGATCGGCACGCTGATCACCACCGGCAGCGTCGGCGCGGGCTTCTTCCCGGGGCTGTTGGCTGTCGCGGCGATTGCTATGGCGATTGCGCTGCTCATCCGCAGGGCGGATGAGCGTGCGGCTGCACAGCGGGCGGCGAAGGCGAAAAAGTAAGTTTCTTATTCAGGAGGTCATATGGTTGATCTGATTGTGATTCTTGTGCTGGCGGCGGTCGTCGGCGGCGCGGCGGCATACATCATCCGCGCAAAAACGCGCGGCGTCAAGTGCATCGGCTGCCCCGGCGGCGCGTCCTGCGGCAGGGGCGAAGCGGTATGCCCGGGTAACTGCGCGGGCTGCTCCGGCAGCTGCGCCCATAAGCACGCCGGCGCATAATCCCTTTCGGGAGTTCCCGTCCACCAATTGCACAGCATGAATCCCTCCGGCATATATTGACGCCGGAGGGATTTTTCATGAACGTATTTATGCTTTGCGGCATTGTGTTTCCGTTTTTGATGACCGCGGCAGGCGCGGCGGTTGTTTATCTTTTTCGCGGAGGGATCGGCGCGCGGGCGCAGCGGATTTGTCTGGGCTTTGCGGCAGGGGTGATGGCGGCGGCGACGGCGTTTTCCCTGCTTGTGCCGGCACAGCGGATGATGGACGGCGGCGCGGCATGGCTTTGGCTGTCGTCGGCGTTTATGGTGGGGGCGGCAGCGGTGATGCTGCTGGATGTGCTGGTGCGGCGGGCGGGCTATGCGCTGCGTCGAGGACAGGATGCGCAGCGGAGGATCACGTTCCTCACGGCGATTGTGCTGCATAACATCCCGGAGGGCATGGCGGTTGGGCTTGCGTTTGCATCGGCGGCAGTGAGCCCTGCCGCTGCGGCGGCGGTTGCGCTTGGGATCGGGCTGCAGAATCTGCCGGAGGGCGCGGCGGTTTCGCTGCCTCTTCGCCACGGCGGGATGAGCCGGCGGCGCGCGTTTTTGCTGGGGACGCTTTCCGGCGCGGTGGAACCGTTGGCAGCGCTGCTGATGATCGCGTTTTCGGCATGGCTTGCGCCGGTGCTGCCGGCGCTGATGGCGTTTTCCGCCGGCGCGATGATGCTTGTCGTGCTTGCGGAGCTTTCGCCTGCGTCGGCAGCTGCGCGGGACGGCGCGCTTGCTGCGATGATCGGCTTTGCGCTGATGATGGCGATGGACATCGGATTGGGATAAAGTAGAGAGAAATGGGCGGCGGGGTGAAATTCTCCTGCCGTCTGTTTCGTCTAATGGACAGAGGAAATAACAAGGGGGAGCGGCGGATGAAGAAAACGATCGGCGTGCTGCTGATGCTGCTGGTGCTTGCTGTGCAGGCGCATGCGCAGCAGATCAATACCTTCGCCTACGGCGGAACAGAGCGGGACTGGCTGTACCAGATGGCGGTGAGTGCAGACGGGCATATCGCGCTGACCGGCTGGACGGAGTCCTCCGACGGGACGCTTTCTGCGCGCACCAAAACAGGACGCAGCGGCTGGCTGCTGGTGATCAACGCCGAAGGGGAGGAGATTGTCAATTTCTGCACGCGGCTGGGCAATCACGATCATCTCTGCTATCCCGTCTTCCGCGAGGACGGAATGCTGAATGTGATGCTCTTTGCCGAGGACGCGAATGTGGGCTGGGTCAAGTACGAGCTGCTTTGCCTTGATATGGACGGAAAGGTGCTTTCCCGAAAGGTGATTGCCGAAAAGGGCGCGGACGAGGAGCATTTTATCACCGTTGTCGGGCACGATGAGCGGGGCTATATCCTTCAGGAACGGCTTTATGGGGACGGGGGATACACCCGTTATGAGATCGTCGATGATGACGGAAACGCCATGGGGGAGCTGAACGGCTGGCATCAGCTGTATGTGCTCGCCGGTGCGCATGTCATTCATGCGGACGCGCAGGACGGAAAAGAAATGTTCCTTTACAGCAGCGGCGCGGGAGAAGAAACGAAGCTGAGCAAGGTCTTTGATCTGCGGGAGGACAAACTGCGCCCGATGATGTATAATGGTTTTCGCTCCCTTCCCGACGGCGGCGCGGCGGGCGCCGGCTGGGTGCTTAAAAAGGAGGAGGCGGGAACGGAGCGCATCGGCCTGTTTACCCGCTGGGACGCGCAGGGAAACCTTGTCTCTGAAATGCTGACGCCGGGGTGGAGCTATGGCGATCTTGCGATTTGCCCGGACGGCTTTGCCGCAACGGTATATCCGTGGGATGAGAATCGTGCGAATGACGCCGTCTGGATGCTTCACCTGCTCGACTGCAATGGCGTGCTGAAGGAGACCGTACCGCTGACCTCGGATGCGGTAGGGACAGGGCATGACGCCTGTGTCGCCGCGCTTGGCGACGGAACGGTCGTCACCGCGCATGTCGTCCCTGCAAACGGGGAGGACACGGTTGTCACAATCATCAGGCCGTAAAGGGGAAAGACGATGAGGAACAGAGTTTTTGCGCTGATTGCGCTGCTTGTATGCCTTGCGGCGACAGCGCTGGCGGGCGGCGGGCAGGAAGTGCCGGCATATTTCAGAAAAACGGATGGGGAAAGCGTACCGGATACATACATCTACGGTGAGAATATGCCGGAAGTATACACCTACGGCGGATCGAAGCGGGACTGGGTGTATGATATGGCTGTCGCGCCGGACGGGCGCATCGCTGTCGCCGGCTATACCGAGTCGTCCGATGGCACGCTGTCGGATCGGACCAAAACGTGGCGCGCAGGCTGGGTGATGATGCTCGATCAGAACATGAACGTGCTGTGGAACTTCTGCTCGCGCAGCGGAGATATGGATTATATGTGCGCGCCGGTGTTTCACGAGGACGGCACGCTGAGCGTTGTGCACGTGACGGAGGGCAAGCAGGTCAAGATCATCGGCCTGAATGAAGAGGGCAAGCGAATCAAGAGCGTCACGGTGATGAGCAGGAAGGGCGGCGATGAGCACTTCGGCGTCGTCGGCGCGATGGAGCATGGCTATCTGCTCAAACGGTGGAAAGGCGATCCGGAGCGCGCGAGCTATGCGCTGTTTGACTTCGGCGGGACGCAGCTGATCGGATACGGCGAGGGCGCGCAGTTTTCCGCCGTGAGTGAAAAGCACATGATTGCGCTGGATAACAGCGGACTGTGGCTGTGTCAGCCGGGGCTGTTGGAGGGAGAGGGTCCAAGGAGCAATGGCGTCAGGTTGAACGTGTTGGATGCGCAGGGCAATGCAGACAGAAGCTATCAGTCCGTCGTTTCGCTCGCGGATGGCGGCGCGGCGGCCTGCGGGTATATCAACGGAGCGCAGGGCGCAAATGGATTGCTCTCCCGCTGGGATGCGCGGGGGAATCTCGTCTTTGAGATGATTGTCGTGGGCAATCCGCTCAAGGAGCTGGTCTGCACGCAGGATGGCTATGCCGCGCTGCGCATGGCGAAGGAGGCTGGGCAATACGGGGAGTGGGAGCTTGTGCGCTTTGACGAGATGGGGATTCTCTGTGGAAAGCAGACGCTTCTTGAAACGCCTTCGCAGGATGCGTGCTGCACGGCAGTCAGGGCGGATGGGGCGATTCTCTGCGCGCAGCTTCCGGGGCTGTTTGGCAATGAGGATGTGCTCGTGACCGTCATACGATCAGAATAAACAGAATTGAGCGAAAAAGCGGGCGGATGGTATCCGCCCCTACAATTACGGTGTTTGCCGTGAGGATGTAGGGGCGGCTATCAGCCGTCCGCTTTATGTAGATGGTTTCTTTTCGGTTTGATCTCAGAATGGCAGTAAGGGGAATTTCATTTCCGTGAGAAAACCGTTTCCCTGCATGTTCTCATTGTGCCCACAGAGCGCGGCTGCAACATGGCAAGGGCTGGCTTTTACGCCTTGGACTCCCTCAGGCGCATTGCTGCCTGATGGCAGATTCTCATGCTTTCATGAATCTGCGGCGACAGGTTTTTCTCCTTATTCCAGATGATGAAATTCTTGCGGACCATAGGCTGATCCGCGAGCGGACAGCTCTCCACAAGTCCGGCTTTGGCCCATGGTGCGGCAAGGTATTCCGGCAGAAGCGATACGCCGAGGCCTTTTGTGATGGCGGCGAAAATGACCTGAGTGGAATAGCTTTCCAGCACCGGACGGACTGTGATGCTATGCTTGGAGAGCATGTCGTCAAGACGGCGGCGGTTTGCGCTGCCTTTCTCGCGCATCAGGAAGGGAAGATCCTGAAGATCCTGAACAAAGATGGATTCGCGGCGGGAAAGCGGATGATCCTTGGGCAGGATGAGCACGAGACGGTCTTTGAAGAACACTTCGCTATTGAGGTGCGCGTCGTTGATATGATCCTCGACGATGGCAAAATCAAGCTCGTTGTCGCTTAGCGCACGCTGCAGGGAGCTGATGTTCATCACGCTTGCACGAATGCTGGCATGCGGAAAATGCTCCTGCAGGTCTTTGATGATGGAGGGGAGCAGATAGTTGCCCAGCGAATACGTCGCGCCGATGGAAAGGCAGAAGTGCTCGGAGGAGGTGTAGGTATCCGCCTCCATGGCATCAAAGGCGGAGATGACGCGTTTTGCATGCGAATAAAAACGCTTTCCGGCCTCGGTGGCGTACAAGCGCTGGTTAATGCGATCAAAGAAAAGCATGTTGTAATGGTTCTCCAGCTCCTTGATGGTGCGCGTGACGACGGGCTGGGTCATGTGCAGGGCGCCGGCTGCGCGTGTGATGCTCATGTGATCATAGACGCAGATGAAAACCTTCAAATGGCGGATGGTCATGTCGTTCCTCCTGACGGACGATTACAGGGGGGAAAAAGGCGGACGGCGCAGACTGCTCTCTGCGCCGCCCTCAAAGTAATATAGAGGAGAAGAATTGAAGAAGTCAATAGAATGGATTACTTCACCTGGGCCAGCGCGTTGTTCACGGCTTCGATCAGGCCCTTGGAGGTGAAGGTGGCGCCGGTAGCGATATCAACCTCGGTAGACTGCGCGGCGATGATGGCGTTGGGTACATTATCAAACGCCGGAGCGCTGATGCCCGCGGTCTCGCTGTGGGAGAGGACGTCGATCTTGGCGATCTGGTCGCCGTTCATGGTGACCTTCACCTTGATCGGGCCGCCGAAGCCCTGGCCTTCGCCGATGTACTCGTTGGCGGCGAGGGTCTCCTCAGCGGCGGCTTCCGGCTGCGGCTGAGCGAAGCCGAAATGGATGTTGAGCAGCTCGACGGTCTTGCGGGCGACGTCGCCGCTGACGCCGCCGCAGCGGCGCTTGCGGATCGGATCGGCATGCTCGACCTTGGCGGTCTCCTTGAAGGTGGTCACGGAGTCGAAGCAGTTGGCGGACGGAGAGATGGACTGCGCCGGGCACTCGCCCTCCGGCTGATAGATCGGCAGCGGCGTAGAGGTGTACCACGCGATCAGCTCCTTGGTGACCTTACGGGCATCGTCGGGGCTGCAGCACATGCCGATGACGCCCACGGCACCGCCCAACGCGCCGCACAGTGTGCCGCAGGTGTAGCCTTCCTTGCCGTTGGCAAAGATATCCGGGGAGATGATGGTGTAGGGATAGCCGACCTTCGCGCTCAGCTCGGCAAGCAGGCCCTTGGCAACGCCGTAGCAGCAGCCGTTCTGGAAGTAGCCCTCATAAGCGATCTGCTCAGCAACGGCGGGATCGAGCTCGACATAGGGATACGGATGGGAAACGGCAGTTTCTTCTGCCACGGCGCTCATCGGAACGACGGAAGCGACGCAAGCGCCGAAGGCCAGCTTGCCAGCATTCTTCAGGAAATCGCGGCGGGACTGAATGATGCTCATTGAGATAACCTCCAGATACAAATGAAATCATCAGGTGAAAATTGGTAACAATATCTAATTGTCATCATATCGGGGAACGCATGTTTTGTAAAATGCTTAATACAGATGGGAGGCATATCACAATTGATATAAAGTCTGGTAAAACATACAAAAAATGGGCAGCCTCAGGCCGCCCATTGGTTGGAAAAAGGGGGGTTATTTCTTCTTTTTCGGCTCAATCTCAAAAAAGTATGAACCGCAGCAGTTGATGACCGTTGTTCCTTTGTATTCGCGCACGCGCTTGAAGTCGTGGCGGTAGCTCTGATGGACGTGACCGTGGGCAAGGAGCGTCGGATGATACTTGTCCATCAGATACAGAAAGGTTTGAAAGCCGCGGTGGGCGAGGTCCTTGTCGTCGCCCAGCTGATATGCCGGCGCATGCGTGAGCAGGATGTCAAAGCCCTTGTGCCGCCAAAGCTTGAACCAGAGTTTTCTGACCCGCTGAAGCATCTGTTTCTCCGTGTACTGATGCATGCCGTGGTTATAGCGCATGCAGCCGCCAAGGCCGAGGATGCGCACGCCTTCATGCACGTAAATCGTATCCTCGATGCATGTGCAGCCCTCGGGCGGCGTTTTTTCGTACCGACCGTCGTGGTTGCCGTGAATATAGAGGATGGGAGCGGGTGTAAAGCAGGTCAGGAAGGAGAGGTATGAAGCGGGAAGATCACCGCAGGAGAGGACGAGGTCCACGCCTTCCAGCTTTCGCTTGTCCAGGTGTTCCCAGAGCATGGGTTCTGCCTGATCGGCAAGTAAAAGAATCCTCATAATCATTCATCCTTTGCTTTGACGTCGGCGATGGGGCGCTGGCCTTTGCCGATACCCTGAAGCGAAACGAGCGCCTGAGCGACGGGGAGAAGCTCCTCGCATTCGGGGAGGCGGCCTACGACGTTGTCCGCCAGATAATCCATGGAGATGATTTCCTGCGGCGTGAGCGCCACGCCTTCTTCCGCGCGGATGACGCCGTTTTGATCGGCGATCGGGCCGACGAGCGGGAGGAGCGAACCGGAACGGATTCGCTCGTGCAGCAGATCCACCAGCCGGCGCACGCGCACCGGGACGCGCTGAGAGGTGATCAGGTCGATGGCGTCGGAGGACATGCCCATGTAATAGCTCAGTGCGCGGTCGGCGTTGAGCTGCTGGTCTTCCGTCCATGCGCCGGAAAGAATGCTGCGTACGATGCCCTGATAGCAGCGCGACCAGTTCCACATGGGGGCGGCAAGGCTGGAAATCTGCTCCCCGTGCTTTTCGTACAGACCGAAATTCCGGCTTTCCATCTGCGGCGCGCTGATGTCGCGCGAGGAAATGATGTGCACATCCTGCTCGTCAAGCGCCTTCTCGGGATTGCGCCCCGGGAGGGACGACCATTCAAGGAAAATCTTTGCGCGCGGATTGGTCATCTGTGCGCCGAGGGCGAAGGCGTTGATGGAAGCCGGAACACCGTAGATGGGATAATCCGCGATGTAGCCGATCTTGTCGTCGCTGGCCATCGCGCCTGCGATAGCGCCAAGGATAAATTTCGCCTCGTAGATGCGCAGGTAATAACTGCGGACATTGTGATAGCTCGCCAGCAGGGAGCAGTTGAGGATCTTTGTCTCAGGATGGACGACGGACTGCTTGATGCAGGCGCCCAGGAATACCGGCGAGGCGGTAAAGATGACGTGATAGCCTTCCTTCGCCAGTTCGTCGATCACCTTTCCGGCGTCCTGCGGATCCACATCCTCACGGCTGGTGGTTTCAATGCGCGCGCCAAAGGTCTGTTCAAGCGCCTTGCGGCCCAGCTCATGGCCATAGGTCCATGCGCCCACGAGCGGTGAATGATTGTATACAAATGCGCAGCGCAGCGGGTTGGGCGGTCTGCGCCATACGGAGGAAAGGATGCTCTGCTGCTTTTCGCCCGGCTCGGACAGGAGGGCGGCGGGCTTGTTGGCGCCTGCGACGATGAATTCCGGCCAGAGCTTGCGCATGTCCTGCTTGAATTCGTTGGGCGTCTTGCTCGTGCTTGCCTCGTAGCCCATCACTTCCAGATAGATCAGGAAGGCGTCGCACATGGACATCGGCGGCTTTGTGCCGGCGACCTCGTGGTATGCCTGAGAAAAGCGATAGTAGCAGGACTCCAGATCAAACACAGCTTCGCGTTCCCATCTGACGCCCTGCGTTTTGCCCGTCAGCGCATACAGCCGGGCATAATCGCCCTCATGATCAAAGCAGACAGAGTTGATCCGGGTGTCCTCATAGAAGCGGAGATATTCCTGATAGACGCGATAGCGTTCGGAATCCTCCGGCAGGGGCATGACGCGGGTAACATGCGCCTCGATCATGGCGGCGTCCAGGCGCTTCATGACGCTCACGCGCTTGTTGCCTTCAATAATATAGTAGTGATTGTAGTATTCAAGCGCCTTGACCGGCTCGCGCAGGCCTTCCCTGACGATGTCGTCATAGAGGATGGTCCACTTGTTGGCAAATTCGGTACCGACTTCCAGCAGCGGATAGAAACCGCGCGTGAAGGCAAGCGTGCGACCGGAGGTAACGGTGCCCTCAATCATATTCAGGGGAATCTGGCACAAGCCAAGCGGCACCTGAGACATCTTGTTGATGTTGGGAAGCATTTCGTTGAGGACGGGAAGCGCCGGATCGATGCCGCGTGCGCGAAGATCGGCTGCGATGCGCAAACCTTCCTTTCGGGTATAGAAATAATGATCCTGATGCATGGTATCTCTCCTTTCGGCAAAGGAAAATATGATCATCGAAGGAAAAACATCCTTCGTAAAGGCAGATTCTTCATATATTATAGCATTATGCGTGCATGTGTGCAATGACGCGCATGCAGATGAAAAGCTGAAATGATATGCAGGACAGAAAGTTGCAAAAAAAGTGAAAAAAGATGAAAAAAGGTGTTGACAGACGTCTGATCATGTGATAGAATGTACGAGTTGTCAGCGAGAGCACCGCTCAAGCGGACAACATGATCCTTGAAAACGATACAGAATCAAGAAGAACGCGAACTGCGATTTTCACGAGTCGCAGTTTAAGAGAGACAGTCAATTCGAAATGAGTTTTGAGCTTGAAGGAGACTTCAAGGTTCAATACAGGATTTAACACAA
>JAFYOR010000101.1 GCA_017547805.1 Clostridia bacterium
CCTGCAAGGGATTTCAACCCTTGACCCTTCTTCGCTTCGCGGCGGTGTTAAGATGCGTACAAAATAAAATAGCCTTCCCCTATGGGGAAGGCACTGTCTATCAATAAACCCACGTCAAACAGTCAATACAATCGGTCGCGGCGGCGTGTACGGCGCGACCGCAGCGATTTTTCGTGAGGGAAATCCTATTCCCCGGAAGAAAAATCGTTTCCTTGCGGATTTCACGACCGGAATCCGTAGGATTCAAGTGAAATCTGGTAGGGGTGGCTGTGGCGGGGGAGCTTGCTCCCCCGTCCACCAGACTGTCAAAAAGCCTTTTTTGACAGTCTGAACCCCTGCCGTAAGGCAGGGGTTCAATATTATCGTTATTCCACCCGCTCGAACACGCGCGTGCCGTTGCGCAGACCCCACGCCCTGCCCTCGCGGATGAGGAACTCGTGGCGCACGCCCTGATCGTAGTCCTTCGCAGGATCATAAGAGAGGAAGCGCGTGCCGCCGCAGTAGGCGAGGGCGGATTTCGCGCCGTCGCGGATGCGGGTGTATGCGCCGTTTTCCTCGATGATTTCAATCGTGCTGGGCATGCCCTCGTGGTCGACATATTTGCCCACGATCATCTCCGGCGAGGAGAATGTGCGTCCAACCGGGTTAAACCAGCGGTGGCTTTCGTCAATGGGCAGGCCGCACACGGCGTTGTACATGCACCACATCAGCTCATCCATGTCCTCGTCGCCCTGATTGCACAGCACTGCGAAGCCGTAGCCTTCGCCAAGCAGCAGTCCGCCCTTGGTGGAAACGCCGTGCAGGCCGCCGGAATGCTCGCAGAAGATGTGGCCGGCCTTTTCGCGCTTGTTGATGCCGCAGCACATGACGTTGAGCTCTGTCAGCGGGTGGTATGCGCCGCACAGCAGCTCAATGGCGCGGCGGGGGATCGCCTGAACGCCCTCGTGGACGCCGAAGTTGCTGATCATGCGATAGTAAGCCGCCATGTCTCTGGCGGTGGACTTCACCATCGCGCAGCCGCGGAAGGGCGGCAGGATGCTCCAGTCGTCATCGCAGGTGCGCTGCCCGTCGACGATTTCAAACAGGCTGGTGAGGTTGCCGCCGGAGAGCGCGAGCGCGTCCTCAAAGCCGTTATCAAGGATGGAGCGCGTCATGCCGACGGGGGCGAACACGCGCTCGTGCATGAACGCTTCAAGCGGCATACCCGCCGCCTTGTCAACGACGTAGGAGAGGATCGCGTAGCCTTCGTTGGAATAGCTCATCACTTCGCCTGGCGCGCCGAGCGTCTTGTAACCGCAGTGCGCGATGTAATCGACGATCTGATCGATGGTGTCCATCTTATTGGGCGCGGTGCGGATCATCTCGCGCAGCCACTCGCTGTCGCTCCTGCCGGGGGAATTGACGGCAATGGACCACTCCAAGGGCTCCATCGGCGGGATGCCGGCAGTGTGCATCATCAGGTGGCGCAGCGTGACGGCTTCCCTGGGCTGTCCGGCGATGGAAAACGCTGGGAAATAATCGCAGACAGGATCGTCAAGGCGCAGCTTACCCTCGCACTCGAGGATGCAGATGCACAGCGCCGTGATGGATTTGCTCATCGAGGCGATGCCGAACATCGTGTCTGCGTCGACCTTCGTGCCCCTGGCGTCGCGCACGCCGTATGCCCATTCGTATTCGGGGCCGTCCGGGCCCATGATGCAGGCGGACACGCCCGCAAGGTTCTTTTTCTTTGCCCACATGTCAAGCCGGGCGGTGAGTTGCTCTTTGTTATACATGGCTGATCTCCATCCTGCAGTAAAATCCATAGATAATGATCCATTATACCACGTTCTTTCGCCAAATTCATCCATCATTTGATCACAGTGCATTTTATCTTGAAAATGGACGGTAAAACGGGTACACTATATCTGTTACAGCAAAGGATTCCCGGCGGCATGCCGGATAAAGGAGCTTATATGGATCAAAAGAAGGCGGGCGTGCTGCTGTCCTACGGACAGACGGTACTCTCTACACTTATTTCCCTCGTCTATACGCCGGTCATGCTGCGCCTGCTGGGCACCAGCGAATACGGTCTGTATACGCTGGTCAACGGCTTTATTTCTAACCTTGCGCTGCTGTCCTTCGGTTTGGGCAGCGCCTACATGCGCTTTTACGCCCGGGCGGAGGCGAAGGAAGGCGAGGACGGCGTGGCGCGCGTGAACGGCATGTTCATGACGATCTTCCTGTTCATCGGGCTTTTGAGCCTGATTGTGGGCGGCGTGCTCGTGGCGAACGTGCACAACATCTTCGGCGCAAAGCTGACGCCCGGCGAGGTCGGCCGCGCAAGGATCCTGATGGCGCTGCTGGTGGTCAATATTGCGCTGTCCTTTCCGCTGAGCGTGTATTCTTCCTTCATCACGGCGAAGGAGCGCTTCTTCTTCCAGCGGCTGATCAGCATGATCCGCACGGTTCTCAACCCCATCGTGATGCTGCCGATGCTGCTGATGGGCTGGGGCAGCGTGGCGCTGGTGCTCGTGGGCTTGATCATGCGATTGTTTACCGACGTATTCAATTACGTTTATTGCAAAAAGAAGCTGGGCATGCGCATGACCTTCGGTCAGTTTGATTTCGGGCTGCTCAAGGAAATGTTCGGTTTCTCGTTCTTCATTTTCCTCAATATGATCATCGATCAGGTGAACTGGACGGTCGATACGACGATTCTGGGCATCATTTCCGGCACGGCGGCGACGGCGATATACGGCGTTGGCTCGCAGATTCACAACTACTTTATGACGCTCTCCACGTCGATTTCCGGCGTCTTTACCCCGCAGATCAACCGCATCGTCGCCCGGGGCGGCGAGGACTGCGACAGGGAGCTCACGCGCCTTTTTACCCGCGTGGGCCGCATCCAGTTTATGCTGCTGATGCTGGTGCTTACGGGCTTTGCGTTTGTCGGCCTGCCGTTTGTGCGCGCGTGGGGCGGCGAGGACTATGCGCCGGCGTATCTGATTGCGCTGCTGCTCATGGGTCCGGTGACGATTCCGCTGATCCAGAATATCGGCATTGAAATCCAGCGCGCGAAAAATATGCATCAGTTCCGCTCCAAGGTCTATTTCTTCATGGCGATCGGCAATGTTGTGATTTCCATCCCGCTTGGAAAGGCCTTTGGCGGCGTGGGCTGTGCATTGGGTACGGCGATCTCCATGATCGTGGGCAACGGACTGGTGATGAACTGGTATTACCACAGGCGCATCGGCATTGATATCATCGGCTTCTGGAAGAGCATCCTGAGCATGCTGCCCTCGATGGCGGTTCCGGCGCTGCTGGGCCTTGCGGTGGTAAGCAGGATCGAGTTTGCCGGGTATGCAGGCGTGCTGCTCTTTGCCCTGCCGTATACGGCGGTGTTCTGCGCGTGCCTGTATGCGCTGGGCATGAACCAAAGTGAGCGCGACATGGTCATGGGCATGGTCAGGCGGCTGAACAGAAAATCATCATGACAAACAACGGGGCGGACGCTGCGGCGTCCGCCCTGCCTGCGTTTACGAAAGCATGTCAAGCAGCGCCTGCGCCTGTGCAAGGCGCGTCTGCGCTGCTGCCTCCTCGCTGATGCGCTGCGCTTTTTCGTGTTCCATCAGAAAGGAAAGCGCCTGCCGTGCGCCAAGCTGCACGCGATAGCCGCACAGCGCCCTTGCCCGCGATCCATCAAGGAGATTGCGCGCGGGGAGTCGGGGCGGATGCGCATGGCGGCAGGGACGCGCGCTGCCCTGTGCTGCTGCGAGAAGCTGCCATGCGCTGCGGTTGGCGCATCGGCTTTTCGGCACGTCGCCCAGGTTGTATATGCCGCCTGCGTCCTGCGGATTGAGCAGATGATGCGCGCCCAGACACAGCGCGCCAAGCATCGCGTCCAGCGGGTGCAGAAACGTGCCCTGCGTGTCGGGGTGCTCGATGACGGGGGTGCTGTTTTGCAGGATGGCGCGGCACCACGCGCTGTACTGCGCGGTATCCGCATGGCCGCTGCCAAGACACGGCGCATGCCGGCAGATGACCGTGCGTACGGGATCGCCCATCAGCCCGCGTGAAAAGCCCGAGGCTGCCAGCTGGATGATGGATTGATGCATCCCGGCGCGCGTCCTTCCGCCCAGCGGCGCAAGCTCGTCGGCGGGGACGCTTTGGTTCGGCGCGTAAACATCCTCGTCGGAGCAGAGAATCACCAGCGGGACGCCCGCCTCGCGGATTTCGCCAAAGAGCAGGAAAAGCGAACGAAGCAGAGCGGGCAGATCGTCATCCCCGAAGAGCGCATGCGCAGCGGGGATAAGCACCGCATGGATGCGGCCGGCAGACAGCGCGCGGTGCAGCGCAAATGCGCCGGCGTCGGGCGGCAGACATACGGTTTGTGCGCCAAGCGCCGTCAGGAGCGCTGCGGCATATCGCGTCATAGCGTCGGCGCTGCCTGCGATCAGCACGCGCCGCAGCGGCCACGCGGCGGTCAGTTGTTCAAGCACGGCGATCTCCTCCCGAAGGCTAATGACAGTCTTGTCATCTCAGTTTATGGCACGGCCTGCGCGGATAGTCTGCCCTGACCATGGAAGAATCACTCTTTCTATCCCTGAAGAAGTGTGGTATAATCAACAGAACGACTTGTTTATCGGAGGCTGACATGAAACGACTTGCCGCTGTCATTCTTGTGATGATGTTTTGTTTTGCCGCGCTGCAGGCGCAGGCGTTTTCTCTGACGGGCCTGGAGACGGAATCCGTCAGCCGTGAATGGAAGACGAACCGTTTTTTTGAGCGGATGACCAAGCTGACGGGGATCGAGACGGATGCTTCCGCCCTGTACGACCAGAAGGAGTACGCCAAGCTGCTGGAAGGAATGCTCAAGGGCGAGGTTACGACGGACGTGCTGTTCAAGGCGAACCTGACCCGCGAACAGGAGATTGCGCTGCTTGACAGCGGCGCGATTGTCGACCTTGCGCCGATGATCCGCGAGAACATGCCCAACCTGAGCGCGCTGCTGGATGAAAGCCCGCAGTGGCTTGAGACCATCGCGCTGGAGGATGGACGCATCGCCTCCCTGCCGCAGATCAATCAGGGCGAGCGGCTGATTTGCCTGTGGATCAACAAGGCGTGGCTGAACGCGCTGAAGCTCAAGATGCCGGAGACGACGCAGGAACTCACCGACGTGCTTCTCGCGTTCAAGACGCGTGACCCCAACGGTAATCTGAAAGAGGATGAGGATGCCGCGGATCTGCTTGGCGTGTATGAAATGCGCTGGCTGCTGCCCTACTTCTCGATCATTTCGGACGATTATTACATGGCGCGGGGCAGCGAGGGCGAGTATGTCTTTGCGCCGGAACTGCCAGGTTATCGCGATTTTGTAGCGCTGCTCAAGGAGTGGAACGACCTTGGCCTCTTCGGAGACGGCGCGTTCACCAGTGTGCACAACGCTTCCAGCCTTGGCAGCGATGACGATGAGACGGTGACCAGCGGCCTGATCGTGACGGTTGCGCCGTATACCCATGTCGTCGCCGAACGCACGGCCGACTATGTGCCGCTGCTGATGGCAGGACCGGACGGCAGCATCCGCTGGCGCGATGCATTCGGCGCGGTGTGGACGGGCGCCTTTGCCGTTACTTCCGCGTGTGAGGATCCGGCGCAGGCGCTTCGCTGGGTGGATGCGCTCTATGGCGAGGCGGGCTCGATTCTGGCTTACGCGGGCGAGGAAGGGGACGAATACCGCTTCTCGGAAAATGGAAAGTGGACGTTTGTCGTGGACATGATGCGTACGATTGACGATATCCGTTCCGAGTCGATCATCTATACCGGCGTAACCACGCCGGGCGTGACGCCCAATGAATTCCTTGGCAAGGTAGACAGCGACATCGACCGCCACGTGATCAACAGCATGAACGAAGTGCGGGCGGTGAGCGAGCAGGTGTCCCCGGGATATCTGCTTGGCGAAAAGGACCGTGCGCGCGCCAATGAAATCATGCTCACGCTGGGCCGTGTGGCGGATGAGGGCATCGGCCGGTTTGCCACCGGCGAAATTGAACTGACGGATGAAAACTGGAACGCATGGCTTGAATCCCTGCGCGAGGCGGGCAGCGAGGAGCTGACGGCGCTTTTCAACGCGGCGATCAAGTGACGATCATCAAAGAAGCAGGGGACGGCTTTCGCCGTCCCTTTTTTTGTTCCATACGGAATTCCGGGAGAAGTCTATCGCGCTGCGGCTGCGCATACGATGGTTTCGGAGGCGATGGGATGGAAAATGAAAAGACGGTGTTTGCGCCGCATAGCCTGACGCTGGAGGGACGGACGCGGGCAAGGCTGACAGGCGTGGCAGCGGTCAGCTGCTTCAACGATCAGGAAATCGTGCTGGATACGGCGCAGGGCGAGCTGGCGCTGCTGGGGGAAAACCTTCACATTGAGCAGCTGAATCTGGATGACGGACGGCTGGAAGTGACGGGCAGCATTTCCGGCCTTGAATACAGCGATCGCACGGCGGGAAGAGAACGGCGCGGGCTGTTCTGGCGGCGAAAAAAGGGATGACGCCGCAGGAGCAAATGCGTGTGCTGCTGGCGATGATGCTGTGCGGCGCGCTGCTGGCGGCGGCGTATGATGCGCTGTGGGTGCTGAGAAAGGTGTTCTTTCCCGGGAAGATTGCATTGGCGCTCATGGATCTGCTCTTCGGCGTTTTCTGTGCGCTGGGAATCATCGCGTCAGCGCTGGTGCTGAAGGTGGATGCGATGCGCGCTTACGTGCTTGTGGGCGCGCTGCTGGGCATGGGAATGTATCGGGCGTCAGCGGGGGCTGCGCTGCGCCGGGTGACGGCATGGATCATAAGCTGCCAAAAAAGAACGGAAAATGAAAAATGATGCAGGATTTTTTCGCGCGAAGAAGAATTTTTTACATACTATACCCAATTTGGAGGAACGCCGGTTTGAAGAGAGTACGGATGAAAAAGAAGAAGACAGGCGTGTTCGCGTGGATGCGTTCCCGTCCGTTTATGCTGCTGGCGTTCGGTCTTGCGGCGATGGCGATGGTGCTGATCGTCAGGCTTCCCAAAATGACGAGCGGCGTGGATCGTCAGAACGAACAGCTGCTTGAGATCATGGATCAATACAGTCAGACGCAGGCGGAATACAATGTGGCGCAAAGCGAGCTGGCGCGCTGCAATGATCCGGAATATATTGAAACGATTGCCCGCCGCGTGCATGGCTTTGGCTGGTACGGCGAGACAATTTACGAGATCGCGAACATTGAGGAGTTAGAGGCTGCGCAGACGGCGACCGGGATGACCGGCGACTAAGGCTGTGCGGGAATGGAGGCGTTGTATGCGTCTTGGCTGCATCGGTGTGGGTTCCAATGCCATTCGTCTGCTCAACGCGCAGTGGAATGGCACGTCGCTTTGCGTGCCGCTGCGCGAACGCCGCGGAACCAGACTGTTTGCAGGCCTGTGCGGCGGCATGCTTACGCAGGAAAGCATGGACGCTTCTGTGAATGCTGTGGGAGAACTGGCTCGTTTGGCCCGTGAAGACGGGGCATGCGGGCTTTTTGTCTTTGCGACCAGCGCGGTGCGCGATGCGAAAAACGGCGACGAGTTTACGGCCCGTGCCAGCGAAGCGGCGGGAACGCCGGTGGAGATCATCACGGGCGAGGAAGAAGCGATCCTGTCTTACCTTGGCGCCAGCGAGGGCGGAAAGTGCGGCGTGGTGGATATCGGCGGCGGCTCGACGGAATTCACGCTGGGGGAAGGTGCGCGCATCGACGGCGCAATCAGCCTGCAGATGGGCGCAGTTCGCATGCATGCGCAGACGCCGGTGCAGACCGAGCAGGACTATGAGCAGGCGGTTGAGCGCTGCATGAAGATCATCCGTCGCGATGCAGCGGGGTTACTGGCGCTTGGGGCGCGCGATGCCTGGTGCGGCGTGGGCGGCACGATGACGACGCTTGGCGCGATGCAGATGAAGACGCCGCTGTTTTTGCCCGATGTGTGCGAGGGGATGACCATTCGCGTTGAGGAGGTTGCGCAGTGGGGGCGAAAGCTTTCGCGCATGACCCTGAGCGAGCGCAGGCAGATTGTGGGGCTGATGCCTCAGCGTGCGGATATCATTCCCAGCGGCGTGGCGATTCTGGAAGCGTCGATGCGCTGTTTTTCTGTCCGTGAGATCCGTTTGTCAGCGCATGGAAATATGGATGGATTTTTGAAGAAAAAATTTCGGGAAATGTATTGACAGATGTATGCGGACGTAGTATAATAATCAACGTCGTCAGGAACGATGCAACTGAATATCGCGGGATGGAGCAGTCTGGCAGCTCGTCGGGCTCATAACCCGAAGGTCGGAGGTTCAAATCCTCCTCCCGCAACCAACTTCATGGCTCAATAGCTCAGCTGGCTAGAGCGTCCGGTTCATACCCGGCAGGTCGATGGTTCGAATCCGTCTTGAGCCACCATAAACTCACCAATCAGAAATGGTTGGTGAGTTTTTTGTTTTATCAAAAATTACGCAAAAACATCGGCCGCGTGAGCAGGAGAAACAGAGGTCACGGAGTGTTTCGGATATGGGAGCGCGCACTGCGCGCTTTTTATATTCCATCGGTCTTTTCAAGAGGATTGGCGCTGTTTTGCTCGTGGGTTTGTCTCTGGGAAGGGGTGCAAGAGGGGGGAGCATGAAACACTTTTTGCGGAGCGATATTCTGCGCCCACCTGAGGAAAGCGTCCCGAGCAGAAACAGATGAAGGTTGTGCGCGATAGCGACAATTCAAGGAAGTTGAGGAAGAAGCGTTTAGGAAACGGTCTATTGAATGGCAGGTTTGGTGCTGAAATCAGGTCGAATAAAAAAATGTAAAAAATTTCAAAAAAGTAGTTGACATACGCGAAGTTGTGTGGTAATATATACAAGTTCGCGCCGGAACGATAAGTTCGGAGCGGGCGGGATGCATCTCAAAAGGATGCAGGCCCAAAGCCAAGTAACCAGAACCTAAAGCGAAAGCCAAGGGGAGCGGCCGGGAACCGAAAGGGAGAAGGCTGAGGCGCTGGGGTAGCTGCTGTGTAGCGAGCCGGCGACCGGAGAAAGGAAATGCAGCAGGCCGAGTACCGGAATCGGAAGGAAGGCATGGAAACAGGCCGGACGGAAGAGGAAAAAAGCACCGTGGGAACCGCCGACAGGGGAAAACGGGAAGAAGGGAAAGGAAAGACGGAAGGCTGAGTAATCAGAACCGAGCGGAAGCGGACGAAAGAAAGCGGAAGCGAGGGGAAAGCCCGAAAGCGAAA
>JAFYOR010000102.1 GCA_017547805.1 Clostridia bacterium
ACGCAGCCGCACCGCTTCGTTGCGGCTTGAACCCGTTTCGTTCGGGCAGAAGGTCCTGCGAAACTGCGATGCAGAATATCGTGCATAGAAAAAACGCTTTCGGTCCTTCCGGAAGCGTTTTTCATCAACATACGCAGCCGCACTGCTTCGCTGCGGCTTGAACCCGTTTCGTTCGGGCAGAAGGCCCTGCGAAACTGCGATGCAGAATATCGTGCACAGAAAAAACGCTTCCGGATGAAACCGGAAGCGTTTTTTATTTCTTGTTTTATGCTGTCGGCAGTCCCAGCTTTTTCATGACAAACGTCGCGCCGTCCAGCGACACGCTGGTCACGACTGTATACACCGCGCCGTAAATCACCGCCTGAACCTCCCCGAAGACGAATGCAGAAGCGATGATCACCGTGCTGTCGATGATAAACGCCAGCATGCCGAAGGAGAGCTTCGGGTTCGCCTTTGCAATCGCCGCGATGATGAAGTCCGTTCCTCCGGTAGACGAACCGATGTTAAAGAGCATGGAATACGCCACGCCTGCAAACACGCCGGAAAGAATCGCCGCAACCAGTCTGCTCCCCTCATACGCCGGCAGATGAACGACGACATAATCAATGAACAGCGCGTTGATCAGCACGCTCTTGACCGAGCAGATAAAGAACGCCGCTCCAAGCTTCCTGAATGTCGCCAGGACGATGGGGATATTGATGAGCACCGTTACAAATCCAATCGGCCAGGCGAACAGATAGTTGAGAATTACGGCGAGACCCGACACGCCGCCCGGCGCGAAATTGGCCTTCACGGCATAGACGACGATGCTCACACCCAGAAGAAACGAAGCAATCAGATCATAGGCGATGATCTGCACGATTTTCCTTTTGTCCATACAAACCCTGCTTTTGCTGTAATCTGGTCACCAGTATACCACATTTTTGCGCCAATTGCAGCCATCCGTTCACATTTGCGACGAACTTGTAACGATTCAAGGAAATATTCCCCTGCCGCCTTGCCTTCACCGGCAATATCCGATACAATATCTCTATCATTCCTGCAGAATTGTCGCATTGGATGAGATTTTTTGACTCCATGCATCGTCTATCATGATGAATACACTGAAATGACGCTGCAAAAGATGAAAGGAGGGGAAACCATGCAAAGAGCCATTCGCCTGATCATCCTGCTGAGTTTACTGTGCCTGTTTTCCCTTCCGGCCGCAGCCCAGACGCGGGCGCTGCTGATTGCCTGCTCCGACTTTATCACCCAGCCGGATCTTGGCAGCGCCATCTCCGGCAATCTTCACATGATCGCCTCCACGCTGCTGGGCGCTGACCCGGCGCTTGCGGGGCTGTCCATTGAGGACGGCACAATCGGTACGCCCGAAGCGCTCGCCGATGCAATCTCCGCTTCTTTCGCAGACGCCAATGAGGACGATCTTTCCATCCTCTACCTGTGCACGCACGGCATTCTCTCCTCCGCCGATGACAATCAAGCCTATCTGCTGCTGGGCAACGGTGAAACGGAAAGCCCGCTGAGCAGCGCCGAACTCTACCGTCAGCTTTCTCCCATTCAAGGCGACAAGCTGCTGATTCTTGACGCCTGTTTTTCCGGCGCTCTGCTCGGACGCGGCGCAGACGCCGCCAATGCATACGCAGCCGCGCAGTCATTTGAATCCCCGTTCCTCAAAGACTCCGGCATGCACGTTCTCACCTCCGCCTCCGCCAGCGAATCCAGCTGGTATTACGACGCAGAAGGCCTGCAAAGCGGTGCCGTATCTTATTTTGCCTCCGCGCTGTCCAGCGGCCTTGGCCTGTACGGCAGCATCGAGGCTGACCTCAATGGCGACAGGGAGGTAACCCTTGCCGAGCTGCACCGCCACCTGAGTGCCGCCGTTCCCTCTTCCTCCAGCCAGCTGCTCTCCAGCCGGGCAGAGAGCATTGTCCTGCCCGCTGCGCAGGGCGCGATGCTCTCCCGTCCGCTTTCCGGCTTTTCCTACGGCGCGTCTCTTCTCAGGGCCGATGATCCGACGCTTGATTTTTCCTTTACCGCCACGCGCGAAACCATGGTTCAGTATCGCCTGATCGAATATGAAAACGGCGCTTGGAACTGGACGGATTCCAAAGTGTTTCTTGACGGGAACGCGTCCCTCGCACCCGGGCGGCACATGCGCTCCCTCACCCTGCCCACGGTCACGGAAACAGACAGCGGTTATCTGATGCTGCAGATCTTCTCCGTCGGTGACAACGGTCTGCTTCTTTGCTCCGAACGGCTCATCGCCGTTGCGCCGGTACTCGATTCGCCCGTCATGGTTCTCAGCGCGCCCGCGCGCTTTGAATCGCCCGGCGTCAGCGAAATTCCCATCACAGCATCCATTGGCGCGCCATCTGAAATCACCGTCACCGTCCTTGACGAAAACGGCGCCGCCGTGCGCAGGCTTTCCGCCGGACAGCTCACTCGCCCGGCGGATGAAAACGCGCTGCATCTTTTCTGGGACGGGCGCGACAGCATGGGCAGCATCGTTCCCGATGGACGCTATACCCTCAGCGCCGAGACATTCATCGGCTTTTCCCGCGTAAAAGCCACCGCAGATCTCATCGTCAGCGCCGGCCAAGCATCTTCTGCGCCCTCGCCCTGAAGGGCAGAATCCGGCACTGTGTCATGCCCATTTCAAGCAGCGCGCCGTCAAGCCGTTCCCGCGCCGCTTCATATCCTGCCTGCGCGATTTCCCGCGCCTTGCTATAATCAAGCGCGTGTACGCCCAGCGGCATTCCGATCCCAATAACCCGCACGGACGAGCCGTCTTCCGGCGCTTTCATCCATCTGCTGCGCGCTGCGGCAAGCTCAAGGGCATCCATCTGTGCGCCGGCATCAGCGCGCGGATCGAAGATCAGCACGCGGTCAGCGCCCATATGCATCAGCTGCTGCGCCGCCCATGCCGCGTCATCCTCGCCAAGCAGATACGATCCCGCCCATGCAAGCGGCGCAAGAAACGGCGGATTGCCCATGGCTGCGCGCGCAGCAAAGCTGACTGTCGCCTGCTGCGTTGCATCGCAAGAGCCGGCACAGGCATAGGCGCGCGTGGTGAACACAACGCGTTTTCCGCTTGAAGCAATCCGGCAGGGAAAGATCACGCGTCTTGGACACAGCCCCAGCAGCATTTCGCCTGTCTGGATTCTGAGCAGACGGTCAATGACTCTTCCATCGTTCAGCCACGCCCTTCTTCCGCACGTCAGCGCCCTCGACGGATACTGCGCCCGAAACAGCCTGCAGGCTCCGGCGCCGATATGATCAAGCGCTTTTTCCATGTCCTGCGCATCATATCCCACGGCATGCAGCGCCGCTGTCCACGCCGCATCCTGCATGCCGCACACGGCGTGAATGTTCAGCGAGCGCTCGCCCAGCAGCCTCAAAACACCTGCATTCGCCGCCGAAAAAGCGCCGCTGCCCGTCATTACCACACCAAGACGCATTCCCCTCACCCCTTACGGAGAAATCCCGTTCGTTCCCGCGCGTCCATCACCGCTTTCAGCCCTGTATTCTATGCAGAAATCGCCAACTTATTCTTCGATAAATGCTGTATATACAGGATTTATCTCTTTAATTTGCGCTCATTTTGTGCTATAATGTTTCAGGTATTTTGTCGAATCTTGAAAGGAAGTACATCATGCATTCCAATCGGCTTAACCCATCCAGAATGCCGAAGAAAAAAAAGCGCCGTCAGGTTCGCCGCATTGCCCCCAAGCCGGGTACGCTGCGGATGCTGCTGATCCTGGTTGCGTTGATCATTACCGTCGTCATCTTCATGCCGATCAGCCGCGTCTCGCCTGCCGCCAACGTTTCCGGCACGCAGGTCAGCGAAGAAGTGGTCGCCAGCGGCAACAAGGCGCTGCGTATCACAGAAGTCATGTCCTCCAACAGGACGGCCTTCCCGGATGAAACCGGCGCTTTCCCCGACTGGATTGAACTGACGAACACGGGCGACACGCAGATCGCGCTGGAAGGCTACGGCCTTTCCGACCGACCGGACAAGATCACCTACGTCTTCCCGGAGATCACGCTTGCCGCCGGTGAACAGATCATCATCTTCGCTTCTGATGAAACCAAGAACACGCCCGGAAAAACGCAGCACGCCAAGTTCAAGCTCTCCTCTTCCGGCGAAACGCTCTACCTCTTTGGCAGCGACGGCGTCGCCTTCCAGGAGCTGACCGTCCCCGCGATGGACAGAGACATGAGCTATGCATGGCTGAGCAACGACAGCTACATCATCACCCAGCAGTATTCCCCCGGATACAAAAACGATCAGGAAGGCTACGCACAGTTCCGCGCATCCACCGTGCTTGAAACCGGCGCGCTCGTGATCAACGAGGTTTGCGCCTCCTCCATCACGACGCTTGCTGACGACGACGGAGAGTATTCCGACTGGATTGAGCTGTACAACGCCTCCGGCAAGACGATCGACCTGTCCAACTACGCGCTGAGCGACAGTTCCGACAAGCTGATCAAGTGGCGCTTCCCCAAGGGCTGCGTGATTGAGCCGGGCGGATACTTCGTCGTCTTTGCCTCCGGCAAGGATCGCGCAGGCAGCGAGGGCAGCTGGCCGCACACCAGCTTCAAGCTGCGCAGCAACGGCGAAAGCGTCATCCTGTCCGATATTCAGGGGCGTATGCTTGATCTGGTCACGTACGACCTGCTGGAAAGCGACACCTCCTGGGGCAGAGATCAGGAAGGAAACGGTGCATTCAAGGTGTTCAGGCAGCCCACGCCCGGCCTGCCCAACACCCGCAGCGGTGAAATCGCCATGGATGCCAACTTCTGCCTTGCCAACACCTCGGGCCTGTATATCACCGAAGTCATGGCCGGCAACAAGAGTACCGTCGGCCCCAATGTACGCAACCCATACGACTACATCGAAATCTACAACATGAGCGGGCAGGCCGTCAACCTTAAGGGTTACGGCCTGTCCGATAACATCAAGAAACCGCGCAAATGGCAGTTTCCTGATATCACGCTTGAAAACAACAGCTATCTGATCATCTACTGCGATACCACACAGAAGACGAAAGACGGCGTTTACTATTTCACCAACTTCAATCTCGCCAAATCGGGCGAAACGGTCTGCCTCTCCAAACCGGACGGTACCATCATCGACCGCATCGCCTATCCCCAGCTCTACGACGACATCTCCTATGGCAGAACGCTGGGGCAGGCCGGACTTTTCTATTATGCCGACGCTACGCCGGCTGCAAACAACGGTCCTGGCTTCACCGGCTTTGCCGACTCGCCCACCTTCGCCACCAAGGGCGGCCTGTTTGACCGCCAGCTGGAAGGCGAAAATGCGGTCGCCATCAATGTGCCCGCCAATACCATTGTCCGCTACACTACCGACGGCAGCGATCCCGACGAAAACTCCACGATTTACTTTGAGCCCATCGAGCTTGAAAAGACGACTGTCATCCGCGCCCGTGCCTATCGCGACGGCGTTCAGCCGTCTCAGGTAGTCTCGCAGACATACATGATTTCCGTCTATCACACGATGCCCATCATCTGCATCACGACAGATCCGGACAACATGTGGAACGAGGAAACCGGCATGTTCGCCTATGGCCCCAACGTGGACATTGAGAACGATCCGACGCCGTGGAAGCACGCCACCTACTGGCAGAAGAACTGGTTTGGCGGCTGGGTGGAATACTATGACGAGTCCGGTATTCAGCAGTTCTCTCAGGGTATGACCTTCCGCGTCATGGGCCAGTATTCTCTGGATATGCCGCAAAAGAGCCTCTATCTGAAGGCTGACGCGCAGTATGGCAAGGATTCCTTTGATTACGCGCTGTTTGAAGATCGTCCGTACACATCGTATTCCAGCTTTGTTCTGCGCAACGGCGGTCAGGACGGCAAGTTCACCCGCGTGCTGGATGGCCTGCAGGCCCGGCTCGTCGACGCATCCGGCTCCACCGTCGCCAATCAGGCATGGAAGCCCGTCATCGTTTACATCAACGGCAAGTACTGGGGCCATTACAACATGCGCGAGCGCGCAGGCGTTGCCATGGCCGCCCAGCACGAAGGCTGGGAAAATCCTGATGACATCGACATGCTCGAATCCAGCGGCCTTTCCTCTTCCCAGATCGTTCAGGGATCCAGCAAGGATTACGTCGATCTCTATGAGCGCGTCAAGGCTGGCGACCTGAACAAGGATCCCGCGCTGCTTGCCGAAGTCGAAGCGAACTTTGATATCGACAACATGTTCGATTACTACATTTTCGAATCGTTCTTTGGCAACACCGACCCGGGCAATATCCGCTACTACCGCAACACCAAGTCCGGCGACGGCAAGTGGCGTTACCTGCTCTACGACATGGACTGGGGTCTGTTCAACTCCACCTACACGGAGCGCGGAAAGGAATATGCCACCGGCGCAGTCACGTACTACATGAACGAAAACGGCGCGGGTACGCAGAAGATCAAGGCGAATCTCTTCCTGCGTAAGCTGGTTGAGGTGCCGAAGTACCGCGAAAAGTTCCTCACGCGTTATGCCGAGCTGTTCAATTCCGTGCTGACAACGGAAAACATGGTTTCTCTCTTCACGGAGATGATTCAGCAGATCAAGCCGGAAATGCTCTTCCACAACCAGCGCTGGGCGGCGGAAATGCCCAAAGCAGTCAGCTTTGACCAGCCGAAAAACCCGGAAGGCGGCTACAACTATTGGGTGACGCGCTGCGAGCGCGCAATCCGCGTTATGAACCGCCGTCCGCACTTCGTCTGGCTGGACATTCAGTCCTACTTCAAGCTTTCTGACAAGGAAATGATCGAGCGCTTCGGTCCCCTGCCCGTCATCCCCGCGGAGTACAGATAAAACCCATTCCTCACCGCACCTTAATATGTCCGCGTCTGTTTATGAAAGCGCAGGCATATTCAGTATGAATCACAATCACAAAACAAGTTTTTTAGGAGGCTTCCCATGAACAACATCATCAATGACGCGAGCGTTAACGAGTGGTTCAGCCAGCAGATGGCGAACCTGAGCCCTGTGAAGATGCTTCTGGCGCTTGCGCTGGGTCTGGTTGTCGGTCTGATCATCGCGCTGGTTTACCGCAAGGCTTTCCGCGGCGTGCTCTATTCCCCGTCCTTTGCGACCACGCTGGTCATGCTGTGCATGATCACCACCCCGGTCGTTATGTGTATCAAGTCCAACATCGCGCTCTCCATGGGTATGGTCGGCGCGCTGTCCATCGTCCGTTTCCGTACCGCGGTCAAGGATCCGCTGGACACCGCCTACATGTTCTGGAGCCTGACCATGGGCATTCTCCTCGGCGCCGAGCTCTACGACATCGCGCTGGTCGTCGTTGCGGGCATCTCCGTGGCAATGCTGGGCATGTCCTTCTTCCGTCTTCGCTCCCCGAACACCTTCCTGCTCGTCACCCACTATGACGCCGACGCGGAGAACGAGGTCATGTCCTTCGTGCGCCGCATCAAGGTGCAGCGCCTGCGCAGCAAGACCGTGACCCCGGGCGGCGTGGAGCTGACCGTGGAAGTTCAGCTGCGTGAGCGCACCGATATCGTCAATTCCCTCATGGACACCAAGGGCGTGCACAGCGCGACGCTGATCTCCTGCCAGTCCGAAGCCGGCAACTAAGCGGCTGCGCCGCGGCACTTCCGACGAAGGGTTGTCATTTGTCAGCCTTTCGCGAACGAGGCCGATTCACTGTTTCGTTCGGGCGCAAAGCCCTCCGAAGCTACGATGAACAATTTCACTTGAAGGAGCGCTTATGCCTACCATTCGCAATATCCCGCTGCGCCACGAGCTGAAGTACTTTACCACGGCAGCCGAGCTGCATGTGCTTCGCAGCATCCTGACGCCCGTCATGCAGCTGGATCCCAACGGAAACGAAAACAACGAGTATCACATCCGCTCGCTGTATTTCGATACCATCAACGACGACGCGCTGGAAGAGAAAATCGCAGGCGTGGGCAACCGCAAGAAGTACCGCATGCGCATTTACAACTTCTCCGACAAGGTCATCAAGCTGGAATGCAAGAGCAAGTACGGCGACCTGATCTCCAAGCAGTCCGTGACGATTCCGCGCGATCTTGCCGAGCAGCTGATTGCCGGCGACCCGGAGGGACTGCAGCGCATGCGTCATCCCCTCCTCCACGATGTTTACCGCGAGATGAAGACCCGTCTTCTCCGCCCTGCCGTAATCGTTGACTACGTCCGCGAAGCCTATATCCATCCCGCGCAGGATGTGCGCATCACCTTTGACAAGCAGCTTCGTACCGGTCTTTACAGCCAGGACATCTTTAATCCCCAGGTTCCGACCTATCCGGTATTTGATGATGCGGTGGAAATCCTGGAAGTCAAGTTCAACGAGTTCCTGCCGACGTACATCCAGTCTGTTCTCAGCGGCATTACTGCACAGCGCAGCGCCATCAGCAAATACACATGGTGCCGCCGCTATGAAAACAAGGAATTCTGATCCATTTAACGGCAAACAGAAAAAGCGCCTTCCGTATGGAAGGCGCTTTCTTTTTGTTTCAATTCTTTTCAGGGATACAGATCGCCAAAGTAGCTCTCCATCTCCTCGTCGCTGAGCCTGAATGCACGCTGCGCGCTCGTGACGATCGTCGCTACGCGATCGTTTTTTTCGCTCTTGATAAAATCACGCAGGAACTGAACATGCTCCTGCCAGGATTCATACGTGCCGTTCCAGATTTCATAGTCGTAAACGAGGTCATGCTCAACCTCCGCCACCATGCTTTCCAGATGCGCAAGCACGCGTTCCGGCGCGTATGTATTGTTCAAATGCCAGACAAGGCGCTTAATCATCTGATCCTTGAAATCCGCATTTTTAAGCAGTGCATTGATGATGACCGTGTTGAGCGCGGATTCGTCGGTGACCTTGCCAATCATCTGCGTCAGGGATGCGGGCTGCGTGCCGAATCCCCAGTCCAGATCGAAATTGACAATCCTCCACAATCCGTCGCCCGCGTTGGAGCGCACATGGCGGATATTGGCGTAGTCGCGGTCGCCCGTGTAGGCGCGGGCAATGTAGTAATCCATGAAGCTTTCCAGCGAAATCTGGCTGGCCACGTAATCAAAGTTCTCCTGCACAGAAAGGTCGTGCTTGCGGCAGTAGCGCATCAGCGCCATCCAGTCGTCACGAGAGCCATGTTCGCCAATCGACCAGCCCTTGATCATATCAATGTCCTCTTCATCGCCGCCCAGATGCGACGCAGCGAAGGCATCCGTCACGCGCTCGCGAATGTAATAAACGCCGAAGTATTCGCCGTCTATGAACAGATTCACCGGTCGGTTATTCTGATAGAGCACCTCGGGCATCGTTTCCGCCGTCAGCGAGGTCAGGAATTCATCGCGAAGAAAGGCGCGGTTGGCATCCTCCGAGCCGCAGCGGAGCACCAGCGCATTAAAGAACGTCACCGTCGAATTCTCAAACAGCGGGTATTCCAGACGGCCTGTGCCGTACTTGGAACGAAAGCGTACAGAAAAGCTCTTTTTATCCAGCTGGCGGCTGCCCTGACCGTGAATCTTGAGGCCGCAGTCGACGCTGAACTTCGTTTCGCCCTCCTCAATGAGCGTCAGGTTGATGGCAGCTTCCAGATTCTTGCTTTCATACAAGGTATAAATACCGTTTGAGCCCATGATGGCATTGGGTTCTCCGCTGATGCACAGCAGCGGAAGCTCATACTTTTCCGCATCAAAGAGGTAATGGTATGTCGCCGTGGAGGACCAGAGCTCGCCATCCGCCAGCGCGCGCACGCGAAGCACCGTGCTCTTTGTCACAGCAATCGGCGTGCCGTCGTATCGGGCGCTCTTTTCGTTGGGCGTCTTGCCGTCAAGCGTGTAGTAAATTGCGCCTTCACCGCTAAGAAAAACCTCGGCAGGCCCGCTGAGCGGGCCGCTGCCAAGGTTTGCCTGAGGCGTATCGGTGATGCCTGACGCGCCCTGCGGATTCGGGCGCCCGATGGAAGGCTGATCATAGTAGCTCATTCCATCCCCGCTCCTGCCGTAGGAAGTGTTCGGCGTGAGCGGCGGCACATACAGCGCTTCGATGCACTGACCGTTTTTATCGTTGATGTAAATCGTTTCGCCGGTTGCAGGGATCTTGAAGGGCGCTTCGTACGCCTGATCCCGACCGGATGCCTGCACGACGTAGCACTCGCCGGGTTTGAGTTCCACGCTGGGCATCTGCCAGAGGAACGGATTCTTCTTCTTATCGGAAAGGTAATAATCGCTCAGGTTGATCGTTTCATCGCCAATGTTCTGCAATTCGATCAGATCGTTGTACTGATCGCTCTGCGGCAGCAGCTTGCTGTTGGAGGAGACCACCTCGCTGATGATAAGCGTCTGCCCCGCCATATACGATGCGCGGTAGAGCGCAGCGCCTTCTGCTGTATTGGGATAGCCGGGAGAAGGCTGATCGGTAAGACCGTGCTCGGCTTGCCAGACGTTATTCTCCATCGCCGGCAGATCAACGTCATCGCAGAGCGTTCCATCGCGGTGAAACAGGAACAGCTCACAGCCCTCCTTTGGCAGACGAAGGTCGCGCAGATCGACATCGCAGATCAGCAGCGCATAGCCATCCGGCTCAAGCTCAACGGCAGGCAGGTGGCAGGCATACGGATCTGCCTCGTCACGCGTGAGGAAATAATCCGAGAGAAGCACCGCAGCGTCTGAGCCGTTATGCACCTCGATATAGTCGTAGAATCCCAGCGCCCAATCCGCATCATTGTTGCTCTGCGCCTCGCTGATGGTCAGACTGTATGCGCCGCCATCCGCCAGCGCACATGCGCTCATCAGCAGCGCTGCAAGCATGACCAGCATCATCACGGCTGTGTATTTCTTCAGTCCAAATTGAACCATGTCACATTACCTCACTTTTCATACGGCAGCCGATATACCCGCCGCCTGTCCGCCTTTGAGATGTGCGGAAATTCTCTCCATTCATTATACCGTATCACGCCTTGATTGGAAAGTCTTTTTTGCAGAATATGTGCTTTAGCTGCTCTTGACGCTCGTGGTATAATAAACTCAAACGCAAGCAATGATCGGAGGTTTTCTTATGAACGTATCCGCCCACCGCGCTTTCTCCCTGCTCAAGGAGCTCGCCTACGAACGCGTCAGCTGCTCTGCGGAAGAACGCAGCGCAGCCCAGCGTCTGCTTCAGGAGGCGCTTTCAATCGGCGTCAGCGCGCAGATTGAGGAATTCAAGGCGCCCTGCGGCCATGTTGATCACGCAAGGCTCGTCGTCACCGCGCCGTATGAAAAGGAATACACCGTCACCGGCTATGAACGTGCCCTCCCCACCGGCGAAGACGGACTTGACGGCGAGTTCTATTACGCCGAGGATGTTCTGCCCGCGCACCTTGCGCGCGTGAAGGATAAGATCGTGATGATCAACGGCCCGCTGCGCCGCAAAACATATGAAAAGCTGCGCAAAGCCGGCGCGAAGGCCATCCTCACCTTCTCGGGAGAGACGATCGACCACGAGAGCAACAGCGATCTGCTCATCCGCAAGCTCCGCGAAACGCTGACCGAGCCCTTCGGCAGCGCGGTTGCGCTCAACATGCGCGCCGCGGACGCTGCGGAAATCGTCCGCCGCGGCGCAAAGCAGATGCATATTGAACTGGAAGGCGAAAGCTACGAGGGCACCAGCCAGAACGTCTGCGCCGTCATCGAAGGCACGACCTATCCCGAGGAGATCATTTCTCTGGGTGCGCATTATGACAGCGTGTACTTCTCCACCGGCGTCTACGACAACATGTCCGGCAGCGTGATTCTGATGGAGCTGCTGCGCTACTTTGCCAAGCACAGACCCGCCCGCACCCTCAAGTTCAACTGGTACGGTTCTGAGGAGCAGGGACTGCTGGGCAGCAAGGCGTGGGTCGCTGCGCATGCGGACGAGCTTAACCAGCATGTGCTGATGATCAATGTGGACGTCGCAGCTGCAACGCTGGGCCACAACGTCGCCCCCGTGCTGGCGACAGATGCCGCCGTCAGCTATGTGGACGCCGTGATGCGCGAGATCGGTATTCCCTGCAAAACGAAGCTGGATATCTATTCCAGCGACTGCATCCCCTTTGCCGAAAAGGGCGTTCCGGCGGTCAACTTCTGCCGCTTCGGCGCGCCGGGCGCGGACTTCATCCACGACCGCAATGACAACCTCAAGAGCGGCTATATCGACGAAAATGCGCTGGATATTACCCTGCGTCAGGCGCTCGCCTTCACCGATCGCGTCGCCAACGCTGTGCTTTGTCCCATCGAGCGCAAGATCGACAAGAAGATCGTGGACAAGGTGGACGAATACCTCTTCAAGAAGGAGAAAGACGAGGAGTAAATTCGGCCTTTCCTCCCCGCACGGCATGTGCCTGAAGGTGAACACAATGCAAACAGCCCCATTCCAAACGGAATGGGGCTGTGTTTATTCAGTTCATCATCTGTGTCACTTTTTGATCCGGCTGGAAATAATCATCATCGCCGCACAAGCCGACGCCGCCGCCATCCACACCATGCACAGCGCAAAAACGCCCGCGTTTTCATACACACCGCCGGCCAGCACGCCCGCAAGCGCAGAACCCAGATAGATGAAGGCGTCGATCATGCCCGCCGTCATACCCGACTTGCCTACGCTGTCATATTCCATGGGAATCAGCCCGGTCAGCATGGTATTGGCGCCGTACATCGCCGCACAGACGCAGCCAAGCAGCAGCGCCACCAGCAGCATCCCCCCGGCAGGCAGCAATGCCGCGCAGCAGCAAAACGCCGCCACCATCATCATCGCCACGACAAGGCGCGGATTTGCGCCCCTGCTTCGCAGATGATTGCCGATCAGCACGCCGACTGCGTTGATCAGCGGGAGAATCAGCGTGAATGCTGTTGCCGACATGGCATTTTCTCTGCCCATGCGCGCCAGAATCGTTGGCGTCCACGTGATGACGCCATCGCGGATAAAGCCATAGAGAATGCAGGTAGCCAGCACCAGCAAGAAACTCACGGATGAAAGCACAGCCATGGAGGATGCGCCGGCAGCCGCTTTTTCCTTCCTTGCAGCGCTGCTCCAGCTTCCATCGCGAAGCTCGGCAAGCAGAAAGCAGGCTGCGCACGCAGCCGTGACAAGCGCGATGCACGCCGGCACGCGGAAGGACAGCCGCCAGCCAAAGCGGTCCGCCATAACGCCCGAAATCGCCCAGGCAAAGAAGTGTCCGGCAATCAGCGTCACGGACAACGCGGCATTGGCTGTATTGCGCTCCCTGTCTCCCCTGAAATAGAACGCCACAACGCGCACAATCGGTGTCCAAAGCATCGACTGGAAAACGGCGTTTACCGTCCAGACGGCAACCATCGCCGGAAAGCTTTGCGCAAAGCTCATCGCCAGATTGCACAGCGCCGAGCCGCAAAGACCCGTCACCATATATCGGAAGGGATTGACATGGTCGACAATCATACCGTTGACCATCTGACCGCAGGCGTAAACCACCGCAAAGACTGTCTGCAGAAGTCCCGCCGTGGTTATTGAGAGCCCCAGATCCATGGTGATGGCGTCAAGCGCGGCAGAGATGTTCAGCCGGCAAAAATACAGTACCGTATACACAATCACGCAGCAGGACAGCATGCCCGTCTGCTTTCTTGTAAACTTCATGCTCACTTGACGTCCTCTGCCTCAAGGAAAATGGGATTCGTCCATGCACGCCTGCCGAAGGTATCCACCACCACCGCGCGGATATAGTCACCCGTGCGCACCGCGTCGCTCGCCTCGGTGATCACTTCGCCATACGGCGCGGCATGCAGCGGATACGGCACGCGCAGATGGACAAATCGGATTTCCTTCACCGGGGAACATTTGATGTGCGCCTGCCCGTCCTCCACATAGAAATCATAGATTTCCGGACCGCAGGATGCATAGAAAGCGCCGCTTTCAAGCGCCTTGAGAATTGCAGGCACGCTGTTTTCGCTGTTCACGCGCACCCAGCCCTTGCAGTGGTGATCCATCGCGTGGCCGTCGTCCGTGGCGACGCCAAAGATCTTTTTTCCCTGCGCCAGCAGCTCGTCCCAATATGCCGCATCCATATCCAGCCTGTTTTCAATTGCGCAGCCGCTGTTCCAGATCTCCATGGCGAAATTGCCTTCGAGCATCTCAAACTCGCGCGCAGGCGTGCCGCTCCACTGGGGATGGGCATAAATCGTCAGGTTGCCGTTGCGGTGAATCTCGTCAAGATGCGCCTGCGTATCCTCGGGCTTTTCAAGCTTCCAGCTGTCAAGGCGCTGATCCTGATCGTAGCCATTTCCGTCTTCCTTGCGCGGGCCGACGCACACAATATGATGGCAATGCACAGCGCGGTAAACGCGCGGGAAATTGCCGTCCATTTCCATGCCCGGCAGGATGGTGATTCCATCGACGCCGAAATTATCGTAATTATACAGCCGGTGATCCGTCACCGCCATGAAATCATATCCGTTTTCTTTATGCAGGCGAATGACTTCACTGACCTCGCCCTTGCCGTCCGAACGGGTCGTATGGCAATGCAGCGCACCCTTGAGCATCTTTCCTGCAGCTTCAAATGCAGCCTGTCGTTTCATGTTCCATCCTCCTGTTGTACACAGAGATTTTCGATTCCTGCTACGCCAAGTATAGCACTTCCCTCGTTGCGCTGCAACGTACAACTCTCTCTTTTGCGCTGTTTTCCTTTGTTATCTATCTCTTTGCTCCATGTGAGGAATTGCTTGCCAAATCTGTCGAAAATGACGATTGGCGATCCGTTTGTTCCGGCGTATACTGTAGGCAGACTTCCGGCATGCCGCCGCGCTGCAGGACGTCCAGGCATTCATTTGAAACATGGAAAGGAGCCGTCATGAATAAAGCCGCCGCATCCTCATCCGGACACATGCGCACGCGGGACATGACGCAGGGCCATCCCCTTCGCCTGATCCTCGCCTTTTCCATTCCTCTGCTGATCGGAAACCTTTTCCAGCAGGTTTATAACATCGTGGATACCATGGTTGCCGGATACTGCATCGGCGATCAGGCAATCGCCGCCATCGGGGCAACCACGTCGCTCTATCATCTTCTGCTCAACGCCGCAATCGGCCTGAACAACGGCTACGGCATCGTGCTCACCCGCTGTTTCGGCGCAAAGCGCCTGCAGGACATGCGACAGGGAATCGCCGGCATGCTGCTGCTCAACATCGCCGCTTCCACCCTGCTGACATTCGCCTCGCTTTTCTTCCTGCGGCCTTTGCTGCACTTTCTCAACATCCCCGACGCGATATTTGATCAGACGCTGACCTATATTTCCATCATCTGTCTGGGCATCGCGCCGACCGTCATCTACAACATGTGCGCCGCCATCCTGCGCGCCGTGGGCAACAGCACAACTCCGCTCTATTTTCTCATCCTTTCCTGTGTGCTCAATATCGTTCTTGACCTGTTTTTCGTCGTCACGCTGCATATGGGCATCGCCGGAACAGCCGCCGCAACAGTCATCGCGCAGACGGTTTCCGCGCTGCTGTGCGCCCTTCAGGTGTTTCGCTGCTACGGCGCATTTCTTCCGCGCAGGACGGATTTCCGGATTCCCGCAAACCTGCTGTCGGATCTTGTGAGCACGGGGCTTTCCATGGCGCTGATGGTTTGCGTGGTGGATATGGGAACGGTGATCTTCCAGCGCGCCAATAACCTGCTGGGAGAAATCATCATCGCCGCACATACCTCCACGCGCCGCGTGATGTCGGTGTTCATGGCGCCGTTCATGTCCATCGCCACCGCCTGCGCGACATTCATCGGCCAAAACCGCGGTGCGCAAAAATACGACCGCATCCGTTCCACGCTGAAAAAGACGCTGCTCCTTGAAGCAGGCTGGGCCGCTTTTTCCGCCGTCGTGATCTTTCTCCTCGGCGCGCAGATCGTCCGCCTGACAACCGGAACGCAAAGCGATGCGATTATCTCAAACGCCGTCATGGCGCTGCGCATCCACTTCGCCTTTTATCCCGTTTTGGGCGTTCTCCTCTGCCTGCGCATGGCGATGCAGGCGCTGGGCATGAAGCTTGCGCCCGTGCTTTCCAGCTGCATCGAGCTGTGCATGAAGATTCTTTCCGCGCGGCTGCTCATCCCAAGGCTCGGCTATCTTGGCACCAGCATCACCGAACCAGTCACATGGGTCGTGATGCTCCTGTTCCTGTGCGCGGCCTTCGCATGCAGATGCAGACGCGTTTTCCCCACAACATGACAATCAAGGAGGATGACCATGGGTGATTTTGACAGCAAGGTTGTCGTCGTCACCGGCGGCGCGCACGGCATCGGCAGATGCCTTTGCGAAGAATTTGAAAAGCAGGGCGCAAAGGTCTGTGTGATTGATCTGCGCGACAATCCGTATTTCACCGGCGATCTGTCAAAGAAGGAGGATATCGAACGCTTTGCCGCAAAGGTAATCGATGAATGCGGGCATGTCGATGTCCTCATCAACAACGCGCTGCCGCTGATGAAGGGCATTGACGAATGCACATACGAAGAATTCTCCTATGCGCTGAGCGTCGGCGCCACCGCCGCGTTCTATCTGTCCAAGCTCTTTCTCCCGCATTTTGCACCGGGTGCAAGCATCATCAACATTTCCTCCAGCCGCGACCGCATGAGTCAGCCGCAAACGGAAAGCTACACCGCAGCCAAGGGCGCAATCCATGCCCTGACTCACGCGCTGGCCGTCAGCCTTGCAGGAAAGGTACGCGTCAATTCAATCTCCCCCGGCTGGATCGATACCGATTACACTGTCTATGACGGTCCGGACGCCTGGCAGCAGCCCGCAGGGCGCGTGGGCAATCCGCTGGATATCGCCCATGCCGCGTTGTTCCTTGCGTCTGAAAAGGCCGGGTTCATTACCGGCGAAAACCTGTGCATCGACGGCGGCATGACGCGTCTGATGGTTTATCACGGCGATCACGGCTGGACACTTTCCGGCAGATAATCTGACAGATTCCAAATAAACAACAGCAGCTTTTCCATGCGGAAAAGCTGCTGTATTATATTTCGCTTTATGGACGGCAGTCTGTTATGCGCTGTGCTTCATTCTCTCCAGCTCTTCTTCCTCCAGCACGCGGTAGGCCACCTTGCCCACGAGCGTTTTGGGCATATCGCTGCGGAATTCCACGTCGCAGGGCATGGCATACTTGGCGACATGCTTTCTGCAATGGTCAAGAATGGCCTTCTTCGTCTCCTCGCTCTCTTCAACGCCCGGCACAAGCTTGACAAACGCCTTCACCTTCTGCATCTTGTAAGGATCCGGAATGCCGATGACGCAGCTCATCTGAACATATTCATGCGCATCAAGGACGTTTTCGAGCTGAGCCGGATACACGTTGTAGCCGGAGGTTACGATCATGCGCTTGGCTCTGCCCTTGAAATAGACAAATCCCTGTTCATCCATCATGCCGAGGTCGCCGGTGTAAACCCACGTCAGACCGTCGTCATGCTTGCGCAGCGTCTTTGCCGTCTCTTCCGGATGGTGCATGTATTCCTTCATCACCGTCGGTCCGGCCAGCAGGATCTCGCCTTCCTCGCCGTAGGGCAGTTCAATGTCCGTTCCCGGCTCAACAATTTTGATGTACGTATCCGGGAAGGGCAGGCCAATGGAGCCTTCTTTGAACATATGCGGCGGCGTCAGGCAGCAGGCGGTAACGGTTTCTGTCGTGCCGTAGCCTTCACGCACCTGCACGACAGCCTTATGGTCATACAGGAATTTATCCAGTTTCTTTTTAAGCTCGACAGAGAGCGAATCGCCGCCGGAGAAGACGCCCTTCAGGCAGCTCAGATCCGCGCCATCCATGTCCTTCAGACGCAGCAGCGCCTCATAGAGCGTCGGTACGCCGGCAACAAAGTTGCAGCGCTTCCTGACCAGATCCTTGGCATATGTCTTGGGCGTGAAGCGCGGCACGAGAATGCAGCGTCCGCCCTGCGTGAGCATGGAGTGAATACATACGCCAAGGCCGAAACCATGGAATACGGGCATGGCCGCCAGCATCTTGTCGCCCGGCCGGAACATCGGGTTGGCAGCGATGATCTGCTGGCTCAGCGCGTTAAAGTTCTTGTTGGTCAGCACAATGCCCTTCGTGGCGCCCGTCGTGCCGCCGGAATACAGGATTACCGCCGGATCATCCGACTCGCGGCTGACCTTGTAATCATAAAAGCAGTGACGGCTGAGCGCCATGAACTCGCGCCAGCGGATCACGGGCGCGTCGGCAGGGATCTTCTTGATCTTTCGTCCCTCGGTGAGCATGTATCCCGCTTTGATCGGCTGTGCCAGCGCATCGCGGATGCTGGCAATGACGATGTTGACCACCTTGGTGTTCTTGCGAACGGCTTCGAATTTATGATAGAACTGATCCAGCGTGATGGCCGTTACGCTGCCGGATTCGTTGAGATAAAACTCGATTTCCTTTTCTGCCGACAGCGGATGGATCATGTTCGCGATGCCGCCCACCAGATTCACCGCATAGAACAGAAAAATTGCCTGCGGGCAGTTGGGCATGGCAATCGTCACCTTGTCCCCTTCGCGGATGCCGATGGTTTTCAGCGCCTTGGCGCAGGTTTCCACCTCTTCCACCAGCTTTTTGTAGGTGGTGGATCTGCCCATGAAATCAAAAGCGATATTCGTCGGGTAGGTTTTGGCAACCTTTTCAAGCGCCTCGAACATGGATCCCTCAAAGTATTCAATGTTCATCGGCACATTGCCCATATATGCCTTCCACGGCGTTTTCGCTGTGATGATGCTCATTCGTATTCAACCTCTTCTTCAAGCGGACGATCCAGCAGTTCCGGATTTTCCAGCAGTTTTTTGAGCAGGCGGATGGTCTTGGAATAATAGTATCCGTCCGCCAGACGTTCATCAATCGTCAGGCCCAGATCTACGCTCTCGCGCATAACCACCGTGCCGTCCTCCTGATAGAACGGACGCTTTTTCATGCTGCCAATGGCGCAGAAAACGGATGTCGTTCCCCAGTTGGTCAGGTGATGATAGCCGGCGTTCAGACCGATGGAACCGAGATTGGAAAGCACGACGGAGGAATAATATGGATCCCCCTTGATCAGAGAATAGGGCACCCAGCCATGGCGGTCAAGGTAGCGCAGCACGATGCCCACGAGCTTAAAAAGGAGGCCCGGCGTTTTGTTGACGATGTCCACGCTCTTCATGCCGTCGTCCTTTTCCTCGCTGCGGCAGAAGGAAACCTGACGGAAAATCTCATCGTGGATGGTATCGATGGTGTCGCTTCCCTTGGAATGGATGATGGACAGCGCTTCTTCTCCATTATCGGAAAAGATTTTCTTCACCGTGAACGCAGCCGAAACCTCGTTCCTCATGTACATCGTCTGGTTGGCGATGAAGCGGTTCATCTTCGGGCGCAGCGTGATCGTCTTGAGCATCGCCGTCACCATCACCTGAAACAGGTTGTATTTATACTCCGGATTTGCAGCATTCTTCTTTTCAAGATATGCCAGTACGTTCGTCAGATCGATGCACTCGCTGATGAACGCTTCATTGTCGCAGCGATGGGGATACATCAGCGGCATGATCCTGTGCATCGGATGGATTTTGCGCATCAGCATACCATCTTTTCTGTCTCCGAATTTCTTGCCCATTGTATTCTCACTTTCGCAATATGCAGATTAATAGATTGCTGACCCGCGCCAATGGCAGGGGTGCATAGCTATGTATATCATACCATTTGTTTCTTGCCTTTTCAAGGCATCCTGCGCCGAATCGCAGCAATGCCCCAAAAAACAGCAGGAAAAGCGCACGCATCCGACCCATTCTGCCTCCCTTGATTCTTCTACATACGCATCTGACGGTTTTTGCGCGTTTTCTATGAGCAATCAAAAAGCCTTCTTTCGAAGGCTTTTTTGATTGCTTATGTTCAGGCCGCTTATGGCAGCTGTGTTTCATACAGCACGCCCATATCCCAGAGCATCGAGCTGGTCAGGTACTTCTTTCTCGTATCGCGCGAGGCCATAAACGCGTCCACGGTATCCTGCCGGTCAATGCCGATATCCTCCGGCTCCATCGGCATGTCCAGTTCGCGCATCAGCGTCTCGATTTCCTTCGTCGAGGGCAGTTCCTCGTCAATCGCCAGCAAGATTCCATCCCAATTGGCGCAGATTTTCTCCACGCGCTGCGCATGCGCCTGTGCGTCGTTATTATGGAACTCGCGCTCCTCCAGCGTGATCACCGTCTCCGCTGCGCTGCCAAGGATGCGCCTGAGTTCGCTTTCCCACTTTTCCTGGCTGAAACCGCGACGGAAAGCAAGCGCCTTCTCCCCGTCGGGGCGCATCCTGCGGATCTGATCATAGAGTCTGAGCGTCTTTAATGTGCCGACGCCCACTTGAATGCCGTGCAGCTCAAAGCTGCGCCCGCGTTCCAGCGCCATCATTTCCCACAGATGGCTGAAATAATGCTCAAGGCCGCTCGCCGGACGGGAGTTCCCCGCAAAGCTCATCGCGATGCCCGAAAGGACAAGTCCTTCCACCGTCGCCTGCACGGCGGCAGGATCGCGGCGGCGCAGCCCCGGCGCATGGCTGACGATTTTACGCAGCGTTTCGCGCATCAGCCCCGCAACATTCTCGCAGTAATACTCGCCATTCACCAGATGGGAAATCCGCCACTCGCACAGCGCCACGTATTTGGCCATCATGTCACCAAGGCCAGCATGGAGCATGCGCATGGGCGCGTCCTTGATGATATCCACATCGCAGATGATGGCAGCAGCCGCTTCATTCTGAATCGTGCATTTGACGCCCTGACGGATCATCGCAGAGCAGTTGGACGCGTAACCGTCCATCGAAGGCGCCGTGCCGACGATCATCATCTTTTTCTTTGTCATCTGCGCAAGCACCTTGCTGCAGTCGTTGATCACGCCCGAGCCGATGCCCATCACGCAGTCGCAGTCGGGATCAAAGCCCATGATGATCGAACCCATCGCCATCTCATTTGGCTCCACGTGCTTCATGGGCATGGTAAAAAGCACATGGTCAATCTCCGCCGCTTTGAGCACCGGCTCCACGCGGCTCCAGGCCGCCGCCTTCGTGTTCTCATCGCAGATGATGAACGGCTTTTTACAGCCCATTGCACAGAGCGCCTGCGGAATCTCCCGTACAGCGCCGCTGCGGATGGCAATGTAATCCATATCCACCATGTGACGGCGTCCGCAGCTGCATTCAAACCCTTCCTTGGCAATCAGCTGCTCAAGCGCAGCATCGGCAAATCGAATCATATTCGTATTCCTTTCCTGCCCAACGGCAGCCGTTATCTCCTGTTGTTCATCGCGCTGCGTCGGATGGATTTCAGCTTTTTCATCACATCCACGCCGCCCCTGCCAAACAGATCGTGCAGACGCACATATTCCGCAAACAGCTCGTCATACACGCGCACATGCGCTTCGTCCGGCTCATAAACCCGCATCACAGGCGCAGCCATTGCATCAATCGCCGCCTCTGTATTCTCATAAACGCCGGCAGCCACAGCGGCGAAAATCGCGCTGCCCAGCGCGCCGCCCTGCTCGCAGCCGACCACGCGCACCGGCATGCCCAGCACATCGGCATAGATCTGCATCGCCAGCGCATTCTTCTGGCTGATGCCGCCCATGGCATATACCTCGTCAATCGCAACGCCGTGCGCAGCGTAGTTTTCCGTCACCACGCGCATGCCGTATGCCGTCGCTTCAATCAGCGCGCGATAGATTTCTTCCGGCTTTGTCTGCAGCGTCATGCCGATCATCAGGCCCGTCAGATCGCCGTCCGCCAGTATGCTGCGGTTTCCGTTCCACCAGTCAAGCGCAATCAATCCGCTCTCTCCCGGCGCGCTCTCTGCCGCCAGCAGCGTCAGATACTGGTGGACGGACATTCCCCTCGCCTGCGCCTGCTCAGCGTATTTCTGCGGCACGAGGCTCTTCGTCAACCATGCAAAGTGATCGCCCACGCAGCTCTGCCCGGATTCATATCCCCAGCAGCCCGGCAGGATACCATCCTCCACGATACCGCAGATGCCCGGCACGTCATGCCGCGTCCGGCTGAGCGCCATGTGGCAGGTCGACGTGCCGATGATCGCCAGCAGCTTTCCCGGCTGTGTGATACCGGCAGAAAGCACGCAGACATGCGCATCGACATTCCCTACAGCAACCGCCGTCCCCGGCGCAAGACCAAAGCGCGCCGCCATTTCCTGCGTCAGCCCGCCTGCACGCGAAGACACCGGCAGCACCGGCGCATTGAGCTTCTCCCGCACGACATGGCGCAGCCGCTCATCAAGCGCAGCGAAATACGCTTCGTCCGGATAACCTTCGCCCTTGCGGTAAAAACACTTATATCCGGCCGCGCAGCTGCTCTGCGTCCGCCGTCCGCACAGCTGCCAGACGAGCCAGTCCGCCGCCTCCACCCATGCATCCATCGCCTCGTAGACTTCCGGTGCTTCTTCAAGCAGCTGCCACAGCTTGGGAAAGGACCATTCCGAGGACACCTTTCCGCCATATGCGGAAAGCCACGGCTCACCGCGCTCTATGGCAATGCGCGTCATGGCGTCGGCCTTGTCCTGCGCCGCATGGTGTTTCCAGAGCTTGACATAGGCGTGCGGATGATGCCTGAACGCATCAAGGAAGCAAAGCGGCGTTCCATCCGCCCGGACAGGCAAAGCGGTGGAGGACGTTACGTCCAGCGCAATGCCCACGACCTCCTCGCCGCGCACGCCGCCCATGCGAAGAATCTCCGGCAGGGTATGGTCAAGCACATCAAGATAGTCCTGCGGATGCTGCAGCGCCCAGTCCGGCAGGAGCTTTGTTCCGTCCTCGAGCGCGCTGTCCATCACGCCATGCGGATAATCATACACGGCAGAGGCAATCGTTTTTCCGTCTGCCGCATCCACCAGCGACGCACGTCCGGAAAGCGTGCCAAAGTCGATGCCAATCACATACCGGGCCATGTTCATTCCTCCAAGACACAGGTTTTCTGGCTTCATCATACCATTATTTCAGCCTGAAATAAAGAGGAATGCGTCAATTCCCTCAACATCGCGCAATGTTGACAGCCTGTGCAGCGGATGATACAATTTCAGCAGAAAAGCCCTTGCCGACAGGAGGAATGCATGCCATGGATTTTAGGAAAATCATCGCCGATCTCAGCGCCATGGGGCTCAATCTCTACGATTTTGCCCTCTACACCCCGGACGGCATTGCGTCCCATCGCTTTATCCCCTGCAGCAACTGCCACAACAGCTACTCCGTGGCGAAGGTTTTCATCATGACGGCGCTGGGCATGCTCTATGACGACGGAAAACTGCTGCCGGAGGATCCGGTCAGCCGCTATCTTTCCCTTCCGCAGAATGCCGATCCGCGCTTTCACAGCGTGCTGATCGATCATGCCCTGACGCACAGGATCGGTTTTGACAAGGGCTTTCTGGATATCGACACGGAGGATCCGACGACCTATCCAAGCGAAGATTATCTGTCCATCGTCCTCAGCCGTCCCCTTGCGCATGTGCCCGGCACACACAGCCAGTACAGCGACGCCGCATTTTATCTTCTTTCCCGGCTCATCGCCGCCGTCGCCGGAGAACATGCGGATGTGCTGCTCAACCGCCGGCTGCTGCGCCCGCTGCGCTTTCACGAAGCCGCGTGGAGCCGCTGTCCGCACGATCATCCCATCGGCGCGACAGGGCTGTACATTGGCGCGCAGGATATGGTCAAGCTCGGCGCGCTGTATCTTGAAGGCGGCGTTTACGACGGGCAGCGCCTGCTCAGCCGCGAATGGACGCAGATGGCGATAGACCGGCAATATGAGCTGCATCCGCTTGCCCCCGGCAATCCGGACAGCGACCTGACCGGAAAATGGGGCATGTACGGACAACTGCTGGCTTTCTCTCGCAAAAAGCATTTCGCCATTGCCCTTCACGCGCACATGGATATCCGCCGCGATGGCAGCAAGCTGATTGAATACTTCAGCGCTTGACAGTCTGGTGGACGGGGGAACTTTTCCCCCGCCGCGACCGATTGCATTAGCTGCTTGATGCAGGTTTGTCGACAAACAAAGAGGAAGAATCCTTTGGATTCTTCCTCTTTTGGATTTATTCCGCAATTACCATCAATCAGCCCAGATACTTCTTCAGCGTCGCGCGCACAGCGCCCACGCCCGCGATCTCCTCGACAAACATCTGCTCAATGCGATCCGCCAGACCAATTTTCACAAGATCACTGCCAAAGACCGCCTCATTGGAAAGAATCTCCCGCAGCTGTCCCTGATAGGTGTCCGTTTTGCCAAATTCAATGCCCGCCAGCTTTTCCTGCAGGGCTTCCTTCATCGGATCGGAAGAAATCTCAATCGGCGCGCCGTCGTCGCCAACGCCCAGAAGATAGCGCAGCCAACCTGCAATCGCCAGCGGAATGGCGACCAATTCGTTCAGGTCGCGCCCCTGCGCCACATAGCTCTTGATCGTCTCACCAAAGCGGATGCCGACCTTCTGAGACGTATCGGTTGCAATGCGGCGCGGATCATCGGGCATAAAGACATTGGGCAAACGCTCACCCACCACCTCATCGATAAACGCCCTCGGACTGAGGATCTTGGGATCCACGACGACCGGAAGACCCTCGTCATAGCCAAGGCGCGTGACAAGCCGCACCAGATCCGCATCCTTCATCTGCGCGCTGATGAGCGTATAGCGCAGAAGGCAGCCATACACCGCCAGCGCGGTATGCAGGGGATTGAGGCAGGTGGTCACCTTCATGCGCTCGGTACAGTTCACCGTGTCGCGATCGGTCAGGTAGACGCCCGCCTTTTCAAGCGCAGGACGTCCGTTTGGAAAGCGATCCTCGATCACCAGATACTGCGGACGCTCTGCGTTGACAAACGGCGCAATATACGTGCCGCGGCTGGTAACAATCGGCGCCATGTCCTCGATGTCGTCTGAAAGCAGCGCATCCTCAACGACCTTCGCCGGACGCGGCGTGATCTTATCGATCATGCTCCACGGAAACGCCACCCTGCTTTCATCCTGCAGATAGGCGATAAACGCCTCGTCGGCAAACCCGTTGGCCTTCCAGGCTTTCGCGATTTCAAGCACGGATGCTTTCAGCTTTTCACCGTTGTGGCTGCAGTTATCCATGGAAACCAGCGCAACAGGATACGCGCCCGCCGCAAAACGCCTGAGCATCAGCGCCGCCACGATGCTCATCGCGTGGCGCGCGGCGTCCGGGCCTTGCGCCATGTCTGCCGCGACAATCGGCAAAAGGTCTCCGGTCATGCTGCGCAGCGCATAGCCCTTCTCCGTGATGGTGAAGGAGACCATCTGCAGGGAGGGGCTTTCAAAAATCTCCTTAAGACGCGCCATCTGCCCGGCATCGCCCGCATCCGCGCGCAGGCCTTCCGCGACGGAGGCAATGATCTCGCGGCTGGTCGTCGCATCGGGGTTGAGCGTCACGTTCATCGTCAGGCAGTCAAACGGATCATAGATTTTTGAGATAATCTCATAGTCAAACGTATCCGCCGCGATGATGCCGCGGGTTTCAAGTCCTTCATTGAGCAGCTTCTGCTGCAAGGCGGCAACAAAGCCGCGGAAGATGTTGCCCGCGCCAAAATGCACCCAGATGGGATGCTTCTTCGTTTCCTCTGCCATCGTCTGCACGTCATACGCAGGCAGCTTCACGTTCACCCTTGCCCAAGCTTCCCTGTCATTCAGGGCTGCGCGATTCATTTTCATGCGCGTTCCTCCATTCATCCCTTGACCTCGACAGACGCGCTGCCTGCGCCGCTCAATTCAAGCTCAGCAGCCGCTTCCCCGCCGTAAAAGACGACCGAACAGGGGGACTGGCCCGTATAGACCACTTTGTATTCCTGTGCGGTGCGCGTAACGGTCAGCTGCGCACGGCAGACGGCATTTTCGTCATACACGCAGGTCTGCGCCGTTTCTCCATCCTTCAGCGCATAGACGTAGTAGCGCGTGTTCTTCGCATAGTCGTATTGCGCGCCGCCCTTACTCGCGCCAAAGGCGACAATGCTGCCCTCGCGCGCATAGAGCGGAATGCTCATATAGCCATGGTGTTCGCGGTACCACCGGCCGCCGCCGCGCTCTTCGCCGGTCAGTACGTTTGTCCATCTGCCCTCCGGCAGATAGTATTCCGCCATGCTCCGATCATTGAGAATCGGCGCGACGAGCAGACTGTCGCCCAGCATATACTGGCTGCACAGATAGTCGCAGTTCCTGTCCTGCGGGAATTCCAGCGTCATCGCGCGCATCATCGGCACGCCGCTCGCAGATGTCTCCACCGCGGCACGGTAAAGGTAGGGCATCAGCTCCGCCTTGAGCTGCGTGAAGAACCGGAGCACGTCAACCGCCTCCTCGTCATAGATCCACGGCACGCGGTAGGAATCCGAGCCATGCAGACGAGAATGCGAGGAAAGCAGGCCGAACGCACACCAGCGTTTATAGACGTCGGCAGTCGACCGCCGTTCAAACCCGCCGATATCATGGCTCCAATAGCCAAAGCCGGAACAGGTCAGCGACAGACCGCCGCGAAGGCTTTCCTGCATGGCCTCATACGTGCTCCAGCAGTCGCCGCCCCAATGCACCGGGAACTTCTGTCCGCCAGCCGTTGCCGAGCGCGCAAAGAGTACAGCGTCCTTCTTCCCCTTCTTCTTTTCAAGCACCTCATACACGGTCTTGTTGTACAGATAGGTATAGAAGTTGTGCATCTTCTGCGGATCGCTTCCGTCATAATAGACCGTGTCCGTGGGAATCCGCTCGCCAAAGTCCGTCTTGAAGCAATCCACGCCCATGTCCACCAGCGCTTCCAGCTTCCCTGCATACCACGCGCGTGCCTGCGGATTGGTGAAATCCACGATGGCCAGTCCCGGCTGCCACATGTCCCATTGCCACACGCTGCCGTCGCTGCGCTTAAGGAAGTAACCGTTGCGCATGCCTTCTTCAAACAGGCAGCTCTCCTGCCCGACATAGCTGTTGATCCACGCGCAGATTTTCAACCCCTTGGCCTTCAATCGCGCAAGCATCCCCTTGGGATCCGGGAACATTTCAGGATCCCAGACAAAGTCACACCAGGAAAACCCGCGCATCCAGAAACAGTCAAAATGGAACACGGACAGCGGAATGCCCCGGCTGAGCATGCCATCCACAAAACTGTTGACGGTCTCTTCGTCGTAATTCGTGGTGAATGATGTCGACAGCCACAAACCAAACGTCCACGGCGCAGGCAGCGGCGGCTTGCCCGTCAGGTCCGTATAGCGCATGATCACATCCTTCATCTGCGGTCCGTCGATGAAGAAATAGTCAAGGCTCTCTCCCTCCACCGTAAAGCCGACCTTGGAAACCATCTCCGAGCCAACCTCAAAGGACACGCGCTCGGGATGGTTGACAAATACGCCATACCCCGCGCTGGACAGATAGAATGGAATATTCTTATACGCCTGCTGGGTGGAGGTTCCGCCGTCCTCATTCCAGATATCGATGCTCTGTCCGTTCTTGACAAAGGGGCCAAAGCGCTCGCCAAGGCCATAGATCCGCTCCCCCACGCCAAGGTCCAGCTGCGCACGCATGTAGGCATTGCCCGGACCGCGGTCATACGCCGCGCCGCGCCAGTCGGTTTTGACATAGGCCAGATCCTTGGCCCGGCTGGCGGTCAGCCTGCATTCACCGTGATAAAACGTCATCTCGGCGCTGTCCTTGTCAATCTCAAGGCGGAGGTCTCCGCTGCGCACGAGTATGCTGTCCTTGGTTTGCTCCGCGTCAAACGCCGCCGCTTCATCAAGCGACAGATCAAAGGAAGGACCGCGGCGAAGCGCGCCGAGATGATGGCTCGCCTTGACGCGGATTACGCCCTTCGCCGGCGCCGTGATCTCCACCGTCAGGTTGACGCCGCCCAGCGTGTCGCCGCGATGAACAATCCGCGACGTCGGACAGCACAGCTTAACGCCCTTTTCACCAAGCTGAGCATCGTAGACGTGGGCGGGCGAAAAACACTCCACGCCCTCCTGCCAAAGCCAGCATCCGTTGCTGAATTTCATGCGCATTCCCTCCGATCAGCCGTTCATGCCGAAGACGGCGATTTGTTCTGCATTAATCGATCAGATGCCGTCGAGCTTATCCCGCCTGCGCTGGTCACGGATTCTCTTGCGCTCTTCACCGTGCGACCACGCCAGATGCTCATCCTCCGTCTGAAGAATCAGACGCGGAACCTTGATAGGCTTGTCATTTTCATCCAGTGCAACCATCATAAAATGCGCATTGTTGATCCTGCGGCGATCACCCAGATGATTTTCCACATAGGTGTCCACGCAAACCTCCATGGACGAGGAGCCAACCCACGTCATCTTGCCCTTGATGACGACCATCTCGTTCTGGTAGGCACCCTGCAGGAACGTCAGGTTGTCCACGGAGGCCGTCGTCACATTGCTCATCGAGTGTCTTTTGGCAACAATACCCGCCACCTCGTCAATCCACTGCATCAGAATGCCGCCAAAGAGGCGGTTAGCGCCGTTGAGGTGGTTCGGACGCACAAGGTGTACGGTTTCCACGCGGGATTCATCCACGGTTTTGGCTTGATTATTCATAAACTCCTCCTTCATTCTCCGGGAACGAAATGCTTTTTGCTACATCCAATATAGCATCATTGCTTCCTTTTTTCAATGACGGATGCGATTGAAGTTTGCGCATTTCTCATCCGGCAAAAAAGCAGACCCGCCGCCGGAATGCTCCGGACAAAACGGGTCTGCTTGCTATGTCGATCAGCGGCTTCACCGCCGCATTCCGGCCTGTCAGCGGATGTCGCCCTCGTCAAAGGGGTCGCCGCATTCCGGGCAGAATCTCGGCGGATTCTTGGGATCGGCAGGCTTGAAGCCGCACTTATCACACTGATAAAGCGGCGCATCTGCCGGCTTCTTCGCACCGCACTCCGGGCAGAACTTGCCCTTGTTCACCGCGCCGCAGGCACAGGTCCAGCCCTCCTGCTCCGGCTTCTTCGCGCCGCATTCCGGGCAGAACTTACCGCTGACCGTCGCGCCGCAGGCGCACTTCCAGCCGGCTTGCGCTTCCGGCTTCTTCGCGCCGCACTCCGGGCAGAACTTGCCGCTGACCGTCGTGCCGCAGGCGCACTTCCAGCCGTTTTCCGCCGGCTGCGGCGCGCTCTGCATCTGCTGCATCTGCTGCTGGCCCATCTGGAAGAGCTGCGCCGCATTGACGCCGCTTCCGCCCTGCACCATGTTCATGCCCATGAAGCCTGTGAACGCGCCGGCGGTGTTTTTCGCCGCGTCCTGCATGGCCTGCGCCTGCGCGCCGACCATATGCGCCGCCGCCATATTCGCATTGCGGAAGACGGCATTGCGCTGCAGCTCCTTAATCATCGCCTCGTCTTCCTCGGACGCCTTGACGGAATTGACGCCGAAAGAAACGACCTCCACGCCGCGAAGCTGCGCCCACTTGCCGGAAAGCACCTCATTGAGCGCCTCCGCCAGCTCCATCGTATGGCCCGGCAGCGCGCTGTATCGGATACCCATTGCAGAGATTCTGGCAAAGGCAGGCTGCAGCGCAGTCAGCAGCTCGCTCTTGAGCTGGCTGTCGATCTTGTCGCGCGTATAGTCGCCCTCGACATTACCGCAGACATTGGCATAGAAGAGAATCGGGTTGGTGATGCGATAGCTGTATTCGCCAAAGCAGCGGATGGACACATCGATATCCAGACCGATATTCTGGTCCACCACGCGGAAAGGCACGGCGCTCGGCGTGCCATATTTGTTGCCCAGGATCTCCTTGGTATTGAAGTAATACACGCGCTGCTCCCTGCCGGCCTTGCCGCCAAAGGCAAAGCGGTCAAACGCAGCCTTGAGCACATCCTTGATCTTGCCCATGCCAAACTCGCCGTACAGGATCGTCGGCTCGCCGTTGGCATCAAACGTATATGCGCCCGGCTCCGCGCAGAAATCCACAACCTTGCCCTGATCGACGATCATCATGCACTGACCGTCGGCAACAGCAATCACGGAGCCCTGAGAGATGACGTTTTCATCCTCCACCTTCCAGCCGCCGAAAACACCCTTCGTCTTCTTCAGCGCTCTGGTGGCCAGCACATTTTCCGGCATGGCGTCGCAGTAGAAAAACTCCTTAAACTGGCTTTCCAGCGTTCCCGTGACGGCGCTCACCGCAGCAGAAATCAGTCCCATTATGTTGCCCTCCTATATCGTTGATTACCCTTTGTTATTTCCTGTTGTTCTGTTCAATTCTTCTGCGCGTCTGCGTGGTATGCAGGTAATGATCATGGCGCGCATACAGCTTGAAAGAATCCCTGATCACGTAATTGCCGGCGCCATGGACGCTCGCCGCCTGTTTAAGCTGACCGCGCAGCGCGCCGTAGACCACGAGCGCAGCCACCAGCGCAAGCACCGCAGCAATCATGACCATGCCGCCTTCAAGCGCGCCCATAAAGCCGAAGGCAGCGCAAGCCAGCGCAAACACCAGCGCAAATGTACCGCCGCCCCAAAGCCAGCTCTTCTTCACATCAGCCGGCACATCGCACGTGAGCTTGCCGGTCTGGCCGTTGATGGCAAAGGTGTACGTCACGCCCTCTTTCTCGGTGGTAATCAGCCACACGGGCATGAGCACGGGCGTTACCTTGCCCTCCTCCGTGTGGAAGCTCCTGCTGCGCGGCATAACAGCGGTATACCCCGAAACCGTGCTGCGCAGCGCCTGCTCCATGCTGGTTTCCACGCGCTGGCGGGCGCGTTCCTCACAGTCGGCGCTGTCCACATCCGCATGATCCGCCATTGCGCCGGCCAGCACAGCCGGAGCAAACGGCACCGCAGCGCTCATGTCATAGGGTTCCAGAGACTCGGTGATCTTATTGTCCAGCTTCACGCTGCCATCCACCGGGATGCCTTCAAAGCCCATCATACCGGCGCGGCGAACGAGGTAGTGCTCGGTATACGTTACCTCCCATTCGCCTTCGCGGCGGGTATACTTTTTCTGCGCATCATAGACGGCGCTGCCGCCCGCTGTGCAGTCAAACAGCCAATACGGCACGTAGAGCTTGCGCATCTCGGCGATGCGGTTGCGGGTATTCAGAAAAACATTGGGCATCAGCTTCTTGCCCTTGAAATAATCCTCAAAGAGCTTCTGCGCCTGTTCCTTGGTCACGGTGAAAGGAATCACCTTCTCCGGCTTGACGCCGCCTTCAATCCGCTCAGGCAGGATCGTCGGGCTGCCGCAGTACGGGCATTCCGTTGCCGTTGTCGTTTCCTCGGTCATCAGCTCCGCGCCGCAGCCCTGACAGATATAGGCCTGCATCTGCGCCGTTTCACCCGCATCGAAGGTTTCGGTGGGCATATCAAAATGAATGCTTCCCGCCTCCTGCGATTCGCTCATCGCTTCCAGCGCATCCAGCTCATAGCTGTTGCCGCAGGAAGCACATTCCAGTTTTCCGCTCTGCGCGCCATAAGCGAGCGGCGCGCCGCAGCACGGGCATTGATATGTTACCGTAGCCATAGCATTCCCTTCTTTCGTGTAAGCTTCTTGAATATCCCTCTGCGCAGCATAGCGCAATCTATCTAACATATTCATTATACCAAGTCAGCAGGATGCTGTAAATAGCTATTAGGCCTGAACACCCTAACCGCAGCTTCATGCAGCGCCGCCTTCGCGTATTTTTCCGCGTACGCAGCCGATGTTTTCTGCGCAATTTCATATACATAAAAAGTAGACACATCATCGCAGAAATCCTGAAAATGATGTGTCTACTCTTTTTTCTAATTATTTAAGGCAAGATCGAAGAATCGAACCTTAAACTCTGTCGGCAACAGCCAGTTATTCCAGCTATTGCTTACTTCGCCAGCACTTGGGAAACCGCAACGGCAACGGCGACGGTCATGCCGACCATCGGGTTGTTGCCACTGACGGTCAGTCCCACATTTCGTATCTCAAAACATATCGCTTCACAGCATTTCATCGCAATACATGGTTTTTTCGCATATTGTACTCTTCCCCGTCCTCGAGAACTCCGGCCCTCCGTGGTCAATACGTGGTCAGCATATTCAGGTGCCAATCTTGTGGTCATCCTCCTGATACATGGAATTCAGAATCTCTACGGACTGCTTTCGCATCTCATCGCTCATGTACATATACCCGCCGCGTTGTCATCTCGCTCTTATGCCCCAAGCGCCGCTGAATCTCTTTACTGGAAACGCCGGCTTCTTCAAGTTCCGTTGCATGGGTGTGCCTGAGTGTATGGAAATCAAATGCCGGATACCCAAGTTCCTTATGAACCACACGCGAACAATGCTGCATGACACGCGGTTGAATATATGACCCATCGCTCCTAACCGTAACCATCTGTATTTCCTCACCATTACCACTCGTACCGATATATCCGTCCGAGTCGCTATACAGATGAATGTACGCATCACCAAAGCCCATCCGGAACTGAAGTTGCCTCTCCCGCTTCAGGTAAGCCATCGTGTCCCTGTCCATGTCGATTTTGCGATAGGAATCATACTTGGGAGGAACAAACCGCCACTGCTGCCGCTCCTTGTACCATTGCACTTGTTTATTGACATCAATTTGCCCATTCTCAAAATCGACATCATCCCAAAGAAAAGCAAATGATTCACCAATTCGCGTTCCTGCCCGGTATCCAAAGAGCAACAATGTATAACAGGAATGCCCATCTGGAAACCGCGCGAAAATCTCATTCACCACTTCTCTCGTCAACGGTATCGAGAACTATAAAGGAAATCCCAAATTGGAGGTTCTTTATCCTTTGATTCGTGCCCTTGATATTAATCCCACTTCCATATACTACTCGGAACTCTTTCAAGATTCTGACAGCCGATCCGAGCTGAACAGCATTCTTGCTCAATACAGTAACGACGAAATCGCCTCGTTGGTTCCTATCTGCAAAACAGTCATCTCCGTACTCCGCTCAACAGAATCCATTCCAATTAGTAAAAACCAAAACAAAGAGCCTGCTCCCTGAGTTTTTTTCTTAGGAAGCAGGCTCTGCGTTTATACGTCTGGCTCTGTGCTTACGACCTTTTTCAGTTTTACTATACTAATAACGGTTTCTCTTTTGCATTTAGGACAATGCAACGGAAATTCAGAAGTACCGTATCTTCATATACCTTGATACGGGTTCTGCCATTACAGATTGGGCAATTCACCCACAGTGTATTTTTCTGATCGTTCACCTTTTCACCAGTCTTTTCTATCAATCACTGAATATCGTTTTCGTCAAAAACATCGCCGCATTCCGGACAGAACTTCGGCATCTTTGTGGGATCAGCAGGCTTCCAACCACACTTATCACACTGATACACCGGCGCACCCGCAGGCTTCTTCGCGCCGCACTCCGCGCAGAATTTGCCCTTGTTCACTGCACCACATGCACAAGTCCATCCATCTTCTGCCGGTTTCTTCGCACCGCATTCCGGGCAGAACTTGCCAGTCGCTGTCGCGCCGCAGGCACACTTCCAGCCAGCCTGAGGTTCAGGCTTCTTGCTGCCACACTCCGGACAGAACTTGCCGGTTGCCGTCGCGCCGCACGCGCACTTCCAGCCATTGGCGGCCGGCTGAGCAGGCTGCTGAGCCATCTGCTGCTGACCCATCTGGAACAGCTGTGCGGCATTGACGCCATTGCCGCCCTGCGCCATGTTCATGCCCATAAAGCCGGTAAATGCACCAGCCGTATTCTTTGCTGCATCCTGCATGGCCTGCGCCTGAGAACCAACCATATGCGCCGCCGCCATGTTCGCATTGCGGAAGACCGCATTGCGCTGCAGCTCCTTGATCATGGCCTCGTCCTCTTCGGACGCCTTGACAGAATTCACGCCGAAGGAGACGACCTCCACGCCGCGCAGATTCGCCCACTTGCTGGACAGAACTTCGTTGAGTGCCTCGGACAGTTCCATCGTGTGGCCAGGCAGTGCGCTGTAGCGGATGCCCATCTCGGAGATCTTGGCAAAGGCAGGCTGCAGCGCGGTCAGCAGTTCGCTCTTGAGCTGGCTGTCGATCTTATCGCGAGTGTAATCGCCCTCGACATTGCCGCAGACATTCGTATAGAACAGAATCGGGTTGGTGATGCGATAGCTGTACTCGCCAAAGCAGCGGATGGACACATCGATATCCAGTCCGATATTGTTATCCACCACGCGGAAAGGCACAGCGCCCGGCGTGCCATACTTATTGCCGATGATTTCCTTGGTGTTGAAATAGTATACGCGCTGATCCTTGCCCAGCTGACCGCCAAAGGAGAAGCGATCAAACGCTTCCTTGAGCAGTTCCTTGAGCTTGCCCACGCCAAACTCGCCGTAGAGAATCGTCGGCTGACCGTTAGCATCGAAAATATACTCGCCCGGCTCGGCGCAGAAATCGATGATCTTGCCCTGATCGACGATCATCATGCACTGTCCGTCGGCAACAGCGACAACAGAACCCTGAGAAATGACATTCTCATCAGTCACTTTAAAGCCAAGAACGCTCTTGGTTCTCTTCATCGCCTTGGTCGCCAGAACACTCTCCGGCATCGCATCGCAGTAGAAATACTCTTTAAACTGGCTTTCAATCGTACCCGTCACCGCATTAACCGCAGCAGCAATCAGTCCCATGTGGTTATCCTCCTGTATCGTTCATCAATAATCCGTAAAATCAATCACCCATCCGCCCTGCGCCTGCGTATTCATTTCGCCCATATAGAAATGGATGTACGGATTCCACTGCATCACGTTGCCCACGCTGTCCTCAACGCAAACCCGGCAATCAAAAGGCTCCGCAGCCTCTTCAAAATCCGACAGGTACGGATCTTCTTCCCACGGAGAAGTCACCGCATTGCAGCGCAGCAGAAACGGTTCTCCTGTTTCGCTGTAATATATGAGGCTTTCTTCATCTTCGCCCATATACACAATTGAGACGCTCGCCTCAGCATCCAGCGGAAGAATCAGATACAGCTCTTTTCCTCCCCGGATATCCACGACGCGCTCATCCGGAACGCTTAAAGCGATTCCCCGCCACGCATCGTCAAGACCAGTAATCACCGCATCCAGATGCCTGCGTTCCTCCAGCAGCGCCCAATCGCCGCCCATGCTGTCGGACACAAGGATAGCGGCGCAAATCGGAGAGGTCTCCTCCGCCATGCACAGGCAGGGCAGACACAGCAGCAGAGCACACAGCAGCAAACAAATCCTGTTTTTCATCACTTGCTCTCCTGTTTCTTCTCGATCTTCCTGCGCGTCGTGGTGGTGTGCAGGTAGATATCCCTGCTGGTGAAGAGTTCAAAGGAATTCTTGACGATGTAATTGCCCGCGCCATGCACGATGCCCGCCTGCTTGAGCTGGCTGACAAGACCGCCGTAGACGATGAATGCCGCAATCAGCGCGATCACCGCCGCGCCAGCAAATGTGCCGCTCTGCAGGCTGCCAAAGAAATAGAACGCCGCACAGGCAAGCGCAAACACCAGCGCAAACGTGCCGCCGCCGTAGAGCCAGCTCTTCTTCGTATCCGCCGGGACGTCGCAGGTGAGCTTGCCGGTCTGGCCGTTGATGGCGAAGGTATAGGTCGCGCCTTCCTTTTCGGTGGTGATCAGCCAGACGGGCATGAGCACCGGCGTGGCCTTGCCGTCCTCAGTATGGAAATGCTTATGGCGCGGCGTGACCGTAGCGTAGCCCTTGACCGTCTCGCGCAGCGCCTGCTCCAGGCTGTTTTCCACGCGCTGGCGGGCGCGCTCCTCACATGCGGCGCTCTCCACGTCCGCATGGTCCGCCAGAGCGCCGGCCAGCACCGCCGGGGTAAACGGCACGGCAGCGCTCAGGTCATAGGGCTCCAGGGATTCGGTAATCTTGTTATCCAGCTTTTCGCTGCCATCCACCGGGAGGTTTTCAAAGCCCATCATACCGGAACGTACAACATGGTAGTGCTCCGTCTCGGTCACTTCCCAATCGCCTTCCGTATACTTGCGCGTCTTCTGCGCGTCGTAGGCGACGCTGCCGCCGGCCGTGCAGTCAAACAGCCAGTACGGCACATACAGCTTGCGCATCTCGGCGATGCGGTTGCGGGTATTGAGGAAGACATTGGGCAGCAGCGGCTTGCCCTTGAAATAGCCTTCAAACTGCTGCTGCGCCTGTTCCTTGGTCACCGTGAAAGGAACCACCTTCTCGGGCTTCACGCCGCCGTCGATGCGCTCGGGCAGGATCGTCGGGCTGCCGCAATACGGGCACTCCGTGGCGGTCGTGGTTTCCTCGGTCATCAGTTCCGCACCGCAGCCCTGGCAGATATAGGTCTGCATCTGCGCCGCCTCGCCAGCGTTGAATGTTCCGGTGGGCATATCAAACTGGATGCCGTTCTTTTCACTGGATTCGTTCATCGTATCCAGCGCGTCCAGCTCATAGCTGTTTCCGCAGGCCTTGCATTCCAACTTGCCGCTCTTTGCATCATACGCAAGCGGCGCGCCGCAGCTGGGACACTGATACGCAATGGTACTCATATTCAATCCTTCTTTCGCTTCAATATGATGGCTATCGGAAATGTCGCTGGCGCACGACAATTGCCATGCGCCAGCCATTCAAGTTTTACTCGGTATAGGCGTTCCAGCTGATGGACTCGACACACTTGCTGTCATCGAACACAACTTCGATATAGGAATCGAAGCCCTCGTCATTGACGCACATGGAATACAGCTGAATCGGGCGCTTATAGATATACGTGCCGCCAGACTTGGAGGCGCAGTACAGGCCGTTCTTCTTCATGGAGTTTTCGACGGTCTTGAGCTTATCGCCCACCCCGATGCCATAGAGCGCATAACCCTCGCCGGTCAGCTCGATATACTCGACAAAGTCGCTCGCGCCACCGATGGTCACCGCATCATCGGAAGCTTCGCCGCTCATTTCCATTTCAAGGCCGTAGTGATCCGCCGCCTCGGAAATGAAAGAGAAGCAGATGTCGCTGAGATCCTCGCTGTCCACGCCGACATGGCGGTTATCCGAGTAGGACATATCGCCGATCACCGCGCGGGCATAGTCAGACGTGATCCAGACGTTCTTATTCTTATAGCGCACCTTATACCAGACATTGCCGGTGCTGTCCACTTCCGCCTCGATGAGATTGCCAAGGTTGGTGTTCTTCTTCGCCACCTGACCGGCGGTGCCGTTGTCCTTGCCGGGGCCGGTACGCAGGTTGACCTTGCCGGAGGTGGAAATGATCGTGATCTGTCCATCCTCCATCATGCTGTAAAACGCCGGAGTCGCGGTGGGCTTCGGGGTCTTGGTGGGCTTGGGCGTCGCGGTCGGCTTCGGGGTCTTCGTCGGCTTGGGCGTTGCCGTCGGCTTCACCTTCTTGGGGATGGACTGCGTTTCCTTCTGACCGCAGGTCTTGCAGGTGTGCTCCTGCGTGCCCTCGGCCGTCTCGGTCGCTTCCTTGGTCACCGTCCACTCGCCGAAGCTATGGCCGATCGCCTTGATGGTGGTCTTCTTTACGTCGCCGCAGGTCTTACAGGTTTCCTGGGATTCGCCCGCCGTGGTGCAGGTCGCCGCCTTGGTCACCTTGGCTGCATCGTAGTTATGGCCGGTCGCCTTGATGGTCGTCTTCTTCACATCGCCGCAGGTCTTACAGGTCTGCTGGGATTCGCCCGCCGCAGTGCAGGTCGCCGCCTTGGTTACAACAGCGCTGCCATAGCTATGGCCCAGCGCGTCAAGGGCACGACTGCCGTCGGTCTTGCCGCAGACCGTGCACACAGAAGACGCTTCGCCCTTTTCCGTGCAGGTCGGCTGCTTGGTAACCTGATCATCCTTCCACTTGTGACCAGTAGCAGGGATTTTCTGCTCCTTCTTATCGCCGCACTGCGTACACGCTGCAACCTTCAGGCCATCCTTGTCGCAGGAAGCATTGACCGCCACGATCCACTCCCCATATGTACATTTGCCGGTAGCAGGAATCGTTTCTATCTTTTCCTTAGAACAGGAGGCGCACTTATATGATTTGTAGCCGTCAGCGGCGCAGGTAGCCGGCTCGGAATACGTCTGCTGCCAGTTATGATCCGCAGGAGAACCTTCCTTTTCCGTCTTCTTTTCATTGCACGTGCTGCACTGATAGGTTACCGTCTTGGGAGAATCGCAGGTCGCGCCAAGCGCGGAAACCGCTTCCCACTTATGCCCCGTAGCCGGGACGCCTTCATTCTTCTGATCGCCGCAGACCGAACAGATGTAATACGCCGTGCCGCCCGCCACGCATTCTACATCGTCGCGGTTGGTATGCGTGTGTTCCCACTTGTGCTCGCCGGTCGCCGGGCGTACTTCGGTCTTCTGTTCGCCACAGTTGCTGCACTCCAGATAATACGCGCCCTTCTCCGCACAGGTGGGTGCCAGTACGCCTACCTGCACAAAGTTGTGATTACCGATAGCAGGAATGGTCTCGCTCTTTTGCGAACCGCAGCCCAGTCTTGAACAGGTATAGACTTTCTTTCCGTCTTTTTCGCAGGTCGCATCGACAGTACTCGTCACCTTGTAATCATGGCCCAGCTTGGGGATGGTCTGGTACTGAGAATCGCCGCAGCGGGTGCAGTCATACCATTCCTTGCCATCTTTTTCACACGTTGCATTGCTGGTTTGAGCATACTGATAATCGTGTCCCAGCTTATCCTTCGCCTTTTCTTTCCATTCCTTATGGCACCTCGTACACTCCAGAACATAATAACCCGGCTCAGTACACGTAGCCTCATCAAAACCAATCTGCGCTGCAGCATGACCAAGCTTATCTTTTGCCTTTTCTCTCCATGTGCCACCGCAATCGGCGCACTTCAGAACAAAATATCCCGGTTCCGTACACGTGGCTTCGTCAAAGCCGATCTGATATTCATTCGGCTGCACACACTGGCACCCGGCAAGCGCACATACCGGCAGCGCCGCCAGCATAACAAGCAGCACAAAACCTAAAAACCGTTTCATACCCTCATTCTCCTCTATGTTTCTTTTCGCCTTTGCGGCGATTGTTTCAAAAGAATTCGCCTGCCGGAATGCTCCGGCAGGCTATGATTGCATTTCATTACTCAGCCAGCACAAAATGCAGCGTCATCGTGCCGTAATAGTCCATGTCAAAGCCGGCGTCGGTCAGCACGGCGTTGAACATGGAGCCGTAGTAGTTGATGGCAAACGCATCCACGGAGGTGAGTCCGACGGCAACCTTCTGCAGGCCCCACGGGAGGCTGGGCACCGTCATGCCCGAAAGGGTGAAGTCCGCAAGGCCGTTGGCATGGAAGGTAACCGCATACTCCGCGCCGAGCATGGAGGCATCCATCGTCTGGCCGAAGGAGGTGTAGGTCTTGGCGACAAACTTCTTCTCCAGTCGCTCTTCCATGGTGGTAAAGCCAGCGCTCTGCGCCTGAGCCGTTGCACCCGGGAGATTGGAGACGCCCGGGGCAAGGGTCATCGCCTGACCGGCGGTCGGCTCCCAAGTCGCATTCGGATCCTTGCTGAAAACGAAGTAGCCGCCCAGCTGGCTGCCATACTGCAGGCAGCCGTCGGAGAGCAGGGTCAGCGGCATGCCTTCTTCGCCGAAGTAGACATTGCCGTCCTCCTCGTACCAATTGCCGTTCTTGTCGATCGGGAACCCGACGGAAGCGGTGCCGTCCTCGTTCACGGTGAACTTGGAGTCAAGGCCGAGCACCGTCTTGGGATGGCCGCTCATGCCGCCGAAGTTCATATAGACCATGTGCCATTCGCCGAGGTAACCCTGCAGGTGCTCCGGCACGCCGGATTCGCCCTCTTCCATCGCGGCCAGCGCTTCAAGGAGCGCCAGCAGCATTTCATCCTCGCTCATTTCCTCGCCATCAGCGCTGCCTTCGCCACGGACGAAGACCATGCCCTGAGATTCCATGACCAGCTGGCCTTCGCCATTGATATAGAGCTCGTCGCCCATGACATTCGCCTTGCCGTCAATCACCATCCAGACGCCCGGGTCAACCTCGCCGAACATTTCCATACCGCAGGTTCCATCCGGGTTCAGGGTCAGCGTCATTTGCATGCCGCCCATGTCCGCAGTCCACGCGCCGAAGTACGGCTCGCCCTCGGAACCGATGGGCATCGCTTCAGGCAGTTCATAGCCTGCGTCGCTGCCGTAGTAAGCGGAAAGGTCGCCGTCCCGGCTGAAGAGCTGGAAGATACCCTCACCGTTGGTAATGGTCAGGATGATGCCGTCAAAGGTGATCGGGCAGCTCTCCCAGATATCGCTGGTGACCATCGCCTGACCGTCGACCACATTCCAAGTCATTTCGCGCGCATAGCCATCGTCGTAAGTGAGAGTCAGCGCGCCTTCGTTGGTCAGCGTAAGCTTCGTGCCGATATCGTCGTACCAGTCGCCCAGCAGTTCATCAGCGCCTTCGATGAGCTTCTTTTCAACATACGGCACGAGGATAATCTCATCGCCGCCCATGCTCATCTTGATGTTGCCATTGCCGTCGAAGGTGATCTTCGCCAGTTCGCTCATCGCCGGGCCGACATAAGCGGTGCCGTAATCCGCGTACCACTGCAGCGCGTAGGGTTCTTCGCCCATTTCTGCGGAGGTCGCCGTGCCGTCGTCATTCAGGGTCAGGGTCATCGCGCCGTCCGCCGTCTGCCATGCGCCGATGAAGTACTTCGCGTTGTCGAGGTTAAACTCCGGCCACGGCTTTTCCGGAACGGCGGGGGCAGTATAGAGCTTGCCCTCCTGCTCGCAGATGGCAGCGGCATAGAAGAAATCGATCACCAGACGGCCATTCTCGTCGATATTGGCCATGGCATAAGTTGCTGCCGCGTCGGGCTTTCCGTTTTCGGCGGCAGCCAGGAAGGCACTGCCCGCCTCCACATACCAGCCAGAGGGCATCTCCACGCCATCCAGAATGACAACAGCGGTGCCGTCCGGGTTTAGAGTCGCATTCACACTGGGATACGCATCGGTGAAGTCACCCATGACGTCCTTGCCGGCTACAGCATGCCAGCTGCCGAAGAACGGCATGCCCGCCATCACGTCGAGCGCCGGGAAGGGCATTTCCATCGCCGTAGGCTCGCTCACGACACACTTGGCAAAGGCGTCCGCCATGTAGGTCACAAAGCCCTCATAGAGCTCCTTCGGGCAGCCGTCCGCCAGCGTCAGGGTCGCATCATACTTGTTGTCCTTGAATGCATCTGCGCCGAATTCAGGCATCTCCATGCCGGTGTAGACGATCTTGGTCAGTCGGTTACCAGAGAAACCCTTCTCACCAACCGACTCCACACTCGGACCAAAGGTCACTTCAACCATGCCGGCACGCTCAAAGCCAGACGCAGCGATGGTTTTCAGCGTCGTCGGCAGGGTCACAAACTCAAGGTCGCAATTGTAGAACGCCTTGCTGCCGATGCTTTCAAGGCCCTCTGCCCAGCCAACAGCAGCCAGCTTATTGGTGTTGAACGCGCTGTCGCCGATGGTTTTCAGCGTCGTGGGCAGAGACACATAGGTCATCAGGCTGCAGCCATGGAACGCCTGCTTTTCAATCGTCTCCACGCCCTCAGGAATGGTCACGTAGCACAGGCTATAGCGCTGCAGGAAGGCCTGCTTGCCAATGGCCTTGACCGGCGTGCCGCCGATGGTCGCGGGGATCTCAATACGACCGGCCGTACCATTGTAAGCGGTAATGGTGCCGGTGGAAGCGTCGAAATCAAAGTCGCTTTCAGGCGCAGTCCAATCGATCTGAACCGCATTCTTGCCGCTGGGCTGGATGCGGGCAAGCACGTCCTCGCGCTCCGCAAAAGCCGCCTTGTACGCATCAATCTGGTCGTCCGGAACATAGATCACGCACTCGGCAGCCAGATCAGCGAAGGTGGTGTAGTAAGAGTCCACCGGGAAGATGGGGCACACGCCCTCAAAGGTGATGCTCTTGATGTTGCTGAGATTGAAGATCGCACCGTCGATCACCGATACGGACGGCGGGATCACCAGGCTCTCAATCGGCATGCCGCTGAGGCTTCCATCCTTGATGATCAGCAGGTCACGCGGCAGCGTAAGAGAGGCCAGATAGGGCGAATTGTCCAGCGTATTGCTCTCAAAGAATCGAATCGTATCCGGGAAGATCATCTCGGTCACGTCAAAGGTGGACTTAAAGGCCATGTAATCAAGGCCCACTACGCTTGTACCTTCCACCTCCGCCGGGATTGTCACCATGCCGGCAACGTTCGTGCCGCTGGCCAGCTTGATCAGGCCGGTAGACGCTTTAATCGTCCACGGAAGTTCATCTGCCCCGGCGCTCACACACAGCGCCAGCACAAGCAGCATGCTCAGGATCAGAGTCAAAGTCTTTTTCATGTTCGTATCCCCCTACGCTTTATTGTTCAGGCTCCCACAGGAGCTGATCAAACAGATTCTCGATTTCCCGCATCGCCTGTCCCATACCCTTGGGACGGCGATTTGTACCGCGGGCACTGATGGTCGTGCCATCATCAAAGGCGATGGTGAGTGTGAAGCTTTCCCCGTCGTCGATCAACGGATCGTGTCCGGAGAATCCATCCCACGAAAGCACGTCATGTTCACGCAGAATATCCGCAATGTTTTTGCCCATTTGGGCGCTTCCATGTGCTCTGCGGGAAGGCTCTTCCCAACCCACGGTGCGGACAACCGTAAAGCCATCGTCCTCTCTGGAAATTGAGAGAGACGTTTCTGAGCCCGCCATCATGAACCATGTTTCATAGCGCAGCGTTTCAACGCTCACGCCTTCCGGAAGCCGCTTTGCCCGGCAGCCCCACAAAACCACAGCAGCCAGGCCAAGCAAAATGCAGAGCAGGATTTGTTTGCGCATCGCCCTCACCCCCTGCAGACAGCCAGCCGGTTATCCCGCTTTAGTCAAGGATCATCGGCTGTTCAAGGTAGAAGGTCGCCGGCGCGGAGAACAGCTCCGTGGTGATGGCGATCATGCCATCCTCAAGGGCGTTCATGGTAAAGACAGAAGCGCTGCTGTATTCATCCTTCGCCGGAACAGTCATGGTCAGCGTACCATTATCCAGAACAGCCTCGCCTTCGAAGGTTTCCGCCTCGATGAAGTTAATGGTCACAGAGACGTTGTTTCCAGTGATAAGCGCATCCATGTACACGCCTGCCGCGTCCACCGGCAGCAGCGCGCCGAAGCAATCGACGTTCATCGCCGTCCAGATGCCTTCAAAATCAGCCAGCGCAGCCTCCGTGCGCACCGCAGCCGGAGCCCATGCCTCCATGGCCGTGCGGGTGAAGGTCATTTCGCCCGCCATATCCAGCACCTGTGCAGCAGCGTCGTAGGTGAATACGCTCTCGGTTTCGGTGCCCTTGTCCACGATCAGGTTCGTGCCGTCCAGTTCCCATGTGCCCGGGGCAGAATCGCCGCCAGCTTCCAGCACATAGGTGTTGTCAGCATTCACGGTCATCTTCATCACCATGCCGTACACTTCGGCATACCAATCACCGGTCACATCCTCGGCATACGCGCCGACAGCCAGCGTCGCCAGCAGGGTAAGGGTAACGATTGCAGTCAGAATCTTCTTCATTGTTTTTTCCTCCATATTTCCATTTATTGATTACACAATTTATCTGTTCGGCTCAGCGCCGTACAAATCAAAACAAAGGTCTACGCCGATGCTTTCCAGCCACTCCATCCGGCTGAGCAGCGCTTCATTGCTTCCCGATGCGGCCGCCTTGTTCCACAGCGCCGTATTCTCCTCCAGCGCAGCACGGAAGATTTCGTACTGCTGCGAGGCAACACTTGCATCAGCGCCGCCGAGCCCGTCCGCCCAATGTGCATACATGGTGCGAATCGAATCGAGCCAGAACGCACAGGCGTTCTCCATCAGCAAGTTTTCCAGCTTGCGGGGCGGATTTTTGTAAGCAAGCTGAAGCACAATAGGATATTGCTCAATATGCCGATAGCAGAATTGTGCGTACACCTCGTCTCCCTCCTGTATCCAACCGCAGGAAGGCGGATAACCCTCGCCGTCTATCGGCGCACCGGATTCGCGCTCCAGACCCATGGCCAATGCCCAAAGGATTTCCAGATCGTTGATCACGCCCTCGTCGGCAACGCCGGTCTCCTCCACGCACCAGTAGCGCTGAATGGCTTTGACCGCCGCCTGCGTGTTCTTGCCGAAGATGCCGTCGGCTTTGTCGTTCAGGAAGCCAAGGTCAATGAGCATCGACTGAAGCTGCTGCACGTCCTCGCCCCGGCTGCCGCGCGACAACTCTGCAAGCGCACAGGATGCAGCAAGCAGCAGAACCAGCAAACAGACTGCAAGTTTTGCAGCAAAGCGCTTTTTTCTCACGCAATCACCTCTTTTATCATCGCAAATGGGCAAAAAATCCCATTCATAATTTTAACAGTACACGACAGAAACGAACACTACACGAAAGTACCGTTTTTGGGCAGAGAGGAAAAGAAAAGCGCCTTCCCGCACATGCAGGAAGGCATATAGGATTCACATGGTATCCAATCTGATTATGCTTCACGCTTTTTTCGGGAAACCAACGCAAGCCCCGTCATGCTGGTCAGCGCAAGGCCCATCCAGAGCAGAATGTCGCTCTCGTCACCGGTCTTCGGCATGTTGATGTCAGAAGGAATCTTCTGACTGGGATCAATCAGCGTAAACGTGTTGGTGATGATGATTTCCAGCTCCGGCATGGTTCTGGTCTGCGGGTTTACGCTTCCACCCGGCTCAAACGGCACAGTGTCGATCTCAAAGCTACCGACGAAAATGCCATCCTTTCCGTCATCCGGCGCCTTATTGCCCGGCTTGACGCCCTTGAGCTCCACATCAACCGTCACATCATAGCCGTCGACGCTTTCAAAGCCCTTCTCGATGATCCCGAACGCTCCCGGCACTCTGACTGGCTTGGTCTTATTGCCATTCAGCAGATCGTTCTTGCTAAAGTTCACCTTGCCCGACATACCGCCGTTGAGGCTGTCGTAGATTTCGAAGGTGAACACAGTGCCGTCCGGCAAATCCTTCACCTCGACGCCCTCAATCTTCTTGGTGATATGAACGATAACGTCGTCCGGGATGACAGGATCAGTCGGGGTGGCCGTGGGCTCGGCGGTCGGGGTGACCGTGGGCTCGGCGGTCGGAGTGACCGTGGGCTCGGCGGTCGGAGTGGCCGTGGGCTCGGCGGTCGGAGTGGCC
>JAFYOR010000103.1 GCA_017547805.1 Clostridia bacterium
CAGATTCTTGTACGTGCCCACCGGGGTGCCGCCGGTCGCAAGCCCGAGCACGCAGTCCGGCTTGTGGATGACCTGTGCGGCGATGATCGCTGCCGCCTTGCGGGACATGTCAGCGTAATTCTTTGTGCGGATGATTTTCATAGGAATTTCCTCCTGTCATTGCTCGCTGATTACAGATGCACGCCGTACACTTCGATCTGACGAAGTGCCGGGAATGCGGACGGGTTATCACACTTGATCAGCTTGTAAAGCTTCAGGCTGCGGATGCGATGCTTGCCGCCAAGATCGATCTCCTGCGGACCGTCAATGCCTTCCAGCGGGAAGCTGATTTCCGCGCCGTCGTCAAGGAGCACCGTGCCGTGAATCCAATAGGCATCATGCGGGAAATCGGCGCGCAGATACAGCACCATCTTATCCACTTCCACCTCACGGCCAAAGTCGAGCGTCAGCTCCGCATCGGTGCGCGCGCCAATGCCCCAGCTGCCATACGGCCACGGGCCATGACCATCCGCAATGTGCTCGCCGTCAATGGTATTGCGTGCGCAGAACCAGCTCTCGTCACGGGTTTCCACATTCGCGGTCGCATGCGGATAGCAGGTCACGTCGCCGCGCTGATCGGCAGGATTGCGGGCGAGATTGCGATAGCTGTTGTCGTGATCCGGCTTAATGGAACACAGATGCATGTCGCCCTCAAAGGAGCCGGGCGCATACACGGCCGGGTTGATTCCTTCAAGCGGCAGACGATACGTGAACTCATGCGTCGGCAGATACACGCGGGCAGGCTTCACAGCCTGATCCACCTGAACAATCGCATAGTCATAATCGGTGACAAAGCGAATCTCATCGCCCAGCTGATATGCCGACTTGAACAGCAGCTGAGCTTCCTTCTCGCCCGAGGCACTGGCAAGAATCTCTCCGCCGCGCTTCACTTCAATCCTGGTCATCTCTTTTTCCCCTTTCATCCAGTACGTCATCTATCTTCTGCGGAACGTTCTCAAACTCCGCAGCATCGCCAGACGGCGAACCATATACCATACAGCAGAGCCTGTGTTTGCCCGGCGGCAGCTGCGCGCGAAGGACAGGCAGGAGCGTTCTTGAAGCCATCAGGTTGGTATTGGGTTCCGGCCTGATCACTTCGCCCTTTTCATAGCCCTCAACAGCCTTCATGCCGCTGACGCCCCAAGGCGCGCAAACAAGCGCCTGCCGGTCGTCACAGCTGATCTGCGCGTCACATTGTCCATCCCGCGCAATCGCAAATCCGCCGTCGGCAGCCTGCAGCCAGCGGTTGGTTTCAATCTCATGAATGCGCAGGTGCCAGCTGCCTTCCGGCACAATTGTCGTGCGTACATCAACGCCGGCAAACGGCTTCCAGACAGAAACAATCCGATCCTGCCCGATGCTGTATTCCTTCGCCTGATAACGCGTGTGCCAATAGACGCCATCCTCGCTGAGCGCAAGCGCGCTGTCAAACGCACCGCCCGCAAGGTTTTTCTGCGTTTTGGGCACAGAGAATCCAAAGACGGTGGAGTATGCGAATTTCTCATACTTCGCATCGCAGTGCGCATGCGCCTCACAGCAGTTGCCCGCAGGATAGGCAATCACATGATCGTTCTGAGGACTTCTGGCCACCAGCATGCGCATGTGCCTCTGCACACAGAGCGCGGGAACATCGTACGCCTTCTCCTGCTCGTTCCAGAACGGATGCTCCGCCTTCAGCGCCAGGCAGGCAAATGCCTTCAGCGCCCAATACGGAGACCCCGGCGCGTTGTAGCCTTCGGCCATCAGCAGGTTGGGATAGCCATAGCCGATCGTCAGCACGCCGTCGCGGGTGAAAACAGGCTTTGAAAACCATTTGCGCATGTTGCCAAGCAGCAGCCGCTTCATTTGACCATAGTCAAGCGTTTCGCTGCTGCCCTGCGCAAGCGCAAGCGTGGAAAAAAATGCGCTCTGCGCGAAGCGATAGGTCAGGCTTCTGCCAAAGGGCAGCGCCTCGCCGCTGTCGTCAAACCAGCAGGCGATATCCGGCGCAATCAGCTTCGCACGTTCAAGCAGCAGCGCGCTCTTTTCAGGATCACGCGCCTTCATCACCGTCGCATAAATGAGCCCGTAATAATGGAATGCCCACGGCGTATAGTAATCCAGCTGTCCCGGCAGATCGTAATACCATCCGTCGTCCTCATAGTGCGTTTCAAGCGTTTCAAAGTCGCGCTTCAATCTCTCCTCGTTATGCGGGAGACCGCAGAGCATGAAGCCAATGTTGACCAGCACGCGGAAATACGTCCAGTTATTATGATACAGCTCGGTACTGTTGATCTGATTGAGCCAGTTATAGAGATTCTTTTGCGCCTTTTGCGACAGAGAGAAGAAGAATTCCTGCGGTGCAACCGCCATGCCATAGCCAAATACAGCCATCTCAACCTGACGCTGATCAAAGCTGCCAATCTCGCCCCAGTACTCCGGATGCCCGGGATCTGTGCCGTTTTCAATTCCTTCACGCCAGGCTTGCCAAAGCGGCTTTACCCGCTCGCAGCCGCCCGCGAGCATCGGAACGATCGACCACAGCGGTCTGGCAAACGCTTCCATTTCGGCAATATCGTCGCTGTATGCAGCGCCCGTATCCCCCAGATGCAGCCTTGCCTTTCCTCTGCTGAGAAGAGGCAGAAGCGGTTCAATCAGTTGGACTGCTGCGCGCTCAACGTCATCCCGCGTCCTTAACGGATTATCCTTCACGCAGTTCCCCATGCTCTCAGCTCCTTGTAATCACAAAATGCTGATCAAAAGAATCGTTCTTCTTTGCCTTGAGCGCCAGACGCCACAGGCTGCCCGGGAAGTTCTTTTCAAGGCGAACGTCCGTGGTCGGCATTTCCGTCACGCTTTGAGAAAGCTGCGGATCATACTTCAGCGTCAGTGAGCCAAAGCGAATCTCGCCCTCGCCGCCCTCGGGCTTCTCGCGCAGGAGGAATACCCACGTCACCTCGTTCGCTTCGCTCAATGTGATCACGTCATGCAGCACAGCGCCCGTTTCCTTGGGCATGAACGTGCGGCGGATGGATTTGGCGCACGCCTCCTTCGGATACGCTCCGGCCAGTTCAAGCTCTGCGCCCTCTTCGTCCGCGCAAATGACTTCGGCGCGGTACTGAACGCCTTCCTGCTGCTCGACGTCGCCGATGAGCGGAAGGTTATGGTTTCCGGAGCGGGTGTTTGGCAGCGTATAGCGCTCGGGACCGAAGGTCTTGGCGGTATAGAGCATATTGCCCATGTCCACCACCTGCGGCTGCCCGTCAACATACACGATGAACGTGCCGACATCATTGTGGTTGTGGCTTTCTCCATTGCAGCCGCCCTTGATCGCCGCATAGATGCTGCCCTTGCGCCAGGCGAATACCTGAAGATTCGGCATCTGCATGAACGCCGGCTCTACCAGCGCATCCAGTTCCGGAATCCGGTCAAAAATACCGTACAGACGCCTGTTCATCTGCGGCGTATCCTGCACGCGGATGATGCCGCCGTTCAGTTCATGAATGGAGGCGCCCAGCGCGGCAAGCGCCGGATTTTCCGTGCGCAAGCCATAGCGAACGATGGGCATATCGTTGATCGTGGGCTTGCAGTCGCAGTCCGCGAAATTCAGATAGTACGGACCGGCGATATGCGACTTAAGCGGATAGGTGCCGATATTGCGGATATGCTCCTCGTGATAGAAGCTCACCTTTCCATCCGTCGCATCGCAGATCGCTTCCAGACAGTCAAGCAGCGACGCGCCGGCGACATTGAAATAACCGGCGCCCTCGTCACAGCCGCCATCCTTGGGCATCACGGCCAGATAACTGTCGAGCATGCGCATGGAGCGCGCAAGCAGGTCACAGCGGCGGCGCGGATTCTGCTCAAGGAGCAGAATCGTGTAGATCATATTGGAAAGGATCCACGGATTCCAGTTATTCATGTCCTTGCGGATCATGCCCATCCACCAGAAATCATCATGCTGCTCAAAGGGCGTCAGGACCCGCGCATTGATTTCATCGCGCACGCGCTGCGCAATGCGCGGCGTAACGGCGTCCAGCTTATCCTCCATGAAATAGAGCACAAAGGCCAGCGTGGACGCGGTCTGCGCGGCGAAGAGATCCACATACGGGTTCTTCACATCCGGCAGACAATGCTGCGTGGACGGATGCTTTTGCTCATGCTGTCCATCGTTATGGGCGCTGACAACCCAGGTGCTCTCTTCACAGATGGCCCAAAGGCCATCGATGATCGCATCCAGATAGGTGTCGTCATTGAGCACGCATTCCGCGAAGGTTGCGCCCATGAGCAGTTTACGGCGGTCAAAATACGGCTTTTCAAACACCGGTCTTTCGCCCGTGCGCTGATACGCCATGAACTGCGTCGCCGTCAGCATCGGATAGCCCTCGAGTGCTTCATTGCCCCATTCTATCAGCTCGCTGCGCTTCGCCTCGCTCAGGCCTTCCCATGCAGCACGGTCCTTTCGCGGCGGAAAGGGCCGATACGTCCCGGGCGCGCCCAGAAGCGTGCTCAGATCATGCGTATCCAGATATTCGGTAAACATACGTTTCCCTCCATACTCCTGTAAGCGGAGATACATTCAAAGCAAAAACAGCCGGACGAGCGTCCGGCTGTTTATTGAGAAGGCTTAGAGCAGATTATACAGGTTACTGCCCCTCGCCTCGTCGAAAAAATGCGGCAGCCAGAACAGACGCTCTTCTCCCTTGAGCTTATAGATCGCTTCGATGAAGAAGTAATCCGCATAGATCATGGTCATATGACGCGTCGGCAGATCGTGCCAGGCGGCGGTGCAGTGCGTCAGCAGCGCCGGTGTGCCGTTGTCCCAGCGGACGAAGCGGGACTCAATGCCCTTGAGGATACGCAGCGCAGCCTTGACATACGGATCGCGCTCGTTCTCCGGCAGGATGCGGGCGAGCTCCAGCAGACCGCAGGAGACCACCGCGCCGGCACAGGTGTCGTAAATCTTCGGCTCGGCCGGCTGGCGGAAGTCGCACAGCGGAACCGGATCGTCGCCAAGGTTGACGATGAAGTGATTCGCCGTCTTCTTCGCCACGTCCAGATATTCCTGCTTACCGGTCGCCATGTAGCTCAGGGTATAGCCGTACACCGCCCAGGAAAGGCCGCGGCTCCAGCAGGAACCGGAGGCATAGCCCTGACCAGCCGGGTTATCCAGCACTTCGCCCGTGTTCGGATCGAAGATGACGATATGGTTGGAAGAGCCGTCCGGACGGATGAACGCCGTCATCGCCGTATCAGCATGCTTCATCGCCATGAGCTTATAGCGCGGATCGCCGGTGACGTCGGACGCCCAGTAGAGCATCGGCAGGTTCATCAGGCAGTCCACGATCGCCCAGCCCTCGCGGCCGCGGCCCTGCCAGGCGCGGATGAAGCCGGTCGGGTTGTAGCGGCAGGCCAGCATCTTCGCCGCAAAGAGCGTGCGGTCAAAGCTGTCCTTGTTGTGCTCGAGGGCAAAGTGCACGCCGGAGCTGATGAGCCACATGAAGCCGTTGTCGTGGCTGAGCACGCGATAGTCCTTGAAGACCTCGTCGAGCATTACTTCCGTGCGCACGGCCTCATCGCGGAAGAACGAATCCTTGGTCGCCAGATACATCTGCCAGCAGAGCGCCGGGTAGAATCCGTTGGTCCACCAGCTGATTTCCACCGGCTTCCACTCGTCATTCTGGGTGGAATACGGAATGAAGTCAGTCTCCTGCGCCTTTTCCACGGCATAGCGCATCTTGGCGGGCAGCTTTGCAGCCACCTCGTCAATCCAGCGCTTCGTGTCGGCGTCAAAAGCGTAATTATACATCGCTTATTACCTCTAAGTGTGTGAAAATTTAGCCCTTGACCGCGCCAACCATAACGCCCTTGACGAAGTACTTCTGCAGGTACGGATAGATGCACAGAACCGGCACGGTGGTCAGGATGATCGTCGCGTACTTGATGGACTCGGCGAACTCGTTGACCTGGTCGTTCTCAGCAGCAGAAGCGTTGAGGATGTTGGAGTTGGCGATCAGGATGGAGCGCATGATGTTCTGGATCGGGAGCAGCTCGTTATCCTGCAGGTAAATGGACGCGTTGAACCAGGCATTCCAGTGGCCGACGCCGTAGTACAGAAGCAGAACGGCGATGGTCGGCATGATCAGCGGCAGGATGATCTTGAAGACGATGATCAGATCGTTCGCGCCGTCGATGTAAGCAGACTCCTTCAGGGACTCCGGAACGCTCTCAATCGCCGTGCGGCAGATGATGGAGTTGTACACGGAGATCATGCCCGGCAGGATCAGCGCCCAGAGCGAGTTGTACAGGCCCAGGTCGCGGATATTCAAATACGCCGGGATCATGCCGCCGCCGAAGAACATGGTGAACATGATCATGAACATGATCGGCTTCTTCCACATCATGCCCTTGCAGGCGAGGAAGTAACCGCAGAAGAGGGTCATGAAGATGTTCAGCGGCAGGCTGACGCCCAGAACGATCAGGATATTCTTATAGCCGGAGAGGATCAGCGGATGCTCAAAGGCCATCTTGTAGGAACCGGTGGTGAAGCCGTGCGGCCAGAACAGGACGCCCTGATTGGCAACGAGATAGCTGTTCTCGGTGAAGGACGCGCACAGCACGTACCACATCGGATACAGCGTCACAAAGCACAGGGCGATCAGCACGAGCGCGTTGATGACGTCGAAGATCTTATCGCCCGTGGACTTCTTGATCTCCATACCGTTATGGATGATAACTTTCTGTTTCTTGCTCATACTCTTTCCCCTCCATCAGAACAGACCGGACTCGGTCGTCTTCTTACTGATGTAGTTGGTAATCAGCAGGAAGCAGACGTTGACCATCGTGTTGAACAGGCCGACAGCGGTGGACAGAGAGTACTGCTGATTCTCAAGACCCGTGCGGTAGGTATAGGTGGACAGAACGTCCGCAACCTCGTAGGTGGACGGGTTATACAGAAGAAGGATCTTCTCGTAGCCGACGTTGAGGATGTTACCCATGCGCAGGATGAAGAGGATCGTAATGGTGGGCATCAGGCCCGGCAGGGTGATGTGAAGCACCTGCTGCAGGCGGTTGGCGCCGTCGATCTTCGCCGCTTCATACTGCTCCTGGTCGATGCCGGAGAGCGCAGCAAGGTAAATGATGGAGTTCCAGCCGATGCCCTGCCAGATATCGGACAGGATGTAAATCGGATAGAAGTACTTCGGGCTGGCCAGCAGGTTCTGCCTTGTGCCGCCGAAGAATTCCATGATGGCCGGGAACAGGCCGTTTTCCATGGTATAGATCTTGAGCAGGGAGCAGGTAACGACCAGAGAAATGAAGTACGGCATGTAGGTGATCGTCTGAACGGTGCGCTTGAACTTGTCGTTATGGACTTCGTTGAGCAGCAGCGCCAGCAGGATCGGAGCCGGGAAGCCGAAGAGAATGCTCAGGCCGGAGATGGAGAAGGTGTTGCGCAGCAGACGCCAGAAATACGGATCGTTGAAGAACGTCTCAAACCACATGAAACCAACCCACTTGCTGTTCCAGATGCCGCGGGTCGGACGATAGTTCTTAAAAGCGATGACGAGGCCGTACATCGGCTTATAGCAGAAGAGAATGAGGTAAATGATGATCGGCAGGATCAGAAGGTACTTATACTTGTGCTTCTGAAAGTCCAGCACCAAACGCTTGAGGAACGGCTCTTCCTTATAAACCGGGGTAGGCTTAACCGGATTGACAGTCATATACGGACAGCCTCCTTACTTTTCTTTAGATTCGGAAAAAGAACGGCGGAGAAGAGGCTGTTACGCCCTTGCTCCGCCGTTCTCATTGCGCTTCAAACAATCTGAAGAATCAGATAATCGCGGCGATTAGCGAGCCAGGTAACGATCGTAGCAATCCTGACGGATCTTGAGGATCTTGGAGAGGTTGTAGGTCTCCGCATCCTTCAGGTACTTGTTCCAGGTCGCGTCGTCATCGATATCCATGGTGCCGGTCAGGAAAGCCTGGAAGCTCTCGGTGACGTAGGTGCCGATGGAGCCGCCGTAGATGTTGATCAGGTCCATCTCATCAACGGTGAAGGTGACGCCGACCGGCCAACGCCAGCCGCCGGTGACGGCGAGGTTCTGCGCCTCGTCCTCGAAGTTGTAGAACCAGGTGTTGTTGGCTTCGATCGCCGGAGCAGCGTTCTTGAGGTACAGCAGGTTGGTGGCCTGGATGCCGGTGCCGCCGTAGGTCATGGCGTTGTACTTACGCATCGGCTCGGTGTCGGTGTCAGCGGTGACCAGCTCGGTGAACTGCGGGATGCCGTTCTCGCCCATGGTCCAGGACACGCCTTCGGTGCCGTAGTTGAAGTAGAGGAAGCCTTCCTGGGTGTAAGCGTAGTCGAGCATCTGCAGGCAGAGCTTCATGGTCTCTTCGTCAGCGGTCTTGGTGATGACGCCGGTGTAGGAACCGATGCCGAAGCCGCCCATGACGGAAGACAGGGAGCCGTCGTCAGCCTTCGGATACGGGATGCCGACCCAAACAGCCTCTTCACCCTTGGCCATACGCTCGTTGTTCCAGTTGTTCATCTGACCCATGGAGGTCACAGAGATACCAACCTGATCGTTGTGGATCTTGCCCTTGATGGAGGTGTCGTCCAGAGTGATGACGTCCTGATCCATCAGGCCCTCATCCCACAGCATGTTCAGCCAAGAGAGGTAGTTGCGGAATTCCGGCTGAACCTGACCGAGGCCAACCTTGCCGTCCTTAACGAACCAGGACCAGCCAGCATTGGTGGTGCCGTAAGCGCCGAACGCGCCGGCCAGACCGTTGTACTGGAAGCGGCTCATGGCGAAGGAGAACTTCGCGCCGTACTTCTGGTTGAAGACGCGGATGACGTTCTCGAACTCAGAAATGGTGGTCGGGATGGCGAGGCCGCACTCGTCGAGCCAGTCCTTGCGGACGACCGGTCCGAGGTAGGTGTCGTTCCAGCCGCCATCCTCACGGAAGAAGCCGAAGGCGTAGTACTTGCCATCGTCAGTCTTCAGGGCCTTGTCGTAGGCCGGGTTGGTCTGCAGGAAAGCGTAGTAGGCCGGGGCGTACTCCTGAATGTAGGGAGTCAGATCCCAGATGACCTCGTCTTCAAGCAGCAGGTTGGCCTGATCCATGAAGTAGCCGGTCATGATGTTCGGGAGGGTGTCCGGATCGGCCATCAGGGTGTTGGTGAAGACGGCCGGGGTGGTGCCGGTGGTCGGGAACTTCCAATCGACGTTCACGCCGAGGTTCTTGTTCAGACCGGTGTGGAACGGGGACTCGGTCCAGTTGATGAACTTCTCGTGCGGACCCATGTTCTCCTGGACGTACCAGGTGACGGTCTTGTCGGAGTTGAGCGGATAGGTGTCGCCGGCGGACAGCAGCTCAACGGCAAGGCCGGAAACCGCGGTCAGCGCCATGCAAAGCACCAGCGCCAGGGTCAGAAGCTTTTTCATGGGGATATTCCTCCTCAAAATTATTGCAAACTGCGGCAAAAAACCGCCGTTTGAATTCAACATCCTAGCAGAGAATTCTCAGAAAGCACAAATTGCCCCATCTCTTCTCCACAATATTCATTATAAGAATTGGTGCAAAATTCACCATTGCAAATCCACTTAAATCTATTGCAAAAATCGCCATCCTAGCATTGGGTGTGTTTCACAATAAAAAAACTTGGTGTATACTGTGGTCAATCGAAGAAAAATACTAAGAATAACGCTCATTTGAGTCGGAATATGTTCCATAAGAATGCAGAAAGGAGGCGCTGCCTTGCATATCAGTTTTGAATCGGACAAGTACAACATTGCTCATAACATCACGCAGATCCGCTCCGGCAGCTGCCTCATCCATTCCCATACCACCTATGAGATCCTGTATATGCTGGAAGGCGATGCGGTTTTTTCCATCGGCGGCACGGAATATAAGCTCGAGCCGCACACACTGCTGCTCATTCCGCCCAACGTGTTCCACGGCATCCACGTTCTCACCGATAAGCCCTATGACCGCTATACGGTGCACTTTGATCCGTCGATCCTCTCCCACGAGCACCGCGCGCTGCTGCTGAGCAAGCTGCCCGCCAAGTCCGACAGCTCCTGCTGCATGCGCGGCATGAAGGATTCCGGGATTCTGGAGATGCTCAAGCAGTTTGACGACCTCTCGCTGAGCACGGAAACGCTGCATAAGCCGCTGATCCCCATCTTCCTTCAGGCGCTGATTGCCCGCATCCTGCTCAAACTTCCCGCCAAGACAAATCAAGCAAACAACGCGGCCAATCCGCTCAAGAGCAACCTGCTGGATTACATCAACGATCACTTCACAGAGCCGATCACGCTGGATACGCTCTCCGCGCGCTTCTTCGTCTCCAAGAGCCAGCTCAACCAGACGTTCAGGCGCATGACCGGCACCACCGTCATCGACTATATCATCAGAAAGCGCATCGCCTACGCCCAGCAGCTGCTGCTCAACGGCGTTTCCGCCCAGCAGGCGGGCTCCGCTGCGGGCTTTGGCGATTATACGACCTTCTACCGCGCGTATAAAAAGCACTTCGGCTGCTCCCCCAATCAGGACAAGCGCGACGTCTCCCACCACGGCGAGATTCTGGACACCCCTGCCGAGCAGGCTTTCCTCGCCGACGGCTTCACAATGACGCTCACGGAAAAGAGCGTGCTCACAAATGAGCAGGAAAAGAAATAACTTGTTCGATTTGCAATCCCTCTTGCGCATTTTTACAATGCCCATTCCGTCGTTTTCCCTGTAAAATCAATATGATTGATTCTATATGCAAATCTGGGAGGTAATTCAAATGAACGATTTCATGAACAACTTCCGCCTGGACGGCAAGGTCGCTCTCGTTACCGGCGCGTCCTACGGCATCGGCTTTGCCATCGCCAAGGCGCTGGCTGCTGCCGGCGCCACCATCTGCTTCAACGATCTCAAGCAGGAGTTTGTCGACAAGGGTCTTGCTGCCTACGAGGCCGAAGGCATCAAGGCGCACGGCTACGTCTGCAATGTCTGCGACGAAGACGGCGTGAACGCCATGATCAAGCAGATTGAAGAGGAAGTCGGCGTCGTCGATATCCTCGTCAACAATGCCGGCATCATCAAGCGCATCCCGATGTGCGAAATGAGCGCCGCGGAGTTCCGTCAGGTCATCGATGTCGACCTCAACGCTCCGTTCATCATGTCCAAGGCGGTCATC
>JAFYOR010000104.1 GCA_017547805.1 Clostridia bacterium
CCCTCGGACCGCTGCATCAGCCGCCGAACATCGCCGGCATCAAGGCCTGCCAGGCGGTTATGCCGGGCAAGCCGAACGTCGCTGTCTTTGACACCGCGTTCCATCAGACCATGCCGCCGAAGGCCTTCCTCTACGCGATTCCGTATGAGTACTATAAGAACCTGAAGGTTCGCCGCTACGGCTTCCACGGTACCTCCCACCGCTTCATCGCGGGCGAGACCCCGAAGTTCCTGGGCAAGAATCCGGAAGACTGCAAGTTCATCATCTGCCACCTGGGCAACGGCTCTTCCCTGAGCGCGATTGTCGGCGGCAAGGTCGTCGATACCTCCATGGGCCTCACGCCGCTTGAGGGCATCGTCATGGGCACCCGCTCCGGCGATCTGGATCCGGCCGTCCTCGAGTACATCATGGACAACACCGGCATGGACATCCACCAGATGCTCAACACCCTGAACAAGAAGTCCGGCTACGCTGGCCTCTCCGTCTCCTCCGACATGCGCGACGTCAAGGCTGCTGCCGCCGCCGGCGACGAGCAGGCCCAGACCGCTGTGGATATCTGGACCTACCGCCTGCAGAAGTACATCGGCTCCTACATGGCCGCTGTGCAGGGCGCGGACGCCATCGTCTTCACCGCCGGCATCGGCGAGAACGACTGCGACGCCATCGAGAAGGTCATCGAGGGCTTTGCGTGGATGGGCATCAAGATCGATCCGGCGAAGAATGTCCGCGGCTGCTGCGGCATCATCTCCACCGACGATTCCACCGTCAAGGTCCTGCGCATCCCGACCAACGAGGAGCTGCCGATCGCGCGTGATACGCTGGAAATTGTTTCCAAGCTGTAATATTTACGCTTGACAACCCCTTGCAAAGTGCGTATAATAGGGGACGGTCAATTTTGAGGTGACATGATGAAGCTGGATATCACCAAAGGCATTCAGAGAAAGGGCGTTGACGTTCCTTTCGAACTGACTGACTCCTGGGGCGAGGATCATTGGAACGGCGATACGATCTCGTATGTCGGCCCGGTCTCCTTTTCCGGCACGTATATACTCGCCGATGAGACCGTCATCGTGCGCGGCAATGCCCGTGCGGTGATTGAGTCCAACTGCGCTCGCTGCCTTGCGCCGACGGAAACTGCCGTTGCTGCCGAGGTGGAGGAAGCCTTTGTCCGCGATAAAGGCCAGGAGCGCGAAGCGGACGACGATCAATACATGTATTCGGGTCATGTGCTTGAGCTGGATGAAGCGGTGCGCACATCGCTTCTGCTGGAACTTCCCTCCCGCGTCTTCTGCAAGGAGGACTGCAAGGGACTGTGCTGCCAGTGCGGCGCCAACCTGAACATAAATGAGTGTTCGTGCCAGAAGGATCTGACTCACAGAAATCCTTTTTCGGCATTAGCATCTTTGCTGAACGAGGATGAGGAGGTGTAAACAATGGCTTGTCCGAAGGGAAAAATCTCTAAGTCTCGCGGCCGTATGCGCCGTGCGAACTGGAAGCTGTCTGCGCCCGGTATCGTCAAGTGCCCGCGCTGCCAGCAGATGAAGCTTGCCCACCGTGTCTGCAAGCACTGCGGCTACTATGATGGCAAGCAGGTCATCAACATGGAAGCTGAAGCTGCTTCCGCGAACTAATCTCAATTTCAATTAGTTCAAACTCGTCCGGCTGACGTACGCAGCCGGACGTTTTTTGTTGCCTTTTTGGCTTTACAAAGTAAGGATGCGGCTTTTATAATCATGAAAAACCTTCATAGGCGATAAAAACACTGCAAGAAGAAAAGCATACGCTGAAGGCGGGCGGCTGATAGCCGCCCCTACGTGCATATCAAATAGATTTGCCAATCGTAGGGGCGGATAGCATCCGCCCGAAAAGACAAAGGAGAAAGTATATGGTAACGACTTCGCTGCTTGTGATCATCTATCTGTCGTTTGTCAGCCTCGGTCTGCCGGATTCGCTGCTGGGCAGCGCATGGCCGACGATGGTATCGGATCTGTCTGCGCCGCTGTGGGGCGCGGGCCTGATCTCCATGACGGTATCCCTGTGCACAATTACGTCCTCCGTCAATAGCTCGCGGCTCATCCGCCGTTTCGGCACGGGCAGGCTCGTGGCCTTTTCCGGCATGATGACGGCGGCGGCGCTTTTGGGCATGTCGCTGGCGCCGAGCTATGTATTCATGATTCTTCTGGCCATTCCGCTGGGCTTTGGTGCGGGCGCGGTGGATGCGGCGATCAACAATTATGTCGCCCTGCACTGCGAGGCCAAGCACATGAACTGGCTGCATTGCTTCTGGGGTGTGGGCACGGTGATCAGCCCGTATGTGATGAGCGCGGCGCTGCAAAGCGGCATGAAATGGACGGCGGGCTATCGCGGCGTGAGCGCGATGCAGTTTGCGCTGGCGGTTGTGCTGCTGATGACGCTGAAACTCTGGGGCGGCGAAAAGGCGAAGGAAGAGGAGCGCAGCGCGAAGGTGCTCTCCATTCGTCAGGTGCTGGCGCTGCCGGGCGCGAAGCAGGGGCTTTTCGGCTTCACCTGTTATTGCGCGACGGAATCGACGTTCATGCTCTGGAGCGCGACCTATCTGGTCATGGCCCGCGGGCTGGACGCTGCGGCGGCTGCGTCGATGGGCGGTCTGTTCTTCATCGGCATGACGGTTGGCCGCGGCATTTCGGGCTTCATTGCCATGAAGCTCAGGCCCAAGCAGATGGTGCGTCTGGGTCAGGTGATGATGCTGCTGGGCGGACTGCTGCTGTTTGTGCCCGGTCAGGGGATTGCGATCTTTGGTCTGCTGTTCATGGGTCTCGGCTGCGCGCCGGTGTATCCGAATATCGTGCAGGACACCCCGCGCAATTTCGGCGCGGAGAATTCGCAGGCGGTCATCGGCGTGCAGATGGCGTTTGCCTATGTTGGCTCGCTGACGATGCCCACGGTTTTCGGCTGGCTGGCTGAAGGATTGGGCTACGGCATTCTGCCGGCGTTTTCCCTCGTGCTTACGGTGCTGATGATCCTGCTGTTCAACAGTCAGCAGCGGATTGTGGACGCAAGGGACAACAAATAAGAAGAAAAGCAAAACGGAGACGGCTCTTGAGAAGCTGTCTCCGTTTAATCTTTTGAAGGCGTATGTTCATCGTCTGGAATATAGCAAAGAATATCCTCAATACTGCAATCTAAGATGAAACATAGCGTGTTGATGGTTTTCGTGCTAATGTCTTTTCCGTGTTTCATGCGGTGAAGTGTATTGGCAGATAAACCTTGTTTATATATTAGGTAGTATTCTGTAATTCCTTTTCGGTAGAGCGTCTGATAAAATGGCTCATAGGAGATCATGCTCATCACCCTATGCCATTGTATTATACTTAATTTCTTGACTATGCTTAAACTGTTAAGTATAATGACGAAGGGGGCGATGAATATGTCAGTACTGCATGATATATACCATGGAAAAGTCCATTGGGAAGAGGATTATCAGCCGAAATCCAAAGCTGTGATTGCCGGACGCAGAAGATATGCGGAAAACCGCGAGAGGCTCTTTGCCGAAATCGAGGA
>JAFYOR010000105.1 GCA_017547805.1 Clostridia bacterium
AAGCTGGTCGCCAACCTGGGCGGCATCCGCGAGATGAAGAACCTGCCGGGCTGCCTGTTCGTGGTTGACCCGCGCAAGGAGCACATCGCCGTCACCGAGGCGCGCGCCCTGGGCATCCCGGTCGTCGCTATCGTTGACACCAACTGCGATCCGGACGAGATCGACTACGTCATCCCGGGCAACGACGACGCCATCCGTGCGGTCAAGCTGATCGCCGGCAAGATGGCTGACGCTGTGCTTGAAGGCAAGCAGGGCGAGCAGGCCGAGGTTCAGGCGTAATCGCCGGCCTCCACTCAAATTAACAGAATCTGGAGGAATCAGTTATGGCTACTATTACTTCCGCTCTGGTTAAGGAGCTGCGTGAGCGCACCGGCGCCGGCATGATGGACTGCAAGAAGGCCCTCGTGAGCTGCGACGGCGACATGGACAAGGCGATTGACTTCCTGCGTGAGAAGGGCCTTGCTGCCGCCGCTAAGAAGGCTGGCCGCATCGCTGCCGAAGGCATGGTTGAGTGCTACGTTGAAGGCAATGTGGGCGTCGTGGTTGAAATCAACTGCGAGACCGACTTCGTTGCCAACACCGACAACTTCAAGGCGCTGTGCCGCGATTACGCCAAGCACATCATCGCCAAGAATCCGGCGACCGTCGAGGAAATGCTCGCTCAGACCTTCTATGCTGACGAGACCAAGACCGTCAACGACCTGATCGGCGAGGCCACCGCGGCCATCGGCGAGAAGATCTCCCTGCGCCGTTTCGCCCGCTTCGAGGCGGCCAATGGCATGGTTGACACCTACATCCACATGGGCGGCCGCATCGGCGTTATGGTCGAGCTTGCCTGTGAGGAAGTGACCGAGGAAGTCAAGGTCATGAGCCATGACCTCGTTATGCACATCGCTGCTGCGAACCCGCAGTTCGCTCGCCGCGAGGAAGTGCCGACCGAGAACCTGGAGAAGGAGCGCGAGGTTCTGACCCAGCAGGCTCTCAACGAGGGCAAGCCGGCGAAGATCGTCGAGCGCATGGTCGAAGGCCGTATCGAGAAGTACTACAAGGAAGTCTGCCTTGTTGAGCAGCCGTTCGTTAAGGATCCGGACATCACTGTCAAGAAGATGCTGAACGGCAAGTGCGAAGTCGTCCGTTTCGTCCGCTTTGAGCGTGGCGAGGGCCTCGAGAAGCGCGTGAACGACCTGGCTGCCGACATCGCTGCCGAGCAGGCTAAGATGAAGAAGTAATCTTCACAATTAAAGGGATATGCGTTTGCATATCCCTTTTTTGTTGCACGGGAGATTGCTTGAAATCGCCTGAGTGCGCTATACTGCACATCATGCAGACTCGGGCGGAAATGAGAGCGCGAACTGTGCGTTTTTTGCTTCATTAGAAATTGCGCAGAAAAACGGTCGCGTATGCAGAAGAAACAGAGGTTACGGAGTAGTCCGGATATGGCAGTGGGCACTGCCCGCTTTTTCTTTTGGCTTTGTGGCGGGATGGCAGGAATCTGATTTCCATGCGACGAATAATATATCAGTTTGGAATCCATTCAAATCGGGTTTCCCGGAGAAGAAAGGAAAGATACCATGGCTAAGTATAAGCGCGTTCTCATTAAGCTCAGCGGCGAAGCGCTGGGTGATCATGGAAAGCTGTTTGATTTTGAGCAGATCGATCGCGTCGCCGCGATTATCGGCGAACTGCATGAAACCGGCACGGAGATTGCCATCGTTATCGGCGCGGGCAACATCTGGCGTGGACGTCAGGGCCCGGCTGCGAAGATGACCGCCATCAATGCCGACCACATGGGCATGCTCGGAACGACGATCAACTCCATCGCGATGCAGGACGCTATCGAGCGTCTGGGCATTCCCAGCCGCGTGATGAGCGCCGTGGAAATGACCCGCTTCTGCGAGCCGTATACCTATCGCCGCGCTGTCCGTCATCTGGAAAAGGGCCGCGTCGTGATTTTCGCCTGCGGCACGGGCAACCCGTTCTTCTCCACCGATACCGCCGCTGCGCTGCGCGCGGTTGAGATCGGTGCGGATGCGATTTTGCTGGCTAAGAACGTCGACGGCGTATATGACAGCGATCCGCGCGTCAATCCCGACGCCCAGCTCCTCAAGGATATCACCTATGACGAGGTGCAGGACCGCGATCTGAAGGTTATGGACGCTGCGGCGATCACCATCTGCCGCGAGAATAAGGTGCCGTCCATCCGTGTGTTCGGTCTGGATGACCCGCGCAACATTTTGCGCGTCATTGAGGGCGACCCGATGGGCACGAATGTGCATCCGTAAAGGCCGGGGCCGGAGTCTCAACCGAACTGGTTTTCTGTCCGCGTTGCTTTTGCATACGCGGCTGATGAATTGCGCAATTCGCCGGAAGCTTAAGGGCTTCCGGCTTTTCTATTTCAACTTCTCTTTTTTGCGGTTAAGAATTGTTCCGTTCAAGCGTCTAAATACATGTAAGGAGGTGTGAAGCAGGTGAACGTTGTCAAGGATCCGGACAACCTTCGGTCACAACGGCTTGGTCAGATGATCAGGCAATACGAGAAGGATTTGCTTCGCATATGCTGCATGTATTTGAAGGATGTTTCCCTCGCGGAAGATGCAGTACAGGAAACATTCCTCAAGGCATACAGGCGCATGGAGACGTTCAGGGGAGAAAGCAGCGAGAAGACATGGCTCATATCCATCGCGGTGAATGTCTGTCGGGATATGCGCAGGGGATCGTGGTTTCGCCATATCGATCAGACTGTGGATCTGAATGCTTTGCAGATTTCTGCAGAGGCCATCAGCGACACGAAGATTGCCCTGATGCAGGAGATCATGCGTCTGCCAAGGCGGGAGATGGAGGCGGTGCTGCTGTATTACTACGCGGATCTTCCCATCCGGGAAACTGCGCGTACGCTGCACATCAGCGAACCTGCCGTATCCAGACGGCTGACAAGGGCGCGGCATATGCTCAAAGATGCTTTGAAAGGGGGAGCGGCTGATGAAACATGACGAGCTGATCAGAAAACAGATCCATGAATCGATCGACGAAAGCCTTTCCCATCTGGATGCAAGGCCTTCTCTCTACGACGCGATTATGTCGCAGACGGAAGGAGAGCAGAAAGTGAAACGCAGGGTTTCTTTTGGACTGGTATTGGCGATTGTGATGCTGCTGGCGATGACGGCGATCGGCGTGGCAGCGACACGGTTTGGTATGCTGGAATTCAACTGGCGGCAGAGGGAAAATGAAGAATACCTCGCGCATATTCTGACGCTGGATGAAACATATGAAAACGAATATGTGTCCATCACGGTGACTGACGTTGTGTTTGACGGCGTGCAGCTGTCTCTGGCGATGGAAATGCAGCCAAAACCTGGCTGCGGTGCCGGTGTATATGTTTATCCCGAAATGACGGCAATGGTGAATGGCGAGTCTCTGCCGGTGGATCTTGAAGGATGCAGGGGCGACTTTTTCAGCGGCATGTGGTCGCCGGAAAGGGATCCGGGAATGCTTGCGTTCGCCGGGGAGTACGGTGCGGATTATGTCATCTTGAGGGATACCGAGGAAAGCGGGTTTGTTTACGAGCCGCAGACGGGAGAGGTTACGTGGACGCTGTCGCTTCATATCCTGCGCCCTGTGTATGAGGTTGAGCAGCTGGAATCCGGCATGACCGAAGAGGTTGAATACGATGCGTACGTGAAGCGCTTCAGCGACGCGCATAAGAACGGAACGATTCTTCTTGAGAGTTATGGTTCGCCGGTCGAGTATGTGTATGCCGCCGGCGCGCCGGAAGGGATGGATCGGCTTGAATGGCAGCGTATGCCGTTGCCGGAGAAGATGATCGCCATGGGGGCGTTTGAACGCATTGATTGCGTGCAGGTTTCCTTTGCTACGCAGAGTACGGAGCTCATTGAAATTACGGGTGATCAGATATACGATCTGGGCGAATATGAAGCAGAGCTTAAAAAGCTGTCCGTGTCCTTTGGCAGGATGGATTATGAAATCCATGTCCGCAAAAAGGATGAAGCCGCAAAGACGGCAGGGCGGGAAGCGGCAGATGGAGATTTACAGCTCGACTTTGTCGCGCTTGTGCAGGGCTGCGACGCGCAGCCGAGGATGGAAAGCGCCTATCCGGTCAACGAGAATCCCATGAATCCCGATCCGACGGTCAAATTCGTGGGCAGCTATGAGCTCTTTGGAGAACTGGAATCCGTGACATTTGTTCCTTATTATGGCGGGGATCACGGCAGCCGATTTGATATGCGAAACCGGATCCTCAACGGCGGCGCGCCGGTGACGGAGCAACAGAAGAAAGAAGCATTGACCATCCGGGTAAAGTGAAATGAGACGGAGCGGGAAAATTCCTCCCCGTTTTCTCTTTCGGGATTGCATTTCGCGCGGAACCGTGCCATAATGCTCTTGCATTCACAATGATGTGATTGGAAAGAGGGAGATACATGAGCAAAAAGCATTTCTTTGGTTTTGCGGCGCTTCAGGTTTCGTATTGGTGCTTCCATGCATCGTTTATCTGTTATGCGTCTGCTTTTTTTCTTGAAAACGGAATCGGCAGCGCCGTCGTCAGTCTTCTTCTGGCGGGATATATGCTCTGCTCGTTCCTTGGTTCCATCGTCTGGGGAGCGGTCTGCGATGCGCTGGGGACGAACAAAAAGGTATTTATCCTTGGTCTCTGCGTTTCCGCTGCGCTGCTCGGGTTTATTTATGCCTTTGGCAGCAATGTGATGCTGATGGCGGTTGCCTATCCGCTGCTCGGTTTCTTTTTCCTGCCGCAGTCGGCAAACTCCGAGGCATGGCTGCTGTCGGCGTGTCATCATGATCAGAAGGTGTATGGGCAGATTCGCTCCACGCCTTCGATGGCATACGCCGTATGGGCGGCGCTGATGGGCAGGCTGATTGACGTGCAGGGCTACTGGGTGATGCTGGCGGGTGCGGCTGCGTTTTTTGCTGCGGTGATTTCGGCAGCGCTGGTGTTGCCGGATGCTGTGCCGGCCAAACGCAGCGCACAAAACAAAATCACGCGCAGGGATATTGCCGCCCTTGCTGCCAATAAAGCATACCGTCGGTTGATTATGCTGCTCTTTTTGGTCGGCCTCGCGATTGCGCCGATCAATAACCTCAAGATTATCGTGCTTGAAAGCGTCGGCGGAACGGTTGCCCATGTGGGACTGGATTCCTTTGCCTCTGCGCTGACGCAGGTGCCGTTCATTATGCTGGCGGGATGGCTTGCGCGTATTCCGCTGCGTGCGCGCTATACGGTGATGACGGCAGGCCCGTTTGTGATGATCCTGATGTGCCTGTTTGCGGTGTCGCCCGCGATGGTGATTGCCGGATCGGTCGCTTATAATACGGCTTACGGCGTTCTTCTGCCGACGATGCGCGAGGTGACGGAAAAGAACGTTCAGGAAAATCTTCGAAACCTCGGCCACAGTCTTTCTGATGCTGTTTTTACCAGCTTTTCAGGCGTGATTTCCCTGATCTATGCCGGCGCTGTTGTGGATGGTTTTGGCGTGCAGGCGATGATGATGATCAGCATGGTGATCGCAGCGGCGGCTCTGCTGGTGGGGCTGCTCAGCGGAAGGGGCGAATAAAGAGAAAAGGGGTGCGCGGCGCGCATCCCTTTTTGCGTCATGCAGGATTGGATTGGTATGCTGAAATGTGCAAAAAAGCTTGCCAAAGGTATATCATCTGGGTTAAAATATAAAAAATAGATTATTCGAGGAGGATGCTCCCATGCCGACTAAAAAGATTCTTGAAACTGCGAAGCAGAAAATGGAGAAGACCAAGGAAGTTCTGCGCTCTGACCTGATGGCCATCCGCGCCGGCCGCGCCAATCCGCAGCTGCTTGACCGCATTACGGTTGATTACTACGGCACGCCGACCCCGCTGAAGAATGTGGCCAATATCTCTGCGCCGGAACCGCGCGTCCTGCAGATCAACCCGTGGGATGCGAAGATGGTGAAGGACATTTCCCGCGCCATTCAGGCCAGCGATCTGGGCCTCACCCCGTCCAATGACGGCAAGGTGATCCGCCTGATGCTGCCGGAGCTCACCGCTGAGCGCCGCAAGGAACTGACCAAGCTGGTTCGCAAGACTGCGGAAGATAGCAAGGTTGCGATCCGCTCCATCCGCCGCGACGCGGTTGAGCAGGTCAAGAAGATGAAGAAGAACAGCGAAATCACCGAGGACGATCAGAAGAAGGCTGAGGAAGCCATCCAGAAGGTGACCGACGCTGCGATCAAGGATGTTGACAAGATCTGCGCCGAAAAGGAAAAGGAGATCATGGACGTCAAATGAGGACGGATCTTCTCGGGCTTGAGCTTGACCATGCGCGTGCGATTCTTGAAAAGGAAGGCGTTGTGCCTGAGGTGAAGGAAACTGCCGCGCCCAGGCAGATGCAGCGCGAAGGAAAACAGCGCGTTGTATACGCTGGCGGCGAAGGAAACAGGCTCATTGTCGCCCGGTTTGTCGATCCCATTGCGGATGGACAGGCGGAAGGATAAAAATCATATACGCAAGCGGGTTTCGTTGGGGCAGCGCTCTGCGATGCCCGCTTTTCTGCTAACTGCGCAGGGGCGTACATCAGGAATGCGGCTTTCAGCCGGCGGGGGATAGATATGGCGATTTTCGGAAAAGATGAAGCGGTAAAGCCGGAGAAGACGGCTGTGCTTGATCCGGCGCTTTTGCCGCGGCATGTGGCGATCATCATGGACGGCAACGGCCGGTGGGCAAAAAAACGCGGCATGCCCAGATCGTTCGGGCATAAGGCTGGCGTGGAGGCGCTTCGCGAGATCATCCGCCATTCGGATCATCTGGGGATTGAGGCGCTGACGATCTATGCCTTCTCCACGGAAAACTGGAAACGTTCGGCGGAAGAGGTCGGCGCGCTGATGGGCCTGCTGCTGGAATACTTTACCAAGGAGCTTGACGAGCTGCACCGCGAAGGCGTGTGCATCCGCATCCTTGGCGACATCGACGATATGCCCAAGGGACTTGAGCGCCAGCAGGCTGCGCTGTATGCGGCGATGGAAAAAACGAAAGAAAACACGGGACTTAAGCTGAATATCGCGCTCAACTACGGCGGACAGCAGGAAATTGTGCGGGCGGCAAAGAAATTGGCTGCCATGGCTGCCGAAGGGACAATCAAGCCGGAGGACATTGATGCCGGCGCATTTGCTGCTCAGCTGTATACGGCCGGGCTGCCCGAGGTGGACTTCATGATCCGCACGAGCGGAGAGATGCGTCTGAGCAACTTCCTGCTCTACCAGATGGCGTATGCAGAGTTCTATCAGACGGATCTGCTGTGGCCGGATTTTGACCGCGAGGCGTATGAAGAGGCGCTCGCGGCTTACCAAAAGAGGAACCGTCGCTTTGGCGGCGTATGATTCAGGAAAGAGGTTAATCATGAAAACCCGTTTGATCACCGCTGTCGTTGGCATTCCGTTTCTCATTCTCTGCCTGGTCATGCGCGGTTGGCTAGCGGAACTGATGGTTGCGCTGCTGTCGTTCATTGGCGTGATGGAATGCTATCAGGCGCTTCGCGCGGCGAAGTATAATGTATGCATATGGGGCGGGTATTTTGCGGCGCTTGTCATGTGGCCGCTCAGCCGCCTGATGGGCGTGCTGGATCCGCTGCTGCTCGTGCTGGCGGCGATGGGCATCTCCATGACCGGGGTTCTTTTGCAAAAGGAGCCGACTTTTCCCAATGCAGCAGCTTCAGTGTATCCGCTTGTCACCTGCCTTTTGCCCATGTCCATGTTCATGATGATGGTCAACAAGACGTTCGGCACGGTTCCGGGCATCGCGCTGATCACCATGGCCTTTGGCATTGCCTATGGAACTGACAGCGCGGCGTACTTCGGCGGAAGATTTCTGGGCAAGCACAAGCTCTGTCCTGCGGTCAGCCCGAAAAAGACGGTGGAAGGTGCGGTGTTTGGCCTGCTGGGCGGCGTGCTGGTTGCCCTTTGCGTGCGCCACTTCTTTGTGTTCATCGTCGGCTATCCGATGCCGCGCAATTCCGCGGCGGTTGTTCTGGGCCTGATTGGTTCTTTCATCGGACAGATTGGCGATCTGACGGCGTCCCTGCTTAAGCGCCATGCCGGCATTAAGGATTACGGCAAGGTGTTTCCGGGGCATGGCGGCGTCATGGACCGCTTTGACAGCACGATTTTTGTGCTGATCGTCATGTATTGCTATACGCTTCTTCTGAAGTGAGGGAAACATATGCGTAAAATAGCCATTCTTGGTTCTACCGGTTCTATCGGCACGCAGGCGATCGACGTTGCGCTGCGCCACAGCGATCGCTTTGAAGTGACCGCGCTTGTCGCACATTCTTCCAGCGAAAAGCTCTTTGAGCAGGTGCGCCTTGTGCATCCGAAAATCGCTGCGCTGACCATTGAGCCCAAGGAAATTCCGGAGGATATCAAAAACAGCTGCCAGTGGATGTTTGGTAGCAATGTGCTGCTGGACGTCGTGCGCGCGTGCGATGCGGACGACGTGCTGGTATCCGTGGTGGGTGTCGTCGGCCTTGCTGCTGTGATGGAAACGCTCAAATGCGGCAAGCGCGTGCTGCTGGCCAACAAGGAGCCGCTGGTCGCCGGCGGCGAGCTGGTGACGGCGCTTTCCCGCGAAAAGAATCTGCCGCTGCTCCCGGTGGACAGCGAACACAGCGCGATCTTCCAGTGCCTGCAGGGGGCGCAGGGCAATGCGCCCGAACGGCTGATCCTCACCGCCAGCGGCGGTCCGTTCCGCACGTGGCAGAAGGAGGATATCTACCTTGCGCGCAAGGAGCAGGCGCTCAAGCACCCTAACTGGGTGATGGGCAGAAAGATCACCATCGATTCCGCGTCGATGATGAACAAAGCGCTTGAAGTGATCGAGGCGAGATGGCTGTTTGATATGCCGGCGGAAAAGATCGATGTGCTGATTCATCCGCAGAGCGTCATACATTCTATGGTTGAGTTTGCCGACGGCGCGGTGATGGCTCAGCTGGGTACGCCGGATATGCGCCTGCCGATTCTGTATGCGATGAGCTGGCCGCAGCGCCTTGAAACAGGCGGCAAGCGGCTGGATTTTGAAACGATGAATGCGCTGACATTTGAAAAGCCCGATATGGATCGTTTCCCCGGGCTGCGTCTGGCCTATGATGCGCTTAAAGCCGGCGGCACGATGAGCGCGGTTTTAAACGGCGCCAATGAGGTCGCGGTCGACGCGTTCCTGCATGACAGGATCCGCTTTGGGCAGATTGCGCAGCTGGTAGAGGAGACGATGCTCTCCATTCCTGTTATCGCCAGTCCGACGCTCGAGCAGGTGTTTGAGTGCGATCTTGCCGCGCGCGCGAAGGCGAACGAGCTGCTTTCAAGCAGCCGGTTTGCCGTGTAATTTTTCGTAGCTTTGCAGCCTGCGGCGGCTGCTGATTCCCGGAGGTGTTTGTTTTCGATGTATGTCTTGCTGGCGCTTTTGCTGCTGGGCGTGCTGATTATGGCGCATGAGGCTGGTCATTATCTGGCTGCCCGTGCGTGCGGAATTGAAGTGCAGGAATTTGCCATGGGCATGGGCCCGGTGCTGGCGAAGTGGAAAAACAAGAACGGGACGCAGTTTTCGCTGCGCGCGTTTCCCATTGGCGGCTTCTGCCAGTTCTATGGCGAGGATGAGGCGCTGGATGATCCGCGTGCGTTCAATAACCAGAAGGTCTTCAAGCGTTTTTTGACGGTGATCAGCGGTCCGGCGATGAACTTTATCGTTGCGTTTGCGGTGATCGTCTTTTATCTGAGCGCCATCGGCTTGTACGATACCGTGCCTCGCGTGTATGCCGTCGAGGCCTATGCGGCGCAGGCCGGGCTTCAGGCGGGGGATGAACTCCTGCTTGTGAACGGGACAGAAATCCGGGAAAGCAGCGACGTGATCGCGGCGGTATCCGCGAGCGAGGGGAAGCCTGTCACGCTGACGGTTATGCGCGGCAAGGTTCAGACGGACGTTGTGATTACGCCGTTTTATGACGAGGAAGCGCAGCGCTATCGCGTTGGTTTCACGTTTGATCAGGAGCGCGTGCGTATTCCCCTGATGACGAGCGTGCCTTTTTCGGCAAGCTACAACCTGCAGAGCGCGACGATTATCTTTGACACCTTAAAGAACCTCGTCACCACTGGCGAGGGCGCGGATGAAGTGACCGGACCGGTCGGCACGGTTTACGTCATTCAGGAAGTGACGCGCGAAGGCGGGCTGGATATTTACATGCAGCTCCTTTCTGTGATCAGCATGAATCTGGGCGTCATGAACCTTCTGCCCATTCCCGGCCTTGACGGCAGCCGCGTCCTGTTTCTGGCGTATGAAGCGATCCGCAGAAAGCCGGTCAAGCGCGAAATCGAAGGCGCGATCCACTTTGCGGGCTTTGTCCTGCTGATGGGGCTGATGCTTGTGCTGACGTATAAGGACATCATGCAGATTTTTGTCAAGTAACCGAAGAGATTCGTTAAGCAAAGGAGGCGGCCTTATGGCGAAGCTGACCAGACAGGTCAATGCGGGCGGTGTGCTCATCGGCGGCGGCGCGCCGGTTTCCGTGCAGTCGATGACGAATACCGATACGGCGGATGTGGAGGCGACGCTTTCCCAGATTCGCGCGCTGGCGGTATCCGGCGCGGATATCGTGCGCGTGTCGGTGTATAACGAGGCATGCGCCAAAGCTGTGCGTGCGTTGGTGGACGGCAGTCCCGTGCCGCTTGTTGCGGACATTCATTTTGATCATAAGCTTGCGCTTGCGGCTGTTGAAAACGGCATCCACAAGCTGCGTATCAATCCCGGCAACATCGGCGGGGAAAAGAACGTGCGCATTCTTGCCGACTGCGTGAAGGCGCATGGCATCCCGGTGCGCATCGGCGTCAACTCCGGCTCGGTGGAGAAGGAGATTCTTGCCAAATACGGCGGACCGACGCCGCAGGGCATGGTGGAGAGCGCACTTGCGCATGCCAGAATGCTTGAAAACTGCGGATTCTACGACATGGTGCTCTCCATGAAGGCGAGCAATGTGCCGGATACCGTCAAGGCCTATCAGCTGGCCAGCGCGCAGTGCGATTATCCGCTGCATCTGGGCGTGACGGAAGCGGGTCTGCCGGAGCAGGGAAAGATCAAGAGCGCCATCGGCATCGGAGCGCTGCTGCTTTCCGGCATCGGCGATACCATCCGCGTGTCGCTCACGGGCGATCCGTGTCTGGAGCCGCCGGCGGGTATTGAGATCCTGCAGGACTGCGGGCTGCGCACGGACTGCGTGCAGTATGTTTCCTGCCCGACCTGCGGACGCACCTGCATCGACGTGGCGGGCATCATGGGCCGCGTGCAGAAGGAACTCTCGGGCGTCAATATCCCTTTCAAGGTGGCGGTCATGGGCTGCGTGGTCAACGGACCGGGCGAAGCGCGCGAGGCGGATATCGGCATCTGCGGCGGCGGAAACGGCGTTGGACTGCTCATCAAGAAGGGCGAAGCGCCGCGCAAGGTCACGGGCGATCTTTCGCAGATCCTGGTCGATGAAATCAAGAAAACGCTCGGCGACCGAGCATAACGACATACAGAAGACGGAGGAAAGAAAATGGAATACGCAACTGAGGCCGCAACTGCGGCAATGATGAACTCGTCCGCGATTGCGGTCGTTGTGCTGACAACGCTGCTGCCCCTGATTATTCTGCTGATTGTGGCCATCATCAACGGCATTTTCTGCAAGAAGCTTGCCGCGCACAAGGGGTATACGGGATACTTCTGGACGGGATTCTTCTTTGGCTGGCTGGGTCTTTTCTATGTGCATGGTCTGCCGGATCTCAATCTGCGCAAGGATCTGCGCGCGGTGATGAAGCGCATGGTCAGCAATGACGACAGAATCACCAGACTGGAAGACCAGCAGTTTACCCGGCAGTACTGATCCGGCATCCTGCCGGAGGCAATACCGAAAAACGGAAGTAAATCGTAGCCAAACACATGAGACTTGTTGTTTAAGGATTTACTGAACATAGAGCGGCGGAAGGCGATGAGCCGACCGCCGTTTCTGCCCGGAAATGAAAATGGATATCTGCCGGACGGTCGGCGGATATATGGGAGGTGAAGCACCGTGTCAGATAAATGGGAGAAATTCCTGGAAGGGGAAGCGGAGTCGCTTGCCGGACACCTGACGTTTGAAAGGGTGACGGCGGCAAGGAACGGAACGGAAATCACCGTTCACTTTATCTCGGATATCCTTGTGGAGGAGAGGCCTTTTCTCGCGCTGCGCCGTGCGCTGCGCAGACAGTTTGCGCCGATGAAGGTGACGCTGATCGTCAAATCTCCGCCGCTTAAGGAACGTTTTCTGGAAGAACCAATGCAGTATGCGCAGTTTATGCTGCGCAGCATCAAACGCCACCATCCGTCCTGTGCGCCGCTGCTCAATGGCGCGCGTTTTGTGATCAAGGGCGACGTGCTCAGCGTGCTTGTTGAGCAGGATATCGCGCCGAAGTTTCTTGCGCAAACCGGCGTGGGCGGCTATCTGGAAAGGCTGCTGTTTGATGTGTTTGCCGTGCGGGTGAACGTAGTATTTCAGGCGGTCAAGCTGCGGGAAGAACGGCTTGAAGAAATCCGCCAGCGCAGGCGGCAGGAGGACGAGCGCGCCGTTGCCGAGCTGGTCAAGAAACAGAAAACACAGCTTGCCGAGCAGGAAAAGAAGGCCGCGCAGGAAAAGCCCAAGGCGATTCTTGGCCGCCCGATTACGGCTGAGCCAATGGAAATTGCGGAACTGATCGAAGAGGCGACGAAGATTGTCATCTGCGGCGAGGTGCTCACGGCGGAAACGCGCGAGCTTCGCGGCGGCGAAATGCAGCTGCTGTCCTTTGCCGTTACCGATTACACCAACACCATCAAATGCAAGGCGTTCCTTCGTTATAAGCCGCGCAAGGGGCGCTTTGGCAGCCAGAATGAAGAGGATGATCGTCCGCCGACGGAAGAGGAGAAGAAGGCGGTTGCCGATGTGATCGCGGCCGTCAAGCCCGGTAAGTGGCTGGCTGTGCGCGGCGACATCAAGATGGACAATTTCGAACATGGTCTGGTTATGATGGCCAACGATATCGATGCGCGTCCTGCGCCCAAGCGGGAAGACACTGCCGAGCGCAAGCGCATTGAGCTGCACATGCACACCAACATGAGCGAAATGGATGGCATTGCCTCCGCTTCGGATCTCATCAAGCGTGCGGCGCAGTGGGGGCATCCTGCCGTGGCAATCACGGATCACGGCGTCGTTCAGGCCTTCCCTGAGGCGTTCGGCGCGGCAAAGAAAAACAAGATCAAGCTTATTCCGGGCATCGAGGCGTATCTCACAGACGTGACGACCGTCGTCAAGAACCCGGACGAGCGCAGTCTTGACGATGACATCGTCGTGGTCGACTTTGAGACGACGGGATTAAATCCCAAGAAATGCCGGATCATGGAAATCGGCGCGGTGCGCATCCGCAATGGACAGGTGGTTGAGGAATACTCCAGATTCGTCAATCCCATGGAGCCGATTCCCGACGAGGTGGTTAAGCTCACCGGCATCACCGACGCCATGGTTGCGGATGCGGGCACGGCGGAGGAAGAGATTCCCAAGCTTCTTGAGTTTATCGGCGGCGCTGCATTTGCGGCGCATAATGCGAAATTCGATTATTCCTTCCTCACGGCGGAGTGCAAACGTCTCGGGATCGAGTTCGATCTGCCGATCATCGATACGCTGGAGTTTTCGCGCCGCATGTATCCCAGCCTCAAGAGCCACAGGCTCGGCGCGGTTTGCAAATCGCTGGGCATCAGCCTGAAGAACGCGCATCGCGCCGTACATGACGCGCGCGCGACGGCGCACATGCTCAACCGCATGCTGGATACCGCCAAGGAAAAGGGTGTTGCCCGCCTTTGTGATGTCAACAGCGCGCTGACCGGCGGCGCGATCGGCGATTCGTATCACATCATTCTGCTGGCCTGCGAGCAGGACGGCATCACCAACATCAACCGTATTGTTTCTGAAGGCCATCTGAATTATTTCTCCCGCAGACCCCATACGCCGCGCGAAATTCTGCAAAAGTACCGCAAAGGGCTCATCGTCGGCTCCGCCTGCGAGGCGGGCGAGCTGTTCCGCGCCGTCGTGGACGGGCGCAGCGATACGGAGCTCAAGCGCATCGCACGTTTCTATGACTACCTTGAAATCCAGCCGGTGGGCAACAACGCGTTCATGATCCGCAACGGTACGGTGGAGGATGAAGAGCAGCTGCGCGACTTCAACCGCAAGATCGTGTGGCTGGGCGAGGAACTGGGCATTCCTGTCGTCGCCACGGGCGACGTGCACTTCCTTGACCCTAAGGATGCCAAATTCCGTGCGATCATCATGGCGGCGCATGGCTTTAAGGATGCGGACGATCAGGCGCCGCTTTACTTCAAGACCACGCAGGAGATGCTGGAGGAATTCAGCTATCTGGGCCGCGAGAAGGCGGAAGAGGTTGTCATCGACAATCCGGCGAAGATCGCTGCGCGCATTGGCGACGTCGGCTTGTATCCCAAGCATCCGGAGGGCAAGGAGACGTTCCAGCCGTTCTGGCCGGACGCGGCGGACAACATCAGAAGACTCTGCGAGGAAAAGATCCGCGAGCACTTCGGCGATAATCCGCCGGAGATCGTCATCGCCCGAAAGGAAAAGGAACTGGCGTCCATCCTCGGCTATGGTTACGGAACGCTCTACAACATTGCGGAGAAGCTGGTCAAGAAGTCCAACGCGGACGGATATCTCGTTGGCTCGCGCGGCTCGGTCGGCTCATCCTATGTCGCGCATCTGGTCGGCATTTCCGAGGTGAACGCCCTTCCGCCGCATTACCGCTGTCCCAAGTGCAGGTGGTATACATTTGATGTGGACAAGTCGAGATACAAAACCGGACCGGACCTGCCGGAGATGGATTGCCCGCAGTGCGGCACGCCGCTCTTCCGTGACGGATTTGAAATTCCGTTTGAGGTTTTCCTCGGCTTTAAGGGCGACAAGGTGCCGGATATCGACCTGAACTTCTCCGGCGTCTATCAGCCGCGCGCGCATGCCTATATCGAAGAGCTGTTTGGTAAGGCGTACTGCTATCGTGCGGGAACGATCGGTACACTGGCGGATAAGACGGCGTACGGCTACGTGAAAAAATACTGCGAGGAACGCGAACTTGTTCTTTCCGAGGCGGAGATGAACCGTCTGGCACTGGGCTGCGTCGGCGTCAAGCGCACGACGGGCCAGCATCCCGCGGGCATGGTCGTCCTGCCCAAGGAATACGAAATCCAGCAGTTTGTCGCCATCAACCATCCGGCGAACGACATGAGCAACCCCGTCGTAACCACGCATTACGACTTCGGTTCCATGCACGACGTTCTGGTCAAGCTTGACGTTCTGGGTCACGACGACCCGACGATGATCCGCATGCTGATGGACCTGACGGGCGTGGATGCGACGACCATCCCGCTGACCGATCCCAAGGTGATTTCGCTGTTTTCCGGCACGGAAGCGCTGGGGGTTACGCCTGAGCAGATCGGTTCCAATACGGGCACGTATGGCGTTCCTGAATTCGGCACGCGCTTTGTCCGCCAGATGCTGGAGGAAACCAAGCCGACCACGATGGACGAACTGGTGCGCATTTCCGGCCTTTCCCACGGCACGGACGTGTGGATTGGCAACGCGCAGGAGATCGTCAAGCAGAACATCGCGCCGTTCTCCTCGTGTATCTGTACGCGCGACGACATCATGAACGCGCTGATGGATTACGGTGTGGAGCCGAAGATGTCCTTTGACACGATGGAAGCCGTGCGAAAGGGCAAGGGTCTGACGCCCGCCATGGAAGCGGCGATGATCGAGCACAATGTTCCGGAGTGGTTCATCGATTCCTGCAAGAAGATCAAGTACATGTTCCCCAAGGGACACGCTGTGGCGTATGTCACAATGTCCCTGCGCGTGGCGTGGTACAAAGTTTACCGTCCGGCGGCATATTACTGCGCGTACTATACCGTGCGCGCCGACTGCTTTGACGCGAGCATCATGGGCGGATCAATTGAATCCATCCGCGCCCGTTACAAGGAGATGGAAGCCAACGCAAAGGACATGACGGCGAAGGACAAGGAACTGATGATCGTCATGGAGCTGGTGATTGAAATGCTCTGCCGCGGCATCAAGCTGGCGCCGGTGGATCTCTTTGAATCCGAGGCGACGAGATTCCAGGTGCTTTCCGACACGCTGATCCGCATGCCGTTCAACGCGCTGCCGGGCCTTGGCGAGACGGCGGCGCAGAGCATCGTGGAAGCGAGGGCGCAGTCGCCGTTCATTTCCGTTGAGGATCTGCGTGCGCGCACAAAGATTTCTCAGACGCTGATTGACATGATGCGGGAGATGGGATGTCTTTCCGGTCTGCCGGAGACAAACCAGACGACGCTGTTTTCGTTCTGATTCAAGCATAAGGAACCGCCGGAAGAAAAAACCGGCGGTTCTTTGTATCCAAATGGATGCAGAACCGACGAAAAATGCTTAAAGATGCAAGGAATAGCTTGAAAAAAACGTCAAGAGGGTTGTATTTTTGAAAAAGCGGTGATATAATACTACCGTGTGATTGTAAGCAGGGTGCGTTAGTTCCCTGCGTTTGATGGTAGAGTGGGAAGAAACGCCCACTCTTTGTTGTGATAAGGACTTATAAACCTTTGGGAGTGTGTGAATGGCACAAAGCGATCTGACCCGGGTGGTCGAGCCCGCCTGCGAAAAGCTGGCCGCGCAGCAGAATGTTGAACTGGTTGACGTGGAGCTTTGCCGCGAAGGCGCAAGCCGCTACCTGCGGATCTATATTGACAAACCCGACGGAATTACCTTGAATGACTGTGAAACGTACCATCGCGCCGTGATGCCGCTGGTGGAGCGCGTGGATTACGATTTCCTTGAGGTATGTTCGCCGGGTATTGATCGTCCGCTGAAAAAGCAGAAGGACTTTGATAAGCATGCGGGCGATCTGGTGGAAGTGCATCTGTATCGTCCGATCGACAAGTGCAAGCGCTTTGAGGGCGAACTGATCGGCCTTGAAGACGGTCAGGTGGCGATCAGAACCGCTGCAGGCGAGATGCGCTTTGCACTGAAGGATATTTCCGTATGCAAGCCGGTCATCGTGATCACCGAAGAGGATCTTGAAGCCGGAGAAGAAGATGCGATGGATGAGGAAGGAGTGGCGAGCGATGGCCGAGAAGAATGAAAACCGAGAGATGATTGAGGCGGTTACGCTGCTGGCGAAGGAAAAGGGCATCAGCAAAGAGGTGCTTTTTACCGCCATTGAGGAAGCGCTCAAGAATGCGTACAAGAACAATTTCAACAAGCAGTACGGCGCGGCGCAGCCCAGCGTCAATGTGCGCGTGGAGCTTGACCGCGTGAGCGGCGCTGTTCGCCTCTTTGCCCGCAAGACCGTCGTTGAGTATGTCATCGATGAAGTGAGCGAGATTTCCATCGAGGAAGCGCGCAAGATTCAGCCGAGCTTCCAGGAAGACGATATCGTGGAGATCGAGGTTACGCCCAAGAACTTCCGCCGCGTCGCTGCGCAGGCTGCCAAGCAGAGCATCGTGCAGAAGATCCGCGAGGCGGAGCACGGCCGCTTCTATGAGCAGTTTGCCGAGAAGGAGAACGAAATCCTGACCGCGATCGTCCATAGCGTCGATCCGGAAACCGGCGCTGTGTATGTGGAGCTGGGCAAGAACGAGGGCGTTCTTGAAAAGAGCCAGCAGATGGCCATGGACGTGTATGCTCCCGGCGAGCGCTTCAAGGTGTACGTCATGGAGCTGGTCAACGACCGCCGTCTGGCCCGCCCGGGCAGCAAGGGTCCGCAGATCAGCGTGACCCGCATCCATTCCGGTCTGGTCAAGCGCCTGTTTGAGCTGGAAGTGCCGGAGATTCAGCGCGGTATCGTGCAGATCAAGTCCATCGCCCGCGAGGCCGGAAGCCGCACGAAGATGGCAGTGTATTCTGCCGAGGCGCTGGTGGATCCGGTCGGTTCCTGCGTCGGTCCGCGCGGTCAGCGCGTGGAGCGCGTGGTGACCGAGCTGCGCGGTGAAAAGATCGACATCATCAAGTGGTCCGCGGATCCGGCGGAGTTCATCGCCAATGCGCTGAACCCGGCGAAGGTCGTGAGCGTCACGGTGAACGAGAAGGAAAAGGCCTGCCACGTCGTCGTGCCGGACAATCAGCTGTCTCTGGCGATCGGTAAGGAAGGCCAGAATGCCCGCCTCGCCGCCAAGCTCACCGGCTGGAAGATCGACATCAAGAGCGAGAGCCAGGCTCAGGAGGAACTCCTTGCTGCGCAGGCTGCCGCCGAAGAGAGTGAAAGCGCTCAGTAAAGCGGGGTGAACCGCCAGATGAAGACACGCAAAATTCCCATGCGCATGTGCGTGGGCTGCCGGGAGATGAAGGAGAAGCGTTCGCTTCTTCGCATCGTCAAAAACGCGGAAGGCGCGATCAGCTTTGATCGCGTGGGCAAAGCGCCCGGCCGCGGCGCCTATATCTGCCGGTCGAGGGAATGCCTTGACAAGGCGATGAAGCAGAAGCAGCTTGAGCGCGCGCTGGAAACGAAGATTGAAGCGGCTGTCTTTGAGCAGCTGATGGAGGAAATCGATGCCGATTGAGCATGAGCCGTTTTACTCGCTGCTGGGCATCGCAATGAGAGCCGGCGTGCTGACGTTTGGTCAGGACGGCGTGCTCAAAGCCATCGCCTCCGGAGCGGCAAGCTTTGTGCTGCTGGACAGCGAGGCTTCTGACAATACAAAGAAAAAAATCAGCGATTCCTGTCGGTTTTACGGTGTTGAGCTCTTTGAAACAGCGCCGGGCCGTTTGGGACTTTCCGTCGGCAAACCCGGACGCATGAGCGCGGCGGTTGCCAAAGGAACGCTTTGTGAAAGACTCTGCGAACTGGCGAGAAAATGAGCGTCGCGCAGAGCGATAGTGGAAGGGTAACAACGAATACTGATAGTACGCAATTTGCGGGGGTGCAAGGGCAGAATGTCCAAGATGAAGGTTCAAGACGCAACAAAAGAACTCAGCCGCAAGGCTGCTGCGCTGCTTAAGGACGTATCTGGCGTCCGTGCGGCGGCGGAAAAGACGCTTGCCGAGCTTCGTAAGCTGGAAAGCGGCTTTGTCAAGCAGGAAGAAGCCGTGCGCGAGGAAAAACGCCGCGAGGAGGAGCAGAAGGCCATCAAGACCCAGAGCGTAGCCTGGACGATGCCGGATGACGTGCCTGCGGCAGAAGAAAAGAAGGAAGCGCAGAAGCCTGCGCAGCCCGAAAAGCCCGCGCAGGAGGAAAAGACCGCCGCGCCGCA
>JAFYOR010000106.1 GCA_017547805.1 Clostridia bacterium
AAGAGCTTTTTCTTTTGCGAAAAAACATCGAAGCGAGACAGGATTTGAATAAGCCGTAATGAATGACGTGCCAGTGGCACGTCAGAACGGCGCTGACCGAAGGGCCGTCGAGGCCCTGAGAATCCAATCCTGTCACCTCGACCAGAAAATGCTGGAATCCGAAAGGATTCCGGTTCTTTTTTTATTCATTTTGCACAGAGCGCCGTCTTTGGCGCTTTTTTCATGCAACGAATGTGCAACCTTGGGGAAAGGGCCAAAGACGGCGTCCTATATTTTGCTGCATAATCGGCAGCTTCTCTAGGCATTGTATCCTTCTTTAGGATCTTGCCATTCAACTATAATTTCATGATTCGCTCAAGTACGAATTTACCCACTCTTTTTCCAAGGGGCTTGAGTTTGTCTTTATTCTTGACAGCAATCGCAACGACAGGAGTTATGCACAGTATACCCTTCAGAGTCTTTGCGCCTTGTTCCATCCCTTTGTCAGCATTACTATTGACAGTTTGCTTCTTGAACCGCTTTTGTTTATTCATTCTCTAGCACCTCCAACAGTTCTTCCCCACTAACTTCAAGGGCTACATAGTCATAACGCTTTGCTTCTTCCAAACACACAGCCCGCTCAGTGGCGATATATTCAACAGGGGCGGAATAGAACATATCTGTCAATTCCTTATGCTGATAGCGAATGGTTGCTACTTTGCTAAAATCAATAGTGCGAATGGTTGCTTCGCTCAAACGAAAGGTTTCCTCTGCGGTCTGCAGATTACCACACATGACATAGGATGCCGCAAGTAGCTTCGTCGCTTGCAGATACAAATCATAATGCTCCTGCATTTCTTGTACAGCTCTTCGCTTTTCAGCCAAGTAACCATTATGTGCAAGCTCGCGCAGAAAGCGAACGGGAGCGGCCTTAGGTAATGGATCGAATTCACGGGCACGACGTTCCAGCGCCTTTTCAATTTGTGCCTGTGCGACGAGAAGGTTCTGTCTGCTGGAATCGATTTGACGACTGCGATCGTCCCCTTCAGGCATGGACATTGCTAGAATCAAGCCGTTCTTTCCTGCTTCAAGAAATCCAATGCGGTCATCCATCTGTCCATTTTCAATACGCTCTACAGCTCTATAAGTACGCTCCAACAGTTCGGTTATCTGTGCCACTTGCTGCTGCATGAGCATATTGTAGTGTCCATTTGCAAGTTGCTGAACCGGGTTTCCTTGGATAATTGCTTGCTCTGCGATTGGAAGAGGTGTAACTACCTGCTGTTTTCCGTTTTCAGCGATTTTCATCAGACTGGGCCACATTTTACCAGTCTTCATGTTCTCCATGATAAACATTTCACCAGATTCATAGGCAGCTTGGAATTCAGCAGGAATTTGAACGACATACTGGGTTCCAGCCTTAATCTCAGCAATGATTTCGCCCATGTTCACACATTGCACAATTTGCCCCAAAAGCGCACGGAAATCGAAGTGCTGATTTTTCTGCGTAATGTATAGACACTTTCCTTCTGCAGGAACGGGTATTGAATCCTGTTCGATTTCAACAGGCATATTATTGCCTTCAACGGGAATCATGTTAGGCATAGAATACCTCCATCAGTTTTATTGGTCATAATATACCTTGTTTTTTTCGCGAACAGGGGGCAACCACCAGATAGTATCAAATGGCATCCTAGCTCAATGCCTGCAGCCTATATTAAGTATACCGATCATTACATAATCCGTCAACAAATATACCTATATGTAACAAAAGGAGCATCCACTTTGATGCTCCTTATTAATCGAGTCGTATAATGATAGCTTTCGATTGTTATCAAAACTTCCCCGCCCACGGCAGGCTCATATCCAGTACCGGCTTCCGGGATCGCTTGTCCCTTGTGGTCTGTGCTTTGGCCAGCACGCTTTTCGCTTCCTTCTTCCGGCGGAATACGTCCTCCATATCCACGCTGGATTTCTTCATCATGTCGGATTCATTCCCGGCAGCGTTTTCCGCCGCACAACGCACCAATACTATCCACCGCATGCCATGTAACCGTTCGCATTCTGTCATGCCACCCTATTGCACCATCAGCAACCGGATGATATACTACCTATAACAGTATGACAACAGGAGGGCGCAGTATGGAGCACTTGGATCGGTGTATTTTCCTTGTCTTTTGCAGCATCCCGCTGACTTTGGGAATCGGACTGATGATCGCCGGTTTCCGCCGCAAGGCTCAGATACGCAAGTTTTTAGGCATCGCACTGACCATCATTTCGGCATTGGGCTGCAACAGCTTCGCCATTGGGCTTTTCTTTTCCGGGCAGCTGCTCTACCTGATAAGCGGCATTCTGATCGCCATCCCGCCCGCCGTCGCGATCATTTTCCTGGACAACGCGCTGGATCAATCTGCTCTGGGCGGCTTTGTCCGCGTGCTGCTCCGCTTTTTTCTGACCGTGGTGCATCTGGCAATCTGTGTCGGCGCACTGATGCTGGTGGGACATGAGCAGGCGCTCATGGGCATTCTCGTCGCGCTTGACTCCGCGGCGGTGCTGAGCCTGTTCCTCTTCATGCAGCGGTTTATGCGCGCGGCAAAACTGGCCAATTCCCCGGTCATGAAGCAGGTAAGAAGGCTGTACAGAGAATACAACTGCGCTGCCATCCAGCTGTGCACAGATCGCGTACGGCTTTTTGATCATCTGCCGAATCTGTATTTCTGCAGAGACGAAGATTACCGTTCATCCACTATGGATTTTCAGCCCCCTGAGCATTGGCAGCCGTGGTTTGAGGAGGGCGCATGGCGTCACGAGCTCCGCTATGCGGATCTTGGCTACCCCGCCATGAGCGAGGAGCAGCTCAAGCTGTGCGCCACAGGTCTGAAAAGGAAGCTCTCCGGTCTGCGCACCTGTCACCATCACAGCAGATACCTGTATACCCCTCCCACGCACTATGATGAGAAGCGCGGCACCCATGTGCGCACCACCTATGTCACCCATCTCTACGATGACCAGCTGCTCTACAAAGCCTCTGCTTATCAATCCATGACCCGCAACACGCAAACACAGAAGGTGCGCAGACAGAAAGCGCAGAAGACCGCCAAAGCCAAAGGCAATTCATGGGAATAATCCTCGCGCGGTATATCGACGGCGTGCGGGTGGAGTAAAGCGGTCAAAAGCGGTATCCTGAACAGAAACGTCTGACAGACATCAACAACAGAGGCCATGGCGCAGCGTGCGCCATGGCCTCTGTTTGTCTGAAACCCTGTAAAAGAATGATAGCAGACGCAGCGCAGGAATGCTTCCGACACTGCGCGAGTCGCTCACTGCTCCCTGAACACAATCGTTCCGCTTTCGGCGTCCATCGCCTCGACAATCGCCAGCGATTCAAGATGGTAGCCCATGTTGCGGATTGCGCGGCCGCCATACTGGAAGCCCTTCTCAATGACGATGCCGCAGCCTTCCACCACCGCGTCGGCGGATTCCGCGATGAAAATCAGCCCCTGAAGCGCGCAGCCGTTGGCCAGGAAATCGTCGATAATCAGAACATGCTCGCCCGCATGCAGGAACTTCTTGGAGATAATCACCTGATTCTTGTTCTTGTGCGTGAAGGACTCCACCTCCGCCACGAACATATCTCCATCGATGTTGATGGACTTCGACTTTTTGGCAAAGACCATGGGCACGCCGAATTCCTTCGCAACGAAAGCAGCGATTCCGATGCCGGATGCCTCAATCGTAATAACCTTATCCACGCGCTTGCCGGCAAAGCGGCGCTTGAATTCCCTGCCGATTTCCTCCATCAGCGCAATGTCCATCTGATGATTGAGGAAGCTGTCCACCTTCAACACGTTCCCGGGCTTGACAACGCCGTCCCGGATAATTCTTTCCTCCAGAAAATTCATCCATGTCCCTCCTCTCGTGATTGTATTACTATAGCACAATCGCGCGGGATTGTCAGCAGTATCGGCAAAATATCCAAATCTTTGCCCGTCAGCAGCTGCTCACCGCCGGGCGGATTGACGCGTCCCTGGCAAGCCGTTATAATGAAATCAATACACAAAGGAGGGCGCGGTGCATATGAATCAACCCGTTCGTATCGTCATCGTCGGCATGGGCCAGCGTTCCATGATCTACGCCAGGGAATCCCTCGCCGATCCCACCCTTTTCAAGGTTGTGGGCGTTGCGGATACCGATCCGCAGCGCGTGCGTCTGGCAAAGGAAACCTTCGGCCTGAGCGATGCATGCTGCTTTTCCTCGGTGGAGGCGTTGTGCGCCGCGCCCCGTTTTGCGGACGCTGCCATCAACGGCACGATGGACCGCCAGCACGTCAGGACAACCATTCCCCTGCTGCGCGCCGGCTACGATGTGCTGCTGGAAAAGCCCTTTGCCATCAACCAGCGCGAGGCGGATATGCTGCTCGCCTGCGCAAAAGAAACCGGCCGCCGCGTCATGGTCTGCCATGTGCTGCGCTACGCGCCGTTTTACCGCGCCGTCAAGGAGATCATCGCCTCCGGGGAGATTGGCCGCGTGATGCACGCAGACATGCTCGCGCAGATTTCCTATTTCCACGAATCCGTGTCCTTCGTGCGCGGCAAATACGCATCGCCCGAAATCTGCGGTTCAGGACTCATCCTCTCCAAATGCAGCCACGACCTCGACCTTCTCTCCTGGCTGATGCAGCACGACACGCCCACGGGCGTGTCAAGCGTCGGCTCGGTCTTTCACTATAAGCCGGACATGGCGCCGGACGGCGCAGGAACGCGCTGCCTGACGGACTGCCTGTGCGAGCGCACGTGTCCCTACTCCGCCGCGCGGCTGTATATCGAGCATCCGCAGCGCTGGGCAAATATCCTCTGGTTCGGGCAGACGCCGCCCTCCGACGAGGAAAAGCGCCGCCTTCTCGCCGACGGGCAGAACCCCTACGGACGCTGCGTATTCAAATGCGGCCTACAGATTGTCGATCATCAGTCCGTGCTCATCAGCTACACGAGCGGCGCAACGGCGACCTTCTCCGTCAACGGCGGCGCCTCCGCCCCGGCGCGCAGCCTGCACATCACCGGCACAAAGGGCGAACTCTATGGCGTTTTTGAAGACGAACGCTTCACTGTCTCCCTCGTCGCGCCCGCCGCCCCGGGCGGCAAAGTCACGCGCACGGTGGACGTCTCCGCCGCCCAGCACGGCAATGCGCACGGCGGCGGCGATCAGCTCGTCATCCGCGATTTCATCGCCCTGATTACGGAGCAGCCCGTTTCCCCCTGTGTCACCACGCTTGACGGCTCCGTCACCGGTCACCGCCTCGCCTTCCTTGCGGAGGATTCGCGGCTTTCCGGCGGACAAATGCAGCCGTATTGAGAAAGGAGTAGCCCATGGTGCTTTCGTTCTATTCCGCGCTTGAAAAGCTCTTCCCCGCCCCGCTGCCGCCCGCAGCGCCCTTTGCGCTCTCCGGGTTTGAAAACGAAACCATCTCCTTTCAGGCCGCCTTCCGCGCAGAAAAGACTCCATGGGGACGCCAGGAAGTGACGATTGATATCCTCTCGCCGATTGCCCATGCCGTCACCGTGCGGCAGGTCAAAAACGTGCCCGTTTCCATGGCATGTTATCCCGGTTCGGACGACGGGTATCTTTTCCGCGGCGCGTGCATGGCGCCGGATCTGCTCCTGCCCATCGCCCCGCATACGCTCTTCGCCCGTCAGGACACGCCGACCATCCTGTGGCTCGACGTGGACGCGGCGAAGGCCGCCCCGGGCACGCATCCCGTCACGCTGCGCGTGCTCGGCGAAGATGGCGCGACGCTGTGCGACGGAACGCAAAACGTGACCATCCTCCCCGGAAAGCTGCCGGAGCAGACGCTTGAATGCACCCGCTGGATGCACTATGACTGCATCGCGCAGCATTACGGCGTACGCGTTTTTTCCGCAGAATTCTGGCGGATCACAGAGAATTTCATCCGCCGCGCTGTGAAAAGCGGCGTCAACATGATCCTTGTTCCCACGCACACGCCGCCGCTGGATACGCGCGAAGGCAGCGAACGACTGACGGTTCAGCTGGTCGGCGTAACGCTTCAAAACGGACAATACCGTTTTGACATGGAGAATCTGCGCCGCTTTATCGCGCTGTGTAAGCGCTGCGGCGTTGAATTCTACGAGATCGCGCACCTGTTCACCCAATGGGGCGCAAAGCACGCGCCCAAGATCATCGCTAATGTGGACGGCTGCGAAAAGCGCATCTTCGGTTGGGAAACCGACGCCGCCGGCAGCGAATACCGTGCCTTCCTTGAGGCGTACATCCCCGCGCTGCGCAGCGTCTTTGACGAGGAAGGCATCGCCGGCCGCATCCGCTGGCACATCTCCGACGAGCCGCACCTCCCCCAGCTTCCCTCGTACAGGGCAGCCAAGGCACAGGTCAGCGATCTGCTCGACGGACAGTACGTGACCGACGCCCTTTCAAGCTACGAGTTTTATGCTCAGGGCGTCATCGCTCATCCCATCGTCGCCAACGATGCGATCGCTCCTTTCCTTGAGCACAGCGTCCCGAATCTCTGGACGTATTATTGCTGCGCACAGCACAAGGACGTTTCCAATGCATTCATCGCCCTGCCCTCTGCGCGCACGCGCGTGCTGGCGGCGCAGCTCTTTAAGTACGACATCAAGGGCTTCCTGCACTGGGGCTTCAACTTCTACTCCAGCCAGTTTTCCGATTATCCCATCGATCCCTTCGCAACGACCGATGCGGACGGCTGGGTACCGGCGGGCGACCCGTTCCTCGTCTATCCGGGCGAAGGCGGAGAGCCGCTTGACTCCCTGCGGCTGATGGTGCTGACCCACGCGATGCAGGATCTTCGCGCGATGAACCTGCTGGCGTCCCTTACCTCCCGCGGGCATGTGGTCACGCTGATTGAAAAAGAGCTCGCCGCGCCGCTGACCTTCAGCCGCTATCCCGCGGACGCAAGCTGGCTGCTTGACCTGCGGGAGCGGATCAACCGGGAGATCGCCGTGCGGCTGAATGCATAACGCCGCAGAGCAGCACAACACAGCAGAATCGCCTTTACGAGGAATCAAGCATGAAGGAAAACAGCGAACGCCCCGGCACGGAAATCTTCTGGTCAGAACTTGCGTTGGCATTGACGATCCCTTTGATTATTTGCTGGAGCATCATCCCCACGAATATCCTCAATGCTTATTGGCCGCTCAGGCTGCTGGAAGCCATCGGCCTGTGCGGAAGCATTCTGATCTTCTTTCTCGGCATACCTGCCGGCGTCATCGGAATCCGGAAAGCAAAAAGAACCGGAAAGCTTAAGACCGCCACAACGGCGCTGTCCATCCTCAATTTATCCGCAGGCATCATCGAAATCACGATGCTGATTCTTGTCCTCTGCGCCGTGGTGTTCGGCGGAGTATCCGCCTGACAATGGATTGAACAGATTCCTAATTGCCAACAGATATAGGGCGTACTTCCATGCTTCGATTGGCGCAGCCGACTGAGAGCTCTCTCAGTCACCTTCGGTGACAGTTCCCCCGGAGGGGGAGCCAAGGATATAAGCCCTTTGTTGCTGTTTATTGCAGCAAACTTGGATTGGACGGAGGTAATGCAAATGGAAAAGCTGACAAAAGAGGCAGAAGCAATTCTGCTGGAACGGTTTGGCAAGGATAGCATTGTTGCTCTGGCAACTGCCATTGACAATATTCCTTATGTTCGCAGTGTGGATGCATTTTATGAAAGCGGAGCTTTCTATGTGCTGACTCACGGATTGTCAGGTAAAATGAAGCAAATAGAACAAAACCCCACGGTTGCGCTATCCGGAGAATGGTTTACGGCTCAAGGAAAAGGGATCAATTTAGGTTACTTCGGGAAAGCAGATAATTCGCATATCGCAAACAAAATGAAGAAAGTGTTCTCCGCCTGGATTCATAATGGGCACAATAACTTTGATGACGTGAACACTTGCATCCTTTGCATTCAATTGAGCAAAGGTATTCTGTTTGCAAATGGTGCACGTTACGAGATAGACTTTACCTGATAAGTCAAAGCCCACCTTCTCTATACAGCAAAAAACCGGCCTGCGCTTTTGCACAGGCCGGTTCAGTTTTTATTGGCGTATCTTTCTTTTGCTTTCCTTTTTCATCTGCCAGAAAAGGAATCCCGCGCACAGCGCGATCTGCACGGCGGTGGAAGCAGGCGTGGCAAGACCGATCCTGAAAAGCGAGACCGGCTCAATGCGGCTCATCAGGAAGGACACCGGAATGCGAACGCCGAACGCGCCGATCAGTCCCTGCAGCATGACAAACGTCGTCAGGCCGCAGCCATTGAAATAGCCGATGAAGCAGAAGAGAAACGCCGTCATCAGCGTGTCAATCGCATAGGATTTGAGGTAATCCGCGCCGGCGGCAATGACCTGCGCATCCGCGGCAAACAGGCTGCACATCACATCGCCATGGAAGAAGCCCGCGTAGAACATCACCGTGCCGATGGCAAAGCTCACCGCCATGCCGCAGAGCATCGCCTGCCGCGCGCGCCTTGCCTTGCCCGCGCCGATGTTCTGCGCAACAAAGGCAGAAAGCGACTGCGAAAACGCGGAAGGCACCAGCATGATGAAGCCGCAGAGCTTCTGCGCCACGCCCATGCCCGCGCTGGCCACCAGACCAAGGCTGTTGACGATGACCATCAGCACGACAAAGGAAAGGCTGACCAGCAGATCCTGCAGCGCAATCGGCGCGCCAAGACGCACCGTGCCAAGGATCGGCCGTTTGTCCGGGCGCAGATCCTTTTTGTGAAACGGGAAGGGCAGGCCGCGCCGCCTGACCACCGCAAGGCAGATCGCCACGCTCAGCGCCTGAGCCAGCACCGTCGCCAGCGCCGCGCCATCCGCCGCCATGTGAAACACGCACACAAACAGCAGGTCGCCCACAATATTCACCACGCAGGCAATGACGACGGACAGCAGCGGCGTTTGGGAATCACCGATGCCGCGGAACACGCTGCCCAGCAGGTTGTAGGCAACGATAAAGAGCGTGCCCGCGCCGCAGATGCGCACATAGGCAACCGTCTGGTCAAACGCCTCCTTCGGCGCGCGCATCAGCGTGCACAACTGCGGCGCCAAGAACAGCGTGAATGCAGAAAGCGCCAACGCCATCGCGCCAAACAGCCAGATCGCGCCGCCGATGACGCCGCCCGCGCGTTCATTCCTGCCCTCGCCCAGCGTTCTGCCCAGCAGCACCGTCGTGCCCATGGAAAGGCCGGTGATCACCGTGGTGATCGTATGCATGAGCTGACTGCCGGTGGAAACGGCGGAAACCGCCGCCGCATCGGCAAACCGTCCCACAACCATCAGGTCGACCGCGCCGTACATTACCTGCAGAATCATTGCGCCCAGCACCGGCAGCGCAAAGCGCAGAAGCTTGGGCAGAATCGCGCCCTGCGTAAAATCGGATCGTTTATCCATGGTTTTTCCTCTTTTCATAGGTGAAAAAGCGCGTCTTTTCCCCGCCGATTTCCTCCGTGTATTCCCGCACGCGCGCAAAGCCCAGCCGCTCGTAGCAGCGTATCGCCGGCGCGTTGTCGGCAAAGACATTGAGCGTCACAGCCCTGGCGCGCTTGATGTGAAACGCATATTCAAGCGCTAATCCCAGCATCGCTGCGCCCAGCCCCTTTCCCCGGGCAGCCGGATTCACGACGATGAACCCGAAATGCACGCGCTCCTCGTCCACCTTGCGCATGAGCAGCTGACCGCAAACCGCGCCGTCTTCCTCCATCACCTTGGGAAACCAGTCGCCCGCAGCGATGCCCGGCGCGTAAAGCGCATTGAGCTTTTCTGGATCAAGCGGATAGCTTCCCAGCTTGCCCGCGCTCCACCAGACGAATTCCCTTTCATCCGTCAGCCACGCGGCGACATGCTTTGCATCCTCGTTTTGATAGGCTCTGAGATTCAGCATTCTGTTTCTCCTCGCAGTTTATTTCAGCTTTCTGCGGTACATCCTCGCCAGCCCGCCGTCGTCCTCCTCCACCATCGCGAAAAACTCGAAGCCGCAGTGCTCGTAGTAATCCGTATGCGTGGTGATGAGATACGCATTTTCCCGCCCGAAGCGTCTGAGTTCCTCGCAGGCAAAATCCAGCAGAGCGCGGGAAATCCCCCGCCTTCTCGCCTTTTCCTCGACGTAGACCGCCGCGATGTTGGGCGCAAGGTCCTTTCGCTTATGGAAATCGTTTTCAATCACGCCCAAACCGCCGAGAATCTCGCCCTCGGGACTGAGCGCCAGATACCACTGCGGGACGCCGGCTTTGTTGCCGTCGTTTTCGCTCATGGAATCAAGGTAAGCCTCAACCGGCACGCGCCACTTGCTGTGAAACCAGTTTGCCGCCCTTTCCTTCAGGTCCTGCCTGTCGCGCAGCGCGATGATGCTGTATTCCATATTGCTTCCTCCTGTGCATTTTTCCAAAGTATCGCTCGTCGGAAAAAACACGTCAATCCTTAAAGTCCGCTATATTCAAGCTTACACCCGGCTGTAGAGCTTCACAAACGCCGTAATCGACGCGCGCATCAGCACGCCCTGCGCGCCAACGAGCGCATCGCCGCTCTTTATCGCATAACCGGAAAGCTCAGCAAGATTCTCCCTTGCAAAAGCAAGCACCTCCCGCGCGACGTCCTCGGGCAGATGATAGCCCGGCACGTTCTTGACCACGCTCAGCGCGATCTGACCCACGCGCTTTTTGAGCGCCTTCTTTGCCTCACCCGCAGGAAGCTCTGCCGCCAGCACGCTCAGCCTGCGGCAAACCTCCAGATAGCTTGCGCACCAGCGGCTATTTCGCGCAAAGGACTTCATGATGCTGCCCTCACGCTGACGGTAGCGCAGCAGGACTTCGTTATAGCACGCAGCCTTTTCCGCCTTAAGCAGCGCCGGCGCCTGAAACAGCTCGTCCTCGTAAAGCAGGCCTTCCGCCATGCGAAGACCATTTTCTTCCAGAAAAGCTCTGCGGTACACGCACTGCCAGACCATCGGCTCATATACGCCTTCGCGGCACTGCGCGGCAAAGAGCGTCCCGCCGTCCGTAACCGCGCTTTGCTTTGTCGCTGCCCCCGGCGTCACCACGCCCGTCTCATCGTCAAAGCAGACATATTTGCCCTTCGCCACATCCAGCGCGAGGAACTTCGCCCGTCTGGTCAGGGCGAGAATCGCCTGCGCGTCGGGAATATCGTCGCTGTCAAGGAAGTAGACATACTCCCCCTGCGCAGCATCCAAGCCCGTGTTGCGCGCCGCGGAAAGGCCGCCGTTCTTTTCCCGGCGGATCAGGCGGAAGGTCTCCATCGATCCGGCAAATGCCTGCGCGATGGGCAGCGAATCATCCTGTCCGCAGTCATCCACCAGCAGGATTTCGCACTCGCCTGCATCAAGCGCGCACAGCGGCGCAAGGCATTCCTCAAAATACGCGCCGACATTATAAAACGGTACGATAACGCTCAGCAGCATGACGCTTCCTCCCGAACCTTTCTTTCCCCTTGATAAACGAGGGTTTTTATGCGATAATAGATCAGTTAAAGTATCCCCATTATATCACAGGAATCTGGCGGAGGGAAGACGAATGATCAGCGTCATTGTCATCGGAAAGAATGAAGCGGAGCGTATTGGCAGCTGTATGCAGAGCATCAAGGACGCGATGGGCGTCATGCTGCATGAAATCGTCTATGTCGACTCCCGTTCTGCCGATGATTCCGCCGCCATCGCCCGCCGCTGGGGCGCCCGCTGCTATCAGCTCTCGGAAGAAAACACGACGGCCGGTCTTGGCCGACAGATCGGTATGAAGGAAGCGCAGGGAGAATACCTGCTTTTCCTCGACGCAGATATGCAGCTGCGCAAAGGATTCCTTGAAAAGGCCATGATGACCATGGCGTCGGAAGGCTACGACGGCGCAGCCGGCATCCGCGATGACATTTACATGAAGGACGGACAGGTCGTTTCCCGCGTCAGTAATTACTTTGCCTGCACATCTCAGCGCATCGTGCCGGAATTCGGCGGCGCGCTGTTCATCAAAAAGGACGCGCTTGAGAAGGCCGGAGGCTGGTCTGCGGATACGATCGCCTGCGAAGAAGCCGAGCTGCACGCCCGGCTGAAGGCGGCGTCCTGCAGCATCGTCGAGCTGCCCGTACCGATGATCACGCATACGGACGCCGTGCGCGACAACCGCGGCTTCCTCGGCTCCATCTTTTCAAAGCGCCGTCTGGGCGAAGGGCAGGCGCTGCGCTGTGCAATGGTCGCCGGCAAAGGCCGCGCCTACATCCAGCACGAAAAGCAGAAGTTCACGCTCTTTGCAGCCGATCTTCTCTGCCTGCTGCTTCTGCTGGTTTATCCTGCGATGGGCCTGATCCTCGGCTGCTTTGCGCAGGCCATGCAGCTGGGTTTCTTTGCCGCAAGAAAGCGCCTGCGCACGTTTGTCGCGCAGAAGCTCTTCTTCTTTGCGCTGCCGCTGGGCATGCTTACTTACCGCATCCGCTCCAGGGAATACACATCCATCTGAATCATGCCAAGGTGTTTCAATATGATGAAGATCAGTTTTATTGTCGTCGCCTTCAACGCCGCGAAGCATTTGGGCGCGCTGCTTGAGGACATCTGCTTGCAGACGGTTCCCAAAGAGCAGCTCGAGCTTCTCCTCGTCAATAGCGCATCCACGGATGAAACGGAGGCGATCATGCGCACATTCGCCCAGCGCGCGCCGTTCGAGGTGAAGATTCTTCAGAATCCCAAGCGCTGGCTGGCCTCAGGCATCAACATTGCGCTGGCTGCCGCGACGGGCGAGGGTATCATCCGTCTGGATGCGCACGCGCGGATTCCGGCGGACTTTCTTGAAAAGAACCTGCGCGCGCTTGAAAACGGCGAAGACATCGTCGGCGGCAGCGTACAGGGCGGCGAACCGAAGGGCGCGTGGGAAAACGTGCTGCGCACGGTGGATACCTCCCGCTTCTGCGGCGGCGCTGCTCCCTTCCGCAATGGCGGCGAAGCCCGCTATGTCGACACCCTTGCCTACGCGCTGTACCGCCGGAAGGTCTACGACAGCGTCGGCCTTTACGACGAACGCCTGCGCCGCACCGAGGACAACGACATGCACTACCGCATGCATCAGGCCGGTTACCGCTTCTTTTTCTCCCCGGACATCGTCTCCTACCACGCCGCACGCTCGACGCTGCGCGGTCAGCTCAAGCAGAAATGGGGCAATGGCTACTGGATCGGCCGCACGATGCACATCCAACCGCACTGCTTTGCCCCGCGCCATCTGATTCCGGCGGCATTTGTTCTGGCGCTGCTCGGCTGTCTGCTGCTTGCGCCCGCAACGCCGCTGCCGCTTGCGCTGCTTGCGCTTGTTTACGGCGCGGCAGACCTTAGCTTCGCGCTTCGCGGCGCGCTTGGCCAGCAGGAAGGCAAACTGCTGGGCGCGCTGACGCTCCCCTTCCTCTTCCCCGCCGTGCACATCGTTTACGGCGCGGGAACCATGGCCGGTCTTTTGACCCTCGGCGCAAAGGAGCAGCCCCATGCTTAAATGGATTGAGGACATTACCCGCTTCATCTTCCTTGAGGATACGCCGCAGAAAGCCGACGTCATCTTTGTTCCCGGCAACGGTCATGCCGAGCCAAGCGAGCTGGCGGCAAAGCTTTACAGCGAAGGCTACGCGCCGTTCATCCTCCCGTCGGGAAGATACGCAATTGGCAGCACAGGCTTTGTCGGGCAGAAGTCCGGCGCACGCCGCTACGAAGGCGAGTTTGAAACCGAGTGGGCGTACATGCGCCACATTCTGCTTGCCAACGGCGTTCCGGAGAACGCCATTCTGCGCGAAGACGAGGCGACCTACACCTATCAGAACGCAATCAACTCCCGCCGCCGCACGGACAGCGAAGGGCTGACCATCCGCCGCGCGATTCTGTGCTGCATGCCGGTGCACGCGCGGCGCGCGCGGATGTACTACGAAACGCTTTTCCCGGATGCGGAACTCTTTGTCTGCCCTGTGGAAGAAGCAGACATCACGCGGGATAACTGGATGCACGACCCCGCCGGCATCGACCGGGTGCTGGGCGAAATGGAACGCTGCGGCGGACAGTTCCATGACATTTTGAAGGAATTGATGCTGTAAACCCTCTGTTGAACGCAGAAGCGCATTTTTTTCGCAAAATACAGTTGACAAATGTCGATGGCTGTGATATAGTAGACAGGTGCTTAGGGGCATGGTGTAATGGTAACACGTGGGTCTCCAAAACCTTTGTTGTGGGTTCGAATCCTACTGCCCCTGCCAAACAAAAGGTGATCGGCCGTAGGGTCGGTCACCTTTTGTTTTTGGAATCACGGGGAAGTGGGATTCGAATGGGGCGGGAGTGAATGACAGCCCAGTGGGCTGTCAGAGCCGCCCTGACCGACGAGCGTCGAGCGAGGAGAAAGAATCCTACTGCCCCTGCCAGAATGAGCGGCTTCTGAGAAGAAGCCGCTTTTTCTATACCTTGTATTCTGAGTGTAGAGGTGCATAATTATGCCAAAGCGAAGTCATGTTACATTTGGCTCTCAAGGGCAACATGAGTTTTATTTTCCAACAACTGGTAATGGAACAGAATACAGAAGAACTCGTCAAAAGTGCAAATACTATAATACAGAAACCAAATGGTGTACAAAGATATGGAACAACTGTGTCGGCCCAACAATTTGCAGAAAGTTCAAAAGATCTGTTGATTGAGTGTCTTCATTTCCCCACCAACGCCTCATACATCTCCTCAAACCCATCTCCATACAGATGAACATAGACGTTGTACGTAATGTTCACATCTGCATGCCCAAGCAATTTAGAGAGAATCTTCACGTCGATCCCTTTGTGATAGCAGTTCGTCGCAAACGTGTGCCTGAACATATGCTCTCCCCTGTAAGCGAGGTCAGCAGCTTTGCAAAGATACTGCGGCTGGCACCGTAATGCCTCGTGCTGTAAACTTACATTTTCCGTCAATACGCAGAAATGCAGACTTCTCAAACAAACTTGTGCATGATATACTTTGAATAGATTACCAATAGAAACTGAAGAAAGAAGGTTCTGTCATGAAGAAAACCAACCGATTGTCCGAGAAAGCTTTCCAGCTGGATGGAAAAATGCCTCTGTCTCAGGCGATTCCTCTGGGCTTGCAGCATGTTCTGGCTATGTTCGTGGGAAACCTGACGCCGCTGCTGATCATTACCGGTACCTGCGGAATTGCCAGCGGTGAGTTTGCTGCGCTGCAGCTGCATCTGCTGCAGAATGCCATGCTGATTGCAGGCATTGTTACGCTGGTTCAGCTGTTCTCCATCGGTCCCATCGGCGGCAATGTGCCGATCGTCATGGGTACTTCTTCTGGATTCCTTGGCGTGTTCAATTCCGTTGCGGCGACCATGGGCGGCGGCGTGATCGCATATGGCGCTATCATGGGCGCCGCTATCATTGGCGGTGTTTTTGAAGGCATTCTTGGTTTCTTCCTCAAGCCTCTTCGTAAGTTTTTCCCTGCGGTTGTGACCGGTACCGTGGTCATGTCCATTGGTCTGAGTCTGATCTCTGTCGGCATCAATTCCTTTGGCGGCGGCAATACGGCGATGGACTTTGGTTCCATGGAGAATCTGCTGCTGGCTATCTTTGTTCTGGGCATGATTCTTTTCTTCAAGCATGGAACAAAGGGCTTTACCAGTTCTTCTTCGATCCTTTTGGGCATTACCTGCGGTTACGTGGCAGCGTTCATCATGGGTATTGTTCTTCCGACCACCGGTGTTACGGCTGATGGCGTTGAGTATACCAAGGCTTGGGTTCTGAATTGGGATAAAGTGGCAAATGCGGCTTGGTTTGAAATTCCGAAGTTCATGCCCATCAAGCCCGTGTTTGATATGCGTGCGATTCTGCCCGTCATGATCATGTTTGTTGTTACTGCGGTTGAAACCGTTGGCGATATTTCCGGCGTGATGGAAGGCGGCCTCGGCCGCGAAGCTACGGATAAGGAGCTGTCCGGCGGCGTCATCTGTGATGGTCTGGGTTCCTCCTTCGCGGCGCTGTTTGGCGTTCTGCCCAATACCTCTTTCAGCCAGAATGTCGGTCTGGTTGCGATGACCAAGGTTGTGAATCGTTTTGCCATCTCGACCGGTGCGGTCTTCCTGATCCTGTGCGGTCTGTGCCCCAAACTGGGTGCTGTGGTTTCGATTATGCCGCAGGCGGTTTTGGGCGGCGCCGCAGTGATGATGTTCTCTTCTATCGTGATCAGCGGTATTCAGCTGATCACCAAGGAACCGCTGAACGGCCGCAATCTTTCTATTGTTGCGGTTGCGCTGGGCGTCGGCTATGGCATGGGCGCCAATGCGGCTATCTTGAATCATGCGCCGCAGGCCATCAAGCTGATCTTCGGCGGTTCCGGCATTGTTCCGGCAGCGGCAGTTGCGATCCTGCTGAACATTTTTCTGCCCAGGGAAAAGACAAACGATTAACTGTCGTGCATATAAAAGGTCTGCCGGAAAAACCGGCAGACTTTTTGTATGATATTGAAATCGATGAAAATGATATATTCTGGATAAAAGTACTTTAGATGTCACTTTGGAGCAACACGCTTCACAAGGAGGGATGTTGCATTTTGTGATTACAAATGAAGCGGGTAAGAATGTTTCTTCTGCCGGCTTTGCAGTGGGGCATCGGGGACAAACGCTACGCTGGATGCGACGATGCCGATTTTTGAACGCTGTATTACGTCGTCGGGACAGTAATTTGGCGATAACGGTTTTTCTTGAAAAGGAAACGATTTTTTACTTTATAGGGGATTGCGTGAAAATCCGGGCGGAGAGCACAGTGAAAAATAAGCTTGTGAAGTCGTTCGAAAGTATGAGCGGCTATTGGGTGTTAGTTGTAAAAAGTTGATTGAAGTTGTAGATAGTTGTTCAAAGTTGTACCCATCAACAAAAAAGCGCAGCGCTGCAATAAAGCAAGGCTGCGTTTTCCTTTGAAAGAATATCTCCATGCAAGAATCAGCCTTTATTTGTTTTGTGTGGTTATTTCGTGTTGAGTTGCTCTTGTTTGCTGATGAATGATCATGTATAATCATTCATAGTTTGATGAGGTTGGTTATCTGGCGGTTCGTGCAGCAGGATTCAAGAGTGGAGAAACAGCGCAGAAGTCCGCGTGGGCGACAGCCCACGCTCACGTAGGTCTCCAAAACCTTTGTTGTGGGTTCGAATCCTACTGCCCCTGCCAAACAAAAGGCGGTTGTTCCTCGGACCAGCCGCTTTTTGTTTTCCAATTAAGGGGAAGTAGGATTCGAATGGGGCGGGAGTGAATGAGGCCACAGTGTGGCCTCAGAGCCGCCCTGACCGACGAGCGTCGAGCGAGGAGAAAGAATCCTACTGCCCCTGCCAACAAAGAACGATCGGCTTTAGCCGGTCGTTTTTTGTTTTTCATTTAAGGGGGAAGTGGGATTCGAATGGGGCGGGAGTGAATGAGGCCACAGTGTGGCCTCAGAGCCGCCCTGACCGACGAGCGTCGAGCGAGGAGAAAGAATCCTACTGCCCCTGCCATGAGAACCAGTTTCGAAAGAGACTGGTTCTTTTTCTATGCCATTAACTTTACACCAGAAATGTTTTGTGGTATAATTTCTAAAAATATCTATACATTTTCAATATCTCCAATGTATCTATAGACACAGAGCACAAGGAGGCAGAACAATGAACGATCATAAGAAATTCGAACTAAACAACGACGAGCTGGATTTGGTGGTCGGTGGCGCTCAACAAGAAACTGTTCAACTCACTCCAGGAAGTCGTTATTACCGTTGCAGAAACTGTGGCGCTCAAGTCGCAACCAAACAATCTTGCCCCGTGTGTAAACGATATACTTGGACTATAGTTGACTGCCAGGATAGTGCACGCGTTACACTGTATGTCTGAGAAAGAGAATGTTCCCATAGTAGTTTGTATGAAGAACCAGTTTCGAGAGAGACTGATTCTTTTTTGTATTCAGGGGATAAGAGCAGCGTACATTTCGTCGAACCCATCGCCGTATAAATGGATGTATATATTGTATGTGTTGTTCACATCTGCATGTCCTAACAATCGGGAGAGAATTTCCACATCCATCCCTTTGTGATAGCAATTCGTAGCAAAAGTGTGTCTGAACACATGCTCTCCCCTGTAAGGAACAGCAGCAGCCTTGCAGAGGCATTGCGTTTGGTATCGTAACGCCTCGTAAGAAAGTCGCTGACCATCGTCATTGACGAAAACCCATTCGTTTTCTGCGTTCGCTGCCAACAACTCCAACAGAGAAATTGCTTTCAGGGTCAATGGAATTGTTCTGTGACTGGATTCGCTCTTAGCACTGTCTTGTACGTAGGAACGCTTCTTATTCGTCAAGCGAACAACAGTAGAGCGAACGCACAGTCGCTTGCGGCTTAAGTTAATGTCCCTCCAACGCAACGCCAGAGCTTCACCAACGCGCAATCCGGTTTCGAGCATCAGCGCCACAGTTGCATATCCCGCCCTCTGGTGAGTGTTTATCTCTTCCCAGAGGGCTTCTTGTTCTTCTTGCGTATATGCTTCTGCTGTGCGCTCCGCTTTCAGGACGTTACATCGGGCAGGAAGACGAATGCCGACAGCGGGATCTGCCGGAATCTGATGGAGTGCTGCCGCTTGCTTGAGCGGCGCTGTGACGATCCGCATTTGCCTCTTGATCGTAGATAGGCCGTAACCGTACTCAGCAAGCTCATTAACGTACTTCTGAATGTGGACAGCGGTTATCTCATCAATGGGCATAGAAGCGATCTGGAAGCCTTCCAGAGCCTTTACAGAGGTCAAGAGACGGTCATAGGTGGATTGCTTCACGCTGTATGCCTTGAAAGTCTGCATCCATTCTTCAATGTAGCAGGAAAGTGTCTGTTCCAACCAAGACCTCTTTCTGCCAAATTGGTCTTTTCAAAAGCGTTTGGAGTTGTCAAAGTAATCCCATATACATGTTGACATATACGATATTGTCGTATATAATAAATCTGTAGTACGATATTACCGTAGAAAAAGCAGAGGTGTTTCTGTGAAAAGAACTTTTGTTCACACTGAGCCGTTCATCAGGTGCTGGAAAATGATGGGCCTGAATGTCGAAGATGATTTGCGCAGATTAGAAAAAGAACTGCTTGCCAATCCTCAAGTCGGAGATGTGATTGAGGGAACAGGCGGAGCGAGAAAGATGCGCATTCAGCTTGAAGCTCGCGGCAAAAGTGGAGGCGCTCGGGTGATTTATCTTGATGTTTTTGAAAAAGAACATCTGTATCTTCTTTTTGCATATCCTAAAAATGTGCAGGAAGATCTGACGCCTGATCAAAAGAAGATTATCAGAAAGGCCATTGAAGCGATCAAAAAGGAGTGATTAAATGTCTGAATTGACGTTTAAGTCCTCTCTGTCCATGGAGGAAATCGAAGCTAATTTCAAAGATGTTGACTTCTTCTCTGGTATTATGGAAGGACTGGAAGAGGCTGCTGCATATTCAAAAGGAAGAGCATCAGCAGAAACCTATGTCAGAAAAAGATCGTTGCCCAATGTTAATGTGGCAGAAGTTCGTGAATCTCTGTCTATGACGCAAAAAGCATTTGCTTCTATTCTCGGTGTTTCTTGTAGGACTGTTGAAGCATGGGAAAGTGGTAAATCAAATCCTACTCCTACTGCAAAGAAGTTGATGTTCCTGATTCAAGAGGATCATGCATTGGTTGACAGATTACGTTTTTCTGAGTGCTAAATTTATAAATAGACAGTATAAGTATAGCAAAGCCCATCGACTCGCTGTAATGCGTCGATGGGCTTTGTTTCTGCTTATGCGAAGGCACGCCAAATAGCCAAGATATTCCACGTGGGTCTAGAAGACCTTTGTTGTACCCTCTTGTTGAATGCAGGAATTCTGCTATAATATTCATATGAGACTGGAAATCGCTTCTGAAAGGCCAATTTAGCGGGGTAATATGAAACTCGATCCCCGGTGGGCGGCACGCCCGCCACACGTGGGTCTCCAAAACCTTTGTTGTGGGTTCGAATCCTACTGCCCCTGCCACACAGCCGGTTTCGTGAGAGACCGGCTGTTTTTATACTATCTGATCGGGTGATGAGTAGTGAGTAACTATGCAGAATTCAATGAACTGACTTTCTTTGCACAAGTAAAAAAGCGTCCCGGGATGTTCTTTGGAAGAAAATCTTTGACAAGCCTGAGAGACCAGTGCTTTGGCATGATCTATGCATTTTCAGCTTGTGGTCATTCGGATGCCTTGGTATTGTTCAAAGGCTTCATTGAATACTACAATAGCAAACTTTTTCTAACTAATCAGAACGGTTATGTTTGCTGGTGGAATCATCTTCTTTATACCAGCGGCGGCATGGATGACTTGGCCTTTGATTCATTCTACAGACAATTTGAAGCCTATCTTCTGGGAGAACATAATCTGAAGCTGCCTGAAGTTGAATAAATGAGGCGAGTCCTACTGCCCCTGCCAGAAGAGAGCTTTTCTGAAAAAGAAAAGCTCTTTTTCTATTTCTCTGACATAAGCGCAGCATACATCTCATCGAATCCATCGCTGAAAAATGAACAATTCAAGTTAATCTGATTGACAATGACAGAAAATGTAAATTGTGTTATAGTGATAGTACTATGAGATTTTATGAAGAAAGGACTGGTATATAGCTATGACGTCAAGAGAACGTGTTCTTGCCGCATTCCGCTTTGAGCCAACTGATCGTTTCCCATTAGATATCATGGAAAATAATGTCTGGCCTACATTAATGCGTTATTTCCAGCAGCATTACGGTTTCACCAGCAAGGAGGAGGTCCTGAACCATCTGGGGTGCGACACCCGTTGGCTGGTATTTGGACCTCGTGGAAAAAAGATCAATACAGTGGACGATAATCTTCGAGCAGATAAAACATTCAGCAGTATCGTAGCGCGCCCGTTGGGCGGCGTGGAGACCGTTGAAGAAGTGCAAGAACGCTTCTGTCCGCAGGTGTCCGATATTGATTTCCCCGATTTTAAGAAAGAACGTGAGCTTCACCCGGATCACGCGATCGTGTTCTGCCCGGTGTGGATGCCCCTGTTCTCCGGTGCATGCAATGCCTTCGGTATGGAAGAAGCCATGATCAACCTCTATGAAGCACCGGAACTGATCGACGCTTATTTGGAAATCCAAACCAATTACGCCATCTCCGTTTTTGAAACGGGACTGAAAAATGGCGGTGCAGAATACTGCGATTTTGCTTGGATGGGAGATGATTTTTGCGATAATCGGGGTCCCATGCTTTCTCCTGTCCTTTGGAGGGAGAAATTTAAGCCCCATCTTGCCAGAATCGCCGCCGTCGTCAAGAAATACAACATCCCTCTTTTATTCCATTCCTGCGGCTCTGTTGAGCAATTCATTCCCGATCTGATTGAGATCGGTGTGAATGGATTGTGCGTGATACAGACCTCAGCTAACAACATGAAACTTGCCGATCTTGCAGAAAAATACCGGAATCAAATCGTATTCTGGGGTGCTGTGGATGCACAGCAGGTGCTTCCCAGGCTTACTGCGGAAGAGGTGGAGGCTGAAGTTCTCCGCAACATGGCGCTGTTCCCCAGCGGCGGCTATGTGGTAGCCAACAGCCACCACAGTATGCCCGATATCAAAGGGGAAAACATCGAAGCCATGTGCCGGGCGGTTACGGGATAAATCCGCTGAGTTGTTGATCATGTATAGATGAAATACCAAAGAAAACACGAATTGGCTGTTATGAATAATGATCATTCCGCTATGCAGGCAATTGTTGATGAATTAGGATATGCGCCTATCGGAATCAGTTCATCCAAAGCACGCTCAGCACCATATACATGCACTAATCCTAAACCTTATCAAGGTGGTCGATTCTCTCCTAAGTAAAGCTTCACTTCTCAAACGCAGATTCCTCGGGATCTGCGTTTTCATTTTCCCACCAACGCCTCGTACATCTCATCAACCCCATCTCCATACAGATGCACATAGACGTTGTACATAATGTTCACGTCCGAATGTTCCAGCAGCTTGGAAAGGCTCTTCACCTCGACTCCCTTATGCTAGCAGTTCATCGCAGCGTTCAGGCAGTTCAAGCTTTTGCTTTCTCGATTTCAATATCCGTGAAACGAATCAGTTCCTCCGCGCCTTCTTTTACACGCTGTCCGATGCGGTTCATTTCCGGATATCCCCATCCTCCAAATCCCTTGTTCGGACCAATAATGGAACCAGATGGAATCTCGTGGGACAGGATGTACGCGAGGGAAAGCGCTGATTTCTCTGGCGAATTGATCAGCGGTCCGACAACACCGGCCAACCGTCCGATGCCATTTCCGAATGCATTCAAGCCCATCGGCGTAATGGTCATGCCAGGATGATTCATCATCATGCGAACATTGCTTCCCGCATACCGCTTTGCCTGTGCATATGTGTATCTGGCAAGGCACAGTTTGGATCGGGCATAAACAGGAAAAGCACGATAACGCTTTTCCCGCTCATAATAAAAATCCGCATAATCCACCGTTGCGATCTTATGGATGATGGAGATCGTGTTCACATAGACCACCTCATGCGGAAGCGATGAAAGGTATGGCAGCAGCCGCTCGGACAGGTAGTATGTGCCGATATAGTTCGTGCCGATCACAAGGTCAAATCCATCCGCAGTCTTTTTTCCCGGCTGACGGAATACGCCCGCGTTGTTCACAAACGCATCAATGTCCACTTGACTGCTCACAAGTTCCTCGCAGAAGACTTCAATGGACGAAAGACTTGCCAGATCGAGCTGCATGACAGATATGGAAGCTTCCGGATGATCACCTATAAGCCTCAGACGGGCTTCCTTTGCCCGCTCCTTATTACGGCAGGCAAGGATCACATCTGCGCCAAGATATGCCGAGATTTCCGCCATCTTGAAGCCGACGCCGCTGTTTGCTCCCGTGACAAGAACGGTCTTGCCTTTCAGTGAGATCTTGCAGTTTTCGTTTAGCCAACGTTTTGTTTTGTCAGAGAGACTCATCTGTTTTCCTGCCCTTCAGTTACTCTTTTCCCGATGAATATCGATTTATCACTCGCACACCAAAGGTAGTCCGGTACCAATCTGTATTGCTTGAGTTACAGCAAATCCCGTAATATGATATTGTTTCATAACAGTTCGCCGCAAGCGTGCGACCAAATACATACTCTCCTCTGTACGTGATGCCGGCAGCTTCATCATCAGTTTTCACTGACAAAACACCAGGAAATAAGGATTTCAAAAAAAGCCAGTTCACGTTATAGACGTGCTTTCTCTTTCAATGATGCGCGGCTTGACGGTATGGTTATTTGAAAGAGAGCGGCCTGTGTTGAGTTCTTCCATCAGGATATCGACAGCGATTTGGGCGATATGTCCGTATGGATAATGAACCGTGGTGAGTTTGGGGAGCGTTGAATCTGCAATGGGCAGATCGTCGCATCCAATGATCCCGATTTCGTCGGGCACTTTTTTCCCACGGGACAAACACGCCTTAAGAAAAGCGACAGCCAGCAAATCATGGTAACAGAAAACGCCTCTGGGCGCATGGCTGCCGGAGAGAAATGCGTCATAGCTCTGAGCGTTTGGATGATCTGTGTGATCAGAAGTCAGAATGTTTTGCTCGCAAAGGAAGAAACCGTTGCGTTTGAGCTCGGCGGCAAAGCCTTTGAGCCGGGCATCTTTCATGAAGTGTTTTTGGTTGAGACCAATGTAACCAAATTCCTTATATCCTCGCTTGATCAGATGATGAGCCGCAAAACGCCCAACATCATAATTATTGACGGATACGATGCTGCGCGAAAAGCCGCGGACATCTCTTCCCAGGCAAACAACAGGAAGAGGGAAATTCTCAAATGCGCGCTGGTTATTGAAATCCTTGTGAGAAAAAAACAAGACGCCGGACATGCCCATTTCAAGCATCATCCCAAGCTGTTTTCGCTCGGTTTCCTCATTGTAGGAATGAATCGCCGCAAACAGATCATGCCCCATGCCGCCGAGCGCCTGATGCACATGATCGAATATGGCGGCATAATAAGCGTTGTTGACCTCCGGCAGGATAATGCCAAAGCACGGTTTTCTTCTTTGGGCGAGCAGGCTTTCAAGCTCGCTGTCCACAGCGCATCGCCCGCTGGTGATGTATTGCCGGGCGCCTTCCTGCACAAGCAAATGACGGCTGCGCAGCCAATTCGATGTTTTAACCGCTGTCACATAGGAGCATGGAGCATGTGCAGACAAATCACGAATGCTCATAAAACGGCTTCCGGAAGGACCGTGAATCCCGGACAGGATTTCCTTTTCTGTTTTCATGCCGGCATGCAGCACATCCATGTTGTTTCTCCTCCTGCAGAACAGGTATATCAAATAGCCTGATGATATATGCAAAGGTGCCGTATTTCTCTTGAGATGCTTTGAAAAAAACATATATAATGATTATAGCAGAAGTTGAGGCCATGTGCGAATACAATTGACAAAAAGATCAACAGCAACGGGAGGATGAAATATGGCGATTGAGCAAACTGCCGTCAGTTATTACGGAATCGGCTATGTGGAGCATAACCGACAGGATTTCAAGGAAATCAAAGCGCACGGATGCACCACGGTGATTCTTGCCATCACAGAGTTTGACTTTGATTTCTGGTTCCCCTCCATTGACAAAATCATCGAAGCCGCGCATCAGGAAGGACTCAAGGTGCTTCTTGACCCATGGGGCATCGGCAAATACTTCGGCGGCGAACAGGTCAGCCTTTTCCTGCAGAACAACATTCATTCAAGACAGGTTTCGGCGTTTACAGGAGAACCGCTGAACGCAGCCTGCTTCAACACGAATTCCTTCCGGGATTACTTCCAGCGAATGGTTCTTAAGCTTGCGCGCGAAACCCATGCCGACGGCTTTTTCTGGGATGAACCGCATTACGCGCTGCCCAAATCCTACGCGTCCATCACAGGCGGCGTCGGCGATGACTGGGCCTGCAGATGTCCCGTCTGTCAGAAGAAATTCATGGATTATTATGGCTACGAGATGCCGAAGATCATGAACGATGACGTCCGGCAATTCCGTTGGCGCGAAGCCATGTTCATCCTGGAAGACACCAGCCGCAAGATCAAGGAGATCAATCCGGATTATGAAATCACCATGTGCGTACATGCGACGCTGAACAGCTACTACGTCACAGAGCAGCGTGGATATGACGACTGGGACCGCGTGGCGTCTTGTCCGTATTTTGACGTATTCTCCACGACGATTATCAACTGGTCTCTTCCCCGTTCGTTCTTTGAGAGCATTACAAAGCGAACTGTGGAAATGGCAAAGAAATATGGCAAGAAATCCGAACGCTGGATTATGAATTACAATGCCCGCCCGGAGCGTATGGAGCAAATGGATGAGGTGATCAGTCTGTACGAACAGCTGGGGGTAGACCGGCTGGCAGCGTGGACATACCGCGGCGGATATGGCACAGTTGTCGCTGCGCCCAACGCGCTTGAAATGTGGGATCGACTTGGAGAAAACTACAGGAAGGTGCGCAAATGAGTACGAGCTTGGGATATCTGGAAACTGTAATCGAACTGCTGAAGCGAATTGAAAACGAGCAGTATGACAACATGGTTGCAGCGGCGAAACTGATGAGTGAAGCGATTATTGAGGATAAGCTCATCCATGTGTACGGCGGCGGCGGGCACACGACGCTGCCCGTAGGCGAAATGTTCTTCAGGGCAGGCGGTTTGAGCAACATCAATCCGATCATGGAGACGGGACTCTCTGTGTTCAATCAAGCGCTGAAGTACCTTCAGCTGGAACGGTGCGAAAACTTTGGTCGCGCAGTAGTCCGCTATTATGATCTCAAGCCGGGCGATATCCTGCTGATTTTCCATAATATCGGAATCAACGCCGCAACCATCGATGCAGCGCTTGAGGCGAAAGCATGCGGCGCAAAAATCATTGCTGTTTCCAGCCATGATTGGCAGGAAGGAATTCCGCAGGATTATGAACTGCGCCACAGCAGCGGAAAGAATCTGTTTGATCTGGCAGACGTATGCATCGATGACTATAATCCTGTTGGAGATACGGTTGTGCGCCTGCCCGGTTTTGATACGCCGATTGGCCCGGTATCCAATCTGACAGACATGTATATTGCTCACCGGCTGGAGATTGAAACCGCCCGGCTTTGCCTTGCGCAAGGTGTGCAGCCGCCGATGTGGAAAAGCGCGAATGTCCCGGGCGGCGACGAAGCCAATCGGGCTTTGATCGAAAAATACAAGCCTCGCATCAAGATGCTCTGAACCCCAATCAGGAGGTGATCAAATGCTGCTGACAAAGGAACAGCTCAAAACCTGCACGGATGTGACCGGACAGGAAATTGTGTATCGGGACGGACACTACTGGATGAAGCGGGATGCGCGGGAATACCTGCTCATGCCATGGAGAGCCAACAAAAGACTGAGCAACATGCGCACGTGCATATTGGATGGCTCTGTGCGTGACATTTCCGTGATGAAGTCAGAGTGTGTTGTCCAGCGCTGTTTTCCCCTGTCCTCCTTGGCCGCCAAGGAACTTGATATCTGCGAGTGGGTGCTTGACGACCGCATTGCGGAAGTCTTCGCGCTGACGGATGAAACGCATGTCTTTCACCTGATCGGCAGAATGAAGAGCGGACGGCGAATCACCATCGATATCAGCAATAATCTGCACGAAAACGTGCGGGAGACAGAGCGTCACGAAGTGATTTCTTCCAATGGTTCGCTCGTCGATCTGCCGGTCGGTATGCAGTTGGCGACAGAAGATATTTACGCCTTCACGGCAGACTGCGAGCATCCTCAGGTATTCTCCGAAGTCATACTTGGACAAGAATTCTATACGCGTGAGCAGGCCGCAATCATCCGCGATGTGCGTTCGCTTCTGCTAAACGAAAAGGAACTTGAAACACGCGAAAGCAGAATGGACGAATTGCAGCGCATTGTCCACGCAGCGTTTCTCTCTTCAAAGGAACTGAAAAGAAAGGAGATCCAGGCATGAGGAAAATCAAGATTGCCGGCCTTTCGCTTTTCAATGGACATGCGCGGATGTATTTTTCCTTTCTGATGAACAGTCCGATGTTTGATCTGGTCGGCGTGTCTGTTTCGCCCGAGAACCGTTCCCGCGCATTTCTGCACAAGCTGCCCGGAATCCCTGTCTATCCCACAGACGAAGCGCTTCTTGATGCGCATCCTGAGGTGGAAGCGGTTGTCATCGCCGGTCCCAACTATCAGAATCTTGACAGGGTACGCCTGTGCGCAGCGCGGGGCCTTCACATTTACATGATGAAGGTGCCGACCATGCAGATGGATGAATACGCTGAGATGGAGCGTATCGTCAAAGAGACCGGAATCATCTTTCAGGTCGAGCTTCAGATGCGCTTCATTGCGATGACCAGACGCCTGAAGAAACTGATTGACGAAGGCGCTGTTGGCAGAGTGATCTCTATCCACGCAACAAACATGACGCACTGCATCGCCAGCTGGTTTACATGGGTCGGCGATGGCATTGGCAGCTATGGCAAGGATGTCCCTGTTCGTCCGGGCGAAAAGCTGCTGCGCGGCGGTGCAATTACGGATCATCCGCATATTTTTGACATGATGCGCTATCTGACGGATTCAGAATATGAATACGTTTATGCGGACTGCGCGCCCAATCTTCGAAAAGATATGCAGGTCGAGGACTCTGTCTGCATTCTGGGCAGAATGAAAAACGGCGTGATGGTTTCGCTGGATCCTTCCTATTCGCGCATGGAAAACCCCATGACGCCGCTTGGTCCGCTTGGGCCGGGATGGGAACAGTATCCCCGGCGCGTAGAGGTCAACTACACGGTGACAGGCGAAAAAGGCGTCATCCTTGTCGATTGCTATAACAGCGGCATGTATCATACTGCAAATCCAAATCATTCTTATACCATGATGCCCAGTCATGAGGATTATCATTTTGAACGAATGATGGAAGATTTCTATCGCTGTGTCTGCGAGAAAAAAACACCCGTCGTCACTCTGGAAGGACATCGGCCCACGATTGAAGTCATGAATGCCTGTTACGAGAGCATTTCACGCCAGGAACCTGTTTATCTTTGATTTGGAATAGCATCCACCATCAAGAGCCAGACGCAGTCCGAATTCGCAAGCGTCTGGCTCTTTTCGCTTTCGGGACCTTTGCTTCGTCCTCTTGTTAAATGCCTGTTTTCTGCTATAATGGTTCATATGAAACAGGCATGGCAGACCGTGTTTTCAGGAGAATCCCCTGTTTCGCACGCCGTTTTCCCAAGGTGCTGATCGAAAGAAGCCGATTCTGCGCCCCCTGCCAATCCAAGCCCCCGCGCAGGCGCTTTCTGCGCGATTGTATATGGAGGAAGAACAATGAAACCGCAAAGAGAATACTGGATTGATGCCATCAAGATTCTTGCATGTGCATTGGTTGTCCTTGGGCATTTCTTTCAGAGTGTCGTAACAGCCGGCATTATCCCTGACAACCAGCTTTATCAATCCTTTAATCAGAGCATCTACTCCTTCCATGTGCCGCTGTTTTTCATCTGCAGCGGATATCTCTATCAGAAGTACAGTCATGTCGCTTCTTTTTCCGCATGGAAAAGCAATGTGCTTAAAAAACTCTGCGCTTTAGGCATACCATATGTTGTCTTTTCCACGGTTACATGGGGGCTGAAAACCGTCTTTTCCGGTCACACAAACTCTGCAATTGATGCGGGTCTTCTTGACACGCTGCTGCTCAAACCGCTGTCTCCCTATTGGTATTTATACTGTCTGTTCTTCATTTTCCTTATCACGCCCACGTTCGCCAATCGGAAAACGGCTGGCGGTTTCATGCTTGCGGCATTGGCGCTGAAGCTGCTCTCTGTGCATCATGCTTCCGGGATATACGCCGTTTCGACGGTTTGTTCAAACGCCATCTGGTTTATTCTTGGCATGTATCTGTGTCTGGCCGATATCCGCAGATTGTTCTGCAGAAAGCTTTCCAGCTTGGCAAGCACAGGCTGCATGGTCATTCTTCTGGGGTATACCATTTTCATCACCAGAGAATGGAACGCATACGAAAACTTTATCATCGGGTTCTTCGCCTGCGCCGGTATCGTTCTCCTGTCGGGCTCTCTCTTTCATCAGACAGAAAAGTCCGGCTTTTTGAAGCTTGCATCCCGATACACAATGCCGATCTTTCTGCTGCATACGCTGTTCGCGGCTCCATGGAGAATCGTACTCATGAAAGCCGGCATCAGCAGCCCCGCTGTGCATATCGTCACCGGCATTCTGATCAGCTTTATCGGCCCCGTCGTTGCCGCTGAAATCATGGGCAGATTCAGGTTTCTGGATATTCTGCTCTATCCGCTGAAGTATATCAGACTGGATGGCAGCAAGACCGTATGATATTGTTGGCTGATGACAAAGCATTGCCCCTGTAAATCGTCATTTTATAATTGCTTTACAAGTGAAGTTTTGCGACTCTATGAAAGGCGGATTCTGATGCATCCAAAGGAAATGGAAAAACTAACTCAGCATTTTAATATGTATTTCCATCAAGACGACTGTATGGTATGGCATCCTTTCGCTGCAGATCCTCATATTGATGTGCTTCTCTATAAACCCAACGACGCTTACCCCTATTGGAAGATGGTCACGATGGGCGCAAGCGATTTCAAAATGCCTGCGCCAAAACCTTCGCTTGGAAACCGTAACGAATACATCATGTTCATCGATCCAAATGAAGATATGACCAATAAGGAGATTGCAAACTGGTATTTGAGGAAATTATTTGAAGTAGCATATTATCCTATTGCTACCAAATCGTTTATTTCTTATGGTCATAGTGTTGAATGGGATCCCAACGACGAAGAGGAAATGGTTGGCGCTTATCTTGAAATGCCGCAAATCATTGAAGACACCGGTATCCTGCGCTGCAAGCTCGGACTGCTGAAAACTGTCATCTGTTTACAGGTCATCCTGCTGAACAGGCAGGAAATAAACAAGCTTCTTGAAGTTGGACCGGAACAGTTCAGCTATTTCCTGTATCCGGATGAAGGTCCCCAGCATTTTATTTGTGAACATAGTCGAAGCGATAAATTTTGACTGACTTGAATATTTCGGAAAGCGCTTCATCCAGCTTGAAGTCTGACAGCATGTCCTGCAGATGACTCACACACAGATCCCGGATTCCGCGTGTTCACACTCCCCCTTCCACACAAAAAGTGCGGCGAAACATTCGCCGCACTTTCTTATACGCTGTTTTACAATCAGACCCAGCCTCTGAGCTTCACCGCATTGACAACACGGTTGATCGCCACCACATACGCCGCATCGCGCATGTACAGCTTCTTCTCCTGCGCCAGATCATAGATGTTCTGGAACGCCTTGGTCATCGCATTTTCCAGCTTCTCCAGAACCTCTTCCTTCGGCCAGTAGTAGTTCATGTTGCCCTGCACCTGCTCAAAGTAGCTGCAGGTCACGCCGCCGGCGTTGCACATGAAGTCCGGGATCAGCATGATGCCCGCGTCCTCGATCAGCTGGTCGCAGTCGGGCGTGGTCGGGCCGTTGGCCGCTTCACACAGCACCTTGACCTTCTTGGAGATCTTCGGGAACACGGCCGGCGTGATCTGGTTTTCAAGCGCCGCCGGAATCAGCACGTCAACCTCCTGGCACAGCCACTCATCGCCCGGGAGAACTTCATAACCGAGCGCAAGCGCCTTCTCCTTGTCGATGCTGCCAAAGGCGTCCTTGATGGCAGCCAGTTCGGCGGGATCGCAGCCTTCCAGCTTGCGGAAGGTATACGCCGTCTTATCCTCAGCATTCCAGCAGGACACGGCGACGACCTTGCCGCCAAGCTCGGTGTACAGACGGGCGGCATACTCGGCAACGTTGCCAAAGCCCTGAATGCTGGCGCTGGTCTTGGTGATGTCGATGTTCATGTTCTTGAGGCACTCGCGCAGGCAGTAGATGACGCCGTAGCCGGTCGCCTCGGTGCGGCCCAGAGAGCCGCCCATGCCGACGGGCTTACCGGTGATCATGCCGGGGAAGCGCTGGCCCATAATGGACTCGTATTCATCCAGCATCCACATCATGTGCTGGCCGTTGGTCATGACGTCCGGCGCCGGAACGTCGATGTTGTAGCCAACAAGGCTCTTCAGGCGGCGGATATAGCCGCGGCAAAGACGCTCCTGCTCGCCCTTGGACATGGTTCTGGGATCGCAGACAACGCCGCCCTTCGCGCCGCCCAGCGGAATATCCACAGCAGCGCACTTCCACGTCATCCACATGGAAAGCGCGCGAACGGTGTCGGCAGTCTCATGCGGATGGAAACGCAGGCCGCCCTTTCCCGGGCCTCTGGCATCGTTGTGGATCATACGGAACGCCTTGAACACCTTGGTGGTGCCGTCATCCATCTTCACGGGAATGGTGAAATGGATTTCCTGGCAATGCTGACGAAGCAGATCCCGGGTACCCTGATCCAGCTCGAGGATCTCCGCAACACGATCAAACTGAGTCTGAGCGTTTACAAAAGGATTGTAATTCTGATTGGCCATAAAACAGTCTCCTATCATAGTGGATTTTATCGCAGAAAATCCATTTTTTGCACTTCCATGCGCCGCAAGTTGCATTATCTACGTGAAAAGAACCTTCGTTTATCACAGGATTGACGCTCTGCGGACTGCAAAAATTTTCCGTATGCAGGAATTATACTCCGATTTTCGACAGAAATCAACGGTTTTTTGCGGCTATAACGGCGTATATCGTTGAATAAAAGTGATTCATATCAAGCAATAGTTGAAACAATGTCAACAATAACCCATTTGGAGCAGAATTCATTTTCTGCGATTTTCTTTCTGACGCCCTGCATTCCGCCTTTGCCGGAGCAATTCCCGCAGCCTTCCGCCTTGCGCAGAGGGCGCAAATGCGTCAGCAAACGCGGACAGCAGCCTTCAAGCAGGCGACTTGAATACCCGCGCCCAGCCAAGTTGCGCAAATTAAAAAGAACTGATATAATGCTACTGTTTATGCATTGCAAAGGAGACAGATCATGCACAACAGAAAAACCCTTCACTTCGCCATGCGCGCGGGCGTTTACTGCCTCGGTCTCATGTTCCTTGCGCTGGGCGTCGCGGTGTCGGTCAACAGCAACCTCGGCGTTTCCCCGGTCAACTCGCTCCCCTATGTCATCAGCCTGATCGTAAACGTCCCCATGGGCGCCTGCGTCACGGCGGTTTTCTGTACCTACATTCTGATGCAGTTCCTGCTGCTTGGCAGGAAGTTTCATCCTGTCAATCTTCTGCAGATCGTCTTTTCCACCATTTTCGGCTACTTTGTGGATTTTGCCAAGGCGCTGATCGGCTCATGGGCGCTGCCCGGCTATCCGGGACAGCTCGCGATGCTCTGCGCCAGCATCCTCCTCATTGCTCTGGGCATTCTGCTGTATATGGAAGCCCATCTGGTGCCCATGCCGATGGAAGGGCTGACCATGACGCTTGCAAAAAGGATGAACAAGCCGTTCCCCATGGTGAAGACGACGGTAGACTGTATTGTGGTCGGCACGGGCGTTGTGCTGAGCATTGCGTTCCTCGGCCGTCTTGAGGGCATCCGGGAGGGCACCATCATCACCGCCATCGTCACCGGCAGGATCATCGGGCTGATGAAGCCGTGGATCCATCCGCTCACAAAAAAGCTGGGGCTAAGCGATTAACCGCTCCGGCTGCATGCACACTTGACTTAGTCTTTTGAGCTCCGTATAATTTATGGCAGATATCCCCTTATTCGGTGCGCACGCGAAATCCGAACAACACACGGAGGGATCCCATGCCGGTTCATTTTGATCTTGAACGCCTTGACCGCGTCATCGATGCCCACACCCGCTGGTGGAACGGCACGCTTGACCGCCCGCTGGTGTCCGTCACCATCCCGGACGCATACGACGTCCCCCGCCGCGCTCCCGCGCCGCCGCTCAGCCAGGAAACCTGTGCGGATTTTTCGTGGACGCCAGAGCAGGTGATCGACGCCATCGACGAGCAGCTCAGCCGCTGCGAATTCGCCGGCGACGCCTTCCCCTTCGTCAACTTCGACGCCTTCGGCCCCGGTGTGCTGGCGGCCTTCTGCGGCGCGAAGCTGGATAACAGCTCCGGGCGCGTCTGGTTCTGGCCGGATGAGGTGCGGGAAATTCAGGACATCCACGTGAAGTACGACCCGGACAGCAAATGGGTTCAGCGGATCAAGACCATCTATCGTGCAGGCCTGAAAAAATGGAACGGCGTCGTCGTGATGGGCTTCCCGGATCTGGGCGGCGTGATGGACGTCGCCGCCACCTTCCGCGGCAGTGAAAACCTGCTGATGGATCTTTATGACGATCCCGACGAGGTCAAGCGCCTGTGCCGGGAGATTCAGGACGCATGGTATGCCGCATACGAGGACCTTGCGCAGGTGCTCGCGCCGCAGCGCGCATTTTCCCACTGGTCAGGGCTGGTCAGCCGGGAGCGCTCCTACATTACCCAGTGCGATTTCTGCTATATGATCGGCAACCCGATGTTCCGGGAATTCGTCATGGAGACGCTGCGCGAGGACACGCAGCGCCTGCCGCTGAGCATTTATCATCTGGACGGCATCGGGCAGCTCAATCACCTTGACGACATCCTCTCCCTTGAGAATCTGAGCGCCGTGCAATGGGTATACGGCGACGGGCAGCCCTCCGCCATCCACTGGCTTGACGTGTACCGCAGAATTCAGGCCGCCGGAAAAGGCATGATGATCTGCGGCGGCCCGAAGGATTTCCTTGACGTCCTTGATCAGATTCACGGCACGCCGTATGCCAGGCTTGAAATCAAAAACAGCGAGCGCGAGCTTGTAAAGCGCGTCCTTGACGCCAGATAACCTTCACCATCGGACTGGTGGACAGGGGAACCTTTCCCCCGCCGCGACCGATCCCATCAACTGTTCAATTGAAACTATTCGATCAAAGCACGGCCGCTTCAGGCTGTGCTTTTTTTCATGCTTTTTCTTTTATGCAGCCCCGTTCCGGCTTTGATTGACAGCCATTTGCGCCTATGCTATGATGAAAATGCGTAATGTTCGCTCCCACTTCCGCCCGAGTCTGCATGATATGCAGCATGGCGCACGCGGGCGATTCCACGCAATTGCCCATGTGAAAATATCAATCATGAAAGGCGGCCTGTTTATGCGCTTTCATCGTCTTTTCGTCTGTCTTTCCCTTGTGCTTCTTGGCGGGCTGTGCGCGCTGCTCCCGGCAAAGTCCGCTTTGGCGCAGTCGGAGTTTGAGTGTTCGGCAGAAATCGCCGTTTACAGCATTTCGCAGGAAAGATATCTGCGCTCCTGCGGAGAGATTGCGGAGCTATCCCAGATCGGCGCAGATGAATATTTCACGTTTGTCCTGACGCGCACCTACAACGGCAGCCAGACAAAGCGCGTTGAGAATTTCTATGTCCGCGTGGACGACGGCCCCAAGTGGAGCTGGATTGCAAACGATATACAGCCCGGCCAGCGGTCTTCTGCGCACATCTATTACTCCAACATGCAAAACCTCATGAAGCCCGGCACGCACAAGGTGGTGTGGTATGTCAACGACACCCCCATTCTGACCAAGTCCTTCACGCTGACGCAGGGCGATAACTGGTACAGCCGCTTTTCCATGCCTTCCGCCGACGAAATCAAAAATGCCAACCAGACGGCCACGGTGCGCTCTCCGTATCTTTACGGCTGGCTGACGATGGACAATAACTTCCGCTACACAGAGATCTCCGTCGACTTCAAGGCCGACTATGTCCCGAAAGCCACCTACTGCGCGCTGGCGAATCTGCGGCTGGATCTTTCCGGGCTGAAAAAGAAATACAAGAACGTTCACAGCGAATACGAATCGGTCAACCTGTACGCAGGCTTCCAGCGCCGCTGGAATGAAACCATCACCATCATGTCCGCGTGGGACATCTACTACACCGACAAAAACGGCGTGGAACACACGCTTCGCCCCAAGCAGATCTATCCGGACAAGACCTACATCGGCGACGGTACGTTCGGCGGCGAAGGCACCGGCATGCAGATGCTCATGCCCTACGACTGGGAGGTCGGTCACTGGTACCGGATGCTGCTGCAGTGCGGACAATCCGACAGCGGCACCACGACGGTGGAGCAATGGGTCTGCGATCTTGAGACGGGCGAATGGACGCTGATGTGCAAATGCGACACCGGTCTGCCGGACTCCTGCTTTATCGGCTCCAACGCTTTCTTTCTTGAAAACTTCGACCCCAAATACGCCGGCGAAATCCGCGCCATGGAAGTGACCAACGCCCGCGTGCGCGACACAAAGGGCAACTGGCGCGCGCTCACCTCCGCATACATTGGCTGCAACGGCGGTCTGCCCAACTACAACGGCAGCTACGCCTACGGCGCGGACGACACCAGCTTCTTCATGATCACCAGCGGCGCCGGCGGAGACTGGTACGGCACCAGCCGCGTGCCCAAAAACAATAAAACCTACAACCTCAAATACGGCGCGTCCACCTGCCCCTATTAAGCCGGGATCCGCGCCAGATTATCTGAGAATACGGAGGTTTACATGACGCCTTCCCCTTCATCCGCCATCCGCAGCGGCAGACTCTGGCCGCTGGATCTGCTTCGGATCCTCGCCGCCTTCGGCGTCGTTGTGCTGCACACGACACCCCTGCCGGATGTGCTCGGCGGCGTTCACAGCGCGCAGTGGCAGGCGGCTGTCTCGCTCAGCATCCTGTTTCGTTGGTGCGTTCCCGTGTTTTTCATGATCAGCGGCGCGCTGTTCCTTTCCCCGGAACGCCCCTTCTCCATGCACAGGCTTTACAAAAAAACCATCCTGCGCATTTCGCTCAGCTTCCTGTTCTGGTCCGCGCTCTACGCGCTTGTGCATTGCCTGCGCACCGGCAAGGGCAAATGGACGTTCCTCAACCAGCTTGTGCGCGGGCATTATCACATGTGGTACATTTTCGCCATTCTCGCGTTGTATATGCTCACGCCCCTTGTCCGGGAAATGACGAAAAACCGGAAAATGACGCAGTACTTTCTCCTTCTGGGCTTTGTGTTCACATTTTTGCTCCCGCAGCTGTTTTCGTTTCTTTTCCTCTTCCCGCTGCCGCATGAGGATGTTTTCGCCTCCGTCCGTTCCGCTGTCACGCAGCTCAATCCGCTTTCCGGCATACACGCCCTGTATTACTTTGTGCTGGGCGATTACCTGAGCCGCAGCGGCATCGGCAAAACGCTTCGGCGGCTGCTGTATCTGTGCGGCGCAGCGGGCTGTGTGCTGTCCATCGCGCTGACCCTCTGGCACTGCGGCGCCATCGGTGAAATCAGCGCCCTGTTTTACGACGTTTCCGCCCTGCCTGTCCTGATGATGGCTGCATCTGTCTTCGTCTTTTTCCGCGAGCGCTTTTCCGCCTTCGATCCTTCGCCGCGCGCCGCGCGCATCGTGACGGAGCTTGCCGCCTGTTCCTTCGGCGTCTATCTGCTCCATCCGCTGATCATGGAAAGCATGCAGCTGTCCATGCCATGCTCGCCCCTGCTCATTCCCCCCGCAATTCTGGCATGGGCGCTGGCCGTTTATCTGATCTCGCTGCCCCTTTGCATGCTCCTTCGCCGGATTCCGCATCTGGGGAAGATCATCCTGTGACCGCAGCGCATCCTTTCGTCTCTTCTTTCAGGGCGCGTCCCTGTCCCCCACTGAAACCAGACATCCTAACAGGAGGAACTCAGCATGACTTTCACCTTCAACCACACCAACCTCAACGTCTGCGACATCGAGCGCAGCGTCCGCTTCTATGAAGAAGCGCTGGGACTTCAGGTCGTCCGCCGCAAGGAAGCCTCCGACGGCAGCTTCACGCTCACCTTCCTCTCCGATGGAAAGAGCGATTATCTGCTGGAGCTGACGTGGCTGCGCGACCATGCTGGCAAGCCCTATGATCTGGGCGAAAACGAAACGCACATGTGCTTCACCGCCGAGGATTACGACGCGGCGCACGAAAAGCACGCGCAGATGGGCTGCATCTGCTATGAAAACACCGCGATGGGCCTGTATTTCATCAACGATCCCGACAATCACTGGATTGAAATCGTTCGTAAAAAGTAATCATTCGCAAAAACAAAACCCGACCTTTCCGGTCGGGTTTTGTTTGTCATGATGCTTTATGATTTCTTGTCGCCGAGCATGCTGACGACGGTTTCCAGAATGTCCTCCAGCACGGATTCCGAATCGTCATCCTCTCCCTTAAGGACCTTGAGCACCTGCTTCTTCGTTTCCGCATCCGCCTCACGATACAGCGTGATGATCTTCTTCTCCGTCGCAGTCAGCTGCATGGACGTCTTGCCGGAAGACGTGCTCGTCTTCTTGGTTTCTGTCTTTTTGGTTTCCTTCTTCTTGGTTTCCGTCTTCTTCTGCGTCTTTGACGAGGAAGTCTCCTTCGCCGCATTGATGAGGGAGGCCTGCGTCACTCCCGTGATTTTCGCAATCTGCTTGAGCTGCGCCTGCGTCAGATCCTTCTGTCCGCGCTCCGCCAGGCTGATGTCCGACGCCGACAGGCCGGAAATCTTCCGCGCCAGCTGCTCCTGCGTCATGTCCGCATTTGTCCGCGCTTCCTTGATGAGCACGCCCACCTTTTTCGCCGCCATATTGTCGCCTCCTCTTGTGTTTGCTGCCATTTTACCATGTTCTCATGCGCTGTGCAATATGGTATAATAAGCGCAGCAACCCATCAGCCAAAGGCTGTTTCCGATTGATCCATAAGGAGGCCGTATCATGCGCGTCATCGACAGTCATGTCCATCTTGAAAACCATGATCCCGCAAAAGCGCTTGCCATGGCGGATGACTTCGGTTACGAAAGGTTTGCCCTGATGGCAATCCCCTGCTACACCGATCCGCTCAACACGCTGGAATGCCTGCTTGCCAAGCGCGCCGCCCCGGAGAGGATCTATGCCTTCGGCGGCATGGTGTATACGCCCGGCACGCCGGCAAACGGCCGCGACCACGAAAAACAGCTGGAGCTGATGATGCAGGCCGGCTGCGACGGCTTCAAAATCCTTGAAAGCAAGCCCAGCGTTTACCGCCGGCTGCAGCTTCCGCTTGACGGCGACGTCTTTGACCGCGCCTTTGCCCTTGCGCAGGCGGAACAGATCCCCATCACATGGCACGCCGGCGACCCGGCGACCTTCTGGGACGCAAAAACCGCGCCTGAGTTTGCCGTCCGACACAACTGGCTGTGCGTGGGCGAAGGATTCCCCAGCCTTGCCAGGCTCTACGGCGAAGTGGAAAACGTCTTTGCGCGCTATCCCAGGCTCTGCGCATCCATGGCGCATCTGTATTTCACATCCGATGACCGCGCGCATGCCGAGCGCATGCTTGACCAATACGAAAACTTCTGGCTCGATCTGACGCCGGGAAGCGAAATGTACCATGCATTCCTCGCCGACCGCGATGGCTGGAAGGCATTCTTTGACAAATATCAGGACAAGCTCGTCTTCGGTACGGACATGGTCGATGCGGAGGGCGATGTCGTCTTCGGCAGCCAGCAGACCATCGTTGATTTCGTCCTGAACACCCTTTGCGACGACAAGCCCTTCAGCATCGGCGGCGTCAGCGGAACAGGCCTCGGCCTCGCACCCGCCGTTCAGCAGAAAATCCTCGCCGGCAACTTTGAGCGCCGCGCCGGCACGCCCAATCCCATCAGCGCGTCGGGTCTGAATGCTTACGCGGAGTATCTGATGCCGCGCCTGACGAAGGAAGACCAGCGCCGCGCCGAAGCGCTGCTGTGATGGATTCGCCGCCCGAAAGGAGATTCCCATGAACATTCTGGGTGTATGGATGTGGCCGCAGAGCATCCGCGAGCGCGGCGCGCAGCACACCGTCAGCCTCTGCCGACGCGCCGGTGTGACGGATATCTTTTTCCTCGTCAAGGGGCTTGCCGGCACAACGGCGCATCTTAGCCGCCTTGCGCCCGCCTGCTGTGAGCGCGATCTGCTTGATGAACTGCTCGCCGCCGCGCATGCGCAGGGCGTGCGCGTTCATGCGTGGCTCACCTCCGCCAGCGATGAACATTACAAGCGCCAGCATCCCGAAAGCGGGCGCTGCCATTATGTCCGCGGAAAGGACAACGGCCTGATTTCTCTGGCCGACGGCGGCTACCTTCATTACATGGAGCGCATCGTGCGCGAGCTGTGCGCCGGCTACGCCATCGACGGCCTGCACCTTGATTACATCCGCTACAACCATCTTCTCTACGGCTGGGCGCTGGAGGATCTTGAGCGCTACGCTGCGCAGGGGGCGGACATCGCCCGCCTGCGCGCCATGATGGACAAGACCTTTATCGCAGAGGATAAAGATCCGGAGCACATCTTTGACGCTTTCCGCGCCGGGGACAAGGACGCGCTCGCGCTCGCCCGCGCCCGCCGGCAGGACGTCGTGCGCTTTGCCTCCCGTCTCATCCGCGCCGCGCGGGAAGAAAAAAGCGATCTCCTGCTCAGCGCGGCGCTCATGCCCGAAGGCGCATACGACGACACCGCCTTTGCCGACCTGCATTATGGTCAGAATTACGAAGACGCCGCCGCGCTCTACGACCTTGCGCTCCCGATGGCGTATTCAAAGGCATACGAAAAGGACAGCCAATGGGTGCGCAGCGTCGCACAGGGAACGCTGCGCCGCGGCCTGAAGACCGTCATGGGGCTGCATGCCTACGACGGCGGCACAGGCCCTTCCCTTGCGGGCGACATCGCCGCGCTTGACGTCAGCAGCGTGAGCGGCATCTGCCTGTTCCGCGAGGGTGCATGCGTATTTTCCTTTGCTTGCGGGCAGACGCTCACCGTCTTCAACCCGCTCAGCCAGCCGCTCACGCGCGTGATCGCCGGCGCAGCCGAGCAGTCTGCCGAGCTTGAGTGCAGCATATCCCCCGGGGAAGCCATGCGCTTTGCGCTTCCCTTCACGCCTGACGCCGTGAGGGCGTTTGCAGGCAATGCAGAGCAATGCGTTTATCTGACGCAGGAAAGGCAGTGAACCCCTATGACATTTGACAAGGAACTGCTTCTTAACCGCGCGCTCACCGAACAGGTCGGCGCCATGCATCCGCCCTATCCCGAGCGCATCGGCGATTTCTTTTCCGGCGAGCAGACGCCGACCGGCGCCATCGTGCGCGAGGACGGCAGCGTGCTCTTCCGCCTCTATGCCCCCGGCATGGACACGGCGCGCGTGTGCCTGACGTCCTTCCCCGACATTTCCCTGACCATGGTCAAAAACGAGCAGGGCTTTTTTGAGGCTGTCCTTCCCTACGAGGAACGCCTTCGCGGACCGCAGGACGTGCGCTTCTTCCTCAATGACACGCTCTTTTTGCATCCGCAGATGCCCGCCCACTACCGCAGCTTCCGTCAGGTGAATTTCGTGGAGATTCCCGACCCGGAGAGCGAAATGATCCTTCTGCGGGACGTACCCCACGGGCAGGTCGTGCGTGAGGTATTCTTTTCCAGCGTGCGCGGCACATGGCAGCGCATCAACCTCTACCTGCCGCCGCAATACCGCAGGGGTGGACAGTATCCTGTGCTCTACATCCAGCACGGCTTTACCGAAAACGAAAACGAATGGATCAACATGGGCAAGCTGCCCTACCTGCTTGACAACCTGCTTGCCACCAGCAAATGCGTTCCCTTCATCGCCGTCATGTGCGACGGCATGGAACGCCTCCCCGGCGAGGGCGCATGGGACTTTTCCTCCTTTTCCCGGATGCTGCTTGAGGAAGTCATTCCCTTTATCGAGGACAACTACCGCGTCATCGCGGAGAAAAAAGGCCGCGCGATGGCCGGCCTTTCCATGGGGTCTGAGCAAACCAGCGTCATCGGCCTGACGCATCCGGACGTCTTCTGCGCGCTGGGGCTGTTTTCCGGCTTTGTGCGCATGGATACCCGAACGCCGTTCTTCTCCTGTCCGCATCTGCGCGTGCTTGCGCAGCAGCCTGACTATATCGCAACACATTTTGACGTCTTTTTCCGCTCCATGGGCTCAAAGGACGTTTACTTCCCCATCTTCCTTGAGGACAGAAAGCATCTTGACGCGCTCGGCGCGAACCGTTTTGACGGATACTGCGAAAAGGTCTACGAAGGCTTCACACATGACTGGGGCGCTTTCCGGCGTGGCCTGCGCGACTTCGCGCAGCTGATTTTCAAACCCAACCGCGCTGATTGAGCGGCCAAAGGAGCAGCTGATGCACAACACGTATCTCTTTGACTTTGACGGAACGCTGGTTGACTCCATGCCCGTCTACGCCGCGATGATGCTGGGGATTCTGCGCGAGCATGGCGTGGCGCACGATGAAAGCGTCATCAAGACCATCACGCCCCTTGGCTATCGCGGCGCGGCAAAGCACTTCATCTCCATGGGGCTTGAAAAGGATGAAGACGCGCTTGTCGCCCTGATGCATGAACGCGCCGTCAAGGCGTATTCCACGCAGGTAGAGGCCAAGCCCCATGTGCTTGACGCGCTGCACATGCTGCACGCGCGGGGCGACAGCCTGAATGTCCTGACCGCCAGCCCGCACGCGATGCTCGACCCCTGTCTTGCGCGGCTGGGCGTGCTGTCCCTGTTTGACAATGTCTGGTCCTGCGAGGATTTCGACACGACCAAGTCCGATCCGCAGATCTACACGGATGCGGCGCGCCGCATCGGCTGCCCGGTCCGGGACGTCTGGTTTCTTGACGATAACCCCGGCGCGGACAAAACGGCAAAGCAGGCCGGTATGCGCGTGTGCGGCGTTTACGACGCTTCCTCCGCAGAATACACCGATGAGATGAAGCGGATCTGCGATGCGTATATCGCCGATTTTTCACAGATTTATCGTCTTGACTGAACGTCCTGTATCGCAAAGAAAACAAAGCAAAGGCGCGCTTCCCGCCGCGGGAAGCGCGCCTTGCTTCTTCTATTTCGGGATCTTATGCCGGATCATTCCACGATTCTGTACGGATTCTGATACACATGACCAGCTTCCAGCGCAACGCCCGCATCGATGAACAATTCCTCCACCGTCACGCACATGATGCCGCGCTCCTCAAAGGAACGCAGGATATCCCTGCTGTAGCGCGGGCAGCCCTCGTTGATGTCGTGCAGGAGCACCACATCTCCGTCCTTCACGCTGGAAATGACGCGCTGGGCAATCTTATCGTAGTGCGTGTTGCCCGAATCCCAGCTGGCCAGCGACCACTGCATCAGCGGATAGCCGATCTGCTGGCGCTGGTAATGGTTGTAGCGTCCGCCGGGCGCGCGCATCATCGTGGGCACAACGCCGATCAGTTCGTTCATCTCCCTGATCATCTTTTCCTTTTCCTCATGCGCATCCCCGTCCTTCAGCTCGTCCGGGTAGCTGTGGGTGAAGGTATGGCTCTGCAGGGAATGGTTGGCGTTCTGCTGGCGCACCATGATATCGTGATTGCTGGCGATGCGCTTGCCCACGACAAAGAACGTCGCGCGCGCGCCGTAATTGCGCAGCTCGTCCAGCAGCGTGCGGGTGATGCCGCGCGCGCCGCCGTCATCATAGGTCAGCGCAACCATTCTGTAGCGGGAGTTATCGGTCTGCACAAGACCATAAGGCGTCATCATCTCCCGGATCGTCGGGTAATCCAGCCTCACGTGCAGGAAGGACGCTTTCCGCGTCTGCGGATAGACATCGTCCGCGCGATAGGTCAGCGTCATCTGCGCCGCGCCAAGGGTAAAGGACGCCTTGCGGATATTCTCAGGATCGCACAGGGCCGAAAGCGCTTCCTCATCCGGCTGTGTGCCGATGAACGCCTCACTCAGCTGGCGGCGGATTTCCGAGGCAATGTAGTCATACGCTCCGGCGTCTTCCCGGAAGATATCCTCCATGGTGATCATTTTGCCCGTCAGCGCGTCATATACCCGGGTTTCAAACTCAGCGCTGAGCACATCGCGATCATACCGGTATTCCGCGATCGTCAGAAAACTCAGCGCGCTCTCGCCCGAGCGGGAAATTACCGCGCCCACCTCAAGGCTGGCCGTCTCCGCCAGATAGTTCGTGGGCAGGAGCGGGCGGTTGCGCTCGGTCATCGCATCGATCAGTTCGCGCATCGCGGCGTCGATTTCATCGCTGGCGGTATCGGGATAGACACGCTTGATCTGAACATGCTTGGAAATACTCTCCGTCTGCGTGTCCTGCTCAAAGCGCAGCGCAGCGGGAAATTCATCTACAAACTCATCCTCCGCCGCCGCGCCCGTGCAAAGAAGCAGCATCAGCAGCAGGACAATCCATCTTACATTGATCATGAAGTATTTTCTCCGTTTTGGGGTCCGTTGTCTTTGTCGCTTATAGATTATCCTCCAAACTGTCGCCATTGTCAACCGCAAAGCGAGCTGAATCCAGCGATTGTGTGCGGCACAGATCCGTGATATACTGTCTCTGCGGGAAGCGAACGCTTTTATATCAGCTTTCCTTTCCGCGCAAAAGCTGCCGCTTACCATCCGGAGGTATCCATGAACCGCCATCTGCTTTCACTCTATCTGTATTACGGCGTATACTTCACAGGCCTCGGCTTCATGACCTATGCGCCCAAGTATTACGGTGCAATCGGCCTGACCAATGCACAGATCGGCCTGATCAGCGCCGTACCCGCATTCATCGCCATCTTTGTCCAGCCGCTCTGGGGGATGCTTTCCGACCGAAGCGCCTATAAAAAGAACACCATCATCTTCGGTATCCTCGTCGCCGCGCTGTGCGCCTTTGCGGCGGAGCGTCTGAGCGGACACTACGCCGCGCTGCTCACGGTGCTGACGCTGCTGAGCGTTTTTACCCTGCATGCCGTGCCGGTGGGCAGCGCCATCAGCCTTGAATACACCGCCCGCGAAGGGAAAAAGTTCGGTCCCATCCGCCTGACGGGCACGGTGGGCTATCAGGTCGGCATTCTCATCATCGGCCAACTGCTCAGCGAAAGCCTCCGTGGTCTTTACACCGTGTATGGCGCGGTGCTTCTGCTTTCCGCCCTCGCGGCGTTCATGATGCCGCCCGTGCGCGGACACCAGCACGGCGAAGCGCGCGTGTCCGTCTGGGCGCTGTTTGGCGACAAGCGCATCGTGGGCATGCTGGTTCTGGCCTTTCTCGTGCAGACGATGGCGCAGTTCTATCTCTCGTTCTTTTCCAAATATCTGGGCGAGCTGGGCATGAGCAACGCCGTCACGGGATTGATCACCATTCTCTCCGTTTTCCTTGAGATTCCGTTCCTTCTGGTGGGCGACCGTCTTTACAAAAAGCTGCCGATTTTCAAATGGATGTGGATCGGCCTTCTGCTCAACGCCCTGCGCTTTGTGGGCATGTCCTATGCGCGCACACCGCTCGCCATGATTGTGACGCTTCTGCCCTGCGTGTTCCTGCTGGCAAGCTTTGAATTCTTCCCTGCCATCTATCTGTCCACCGCCATGCCAAAGGAGCTTTCCGGCACCGCGCAGAATGTCTATCAGACCGTCACCTACGGCGTGGCGCGCATCGCCGGCGCGATGCTGGGCGGCATTCTTGCGGATGCAATCGGCATTGACGGCGTGTTTTTCTACGGCGGCATGCTGCTGCTGATCGTCAGCGCGGCGACATTCTTCCCTATCTGGCGCGCAAAACGCTGAGGCGTACGCTTATACACGCCATTCTTCCGGCGCATTGCGCCGGTTTTTTTGTTAAATCTTGCGCTTCATACTTCCCATTCCCGTCTATTTTGTGTATGATAAGGACAGCAAAAGAAAAGGAGGATTTTTTCCTATGCGCAAACTTCTGTCCTTTATTCTTTCTCTGATGCTGCTGCTGGCGATGTCGGTTCCCTCCGTCATGGCTGAAGCGGCGCTCAGCGAAGACGTCGTCATTCTCTATACCAATGACGTGCACACCTACATCGACGGCGCGCTCAGCTATGACGTGATCGCGGGCGTCAAGGCCGAGCTGCTCAAGCAGTACAAGAACGTCCTGCTCGTGGACGCCGGCGACCATGTCCAGGGCACCGCTTACGGCTCCATGGACAAGGGCGAGACCATCATCAAGCTCATGAACGCCTCCGGCTACGATCTGGCCACGCTGGGCAACCACGAGTTTGACTACGGCATGGAAGGCTGCATCGCCGTGCGCGAGTGGGCCGAGTTCCCGTATGTCTCCGCCAACTTCTATCATGAAGAGTACTACGAGCGCAAGGACAACGTTCTTGACGCCTACAAGCTCTTCGATTTCGGCGGCGTGAAGCTGGCGATCATCGGCGCGACCACCCCGGAGACCTTCACCAAGTCCACCCCGGCCTACTTCCAGAACGAGAAGGGCGAGTACATCTACGGCATCGCTGCCGGTGATCAGGGTGAAAAGCTGCAGGCTGACGTGCAGGCTGCCATCGACGCTGCGAAGGCTGAAGGCGCGACCGTGATCGTTGCTCTGGGCCATCTGGGCGATGACCCGGCTTCCATGCCGTGGACCAGCGAAGAGACCATCGCGGCTGTCGCGGGTCTTGACGCGTTCATCGACGGCCACTCCCACTCCAAGGTTGAGGGCAAGGAAGTTGCCGGCAAGGACGGCGAGCCTGTTCTCCTCACCCAGACCGGCGAATACTTCGGCCGCATCGGCATGATGGTCATCGACGCTGAGACCGGCGCGATCACCACCGACTTCATTGAGCTCGTCGAGCTGACCGAGAAGACCACCGACGCCGAGGGCAAGGAAGTTGAAAACGTCATCGGCTACGAGCTCGCTTCCGAGCTGTACACCGGCGATAAGTGGCCGGTCGTTGCGGACGTTGCCGCGATCAAGGATGCCTGGATCGCTGAGATCGACACCAAGCTGGGTGAGATCATCGGTTCCACCGCGCTGACCTTCGACAACTACAACGCCGACGGCAAGCGCCTCGTCCGTTCCCAGGAAACCAACACCGGCGACTTCGCCGCTGACGCGCTGTACTACCTGTTTGACAACATGGGTCTTGACGTTGACGTCGCGATCATGAACGGCGGCGGCGTGCGCAACAAGGCTGTCACCGGCGAAATCTCCTACAAGACCGCCAAGAACATCCACACCTTCGGCAACGTTGCCTGCCTGCAGACCATCACCGGTCAGCAGCTGCTCGACGCGCTGGAGTGGGGCGCCCGCGGCGCGGGTACCGGCGAAGAAATCGGCGGCTTCCTGCACGTTGCCGGCGTGACCTACAAGATCGACGTCAACTATCCGTCCTCCATCGTCGCTGACGATAAGGGCGTGTGGGTCAGCGGCCCGACCGCTGGCTACCGTGTTGTGGACGTCATGGTTTACAACAAGGAGACCGGCGCTTATGAGCCGCTGGATCTGAATGCCAAGTACAACCTCGCTGGCTACAACTACACCCTGCGCGATCTGGGCGACGGCTTTGCGATGTTCGACGGCGCGGTCAACGTTCTTGACTACGTCATGGAAGACTACATGGTTCTGGCCAACTACATCAAGGGCTTCGAGGGCGGCGTGATTGAAGCGACCAACTCCCCGCTGCTGGCCAAGTACCCGGGCATGAAGCTGGATTACGCGACCGTGGACGGCTCCGGCCGTATCGTGATCGAGGAGATCACCAAGTAAGCTTCGTTTCATTCAGTTCAGTCCACATAAAAAGGGCAGCTGCACAGCAGCTGCCCTTTTCTTTTGCTATTTTGTGTATCTGTTGGGAAAGAAAAGCATAATGTGCGCGAGGCAGAACCGAAAGCGCTGCCTGCGGCAGCTGTTCGGTTCTTGTGTACGCAGGCTGCGCATGTTCGGGGAACGATTGGGGTTTCACCCCAAACCCTGACAAGGGATTTCATCCCTTGACCCTTCTTCGCTTCGCGCGGCTTCAAGACGCTTGTTTAATGACAGAATCAGCCCGCGAACTGGCTCTGGTGCAGCTCCGCGTAGAAGCCGTTCTTTTCAAGCAGCTCCTCGTGCGTGCCCTGCTCAACAACCCGGCCTTCGCGCATCACGAGGATCATGTCCGCGTGGCGGATGGTAGAAAGCCTGTGGGCGACGATGAAGCTCGTTCTGCCCTGCATCATGGAGGCAAACGCCTTCTGGATGCGGTGCTCGGTGCGCGTATCGATGGAGGACGTCGCTTCGTCAAGGATCAGCATCGGCGGCAGGGAAAGCATGACGCGCGCGATGCACAGCAGCTGTTTTTGCCCCTGAGAAAGCTGACCGCCGTTTTCGCCGATGACCGTATCATACCCATCCGGCAGACGGCGGATAAAGCTGTGCGCATGCGCGGCCTTCGCCGCCGCAATCACCTCGTCAAGCGATGCGTCCGGGCGGCTCATGGCGATGTTCTCGCGGATCGTGCCCGCCGTCAGCCATGTATCCTGCAGCACCATGCCGATGCTGCTGCGCAGGTTCTGCCGCGTGATGTCGCGCGTTTCATGCCCGTCGATGCGGATCTCGCCGGCGTCCACGTCGTAAAAGCGCATCAGCAGGTTGATCATCGTGGTCTTTCCGCAGCCCGTCGGTCCGACGATGGCGACATGCTGTCCGGGCTTGACGTCAAGGGAGAAGCCCTCGATCAGCGGACGATCCTTGGTGTAGGAGAAATCAACGCCGCGGATCGCAATCTCGCCCTGCGGATCGCAAAGCGTCTGCGCGAATTCCGCGTCCGGTTCCTGCTCCGGCTCGTCGATGAGCTCAAACATGCGTCCCGCGCACGCCAGCGCGTTTTGCAGCTCCGTCACCACGCCGGAGATTTCGTTAAACGGCTTGGTGTACTGGTTGGCATAGGACAGGAAGCTGGACAGACCGCCGACGCTGAGCATGCCGCCGGCCGCTGCCAGCGCGCCGGTCAGCGCAACGCCCGCATAGACGATGGAATTGACGAATCGCGTGCACGGATTGGTCAGCGAGGAGAAGAACGTCGCCTGCAGCGAGCATTCGCGCAGCCGATCGTTGATCTCATCAAACTGCGCAAGCGTCTTTTCCCCATGACCAAACGCCGCGACCAGCTTCGCCTCGCCGATCGCCTCGTCGATGAGCGCCGTCTGCTCGCCGCGGGTTGCGGACTGCAGGCGGAACATGGAATACGTGCGCGTAGCGATGAAGTTGGCAACCAGCAGGGAAAGCGGCGTAATGACGACCACGACCAGCGTGATGGTCAGGCTGAGCGTCAGCATGAAGATCAGCGTGCCCAGAATCGTCGCAAGGCCCGTAAACAGCTGGGTAAAGCCCATGAGCAGGCCGTCTGCGAAGGTATCGACATCGGAAATCATCCGGCTGACGGTGTCGCCCGCCGGGTGCGCGTCGAGGTATTTGAGCGGCAGCTTCTGAATGTGGGCAAAGGCGTCGTTGCGGATATCCGCGACCGTGCGGTAGGTGATGCGGTTATTGATCGTGTTCATCACCCACTGGCACCCCGCCGTGAGCGCCGCGCACACGGCAATGGCAATCAGCGCGCTGCCAAGGCCGTCAAAATCGACCCGGCCTGCGGACACGATGCAGTCAATTGCACGCCCCACGAGAATGGGTACATACAGCGTGAGCGCGACGCTGATCAGCGCCAGCGCAAGAGAGAGAAGCAGCCACGGGAGATGCGGGCGGATGTAGCGCATCACGCGGCGCAGCGTTTTGAGCTGGGCGCCCATGTTCTTTGCCTGCTTAGCCATGCGCGCTCACCTCCTCCTGAGAAAACTGGGAAGAATAGATCTCCTGATACACAGAGCAGCTGTTCATCAGTTCCTCGTGCGTGCCAGTGCCGGCCACCTGTCCATCCTCAAGGACGATGATCAGATCGGCATGCAGCACGGATGCAGCGCGTTGGGAAACGATGAAGGTCGTCGGAGGATTGTCCATTTCCCGGATCGCGCGGCGCAGCCTGGCGTCCGTGGCGTAGTCAAGCGCGGATGCGCTGTCGTCAAGAATCAGGATTTCCGGCTTGCGCACGAGCGCGCGGGCGATGGTCAGGCGCTGACGCTGACCGCCGGAGAAATTGCGTCCGCCCTGCTCCACCGGCTCATCAAGACCGAGCGTCTTGCCGGCAATGACGTCGTCCGCCTGCGCAATATGGACGGCGGAAAGGATCTCCTCCTGGGACGCCTGCTCGTTGCCCCAGAGCAGATTGCTGCGGATCGTCCCCTTGAAGAGCACCGCCTTCTGGGGAACGATGGCGATGCAGCTGCGCAGGTCAGCCATGGAAAGCTTGCGAACATCCATGCCGTCAACGAGCACGCGCCCGCCCGTCGCATCATAGAAGCGTCCGATGAGATTGATGAGCGTCGTTTTGCCGCTGCCCGTGCCGCCGATGACGCCGATGGTCTGTCCGGGCGCAGCCGCAAAGGAGACGTCCGTGATCGATTCATCGCCGGCGCCGGGGTACTGGAGGGAAACATGCTCAAAGACGACGCTGCCGCGCGGCGCATCCTTCGCCGGGCGCATCGTACCGTCCTGCTGCTCGGGCGACACATCGAGTATCGCGGCGATGCGTCCGCCGCAGGCGACGGACTTGGTCAGCAGGATGATCAGGCTGGCCATCTTCACCAGCTCAACGAGAATCTGGCTCATATAGTTATACAGCGCCACGACCTCGCCCTGGGAAAGCTGGCCCGCCTCCACCTTCAGCGCGCCGGAGCGGATGAGCGCAATCACCGCAAGGTTGATCACCACATACGTCACCGGGTTCATCAGCGCGGAGATGCGGCCCACCGACTGCTGCATGCCCGTCAGGAGCTTGTTGCGCTTTGTGAACTTTGCAACCTCGCCCTCTTCCTTGCAGAAAGCCCGGATCACGCGCACGCCGGTCAGGTTTTCACGCGTTGCGGCGGTCACGCTGTCCAGCTGGTGCTGCACACGGCGATACATCGGGATCGTCATGAGCATGATGGAAAACACGATCACGCAGAGCACAAAAATCACCGCAGCGAAGATCAGCGCGCAGGAAAAGTCAATCGTGAACGCCATCACCATCGCGCCGAACACGACGAACGGCGAGCGCAGCAGCAGGCGCAGCACCATATTAACGCCCGACTGCACCTGATTGACGTCGCTGGTCATGCGGGTGATGAGCGTCGACGTGCCCAGACGGTCAATTTCCGCAAAGCCAAGCTTCTGGATGTGCGCCATGAGCACATGGCGAAGCTTCGTGGAAAAGCCGATTGCCGCCCGCGCAGAGAAATACTGCGCCGTGACGGAAAATCCCAGACCCACCAGCGCCAGCAAAACGAGCGCAAGACTCATTTTCACAATCCAGCCCCGATCGCCGGCGAGAATGCCGCGGTCGATCAGCGAGGCGACGATCAGCGGCACAATCAGCTCAAAGGACGCCTCCAGAAGCTTAAAAAGCGGGCCAAGCACGCATTCGCGCGTATAGTCCTTGAGATAGACAAACAGTTTCTTCAAATCAAACACCATCTTTACGTTTAATCCTATCTATTATAAAAGGTTGCGCACCTTTTTTCAATCATTCCATGCCAAATTGCGCTCCGTGAGCCGTTTGTTTCCCGGATTTGCCGCCGTATCCACCGCACACACAAAAAGAAGCGGATTTCTCCGCTTCTTTGTGCTCATCTTACTTATTTTGAAGCTTTTTCTCCGACGCTGATTGCCGACGCGCCCAGCGGCGTTTTCATCAGCGACTGCATTGTATCGCGCGCAATGCGGATATAGCTGGGCGATTTGCGTGAAGACGGAATATACAGCGGATCATACGCGAGAAACTCGCCGTCCCTGTAATCAAACACGAGAATCCAGTGCAGCACATGGTCATGCATGCCGTCGGCGTCGCCCTCGATCAGGCACTGCACAATCAGCAGTCTGTCCTGCGCAAGCGCATTAATCATCCTGTCCGCGTTAATAGGCATGCCGGCGCACACGCGAAAGCCGCCGCGTCCGATGTACGCCATATGCTCGCGCAGCATCTCCTCATGCAGCGCGGAGGAATAATAGCCGCCCCTGTTTTTAAGCAGCCGGGAGCTTTCGTGCCAGAGCTCAACATCTAGCCGCCGGCAGGAAAGCGCGTAGGCGATCGCGCTGCCCAGCGTGCCCTTCGTCGCCTTGCAGCCGTACATCTCATAAAACACGGCTTCAGCGCTCTTTTCATCGCCCATCGCCGGCTTTGGCTTGCGGATTTTCCCAAGCGCCGTCAGTGCCATCAGCATGCAGCTGATGCCGCAGGTCTCGTTTGTTTCCTGCGGCAGGAAGATTCCCTTCTTTTTCATCGGCTGCGCCTCCCTTTGGTCATTCGCCGTTGTTTGTCAGGATTATAGCATGTTTCTTCATCTGTCCGGTCGCATTCTCTGCAACTGTGTCGAAATTTTGTCTTTTTCCTCTTCACAATATAACCATTATCTGCTATAATATCGCCTTGGCTGCGCGCAACCGTGCGCGCGGCGGATTTACAATCATTCACAACTGGAGGTTCTACACATGAAACGTATTCTTTCCATGCTGCTCACCTTCATGCTGCTCTGCGCGGTCGTTCCGGCCATGGCGCAGGACGCCGATATCATCGTTATCGGCGCGGGCGGCGCGGGTCTCTCCGCTGCCATCGAAGCCGCGCAGAATGGCGCTGAGAAGGTCATTATCCTTGAGATGACCGCCAAGACCGGCGGCGCGCTCAACTTCACCAGCGGCTCCATGTCCGCTGCGGGCACCATCATCCAGAAGGAAGATGGCATCGAAGATACCGTTGAAAGCTACATCGCCGACATCATCAACAACGGCGACGACTTCGGCGGCCAGCCCAACGAGAAGCTGATCTCCATCTATGCCAACAAGGCCGCCGAGGTCTTTGACTGGCTGTATGAAAGCGGCCTGAAGGACTGCACCTTCTCCGTCGACCCTGCCACCGGCTCCCGCGCCGTGTTCGCCCCGGAGCATGCGCTCTACTCCATCAAGCGCACCTACAAGGCCAGCCCGCTGGATAAGGCGAACTACAAGTCCGCTGCCCACGAAGTGCTTGACAAGCTCGTTGCCGCCGACAGCCGCATCGAGATCAAGCTCAACACCAAGGCCACCGAGCTCGTCGCCAACGAGAAGGGCCAGGTTCTGTCTGTCAAGACTGCCGACGGCACCGTTTACACCGCCAAGAAGGGCATCATCGTCGCCACCGGCGGCTACTCCTCCAACAGCAAGCTGATGGGCGAGTACACCGAGTACGGCGATTACTACCTCGCCGGCGGCGCTCCGGGCGCTGACGGCAATGCCCTGCCGATGATGCAGAAGGTGGGCGCCGGCCTCGTCGCCATGGACGCCATCCCGACCTTCCCGATGGGCCTTGTCTCCAAGGACAACCCCACCACCGGCAACATCGCTTCCACCTACACCTGGAAGACCGGCGGTATCGTCGTCAACCAGAACGGCGAGCGCTTCTGCAACGAGACTGAAGCCAACCCGGCCATCCGCGAGGTTGCCCTTGAGGAGCAGCCGAACGCTGTCCAGTACGACATCTACACCGACAAGGTGCTGGCCGATCTTGCTGCCAATGGCGGCGACGTCTTCATGCGCTACTACTTCTTCGAGGGCGGCATGGGCAGCCACGTTATGTACTCCGCCGACTCCATCGAAGGCCTTGCCGCCGAGATCAATGTCCCGGCCGAGAACCTGAAGAAGACCATCGAAGAGTACAACGCTGCCGTTGAAAAGGGCGAGCCGGATCAGTTCGGCCGCGAGTTCAACGTCAAGAACACCTACAATCTGGCCACCAACAAGATCGAGGGCGAAAAGTACTACGCCATCCGTCTGCACGCCCTGTGCGTCATGACCCTGGGCGGCGTCACCGCCAACGAGAACATGCAGGTCCTCGACGAGGCCGGCAATGTCATCCCGGGCCTGTACGCGGCTGGCGAAGTCGTCGGCGGCATCTGGGGCAAGTTCGTCTCCGGCGGCACCGGCGTCATGGGCCCGATCGTCTTTGGTAAGATCGCTGCCAACCACATGATGAACAACGAGCCGGCCGAGGGCTACACCGTCAAGGCCTCCGAGAACATCCTCTCTGAAGAGTTCTTCGCCAAGGCGGTCTCCACCGACAAGCTCTTTGACATGACCCGCGCCCTGAACGACGGCGAGTACACCGCCACCGTCGATGGTCAGGAAGGCCCGATGACCGTGAAGGTCACCGTCGCCGAGGGCAAGATCGCTGGTGTTGAGGTCGTGGAGAACCACGAGACCCCGGCGATCGCCAACAGCGCGATGGGCATTGTCACCGCGGCGATCGTTGCCAACAACGACGTCACCGTCGATGCTGTCGCCGGCGCGACCCTGACCTCCAACCGCATCATGAATGCGGCTGCGAAGTGCCTGGAAGCGGCTGCGAAGTAATTCCATCCGGAATCGCAAAAAGAACCCGAGCAGGAAGCAATTCCCGCTCGGGTTCTTCTTATTGACTTTGATTTTATGTGCCCCCAAGGAGCGTATGTCCCGCAGTCCGCTTATTTACAGCTGCGAAAGCGCCTGCTCAAGGTCCTTAATCAGCGTATCGACGTCTTCAAGGCCCACGTGGATGCGCACCAGACCCGGACGCTTTTCATCGCCGACGTAGCAGATCAGGCTCTCAAAGCCGCCCCAGCTGACGCCGTGCTGGAACAGATGCACGCTGTCAATCAGCTTCATCGCCGCGTCAAAGCCGCCGCGAACCTCAAAGGCGATCAAGCCGTTCGTGCCGGAAAGATACTTATTGAAAAGCTCCTTCTGGTCGTAGGTTTCGCTGCCGGGATAATGCACCTTTTCAATCTTTTCGTGCTTTTCAAGCCACGCCGCGACCTTTTTGCCGCTCTTGCCGTGCTGCTTGAGACGCACGGGCATCGTGCGGATGCCGCGGATCATCAGCCACGCCTGATGCGGATCCATGCAGGCGCCCATCAGCTCGCGCTCATTTTTCTGGATGCTTTCGATGATCTCCCTGCGGGCGGCGAGCACGCCGGCGACGATGTCGCTGTGACCGCCCATGTATTTGGACGCCGTGTGGCAGACGATATCGATGCCGTATTTGAGCGGCTGCTGGTGAATGGGCGTGGCGTACGTGCCGTCAATGACGGTGCCGATGCCCCTCGCCTTTGCAATCTTTGCAATTTCTTCGATGTCCTGCATCGCAAAGACGCAGCTGGACGGGCTTTCCAGATAAATCAGCGTGGTTTCCGGGCGGATCGCCGCCTCGATTTCCTGCGTGCCGCCCTCCACCATCGTGACGCTCACGCCGAACTTTTCCGCCAGATAGCGCCCGATGAACCCGCGCATCGGACCGTAGGCCGTGCCGACCATCACGACATGGCAGTTGGCCTTGATGAAATACATCGCCGCCGCGCTCATCGCGCCCATACCTGAAGAGAAGCACAGCGCGCCGTCCGCGCCCTCCAGCGCGGCAACCTTACGCTCGGCAATGTCGACGGTGGGATTAGAAACACGGGAATAGAAATGTCCGCCCGGCTCGATGCCGTTGGCAGCCGTGGGCTTGAGGAACAGGGAATTCTGGAAAATCGGCGGAACGATCGCGCCATGGAACGCCGCATACTCGTCGCCCACATGCGCGCAGATGTCTTCGGGAGTTTTATACTGTCTGTCTTTCTCGGTCAAAAGGGCCATTGCCTTATCCTCCTGCGTATTTTCAGGGAGTGTCATCCCATATTTTCTGCGTTCATTGTACCGCTGTATGCGTAAATTGTAAACCTCAAAGCAGATGATATTTTCTGCTTTTTCGTCTTGCGTTCCCTCCGCTTTGGGTGTATACTGTCCGCGACATTTTGCTTTCACGGGAGCTTTCTATGCAGAAGATCATCGCTTTTCTCAAAAACGAAACCGTCCTTGCCGTCGCGCTTCTTGCCGCGGTGATTTCCATGGGCATCGTCCCCCCCGACGCGGCGTATGCCTCCTACATCGACTTTGACGTGCTGATGCTGCTCTTTTCGCTGATGGCGGTCGTCGCAGGGCTCAAGCGCTGCGGCGTGATGGACCGCGTCTGCAATATGCTCGTCAGCTGCGCGGGCCATGCGCGCATGCTTTGCGCTGCGCTGTCTCTGGCGTGCTTCTTTTCTGCGATGCTCGTCACCAACGACGTCGCACTCATCACCTTCGTTCCGCTGACCTGCACGCTGCTTGCGGCGCTGCCGCGCGAGCTGATCCTCGCCGTCACCATTGAAACCGTCGCGGCAAACCTCGGTTCCATGGCGACGCCTATCGGCAATCCGCAGAATCTGTATCTGTATTCGCGCTTTGACATGCCCATCGGCACCTTTCTCGGGGCGGTCGGTCCGCTGACGCTCGTCAGCCTTGCCCTCGTGCTGCTGAGCTGCCTGCTGGTTAAGAAGACGCCGCTGAGCACCGCCGCGCAGGACGCGCAGGAAAAGAAAGCGCCGCTCCCCGCCGCGGCGCTGATCATCCACGGCGCGCAGTTTGCGCTGTGCATCCTGAGCGTGCTGGGCGTAATGCCCAAATGGGTCAGCTTCCTTGCGGTGCTCGTCAGCACGCTTATCTATCGCCCCGCGCTCGTGCGCGAGGTTGACTATGCGCTGCTGGCCACGTTCGTTTGCTTCTTTGTGTTCGTAGGCAATCTTGGCAGGATCGATGCGGTCAGCAGCCTGCTTTCCTCCGTCATCGCCGGACGCGAACTGGAAACCGGCATCCTCGCCTCTCAGGTGATTTCCAACGTCCCCGCCGCGCTGATGCTCTCCGGCTTCACCGGCGAAGCCTTTGAACTGCTGCGCGGCGTGAACCTCGGCGGCCTTGGCACGCTGGTCGCCTCGCTCGCCAGCCTGATTTCCTTCAAGCTCTACGCCAAAGCGCCGGGCGCAAAGACCGGGAAGTACCTCGCCGTCTTCACCGCCGTCAATGTCGCATTTCTTGCCGTGCTCTATGTTTGGGCAAAGACCGGCCTGTAACCAAATCAAAAAGCCGTCCTTTCGGACGGCTTTTTTAGTCTTATCTCAGAATATCGGCCTCGCGCGCAAAAGCCAGAGATTCGCTGCGCTTTTTCGGTGATGCCGCTGGCAGCATGCCGGTTTTGTTGTGAATCAGATGATGCCCAGCGGGATGAGCACCGCCAGCAGCACGGCGACCGCGCCCCAAACGATGGCGAGGAATTTCTTCTGCGCCGCACGCGGCTTATCATAAATCAGATACGCTGCCAGGAAGAACGGAATGTACGTCGTGATGAACACCGGCAGCGCGCCCCACCACTTATATACCCAGATAAACGCCGGAGTGGATGCCAGGAAAATTTCAAACACGGAGAAGAACGCCGCCTGACCGATCGCAAAGACGATGCGGTTGTTGATGCCGAAGATCTTCATGTCCTTGTCTTCGGGAAGGATATCCGCCGAGAAACCGGCGATAGAGAACATCATCGACAGCTCCCAGCTCACGCCGATGAGCAGCATGAAGCTCGTGCTCTCCGCCGAAACCGTCCACAGCGCATAACCGGTGAGGGTGCAGATGACCGCATTGGCAATTTCGTAAAGCCAATGTACACCGTAAAGCGCAAGCGCCGCACAGATGCCGTTCCAGTTCTTTTTCTTGATCTGGGGGATATACACACCGTTGACCACCAGCGCCATGATCGCAATGAACGTCCAGTCGAAATTGTCCACACTGCGAATTGCGAGCTTCGCCGCATCCGCCGCCTGCATTGCCAAAGCAGAACCGTCACCAAACAACATGCTGTTTTCCTCCTTTGATGTTTCCTTTTAAAAAACGCCGGAAGCTCTCCCTTCCGGCGCTGATTGATGGGTCATCACCGGAACCTGGTCACGCAATCGCTTACTTATTCCAATCCTCGTTGATCTTCACGCCCTTGCGCACGTAGATCAGGTCCTCGTCCGTGATTTCACGCATGACCTTGCAGGGCACGCCCGCGGCGACGACATTCGCCGGGATATCGCGGGTCACAACGCTGCCCGCGCCGATGACGCTGTTTTCCCCGATCGTCACACCCGGCATGATCGTCACGTTGGAGCCGATCCAAACATGGTCCTTGATGACGACCGGCAGGGAGAACTGCGCGCCCTTGTCGCGGAAGGACGGGTGAATCGGATGGCCGGTGGTAGAGATGACGACGTTGGGCGCGAACATGCAGTAGTTGCCGATATGGCATTCGCCGTCGTCCACAACCGTCAGGTTGAAGTTCGCGTAAACATGATGGCCGATGAACGTATTGCTGCCGTAGGCAAAGTGAATCGGCGGCTCCATCCACAGCCCCTCGCCCGCGGCGCCCAGCAGCTTGGCCAGAATCGCCTCGCGGCTGCTGATGTCCGTGGGACGGGTGTTGTTGTAGTCAAAGCAAAGATCCTTGGCCAGCAGGCGCTGATCCTCCGTCTCCTTCTCGTAGGCGATGTCCTCGGGATCGGAATGACCGAACTCGACGTACACCTGTCCCGTCTTCATCTGTTCTTTCAGGCTCATATGTTCTCCTCCTGCATTTTGTTTACTTAATCTTCTTGATAAAATAATACAGCGTCGTGAGCGGCAGACCGATTGTCCACATCAGAATCGTTTTCAGGCAGCCCATCGTGTTTCCTCCGTGCTTTGCTATATCCACTATACCACACTGCGCCGGATAAAACAATCACCCAAGCACAGATGCAAAGTCCGCATCAGAAAGCGTCGCGCCGCTTGTTTGAACCACCGCGCAGGAAACCCTGTTCGCCAGCGCAAGCGCCGCATCCAGCTCCAGCCCGCGGCAAAGGCCCAGCATCGTCGCGCCGATGTGCGAATCGCCCGCGCCGATGGTATCCACGATCTTTTCCGCCTTCTCGCCCGGAATGGTGTGAAGACCCGTTTCATCATAATAATGCACGCCCGCCGCGCCGTCGGTGACGATGACGGTATTGCCCGTGCGCGCAAAAAGCGCGGCAATCGCAGTCTGCGTATCACTTTCCCCGGCAAGCTTTCGGGCTTCCCCGGCGTTGAGGTGCAGCACGGGATGCAGCGCAAAAAGCCTGTCCGTCAGCTCCCTGCGGATGCCTGCGCCGCGCGGACCCGGCGCGTAAAACAGCGTGCCGATGGGCGCATTTTCCAGCCAGGAAACCAGCTTTTCCCCCGTGCGTTCCTCAATTTCAAGGCCGCAGACATAGCCGTAGTCAAACGTCTTCCCCTCGTGGCGCTTCATCCACGCGGGATCAAACGTGTATTCCGCGCCGTGGATGGACATGAACGTGCGCTCGCCGGAGTTTTCCACAAAGCAATAGCAGCAGCCGTTTTCCTCATCGGGCAGCTCCACATAATCCGCAAAGCCGAGCGCATCCAGCTCCTTTTTGACAAACCCGCCGAACACGCCGCGCAGACCGACCGGGGTGACAAACGTCATATCCGTGCCGCCGCGCCCGAGAATATTGGCGACATTATACGCGCAGCCGCCGATGGCAAAACGCTGGCTGTCGGGATGCAGATTCTCCTCCGTCTTGGGCAGATGGTCGATCCGGATGATCACATCCACGCAGGAAGAGCCGATAATAAGCGCGTTTTTCATAGGTACAACCATTCCTTTTGCACGATTTTAACCGAATGAATACATAACAAGTATACTTCACTTGATGGCATGCGTCAATTATGATATAGTTAATTTGTATGGTTATGCATACCCGTGTCACAGGACTATGAACGGATGAGGAGATAGCTTCTTCTTATGAATACGATTCAAACGCTTCGCGCCCTTGCAGGCGCCATGAATACGGAACTGACAAATCTGCGCCGCGATTTCCACCGTTATCCCGAGACGGGCTGGCTGGAGATGCGCACCAGCGCCATCATTGCAAAGACGCTTGCCGAGCTTGGCTACGAAGTGCTGACCGGGCGCGATGTATGCCTGGAAAGCGCGCGCATGGGCGTTCCGCCAGAAAAGACGACGCAGGCGCATCTTGAGCGCGTGCTTGCTCAGGGAACGCCGCTTGAATACCTCACGGACGACATGCGCGAGGGCTTTACCGGCGTCATCGGCATCCTGCGCTGCGGCGAAGGCCCGACGCTGGCCATGCGCTTTGATATCGACGCGCTGGGCATGCTTGAATGCCCGGAGGACACGCACCGTCCGACGCGCGAAGGCTTTGCCAGCCGCAACCCCGGCATGATGCACGCCTGCGGTCATGACGCGCATGCGACCATCGGTCTTGGCACGGCGAAGGCGCTGATGACGCTGCGCGAACACCTGCACGGCACCGTCAAGCTCATCTTCCAGCCTGGCGAAGAGGGCGCACGCGGCGCGAAGGCAATCGTCGCCAAGGGACATCTTGACGACGTCGATTTCTTCATCGGCTCCCACGTCGCCCCGACCGAGGATCTTGACGACGGCGACGTGACCCCCGGCACCTACGGCTCCCTCGCCACGACCAAATACGACGTAACCTTCACCGGCCTTGCCGCGCACGCGGGCGGCTATCCCGAGCGCGGACGCAGCGCGCTCGTCGCGGCGGCTTCCGCCGTGCTGGCGCTGCACGCCATCCCCCGCC
>JAFYOR010000107.1 GCA_017547805.1 Clostridia bacterium
AATGACACCTCAAAAATACATAAACGAATTAAGAGGATTTGAAAGGTTTGTTTTTGCCAAACTTTACGCAGGTGGCTTCTCAAAAAAACTGTATCGCTTATTTGAATATAAAAAGAAGTAATTACCAAATTCCAATTTGTCCGATAGGACAATCATGTCTCTTAGCAAAAAGATCGTGTATCCTTTTCCGATACACGACCTTTTTTAATATATTCACGTTCACAGCTGTACATACTGCGTATAGCCCTGACTATTTCCAACATAAAGCGTGCTGCCCGCGACGCTCGCCGTTTCAAATTTACCCGGAATGACCGTCGTCGCATTTTCACCGTTCGCATCGCAGATCACGACGCCGCGGCTCGTCAGCTGGATCACCTTGCTGGCGTACACGCCCATCCACGTTGCGCTGTCGCGGCGGATGGTGACGCTTCTGCCGTTGAGCACGCGGACAATCGCGCCGCCGGAGCGCACCATCAGCGCCTCTCCGCACATCGCCGCCTGATCGGCCGATCCCGTATACAAAGCAACCTGTCTCCCCGTCTGGATGCCGAAGGAGACAACGCCCTCCTGCGTGACGCACACAAGCGCGTTGCCCGCCGCATCCACGCAGAAATCCGCCACGCCGCTCATCAGCTCGTTTTCATCGCCGGAAAGCGTGCGCTCCTTCAGTGCGGCATTGGCGTCCAGATAATACATCACGCCGTCATGCAGCGCAAAGCGCGTGATGATCCCCGCGCGAAACAGCACCTCGCGGCTCGTGCCGTCTGCGTTCATGCGGATGACGCAGTCCTCGCCGCCGTCGCTGGCGACATAGTATAGCCGACCGTTTGTCACATGCAGAAAGCGCGGCACATCATAGGAAAGCAGCGTCGGCGCCGTGCCGTTATAGGGCCGCCGGATCAGCGCGCCGCCGTTGTTGACGTCCGCGTAATAGAGGTTGCTGCGGTCGCTTACGGCGATGCCGCCGCCGGAAATGCTCAGCTGATATGCGCCGTTCAGGCGGTATTCCTCGTCCTGCCGTCCGGCGTTGCTCACCTGCACCTTCGCCACCTGCGCCGTCACCGCGCCGGAAGCATACAGCTTTGACTGCGTCGCGCTGCCCGCCTGTCCATCCACGGCAAGCCCGTTGGCGCTTTGAAACGCGCGGATCGCCTGCTGCGTCGCCTCGTCATACACGCCGGAGACAAAAGAACTCGACAAATAACCAAGCGCCGCCAGGCGGCTTTGCACCTGGCGGACCTGCTGACCGGACATGCCGGCGGTGAGCACCTCGCTCACCGCCGTATTGCCCTGATATCCAATCATATCCCCAACGCGGACGCCGTCGGCATTGATGGCGTCGTCGGAGTAAATGAGTTTTAGGGACTGCGGACCTGCCGCGCCGTCCACCTTGAGATCGTTTTTGCGCTGGAATTCCTTCGTCGCATCGACCGTCGGCTGATTAAAGACGCCGGTCACATACTTGCTCTGCAGGTATCCAAGCTCATTGAGGCGCCGCTGATACTGGCGGACATCCTCGCCCTCGCTTGCCCACTGGATGACGATATCGGTGTTGGGCTTTGCCGTCGGTTCGGGCGTCGCCGCCGACACGCCGCCGGACGCACTGCCGCCGAAGTATTCGCCGTAGGCCACCGCGCTGCCGCTGTAGAGGATCGCCAGCGTACCCTTGCCGGCAATGCCGTCCGCAGTCAGGCCGTTGGCCTCCTGAAAGAGCTTCACGGCGCGCTCCGTGCCGGAGCCGAACTGTCCGTCCGGCTGGCTGGAGAGGTAGCCAAGATCCAGCAGATACTGCTGCAGGACGAGCACCTGCTTATTTTCATCGCCCCTGCGCAGCGTGGAGAGCGTTTCCGTGGGCACTTCCTCAATCGTGCCGTCCTCGCCTGCGGGAATCGCCGTGCCGCTGGAGAGCTTGCTTTGCGTACCCTTGCCGGCGATGCCGTCCGCCGTCAGGCCGTTGGCCAGCTGGAAGCGCGTCACGGCGACGGTCGTCTCCTCCGTGTAGCGTCCGTCAATTCTGCCGGTATAGTAACCCAGCTCGAAGAGCTGCGCCTGAAGGATATAGACATTTTCGCCCGTATCGCCCTCGCGCAGCGTCACCACGCCGGAGGGCGCCGGGGTCGGCGTCGTCTTCGTGGCAGCCTTTGCGCTGCCCGCCAGCTTGCGCAGCGTCGTCGCGCCCGCCTTGCCGTCCGCGGTCAGGCCGTTGTTTTTCTGGAAGGCCGTCAGCGCAATCTGCGTCTCCTCGCCAAATACGCCGTCCGCCACGCCGGTCAGGTAGCGCAGCTCGATCAGGCGCTGCTGCAGGGCATACACATCGTTGCCCGTCATCCCCAGCTCCAGACTGCGGGACGCGCCGGGATCCGCGGTGGCGACGGGATTGCTGGCGTAGTTGGCGCTCGCGCTGTAAAGCTTTTTCTGCGTTTGTTCGCCCGCCTGTCCGTCGCCGGAGAGCCCGTTGTTGCGCTGGAACGCCTTAACTGCCGTCACTGTCGTCTCGCCGTACAGGCCGTCCGCGCCGCCGGCATAATAGCCAAGCTCCGCCAGACGCGCCTGCAGCTTGCGCACCTCCACGCCGGAAGAACCCTTCTTGAGCAGGGAATACGACTGTGCAGTCCCATCCACGGTGACGTATTTGGGCTGGGCGGAATGCGCATACAGCGCGTCCTGCGTCTTCCTGCCTGCAACGCCGTCGGCAGCGATCCCGTGACGCTGCTGGAATTCCATAACCGCCGTCTGCGTGTTCAGCCCGTAGTTGCCGTCGACGACGCCGGTATAGTAGCCCAGCTCAGTCAGCCGGACCTGAAGATCCGCGACGTCGCTGCCTGTGGAACCCACGCGCAGCACGGGATAGCCCGCGTTGTAATCCTGTGTGGAGGTCTGCCAGGACTGCGCATTGGGATCTGCCGTCACCACCGGGCGCGGCGTCGTCTCATTCACGCTGTCCTTCGTCCAGTCTTCCCATGTGCTCTGGTCGCTGGCCTGCCACTGGTCGGGCGTCGACGTCGGCACGGGCGTCGGGCTGGGCGTCGGCGCGTCGGTGGGCAGCGGCTGCACCGTCCCGAACGGAATCACGCCCTCGGTGATCGTCAGCGGTTCCAGCGTCGGATCCGGCTGAATCAGACAGCCGCTGAGCATAAAGAGCATCGCCGCCAGATACAGCAAAAGAAGCGCTCGCTTCATGGTATCACTCCTTTTCCCCGGACAGAATACCGTCCACCTCGTCAAGGCTCGTAATTTCGTATGCGACGGGCAGTCCCTTCGTGTTCTTCGCCCCCTTGGGGTTGAACCAGCAGGCGTCGATGCCCGCGTTCGCCGCAGCCGCAATATCGCTTGAAAGCGAATCGCCCAGCATCAGCACGCGGCGCTTGTCGGTGACATTCGCCATTTCCATGCCGATTTCAAGCATTCTGGGATCCGGCTTCGCCGCGCCGACCTCCTCGCTGATGACCAGCCCGGAAAGAAACGGCGCAATCGGGCAATGATCCATGCGCCCGTGCTGCACCTTGGAAATGCCGTTGGTCACGATGATCACCGGCACCAGCCTGCTCCAGCGCTCAAGCGCCTCAAACGCGCCCGCAAGCGGCACGCCCTGGCGTCCCAGAGAATCGGTGAACGCCGTCGCCATCGCCGGCGCATTAAATTCATAGCCGATCTTTTCAAGGAACAGCTCAAACCGGCGCACGCGCAGCACGCTCTGCGTGATGCCGCCCCTTTCAAGCAGCTCCCAAAGAGACTGGTTGATTACCGAATAGGTATGAAGCAGCTGCGGCGTTGCCGTCAGCCCTGCCACAGCGCAGGCGTCGTAAAACGCCAGCTCCTCCGCCTTCTCAAAATCAAAAATCGTATTGTCCGCGTCGCACAGCAACAGATCATAACGCTTGCTCATGGAATTTCTCCTTTTATCCCACGGGCAAAAAGCCCGATATCCTTGCAATTGTATTTTATCATAATTCACCCGGATTGCAAGGCTGTATATATAACGAAGCTGCGGATGGAATTCATCCGCAGCCCTCAGTTTGTATTCTGTTTTACACGCCCCAGATCATCCAGATGTAGGCATAGCCGGTGAGCACGGCGGCGAAGGTGAAGGGCACGCCGATGCGCAGGAAATCCCCCGTCGTTACCGTTTCCCCATTCTTGCGCAGGATGCCGATGGCGGTGATGTTCGCGCTCGCGCCGATGGGCGTGAGGTTGCCGCCGAGCGTCGCGCCGGTCAGAAGACCGAAGTAGAACACATTGGGATCCATGCCCGCGCCGCCGTTCATGAGGCCCGCGATGCCGGTGACAACCGGAAGCATCGTCGCCACATAGGGGATGTTGTCGATGAACGCGGACAGCGCGACGGACGCAAAGACGAGCAGCGTATAGAGCAGGAACGGGTTATCGCCCGCGACGGCAAAGAAGAGATTCGCCACGGCGTCGATGACGCCCGCCGCGGTGATACCCTCGATGACGATGAACAAACCGCACAGCAGCAGCAGCGTATCGCGGTCAAGGTCTTCAATGACCTTCTTAAGCGGGCGCAGGCCGCCCTCCTTCATGCACTGGCGCACAACACCGATTACGCACAGGGCAAGGCAGATCAGTCCGCTGCGCAGACCGTAAAGCGTGTAGAGCACGGTTCCCTGCGCAGGGGCGGGCAGGAAGGACGCAAGAATCAGCAGCACAACCACCCCGATCATCAGCGCGGAGGGAACATAATCGCTCACCTGTGTTTCCACCTTCGCAGCGACCTTCTGCGTATGATCGCGGAAGAGCCAGAGCAGCACAAGAATACTCGCCAGCGCGCCAAACTCCACGCCAAAGAAGATGCCCGGCTTGCCCTGCATGAAGAAGAAGTCAAGGAAGTTCATGCCGGCATAGCCGCCCAGCAGGATACTCGTCGTATCGCCCACAAGCGTCGCAGCGCCCTGCAGGTTGGAGGATACCGCGATGGCGATGAGCACCGGCACGGGAGAAATTCTGAGCTTTCTGGAAATCGCCAGACCGATCGGCGCCACCATCAGCACCGTCGCCACGTTATCCACAAACGCGCTGATCACGCCCGCAAAGAGCGCCAGCACCGTCACCGCCCACTTGACGTTGGGCACGCGGGTGAGCAGCATCTCGGCAAGACGCGCGGGCATCCTGCTCTCGATAAACAGCGTCACAATGCCCATCGTGCCGCCGATCATCAGCAAAACATTGTAATCAATCGCCCTCAGCGCACTCGGGATGCTCATGTCAAACACCCCCGCCAGACCCATCACCACAAAGAGCGCCGCCGCGCCCAGCGCAATCCACGGACGGTATTGCGTGAAGGTCAGCATCAGCGCATACATCACGACAAAAACAAGTAATGCAGGTATCATGAAAGTCCTCCTTATCCCCGATTACAGCAAGGCATATTCACACCGATATTATATCAGCTGCGGAATGAATATGTTGACAAGAATTATTTGCCGGTCATTCACGCGTTATACAAATGCGGGCAGTGCCCGCTTCCACATCCGAAAAACTCTGTGGTTCTTGTTTCTTCTGCGTCCGTGGCCGATGTTTTTGCGCAGTTTCTTACAGAGCAAAAAAAGACGGGCATACGCCCGTCTTGATTCACTTAATCGTCCTGCCGGATATCGTCGCTGCGGCTGCCGGCGGTAAAGTCGATATTCTCATATCGATCCGCCTCGTCGATGAGCAGGGACAAGCCGCTGGCTACGCAAAGATCCGGCTCCTCCGCCAGCGTAACGGGAATGCCCAGAATCTCCGTGAGCACCTCGTCAAGGCCAAAGAGCTGCGCGCCGCCGCCGGAAAGGGTGATGCCCTCGTCGAAAATATCGCTGGCCAGCTCGGGCGGCGTGCGCTCGATCATCCTGTGCAGCGCGCTGCCCAGCTGACGCACGGGCTCATCCAGCGCTTCGATCATTTCCTCGGAGTTGACCGTTACCGCGCGGGGCAGGCCGGTCACCAGACTCCGGCCGCAGGCGTCCATCTCCAGCTTCGCGCCGCGCATGCGCGCCGAGCCGATGTTGATCTTCAGATCCTCCGCCGTATGCGCGCCGATGAGCAGATTATGCTTTTTTCGCATGAAGTCGATGATCGCATCGTCAAACTTATCGCCGCCGACCGCGAGGATATCCCACACGATCTGATGCCCCATCGAGAAGACGGAAACGTTCGTACGGCCGCCGCCGATATCGATGTTCATGCGGCCATAGGGCTGGTCAATGCGCACGCCGCCGCCGATGGCGGAGGCGACGTTTTCATCCACCGGGATGACGCTGCGAACGCCCGCGTCCACCAGCACATCCACCAGCGTCTGCCGCTCGCTGGGCGCCATGCCGCAGGGCAGCGCCAGCGTCATCCTCGGGCGGAACGCCGCGCGCTTGCCCACCACCTTGCGGATGGAGTAGCGCAGCATCTTGCTCACCAGGTCAAAGCTGCGGATGCGTCCCTCGCGCAGCGGACGCTCGACCATCAGGTCCGCCGGCGTCCTGCCGTACATCCGGCGCGCCGCCTCGCCCACCTCAATGACCTCGCGGCTCCTGCGGTGATAGGCGACGTAAGCCGGCTCGCTCAGCACGAGTCCCTTTCCCTTGACCACGATGTGCATCGTGGACGTACCCAGATCCATTCCCAGTTCATCAACGCCAAACATGAAAGCTGTATTCCTCCATCCGTCCGCTCGCGCGGACAGCCCTTACTCATTACTCTTTGTCTGCAAATCTTCAATCGACCGGCGTCGCACACAAACGTGCCGGTTTTCCTCTTTCATCCGCGCATAGCGCAGGCGCGTTGCCTCGCCGCCCCGGATATGGCGCTGCGCCTTATTAACGGCAAACACCCGCATGACTTCTCTGTACAGCGCCGGCGAAAGCCCCTTCAGCCGCGTTTCCATGTCCTTGTGCACCGTGGATTTTGATACGCCCAGCAGGCGCGCCGTTTGCCGCACGGTCGCCCCGGTCAGGGCGATATGCTCCGCGGCCTTCAGCACCCTGCGCTCGATCTTCTCATTCACGCGCATCCCCCCAGAAGTCTGTCTGTTCCGGGGTATCCTATGCTGGAGGGATGTGCAAAAGGCATTGAACCGTTCGCGCAGAAGCGCGGTTTCTCTATTTATGATACAGCAGAAAACGCCGTATCGTCAAGGGAAGACATCACAACCCCATCTGCCCTTTGTAGGGGAGGGGCTCTGCTCCTCCCTAAGCTTCTACCGGTTCATCATCGAAATAGGAAAGACCTTTTGCTTCATCGCCCTCGTAGAGCACGCGCATGAGCATCAGTCCCTTTGCCGGGGCAGTCTGCCCCAGCGCAAGGCGGTCTCCGTTGGCGATCGCCTGTGCAATCGCGCCCGGTTCCCGTTTGCCCGTGCCCACTTCCATCAGCGTGCCGGCGATGATGCGCACCATGTTGTAAAGGAATCCGTCGCCCATGACCGTCAGCGTCACGACGTCGCCGCTGCGCTTTACTTCCGCTTTGTAAATCGTGCGCACAGTGCTTCTAACGACGCTGCCGCTGGCGGCGAACGCCGCGAAGTCGTGCGTGCCGATGAGCGCCTGCGCCTCTTCATGCATCAGCGCCTCATCGAGCTTGAGCGGAACATGCGCCATAAACTGCCGCCCCACCGCGCAGTCGTGGCGGGAATTATAGAACGTATAGCGGTATACCTTTCCTGCCGCAGCGTAGCGCGCGTGGAATTTCTCCCGCGCCGGACCGCTTTCACGCACACGGATATCCGGCGGCAGCATCGTATTGAGCGCAAAGGCGATCTTTTCCGGCGGGATGCGCGTCGCGCTGTCAAAATGCACGCACAAGCCCAGCGCGTGAACGCCTGCGTCCGTGCGGCTGGATCCCGTGCAGGCGATAGCTTCGCCCGTCAGGCGGGAAAGCGCTTCCTCCAGCGTCTGCTGAACGGACGGACCGTTGATCTGCCGCTGCCAGCCGCAGTAATCCGTCCCGTCGTATTCCACGATCAGATAAAACCGCACAAGTCCCTGCGCCGGAACATCCGCCTCGCTCTCGCGGTGCTTTGAAACCAGCTTAACCAAGGAGCATGCCCTCCGCGATGATGACCGCCATATACGCCGCCATCGCCAGCGCGCCGTAGAGATCCAGCTTCGTGTACTTCAGCTCGCGCAGGCGGGTGCGGTGGTCGCCGCCGCGATAGCAGCGCGCCTCCATCGCCATTGCCAGGTCGTTTGCGCGCTTGAAGGCGCTGACAAACAGCGGCACCAGCAGCGGAATCATCGCCTTGGCACGGGCCAGCAGGTTGCCGCTTTCAAAGTCCGCGCCGCGCGCCATCTGCGCCTTCTTGATCTTGTCCGTCTCCTCCAGCAGCGTGGGGATGAAGCGGAGCGCGATGGTCATCATCATCGCCAGCTCGTGGGAGGGGAAGTGGAACCTCTGCAGCGGATGCATCAGCCGCTCAAGGCCGTCGGTCAGGCGCACCGGGCTGGTCGTCAGCGTCAGCACGGAGGTGCCCATCACCAGAAATACAAGGCGCAGCGCGAAATATACCGCGTTTTCCACCGCCTCCAGCGTGAGGGTAAAAAAGCCGAGGGAAACAAGCGGCGTTTCGCCCTGCACAAAGAACAGATTGAGCAGGAAGGTAAAGATGATGATGAAGCGCAGGGGCTTGACGCCCTTGAGCAGATAGGAAAAACGGATGCCCGACAGGCGGACGACCAGATACAAAAACGCCAGCGCGATCACATAGCCCGGAAGGTTGGCGACCATGAAGACGCCGACGATGTAAATGATCGTCAGGATCAGCTTCATGCGCGGATCCATGCGGTGAATGACCGAATTGCCCGGGAAATACTGGCCCAGCGTGATATCGCTCAGCATGCGGCGCCTCCCTTCCCGAGGATCTTCTCGATCTCGTGCTTGATTTCCTCAATCAGATAGACACCCTGCGGAATGTCAAAGCCCTTTTCGCGCAGCTTGGCTGCCAGCTCGACAGCCTGCGGCACGTCAAGGCCCATCGCACGCAGCTCCTCCCCGCGGGAGAAAACGTCGCGCGGCACGCCGTCCATGGCGACGGTTCCGTGGTTCATGACGATCACGCGCTCGGCAAGGGACGCCACGTCGTCCATTGAATGGCTGACCATGACGATCGTCGTGCCCGCCTCGCGGTGCAGCGCCTTGATCAGACCCATGATCTCCTCTCGGCCGCGCGGGTCAAGGCCGGCGCAGGGTTCGTCCAGCACCAGCACCTTGGGCTCCATCGCCAGCACGCCTGCAATCGCCACGCGGCGCATCTGGCCGCCGGAAAGCTCAAAGACGGAGCGTTCATGCAGCTTGTCATAATCAAGGGCGACACGGCGCATGGCGTCGCGCACGCGGCGGTCAATCTCCTCCTGATCCAGTCCCAGATTCTTCGGGCCAAAGGCGATGTCCTTTTCCACCGTCTCCTCAAAGAGCTGGTTTTCCGGATACTGGAAGACGAGGCCAACCTTCTGGCGGACGGCACGGCGGTCTGTTTTCTTGTCCGCCAGATCAAGTCCGTCGACCATGATCCTGCCGGATGTGGGCATGAGCAGACCGTTTAAGTGCTGCACCAGCGTCGATTTGCCGCTGCCGGTGTGGCCGATGAGCCCGATGAACTCGCCGTCCTCAATCGTCAGATTGATATCGGCAAGGGCCTTCGTCTCATACGGTCCGCCGGACATGTATGTATAATTCAGTTCCTCGATGACAATCGACATACTTCCTCCACCATTTCATCCACAGTCAGCACATCCGCACGGACGTCGACGCCATCCGCGCGCAGCATATGCGAAAGATCCGTCATCTCCGGCACGTCAAGGCCGAGGGCGCGCACCTTTTCCACCTGCGTAAAGACCTCGCGCGGCGTACCGCTCATGGCAATCTTTCCCTCGTCCATCACGACAACGTAGTCCGCGGACGCCGCCTCGATCATATAATGCGTGATGATCACGACGCTGATGCCCTCTTCGCGGTTGAGGCGATGAACGGTGTTCATCACTTCCTTGCGGCCGCTGGGATCCAGCATCGCAGTCGATTCATCCAGAATGATCACATCCGGCTTCATCGCCAGCACGCCGGCGATGGCTACGCGCTGCTTCTGTCCGCCGGAGAGCATGTGCGGCGCCTTCTTGGCGTACTTGCTCATGCCAACCGCCTTGAGCGCATCATCGATGCGCACGCGGATAAGCGCCGGCTCCACGCCGTTGTTTTCAAGGCCGAAGGCCACGTCCTCCTCCACCACCGTCGCCACGATCTGGTTATCCGGGTTCTGGAAAACCATGCCCGCATGCTGGCGGATGTCAAAGACGAGGTCATCGTCCTTCGTGTCCAGTCCGCAGACCCAGACGGTGCCCGCGCCGGGGATGTACAGCGCGTTAAAAAGCTTGGCCAGCGTCGATTTGCCGCTGCCGTTGTGTCCAAGAATAGCCAGGAATTCGCCGTTCTTCACGCGCATGGTCACGCCGTCCACGGCGTTCTTTGTCGCGTCGGGATAGGCGTAGGCCAGATTGCTGGCAATGATCCTGTTTTTGTTCATGTCTGCCAAGGCGTTTCCCTCCATAGCAAACCGGCATAATGCCGGCTGCATTACCGAAAACTGCTGTAAACCTCACCCTTCGGCGCACGCGGCCGACTGCGTTCAGATTTACATAACAAAGAAACGACACCCAAAGAAACCTTCTTCGGGCGCCGCAAAAAGAAACCTTGCTTTTTACGTCTTCTTCCATCCAGACTGTACTGTCGGTTCCGGAATCTCGCCGGATCGCAAAGGACTGTTCATCCTCTGTCGCGGACTTTACCGCCGGTCGGGAATTGCACCCTGCCCTGAAGACAAAATGATTATAACATAGTTTGCATTGATTGAAAAGAACCAATTCCCGCCCTGCGCGAAGCGCATGATGGGTCAAGGGCGCAGCCCTTGCCGGGTCTGGGCCCGGGGCCCAGCGTCTCCCTTATGCTCATCCTTACTTATCTCTTTCTTCAAACCGATGGATACGTTGGGCTGCCGCCCAAACCTGCCAAGGGGCTGGCCCCTTGACCCCCACTCCGCTTCGCGCTGTTTCAAGAAAGGCTTCAGGATGGAACTCATCTTAATAGTTGAACGTGACGACCTCTTCCTCCGGCTCGCTCGCGGGCTCAATGCTCATGGCATAGAGCACCGGGCCAAGGCCCTTGTACTGCTTGCGCTCCTCCACGCGGATCTGCGCGGTGACGGTGACCCACGTCTTCGCCTGCGGCAGCGGCAGCCCGTTGCCATTGGCGATGAAGCCGACAAAGCGTACGTCATCCGCACAGCAGACCATCGCCATGCGGCCCGGAACAAACTCGTCGCGGCCGACGTTGCGTCCGCGATAAACGTAGCCCTTGAAGCGGATGGTCTTGCCGTCGTACATCTCCGGGTTCTCGCTGGCATGCAGGTAGAACACGCCGAAGTGATAGTCTTCAAGCTCCACAATCGGGGCGTCCAGATCATAGGGAGGCGGCATGCCCTCGCCGTAATCCTCGCTGGTGCCGTCGTCGTTTTCAAAGTAGATCGACGCGCGCGGGTTCATTGAGCGTACATTGCGGTCGCGGATCAGCTGACGGGTTTCCTCCGTCGCGCGGTTGAAGACGACCATGTCCGCATCGGTGATATGCTGAAGCATGCGCTGGCCGATGTTCGCGGCATATACTTCAAACGTCTCGGCGTTGACGGTGGTGATGATCTGGAAGATCTCCAGCACCTTGGGCGTGCACTCAATCGCCGCATCCAGATCCCACATGCCGTTCATCTCGATGATGACGCGGTCGGGGTGATGCTTGCGCACGAACGCGCGCAGCGTGTCGCCGTTGTATTCGTCCTCGTCCTCGATGCACTCAACGACCGTATGGGTCTTCTTGAGGAACTCGGGATCGTACTCCTCCATGCCCTCCTCGCACTGAATGATGAGGGTGTTTTCATCGCGGGTAAAGCCCGGATCGCCCAGAACGCTGGCGATGAAGGAGGTCTTGCCGCTTTCAAGGAAGCCGGCAAACATATAAACAGGAATAGCCATGTTGATTCTCCTGTAATCGATCGATAATTTGCATTGTTTCCCCGCCTGCGGGCGGGGACCTCATCCGCCCCTACGGGGCACCTTCCCCAGAGGGGAAGGCTCATTTTGTTGATCCTTTAACGCCGCAGTCCAGTAACTAAGCCTTCCCCTTTGGGGAAGGTGGCATGCCGAAGGCATGACGGATGAGGTGTTAAACGCCAAACAGCGCAGCGATCGCGTGCTCGTCGAGCTTGCTGCCGATCACGCACAGGCGGCCGGTAAAGTCCGCGCCGCCGCGGCGGATTTCCTGCTCGCCCGGGGTATAGTCAAAGTGCAGCCAGCCGCCGTCCGTGCAGGGAATGATGCCCTTGGCGCGCAGCACGATGCCGTAACGCTCGTCCTCCAGCGCTTCAAGGATGCCGGCAAGCTCGTCCTCGCCGAACGCCTTGACCGTCTCCACGCCCCAGGAGGTGAATACCTCGTCGGCATGGTGGTGACCATGATGATGGTCGTGATCGTGGCAGCCGCAATCGCAGTGCTCGTCATGCTCATGGTGATGCTCGTGATCGTGGTGATGCTCGTGATCGTGGCAGCCGCAATCGCAGTGCTCGTCATGTTCATGATGATGCTCGTGCTCATGATGGTGCTCATGCTCATGGTGGTGCTCGTGATCATGGCAGCCGCAATCACAGTGCTCATCATGCTCATGATGATGCTCGTGCTCATGGTGGTGCTCGTGATCGTGGCAGCCGCAATCGCAGTGCTCGTCATGCTCATGGTGATGATGCTGATGCTCATGCATGACGACTTCCAGCATCTCCTCCGCGAGGTTATGATCCTTCTCCATTGCAGAGAGGATCTGCGCGCCGGTGAGTTCGTCCCACGGCGTGGTGATGATGCGCGCCTTCTCGTTATGCTCGCGCAGCAGCGCAACCGCCTGCTCCAGCTTCTCCTGCTTCATCTTCTGCGTGCGGGAGAGGAGGATCGTGCCGGCGTATTCGATCTGGTTGAGGAAGAACTCGCCGAAGTTCTTGATGTACATACGGCACTTCATCGCGTCGGCGATGGTCACGAAGCTGCCCATCACAACGTCTTCAAGGTCCTTTTCAACGCCCTCGACCGCGCGGATAACGTCGGAAAGCTTGCCCACGCCGCTCGGCTCGATGAGGATGCGGTCCGGATGATACTGGTCGATGACCTTACGCAGCGCCTCGCCGAAATCGCCCACGAGGCTGCAGCAGATGCAGCCGGAGTTCATTTCGGTCACCTCGATGCCGGCTTCCTTCATAAAGCCGCCGTCGATGCCGATCTCGCCGAATTCATTTTCAATGAGGACGACCTTCTCGCCGGAAAGCGCCTCCTTAAGCAGCTTCTTGATCAGGGTCGTCTTGCCCGCGCCAAGGAAGCCGGAGAAAATATCAATCTTGGTCATGGAATTCATCTCCTATAACATACAAACAAAAAACAATCAGCCGGGAGTCAATCCCGACTGATTATTGTACACCATTTTTTCTGAAAATACAAGGATTTGCAGGAAAAAGTCAAGAGCACGCGAGGCTGCCGCCCCGAACCCCGCCTGAGGGACATTGTCCCTCAGACTCCCTTCTTCGCTTCGCGGCGGCTTGAAGCTGCAATGCTTAAAGCCGCGCCACGCCGCTTTCCCGCGCAGCCTTTGCCACAGCCGCCGCAACGGCAGGCCCGACGCGCGGGTCAAACGCCTTGGGAATGATGTAATCCGCGCGCAGCTCCTCATCGGACACCAGCTGCGCAATCGCATAGCTCGCCGCCATCTTCATCTCCTCGTTGATATCCTTCGCGCGCACATCCAGCGCGCCGCGGAAGATGCCCGGGAAGGCAAGCACGTTATTGATCTGGTTATCATAATCGCTGCGTCCGCAGCCCACGACCGCCGCGCCGGCTGCAAGCGCCTCGTCCGGGAAGATTTCCGGCACGGGGTTCGCCATCGGGAAAACGCACGCGCCCGGCGCCATGGAAGCGACCATTTCCCGGCTGACCACGCCCGGCGCGCTCACGCCGATGAACACATCCGCGCCGCGCATCGCATCGGCGAGCGTTCCCGTGACCTTCCTCGGATTGGTTACGCGGCTCATCTCCTCGTGCGCGGAATTCAGTCCTTCCATGCCCTCGCAGATGATGCCGAAGCGATCCACGAGGATCAGGTCCTTCACACCCAGATTGAGCAGATGCCTGCCAATCGCCACGCCCGCGCTGCCCGCGCCGTTGATGACGACCTTCACGCTGCCAATTTCCTTTTTCACAACCTTGAGCGCGTTGAGGATCGCCGCCGCCACGACGATGGCGGTGCCATGCTGGTCGTCGTGGAAGACGGGAATATCGCAGATCTCCTTAAGCCGTCTTTCAATCTCAAAGCAGCGCGGCGCGGCAATGTCCTCCAGATTGATGCCGCCGAAGCTGCCGGAAATGAGATACACCGTGCGTACAATTTCCTCCACATCCTTGCTGCGCACGCAGATGGGGAACGCATCCACGCCGGCGAATTCCTTGAAGAGCACACACTTGCCCTCCATGACGGGCATGCCCGCCTCCGGGCCGATATCGCCAAGGCCGAGCACCGCCGTGCCGTCGGTCACAACGGCGACCATGTTATGGCGGCGGGTCAGCTCAAAGCTCTTTTGGTAATCCTTCTGAATTTCCAGACACGGCTGCGCCACGCCCGGAGTATACGCCAAAGACAGCTCACGGCTGTTGGTCACATGCGCGCGGGCGGTCACTTCCAGCTTGCCCTGCCATTCATAATGCTTTTGAAGCGCTTCCTGCTTAATATCCATTGGTGTTCTCCTTTTATCTCGTCCCTCTCGCCTTCGGCGATCCCCCAGGAGAAGGGCTCATATTGTCCCCATCATACCGCGCTTCCCTGCAAAATGCAATCCCCGGCGGCAGGAAAACAGCATGCCTCTCCCGAAATATCCATAGAACCTCTCCGCTTTCAGAGCGCCGAAAGGAGCTTTTTTCATGAAGCCAAGCAAGGAAAACGTCTTCCGCCTTCTCGCCGAAATCGAGCAGAGCGGCGGCATTCCCCACGACGGCCCCATCTCCGTCTTCGCCTCGGAATACAGGGGCGGTCTGCGCGGTCATCCGTATCAGTTTGTCGTGCGCGTAGACGGAGACGCCGTCTTTGTTCGCGCCAGCCGTCTGCCCTTTGCCCGGCCGATGGTCTTTTCCCGTCAGGCGCTGCAGGAGGCAAAGCTGTGACCACGCACGCATTCAGGCTGCGCAGGGGCGACGACCTGCTGGCCTCCATCCGCCGCTACGCGCAGGCGCACGGCATCCGCGCCGCCGCGCTGGTATCGGGCGTGGGCTGTGTGACGCGCGCGATAATCCGTGACGCTTCAGGCGTTACGACGCACGAGCTTTCCGGGCGGTATGAAATCGTCTCCATGACCGGCACAGTCAGCGCTGAAAGGACGCATCTGCACATCGCGCTGGCAGGCGAGGACATGCGCGTGATCGGCGGTCATCTGTGCGAGGGAACGCTGATCAACACGACCTGCGAGGTCGTGCTGCTGGAGCTTGATGGCGTCACGTTTTCAAAGGAATTTGACCCGGAAACAGGATATAACGAGCTGCTCATCCGGCGCTGACATCTTCATCGAATACAAAAACGGGGCGGGAGAAATCTCCCGCCCCGTCCCTGTTTGTCAAAAAACCTCAATAGAACGCAAAATCAAATCGGTCGCGGCGGCGTGTACGGCGCGACCGCAGCGAATTTTCTGCAGGGAAATCCCATTTCCCGGAAGAAAAATCGTTTCCTTGCAGATTTTACGACCGGAAGCCGTAGGCTTCAAGTAAAATCCGGTAGGGGTGGTCGTGGCGGGGGAGCTTGCTCCCCCGTCCACCAGCCTGTCAAAATTCTTTTTTGACAGGCTGAAACGGGGCGGGAGAAATCTCCCGCCCCGTCCTTCGTTTCAGGCGAATAATTCCGTTATTTCAGCGGAATCAGAAGCTCAGACCGAAGTAGGACTCATAGTAGTTGCCGTCAGCGTCGCGATACGCATAGGCCTTGCCGTTCTCGTCCTTCATCTCTTCCGGCATGTACTGATCCTTGGCATAGCCCGGAACGTCGTTGGGAGAGATGCAGTTGCCGTTCTCGTCGACCGCGATGACCGCGTCGTTCTTGGGCAGGGTCAGCGGCAGGACGCCGGTCGGGTTGTACGCGCCGAGGATGACGTCGATGGTCGCGTCGGTGAAGGTATCGAAGCCGCCCAGCAGAGCGTCAACATGCGGCTCGACATTGCCCGGCATGAAGGCCAGGGAGAAGTCGATGTTCGCGATGACCTTACCGCCGTTGGCGTGCACAGCCTCCGCGATGACCGGGATGTTGTTGGCGCCGACCATGGTGGTCTCGGTGTGAGTGGTATCAACCGGAACGCCGGTCACTGTGTCAACGTCGGTAACGACCTTGCCATCGCAGATGTCCAGCTCGAGGTAGCCGGCGGTCGCAGAGAAGTAAGCGCCGGAGTTCGGGTCGCACAGCAGGATCGCGTAGTCGGCCTTGGTGTAATCGTTGGTGAGGGTCAGGCCGCGCTCCAGCAACGCCAGACGCAGCGCGTCGTTGGTGGCCTTGACATCGCCGGTGTCGTTGAAGTACTCGATGTAGGCAACCTTGCCGTCCAGCTTTTCGCCGGTCAGCGGCAGGGTGGCGTCAGAGTTCTTGAGCAGGACGACAGACTTCTGATGCGCGTTGTAGACACGCTCGTCCGCGCGGGCGGCAGCGACGACAGCGTCGGCGTTCGCCGGATCACGGTACGGATTCTCAAAGAGGCCCAGAGCGAACATTTCGACCAGCAGGCGGACGTTCGCTTCGTCGATGCGCTCGGTGGTGAGGACATGCTCGGCCGGGTACTTGTCGGCTTCCTCCTGACCACGGCGCCAAGCTTCCTTGATGGACCAGATGTCGTTGGAGTCAGAGATGATATCCGTGCCGGCGTTGATGGCGTAAGCAGCGCGGGTCGGGACGTCGTAATCGGTCATGCCCCAGGCCATGTTGCCAATGATGCCGGAGTCGGAGTTGATGTAGCCCTTATGACCCATCTGGTCACGGAGCAGATTCTGGATGAACGCCTTGTTGAACGCGAAGCCGACTTCCTCGGTCAGATCGAGCTCAACGCCCTGATAGGTCTGCGCAGCGCTCTTGGCCGCATACGGCTTGGCGTAGTACGGCATGATGGAGGAAACGCCCTTGTCAACCGCGATCTGGAACGGAGCGAGGTGATAGTTTTCCAGAGAGCCCTCGGTCGGGTAGGGGTTCCACTGGCCCAGAGAGTAGTGCGGGTCGAAGCCGTTTTCACGAGCGCCGCCGCCCGGGAAGTGCTTAACGGTCAGCGCGACGCCGTTCTCAGTAACGCCCTCAGCGCTGCCCTGGAAGCCTTCAACGATACGGCCGATGGCGTCGGTGATGAACGCCGGATCCTCGCCAAAGGTGCCGTAGGTACGCTGCCAGCGCGGGTCGGTGGTCACGTCGGCCATGTACATGTAGCCCTTCTTGATGCCGCTGGCATCCCACTCGCCGCGGGCGATTTCCGCGAAGTCGGTGATCAGCTGCGCATCGCCGCCGGCCTTGACATCGCCCATCGCAGCGGCAGCCAGACCGAGGGTGCCCGGCCAGGTGGAGAACACGCCGGAGGCGTCGTTCATGCCGAAGGTGGCCTTCGCATTCTCGTTACGGGAGTTGGAGTCGATGATAACCGGGATGCCGTTGGGAGTTTCCTCAGCGACCTGGTTCATCGCGTTGATCCACTGGGCCAGCTGAGCCGGAGTCGGGTTCTGGCGCAGGATGAAGTGACGCAGGTGCTGCTCCTGAATGGTCGCAACAGAGCCCAGGGTGGAGGTGGTGCCGAAGATGGAGGTATCCTTCAGGCTTTCCACTTCGTCCAGCAGGCCGTCCATGCCACTCTTCGCCGCGTTGATGCCCAGACCGCGGGAACGAATAAGCATCATGCCGATCTTCTCATCAATGGTCATGCGGGTGACCAGGTCCTTGGCGCGCTCTTCGTCGCTCAGTTCCCAGTTCTCGTAAGCTTCGAGGGTGCCGTTGCCGTTGGAGTCCTTGTAGAATTTACCGTCAACTTCGACAACGCCCTTGACGGTATAGCCGATGGTCGGGCCGTTTTCATTAGCGACCCAAGTCGGCTCGATGTAGTGACGCTCGGTTTCCTCGCCCATAGCCGGGACGAAGGAGATGAGCATCGTCGCGCACAGGAACATCGCCATAATGCGCTTGAACGTCATGTTCTTCATGTGAGTTCCTCCTTTTTTCTTTTCTGTGCATGTAAACACAGATCGTTAGTTTCATTATATTCTCAGCATTTTTCTCTGTACATTGCAAACTTCTGCATAATTTATTGCATTTTTCACCATTGTGCGTTATATTATATATGAATACTCTCCCTATTTGAACAAAATCAAAAGGAGGAATTTATGCACAATACCGCACTCTTCACCTATGGCGAGGGCCGTACAATGCAATCTCCGGATTTTGAAATATATCATTTCATCGATTCCCGCCCCAGCAACATCCATCTGCATCATCATGATTTTTTTGAGCTTTATTATTTGCTCTCCGGCGAAATGAATTATATCGTCGATGGGCAGCGCTATGTTCTGCACCCCGGCAACCTGCTCTTCATCGCCCCGGACCAGTTCCATCGTCCGGACGTTATGTCCACATCGGACTTTGAGCGCTTTGTTCTGTGGATCCACCCGGCCTTTATGAACAGTGCGCTCGAACATCTTCCCGGCCTCTCCGCCGATCTGTTCTCCGGCGCCCGCATTTCCAACTTCCTTTGTCTTAACGAAAGTCAGCGCAAAACGCTGGAAATGCTGCTCTCCTCTCTTGAGCAGGAATCCTGTTCCTCCCTGGCATATCGCCAAACCATGTGTCATGCCATTCTGATCGCGTTAATCATCCATGTCAAACGGATGATGATTGATCTGCCGCAGGCAGACAGGCCCTCTTTTGCCGCCCATTCTCCCGCTGCGCTTCATCCCGTTACAGATATCTCCGGCGAACAGCTTCGGGAAGTATTCAGCTATATTCAGAATCACTTAAGCGAGGATTTGAGCACTTCCGCTCTGGCAGAACGTTTTTTCTTTAATCCCAATACGTTGGCCCGGCGCTTTAAAAAGCATGCAGGCATCCCTATTGGGGATTACGTCCGAAAAAAACGGCTTGCCACCGCGCGTCTTCTGATCTATCAGGGAATGAATGCCGTTCAGGCCGGCACAGCAAGCGGCTTTTCCGATTACAGTACGTTTTACCGCGCTTTCCGCCAGGAGTATGAAATAAGTCCCAAGGCATTTGCCGCTTCCTGTCATACACAGCCCTGAGTCCTCCATTCTGCGCACAAAAAGCGGGCAGTGCCCGCTCCCACACCCGAATCTGTCTTCACCTCTTCATCCTTGTGCGCACGCGGCCGAATGCTTCGCGCAATTTCCTATAAGGCAAAAAAGCGGGCAGTGCCCGCTCCCACATCCGAATCTGTCTTCACCTCTTCATCCTTGTGCGCACGCGGCCGAATGCTTCGCGCAATTTCCTATAAGGCAAAAAAGCACGGATCACCGTGCTTTCTTTATTTTTCTTCGCCGTTAGTCTTCAATGAAGCGGAACTTATTAAGCGGGAACACGACCGCACGGACATGACCCTTGATCATATCCCGCTCAAGCGGGCCGACCATGGCGCTGCGGCTATCCTTGGAGTTATTGCGGTTATCGCCCAGCACGAAGTAAGAATCCTCCGGCACCTCAATCGGACCGAAGTTCGTGCTGTTGGGCGTCATGTCAAAATCCTGCGCGACGTACTCGCCGTTGACGTACAGCTTGCCCATGCGCAGCTCAATCGTCTCCCCCGGCAAGCCGATGACGCGCTTGACGCGGTACATGCCGTCGGTGGTGTTGGGATAATTGCAGATGACGATATCAAAGCGCTCCGGATCGCTGAACAGATAATCAAACTTGGTCGCGATCATGAATTCGCTGTCGGTGAGCGTATTGAGCATGGAGCTGCCGTCCACGCGCACCGGTTCAAAGATGAACGTGCGGATCGGCAGGGCGATCGCCGCCGCAACGACAAACACCATGATCCACTCAAAGATCTCCTGCTTCAGGCTCTTTTTCGGTTTTTCCTTTTTCGCGGCGTCCTTCGCCGGCTTCTCGCTGCCATTGTTCATGGGATATGCGCCTCTTTCCTTATTTGATAGGGATTCTTCTTGTTCGTTTCACGGACAGGCGTTCTGGCCGCCATCAGAAATCCGTTTCATTCGTGCCGCGGATCGGCTCTTCGCTGTGGGCGATAACCTTCTTCATCCGCTTGACAAAGTCCGCCCGGTCGAGCATTACAATCCGGGAACAGCCGCTGCAGCGGATCTTGATATCCGCACCCACGCGGATAACTGTCCACTGATCGCTGCCGCAGGGATGCTTTTTGCGCATCTGCACCAGATCGCCCAGAAGGAATTCTTCCATGTCTGCCTCCCCCTTTTCGCCGTTTGCCGTCTATTATAACAGCAAGAACGCACTTTTTCAAGCGCGCGGCGCACCCAGTTCCCTTTGGAGCAGACGGCATGCCGCCTCCACCGGGGCAAAGCAGCGCCGCTTTCCGGTCGGATCGGCATGCACCGGCTTGACCGCGCCGCACATGGTAGCGCCCAGCTCCTGTTCAAACGCTGCCGCAAACGCCGCGCAGCGTTCCCGGAATCCCTCCGCCGCATGCGCACGGTCCTCAACAAGCACCTGCCCCAGCACAGCGATTGCCCCGGCAAGCGCACCGCACACATGGCCGCAGCCAATGCCTCCGCCAAAGCCGCTGAGCAGGTGATGCGCATCCTGCGCAAGCCCCAGACCGTACGCCTCGTTCGCCGCCATGAGCACGCTCTCCGCGCAGTTATAATCCATGTCGAAATAATATTTTTCCGCCGCCGTGATCAGCATCGCGTTCCCCTCCACTCTGTTCTGATATGATTATAGGTTCTTTTGACGCATTTGTCAACTATACTTTCCATTTTACGCACTTTACTTTCCAATTCACCAACCATCCGGCACATCAGTCCGGGCAAGCAGAAAGCGGCGCAATTCCCGCGCCGCCCGGCTTATTCAATTCTGTGGATGCGTTCGCGCAGGCGCATCATCTTTTCGTCCGTGCTGTGGATGATATCCGCGCACTCCCGAAGCTCGCGCATGATTTCCTCTGCATCCTCCACCTGCTTTTTATACTGCATATCGTGATCCAGCGTCGCCCAGAAGTCCATAGCGATCGTGCGGATCTGAATTTCGCAGCGGACAGGGCGCACCTGATCGGAAAAATACACCGGAATCTCCACGATCATGTGGTAGCTTCTGTATCCGTTATCCTTCGGGCACTTGATGTAGTCCTTGACGTTGATGATCCTGACATCCTGCTGTCTGGCCAGCATGCGGGAAATCTCGTAGATATCGTCGATATACGCGCACAGCACGCGGATACCTGCGATATCCGAAAGATATGTCTGCATGTTTTCCACCGTCACATTATGCCCGAGCTTTTCCAGCTTTCTGGCGATGGAGGACGGCTTCTTCAGACGGCTCTCGATAAACTCAATCGGATTGCGGCGATAGCGCACGGTCATGTCTCTGGAGAGCACTTCCAGCTTCGTGCGCATCTCCAGCGTTGCGCAGTGGTAGCGCATCATGACTTCCTGATAAAGCGCTGCGTCCTTAAACACATGCTCGCTGTCCGAGGGAATGATGTCAATATCGATCGCCGTCGGTCCTCTTAGCTCGTTGTTCCTCATGGTCGATTCCTTGCTAGGCCGCGTTTTCACCAAATCTACGGCTTTTTTTCTGTATAAATCAGTATAACATACTTTTTTTGTCCTGTCTATGCCTGTTTCCTGACCACAGGAAAGCGGGCTGTGCCCGCAACCGCATCCGAAATACCCCGCGATCTATCTTTCTTCTGCGCACGCGGCCGGCTATTTTTCATGTTTCCGCAAAGCAGGAAAGCGGGCTGTGCCCGCGCCCACATCCGAAACACTCCGCGTTCTATCTTTCTTCTGCGCACGCGGCCAATGGCTTTGCACAATTCCCTACAGAGCCTACGGCGGGCTGTGCCCGCGCCCACATCCGAAACGCCCCGCGTTCTATCTTTCTTCTGCGCACGCAGCCAATGGCTTTGCACAATTCCCTACAGAGCCTACAGCGGGCTGTGCCCGCGTCCACATCCGAAACGCGCCGTCTTCCCCGCTTCTCCCGCGTACGCGGCCAACTTTTTCAGGTTTCCACAAAGCAGGAAAGCATTGGAAATCCAATGTTTTTCCTTGCCAAGGCGCGCAGAATGGTGTATCATAGGAACGCAATGATTTTTGAAAGAAGGGTTTACTCCATGATTACGTCTGATATGACCATCGCCTCCGTCATGAAGCTGGATCCGCAGGTTGCGCCGGTCTTCATGTCCTTCGGCATGCACTGCCTCTACTGCCCGCACGCCTCCGCCGAGTCCATCAAGGAAGCGAGCATGGTGCACGGCATCGACGCCGACAAGCTCGTGGAAGCGCTCAACGCGTTCTTCGAGAGCCGCAAGTAATTTCAGCACAAAAAGCGCAGAGTCTGTAAAAGACTCTGCGCTTTTTTGCGTTATCCGTCCCGGCTTTTTTGTGATGAATGCCTTTTGCCCACGCGAAATCCGCAATGGTATAATGACTATACGGCGCACACCGCATTCACCTGCGGCATGCGCGGTTTTTTGTTATCATGACAAAGAGGAGGCGTTCTATGTACAGCATCGGCGATGCCGTTATGCATCCAAGCGAAGGTGTATGCACTGTTGCCGACATTCGCAGCATGCAGTTTTCCGGTAGTCTCAAACGCGATTATTATGTTCTGATTCCGTCGACGGAAAAAAGCTCTTCCACCGTCTATCTCCCCGTCGAGCGCGGAAACAGCATTCTTCGCCGCCTTCTCTCCCGCGCGGATATTCTCTCCCTCATCCGCGAAAGCACCCTGATCGACTTTGACTGGATTACCGACAGCAAGCAGCGAAAGGATGCTTTTTACAGGCTCATCCACAGCGGCGACATCGCCCGGGTCATCCGCATGATCTGCGAAATCTATGCGCACAATGCGCAGCGCATTGCCGAGGGCAAAAAGCCCTGCGCCTCCGATGAAAGCATTCTGGCAGAAGCGCAGCGGCTTGTGCATCAGGAGTTTTCCTATGTGCTCAGGCTCAGCGCAGAAGACACGGTCACATTCATCCAGAGCGAACTGAATAAATAATCCTCCGCATACAGCAACAGGGCAAGCCGCGTCAAAACGGCTTGCCCTGTTATTTTCATTTTTTCGGAAAAACGGCTCACTCGTCCCCGCCCAGCAGCGGCAGGTCGTCAAAGCCCTCGTCCTCATCCTCGCGGGCAGTCGGATCTTCGGGCATTTCCTTGCCCATCAGCTCTGCGCGCACGATGCCCTCAATCTCCGCGGCAATCGCCTTGTTTTCCTTGAGGAACTTACGGGTATTCTCGCGGCCCTGACCGATGCGCTGATCGCCGTAGGAGAACCACGCGCCGGACTTATGGATGATATCCAGCTCCACCGCGCGGTCAAGCAGGCTGCCCTCGCGGCTGATGCCCTCGCCGTAGAGGATATCAAACTCCGCCACGCGGAACGGCGGGGCGACCTTATTCTTGACGATCTTCGCTTTCGTGCGGTTACCCACGACGTTGCTGCCGTCCTTGAGCTGCTCGCCGCGGCGGATGTCGATACGAACCGACGCGTAGAACTTGAGCGCGCGGCCGCCCGGGGTCGTCTCCGGATTGCCGTACATGACACCGACCTTCTCGCGCAGCTGGTTGATGAAGATGCAGGTGCAGTTCGTCTTATTGACGATGCCCGTCAGCTTACGCAGCGCCTGGCTCATCAGGCGGGCCTGCAATCCGACGAAGGAATCGCCCATCTCGCCGTCGATTTCCGCCTTGGGCACCAGCGCCGCAACGGAGTCGATGACGACGATATCAATCGCGCCGGAGCGCACCAGCGCCTCGCAGATTTCCAGCGCCTGCTCGCCGGTATCCGGCTGAGAGACGTAGAGCTGATCGACATCCACGCCCAGCTTACGGGCATAAACCGGATCCAGCGCATGCTCTGCGTCGATGAACGCGGCGATGCCGCCCGCCTTCTGCGCCTCGGCGACGACATGCAGCGCAACGGTCGTCTTACCGGAGGATTCCGGGCCATAGATCTCAATCACGCGGCCGCGCGGCAGACCGCCCACGCCCAGCGCCATATCCAGATCCAGACAGCCCGTCGGGATCACCTGAATATCCTGCTTGGCCTGTTCGCCCATACGGATGATAGAGCCCTTGCCAAACTGCTTTTCAATGCCGGCAAGCGCCATATCCAGCGCGTGCTGCTTCTCATTGAGTTCCTTATCCACAGCCGCTGCGGCTTTGGTGGTCTTCTTCGCTGCCATATTGTTCTCCCTTCTCAGGGGCTGCCGCCCCTGAAACCCTGCCTGAGGGATATCATCCCTCAGACTCCCTTCATCGCTTCGCGCATTCTTCTCGTCGCTTTGGGTACGTTGGGGCGTCTGCCCCAAACCCCGACAAGGGATTTCATCCCTTGACCCTTCATCGCTTCGCGCATGCAAAACACGCTCGGCGGGTTATTCGTATTTCTTCGCTGCGGCAAGCGCCAGTTCAAGGACGCTAAGCACCGCCTGCTTCCGAACCTGCTGCCGGCTGCCGGAAAGGTTCAGCTTCCTGATCTGCGTTCCATGCTTTGACGCACAGGCGACATACACCAGCCCGACCGGCTTTTCCGCCGTTCCGCCGCCGGGGCCCGCGATGCCGGTCGTCGCCAGCGCAATATCCGCGCCGCTCTTCGCGCGCAGGCCTTCGGACATCTCCCGCGCCGTTTCCTCGCTCACCGCGCCATGCGCAGCCAGCGTTTCTTCCTTCACGCCGCAGAATTTCACCTTCGCTTCGTTTGCGTAGGTAACGTGTGCTTCGCCGAGCGCGGCGGAAATGCCGGGGTAATTCACCAGCGTTCCCGCGACGAGACCGCCGGTGCAGCTCTCCGCCGTGGTCACGGTCAGCCCGCGCTCAACCAGCAGATCGCCCAGCGTATTCACCAACGCGTCGGTTTCTTCGCGCAGCATATCGTCCATCATCATTTTGCGCCTCCCAGCACAGCCCTGTTCTGCCAGACGTACTCAACCATGGAGTACAGCGTCATCACCGCAGCCGCAAGCATCAGCAGGAAGCTGGCAACGCTCAGCACTGTGCCAACGACCGCAAACAGCGCCGGAAGAAGCGAAAGCAGCCTGAGCACCTCCGGCAGGATCGTCAGGGTGATGGCCAGCGCCATCTGCAGCACCGTCTTGATCTTGCCGCTCATGCCCGCAGCAATCACGTGTCCCTGCTCCACAGCCACAAGGCGCAGGCCGGACACCACAAACTCACGCGCAATGAAAATGATGCACGCCGCGGCATTCAGGCGGCCCATCGCGCAGAGCATGATAAACGCCGTATGCGTCAGCAGCTTATCGGCGATGGGATCCATGAACTTGCCGAAATTGGTGATCAGGTTATGCTTGCGCGCGATCTTGCCGTCGAACAGATCCGTCAGCGACGCCGCAACAAACGCGATCAGCGCCAGCCAGTCAAGCCCCAGCGCAAGCAGCACCAGATACACCGGCACCAACGCGATGCGCAGCATCGTGAGCTTGTTGGGAAGATTCATCTCCGCAAAAAAGGCGATCATCTTCTTCATACGCGCTCTCCCATCAGGTCATAGGCTTTCGCCGAAGTGATTTTCACGTCAACAAAGCTGCCGATTTCAATCGGCTCCTCGCTGCCAAAGTAGATATTGCCGTCGGTTTCCGGCGCTTCAAACTCGCTGCGGCCGACATAGCGATTGCCGCGCTTGCGCTCCACCAGCACGCGGCAGGTCGTGCCCACTCGCTCTCGGTTGAGTTCAAGGGAGATCCGGTGCTGCGCGGTCATCAGCTCGTCATAGCGCGCCTGCTTGATCTCTTCCTCCACCTGACCGTCCATGAGCTCCGCGACGGTGCCCTCCTCCGGGGAGAAGGTGAACGCGCCCATGCGGCCAAAGCGGGTTTCCTTCACGAAGTCCATGAGCTCCGCGAACTCCTCGTCCGTTTCGCCCGGGAAGCCGACCATCAGCGTCGTGCGCAGCATCATGCCGCGCGCCTTGAACTTTTCGCACACCTCGCGGATATGCTCGGTCGTGTCGCTTCTATGCATGTCGTCCAGCACGCGCTGGTTGATGTGCTGCATCGGCAGATCGAGGTACTTACAGACGTTGGGCAGCTTAGCAATGGTGTCAAGCAGCTTATCATTCACGCGCTCGGGATAGCAGTAGAGCGTGCGCAGCCATTCAACGCCCGGAATCGCAGCGATTTCCTCGATCAGCTCCGGCAGCTTGCTCTCCCCGCCCAGATCCGTGCCGTAGCGCGTAGTATCCTGAGAGATGAGGATAAATTCCTTCACACCCTCAGCCGCGAGCTTCTTGACTTCCGCGATGATGTCCGTCCTCGGACGGCTGCGGTAGCCGCCGCGGATCAGCGGAATCGCGCAGTAGGAGCAGCAGTTATCGCAGCCCTCGCCGATGCGGATATACGCGCTGTACTTGGGCGTGGTCAGCACGCGGCCAAACTCGCGGAAGCGTCCGTCGTCATCGACGTACACCGGGCGCTTGCCGCCCATCGCTTCCGCAATTGCCTGATCGAGCTTGTCGTATTCATTGACGCCCATGATCGCGTCGACCTCCGGCATCTCCTGCTCGATGGCCTCGGGATAGCGCTGCGCAAAGCAGCCGGTGGCGATCAGCAGGCGGCACTTGCCGGTCTGCTTATACTCCGCCATCTCAAAGATGGTGGAAATCGCCTCTTCCTTTGCCGGCTGGATGAAGCCGCAGGTGTTGACGATGATGACCTCAGCCTTCGCCGGGTCGGCGACGATCTGATAGCCGCGCTCCTTGAGGAAGCCGAGCGCCTGCTCGGAGTCCACGCGGTTTTTAGAGCATCCAAGAGAAATGAGTCCAACTGTCGTTGCCAATGCGATTCTCCTCACTATATGCGTCGGGGCAATGCCCTGAAAAGCAAAATGTCACGAATACATTTTATCATGCCCGTCATGCAAATACAAGCAAAAGGAGATGGTAAATTCGCCGCTTTGCGTTTCCCATTATAACACAGATTCAGAAAAATACAAGAACATTTGTTCGCGTTTCTTTCATTCTTTGTCGGATAGTTCCGGCCAGAACCAATGCAGATGGATTGGTTTTTCATTCAGGCATTCCATCGCCTGCTCTATATGCCTGTTTGCTTTTTCAAGCAGTGCCCGGGCATGAAGCAGCTCGCTGTCATTTTTTGCATTTGGATAGAGTATTGACGTGGATTCATCTGTGAGCGCATCAAGAGAAACACCCATTCCCTTCGCAAGAAGAACAGCATTTTCCAATGAAAGCTTTGTTTTTCCTTTCTCAATCCTGCCAATCGTCTCTGTGCTCAAACGCGTCCTGTCCGCTAGCTGCTGCTGTGTCATATTCATCTGCCTTCGATACTGAGTCACTTTTTCTCCCAACAACTTGTAATCCATCGTTATTCCCCCTTTTCTTCAGTATACATCTCTCTTTTCGAATTGTCTATCTTCGTAGACATTTCTTACTCTGCATCGCTTTACACTATGGATAAAGGGTGTGAAAACATGCAGTTGGATTATATCAGTCTCGGGAAAGCGATCCGAAGCCTGCGTATTGCGCAGAACTGGTCGCAGGAAGTGCTCAGTGGTTTATCAGATATTCCGCGCAGCCATCTCTCCGCCATCGAAACCGGCAGTAAAAAAGCCAATCTCGACACATTAGGAAAGATCGCAGCCGCATTTGATATGCCACTGAGCGAACTGATCCGAAAAGCGGAAGAACTGAAATCGAATAACGAATAAAAGAACCGCTTTATCTGCCGCGGTTCTTTTGTATTATCCTGAGTAATTGTAAATCACAAATAAAGGCTCTGCGTCAATGCGCAGAGCTTTCTTTATTCTCGCTGATTCTCTTCATGCTTGATCCAGATTATGACATGTCTGCCTCGGCTTCATCTTTTCACTTTTCTCTTTTTCATCAACCAGCAAAAAAGCATCACGATCAGCCGGTATGCCGTATACGCCGCAAAGAACGCCACAACGCCGTACAGTCCAGCAACGACATCGCCAAAGTCCATCTCGCCCGTGCCGGAAATGCGCTGACCGATTTCAATGGCAAAGCCAAACACCGTCATCACCGTAAAGACATAGATGAAGGAAATCGCCGTTACGCTCCACTTAGCCAGCCGGACAAACACAAACTGAACGACGAAAAACAGCATCATCCCCAGCACAAGCATCACGGCAAAATGCATTTCCTTATCGCCAAATCTCAGTTCAAAGCCGTCGTTGAGGCGCATCAGGGTATCATGCACATGCGCCATGAGGACAGTCAGCTCCCGAAGAAGCATTTCAAACATATGTTTTCTCCTTATTCATCGAATTGATGGTTTTCCATAAATAACGAAAGAGGAACGCTTTTGCGTTCCTCTTTCGCAATGATTAATATTCGATCTTCTTGGCGATATACGCAACGAGGTCGTCGATATGAACCTTCTCCTGCTGCATGGTATCGCGGTCGCGGACGGTGACGATGCCCGTTTCCGGGGTATCGAAGTCGACGGTCACGCAGTACGGCGTGCCGATCTCGTCCTGACGGCGGTAGCGCTTGCCGATGGAGCCCGGCTCGTCGTAGTCGACCATGAAGTGCTTGGAGAGCATCTCGTAGACCTCGGTCGCCTTCGCGCCCAGCTTGTTCTTCTGCAGCGGGAGCACCGCGCACTTGAACGGCGCCAGCGCCGGATGCAGGTGCAGCACGTTGCGCACGTCGCCGCCCTCCAGCTCCTGCTCCTCGTACGCGTTGCACAGGAACGCCAGCACCATGCGGTCAACGCCCAGAGACGGCTCGATGCAGTACGGGATGAACTTCTCGTTCGTCACCGGATCCATGTACTCCATGCCCTTGCCGGAGTGATCCTGATGCTGCTTGAGGTCGTAGTCGGTGCGGTCGGCGATGCCCCAGAGCTCGCCCCAGCCAAACGGGAACAGATACTCAAAGTCGGTGGTCGCCTTGGAGTAGAACGCGAGCTTCTCCGGCTCATGGTCGCGCAGTCGCAGGCTCTCCTCCTTGATGCCAAGGCCGAGCAGCCAGTCGCGGCAGAAGGAACGCCAGTAGTTAAACCACTCAAGGTCCTCGCCCGGCTTGCAGAAGAACTCCAGCTCCATCTGCTCAAACTCGCGCACGCGGAAGATGAAGTTGCCCGGGGTGATCTCGTTGCGGAAGGACTTGCCGATCTGCGCGATGCCGGCCGGCAGCTTCTTGCGGGTGGAGCGCATGACGTTATTGAAGTTGACGAAGATGCCCTGCGCGGTCTCCGGACGCAGATAGATCTCGTTGGTGGAGTTCTCGGTCACGCCCGCATGGGTCTTGAACATGAGGTTGAACTGACGGATACCGGTGAAATCCTTCTTGCCGCAGGTCGGGCAGACGAGATCGGCATGGTCGTTAATGAACGCCTCAAGCTCCGCGTTGGTCCAGCCGTCGCCGGTCTCCGCGCCCTGCGTATAGTCCTCGATCAGCTTGTCCGCGCGGAAGCGGGCCTTGCAGGCCTTGCAGTCCATGAGCGGATCGTTGAAGCCGCCGACGTGGCCGGAAGCCACCCAAACCTCGCGGTTCATCAGGATCGCGGCGTCAAGACCGACGTTGTACTTGTTCTCCTGAACGAACTTCTTCCACCAGGCCTTCTTGACGTTGTTCTTGAATTCAACGCCCAGCGGGCCGTAGTCCCAGCTGTTCGCCAGACCGCCGTAGATTTCGCTGCCCGGGAAGATGAAGCCGCGGCCCTTGCACAGGGCGACGACCTTGTCCATGGTGATGTTTGCCATGATGATACTCTCCTTATCCTTGACTGCGATATATTTCCACACGAAGATCCTGTGTCTGCGGGCACAGCCAAAGGGCTTATCGCTCGCCCTTTGGAAACCTTCTCTCGCCAAAAAGAAAGGGTTTTAATCGCCGCGTTCGGGTTTTTTTCTAAACAAAAGAACCGCGCAAAGACACGCCCCGAATCCGTTCTTCACATGGATTCAAGGGACGAAAGTTGCCTTCCGCGGTTCCACCCTTGTTGACGCGCAATGCGCGCCCTCTTTTATATGCTTTTCATTCGTCCGCTCCGGGCTGCCAACCCCTTCATTGCAAACAGTATGGTCATCATACTAAAAAGGAGCGTTTTTGTCAAGCGCAAGCACGCTTTTTCAGCAAATTCATCGCTTTCTTCCTGTCATTTCCGCAACGCATGTGATACCATTTTCATACGCGCTGACCGTTTTTTCCATCCGACAAGAATGTCCGGTTAAAAACAGTCCCATTCCCGCTTTGTGTCGTTGTTTCCGGCATGCAACTGCGCTATCCTCATCGTGAAAGGAGAACCAACCATGGATCAAAAGAAGATTGGCGCTTTCCTTAAAGCGCTGCGTAAGGAAAAAGCGCTCACGCAGGAAGGACTCGCGCAGCATCTGCATGTGTCCGCCAGAACGGTTTCCCGCTGGGAAACGGGAAGCAACATGCCCGACATCAGCCTGCTCATCGAAATCGCGGAGTTCTACGACGTGAGCATACCGGAAATTGTCGCCGGAGAAAGGAAGAACGAAGCAATGAACGAAGAAACCAGAGAAGTTGCCAGAACGCTGTCTGAATATGCAGAAAACGACAAGGAACTCCTGCTGCGGAAGATCCGGGGCGAAAGCATTATAGGCGTGTGTTCGCTGGCAGTATATGCCCTGCTCGATCTCACAGGGCTTGCGCTGAAAAACGATTTTCTCAGCAGTCTATCCACACTCAGCCTGACGCTTGTTGCCGTCACAACGATGATCATTCCTCTGTATGCCACCGGCCTGCTGAGCAAACTTGAAAAGAAGCGGAAGCCGATTCGACTGCCGCTGCCCGCCAAACTGCTGCTTGCTGCTGTCAGCGGCTATGCTTTCGCCTGGCTTCTTAAACTCATGTTTTCCCTCCTGCCGCTGGGCTGAGCCTATCAGCCTTCCCGATGCTTGGGTCTTCTCCCGCTTCTTTTCATCGCCCGGGAAAGCCACGCGCCGTCCCAGAGGGTGACGTCCGTCGCCTCGGCCAGCTCCTTCGCCCCGCGCGTAAACTCCCCGGGGCAGATCACCGCCGCGCGGTCGCAGCCGTAAAACTGCGCCGCAGCGTACGCCTCCTGCACGGCATAGTTGCCGACCGAGCCTTCGTAGTTTTTGCACTGGATCGCGTAGGAAATTCCGTTGCGCTCGGCAAGCACGTCCGCGCCCTGATCGCCGCTGCCCTTAGTGACCTGCACTTTTTTGAAGCCGTTGTCCTTCAAAACCTCCGCGACATACGCCTCAAACTCCCCGCCGGAGAGCTTCAGGCACCGCCACGCGCGGTTCCTTCTCCCGCGCCACAGCCGCCAAAGCCGCGAAAACGGCCAGCAGATTACCCTTACCGCGAGACAGACCAGCTTCCATGCGCCCAGCAGCAAAAGCCGCACCAGCGTAAGCAGGCCGTTAATCAACGCGACGGCAAGGCTTGCGATGCCTTCGCAGAGCCAGTCGATCAGCGACAGAACAGCGTCAACAAGTCGGGCAAGAAAGCCCGGCGTTTTTTTCTTTTTCTTCTTTGCCAATGATTTTCTCCTGGATTTTGAAAGCAGGAGACGATCGGGGAGCTCCACTCCCCGAACCCCAGGGGAGGAGGACCAGGGGGATTTTCGATTCTCCCCCTAGGCCCTCCTCCACCACCCTTACCCCCTGCAAACGACCAGGGTTGCGACCCTGGACCCAGAGTTGTTAACCTTCTTTGCACGAAAAAGCCACATCGGTACGAAAAGCAGCTTATACGAGCCATGGGTCCAGGGAGCCCGCAGGTCCCCTGGTCGTGAGAAGGGGTGTATGGGGTGCAGGGGATCTAGAGGGGGAACCTACGAAATGTTCCCCCTCTGGTCTCCTGCCTGGGGTTTGGGGACGGAGTTCCCAATCGTCCCCTCTTACTTCTTCATGATACACGCCACCGCATGCGTGGAAATGCCCAGCCCTTCGCCCTCAAAGCCCAGCTTCTCGGTCGTCGTCGCCTTGACGTTCACGCAGTCAAGTTCCACCCGCAGGTGCGCGGCGACGTTTTCGCGCATCATCTCGATGTAATCCTTAAGCTTAGGGCGCTGGCAGATGATCGTCACATCCACATTGCCCACGACATAACCCTTCGCCCAGATGAGATTCATGACATGATCCAGCAGCATGCCGCTGTCCGCACCCTTGTACTTGGGATCGGTATCCGGGAAATGCCTGCCGATATCGCCCATCGCCGCCGCGCCCAGCAGCGCGTCGGTCAGCGCGTGATACGCCACGTCCGCGTCGCTGTGTCCAAGCAGGCCAAGCGTATAGGGCACTTCAACGCCGCAAAGGATCAGCTTTCGCCCCTCCACGAGCCTGTGTACATCGTAACCATGTCCAATGCGGATCATCGCCGGTTCCTCCTTCTTCGCCTTGCCGCGGCGGATCATCACCTGCTCGGCGAGCAGCATATCCTCCGGCGTGGTCAGCTTGATGTTCTCCACGTCGCCCTCGGTCAGGCGCACAGCATGACCCATGCGCTCCATGAGCATCGCATCGTCCGTCGCTCGCGCACCGGTCTTAAAGCGCTCATGCGCCTGCCGGATGAGCTGTGCGTCAAACGTCTGGGGCGTCTGCACGGCGCGCAGTGTATCGCGCGCGGGCGTGTCCACGACAATCCCGTTTTCATCGACCTGCTTGACCGTGTCCTTGAGCATCACCGCCGCCACGCCGCTGCCATGCGCCTTCGCGCTGTCAATCGTGCGGGCAATCACCTCGCGGGTGACGAGCGGGCGCGCGCCGTCGTGGATGGCGATGACGTCCGCATCCTGCGGGCAGGCGCAAATACCGTGATATACGCTCTCCTGCCGGTCCGCGCCGCCCGGCGCAAACGTCACGCAAAGTCCCGCCGCATCCATCATGCCGCGCATTTCGTCCATATCGCATTCGCCGGTCACCACGACGATGCCGCCATCAAACAGTCCCGACTCCGCAAATGCGCGCACGGTATGCACGATAATCGGCGCGCCGCAGACGGGATAAAGCACCTTATTGCGGTCAAGCCCCATGCGCGTGCCGCGTCCGGCGGCAACGATCACCGCAGCGTTCATCAAAGATCCTCCTCGCCCTCAAGCAGCTCATACATCGCGCCGGCGTCGTTCTTGCGGACGACCTCCGCGACCTTGAGAATGCGGAAACGCGCCATCTTCTCGCCAAAGCGGATTTCCAGCACGTCCCCTTCCTTCACCTCGGAAGAGGGCTTGGCCACCTTGCCGTTGATCGTCACACGACCGCCCTCGCTGGCCTCCTTGGCGACGGTGCGCCGCTTGATGATGCGCGATACCTTCAGATACTTATCCAGTCTCATATTCTCCTCCTGCGCGCCGGCAGCATGCAGCGCCGGCCTGATTCATCTGTCTTTTCAAGTGTAACACATGCGCCATGAAACCACAATCGTTTTACCCGAGTTTGCGCCGCTGACCGATCTCATTTGAGCGCACAGTTGCTACGCCCGCAACACATTTGCGCCATATTCCGGTGCTACAATAAGCGTGCATGGGAGTTCCCCCCATTGCAGCCTTTGCCCAAGTCCCCTCCGAAGCAAAGGCATTCTTCCCATTTCCCTTCCTTAATTACCCTTCCACACGAAAACCGCCGTTTGGACAACCCAAGCGGCGGTTTTCATTGTATTCATTTCTGTTCATCGTCCTGCGCAGCGGTTTCGCCCAGCGCCTGCATGATCGTCTGGTAGAGCTCCGGCGCCTTTTTCGGCCATCGCTCGCAAAAGCGCTTGGCCTGCACCTTGGTCGCAGCGGTCAGCGTAAGATTGAAGATCTCCGCGCCGCCCTCCAGCGCGCGCAGGGTCACCACATAGCCGTTGTCCGTTTCCTTCCAGTCCGCCGGCATCTGCTGTTCATCGCGGATGCGCCTGCGCCATGCCCGCACATTTTCCGCAAGCTTCTGCTGCTGAGAAGCGCGGATGCGGGCGCCAAAGAGCTCCATGCTCTGCCTGCCCTCGGGCGTGAGGATGAGCAGCATGCCCTCCAGATGGCGCGCCTCCCGCACAAAGCCGGTCTCCCGGAGTCCGCCCAGCGCGAGATAAAAACGAAACTGCGTGATCAATCCGGTCTCCACGACAAAGCGCAGGAGCTGTTCTTCTGTACATCCGCCGAGGCGGTCAAGCGCGCAGAGCAGGACCAGCTTATCCTCTTCTTCCGTAGCATGTACATCAAACATGGATATTCCTCCCCTCAAAGCGGAGTCTGCGTCACGCGGGTTCCTGCTTATTCCTTTACGATATATCCTTCAAGCGCAGCGAGCAGGTCGTCGCAGTCGTCGCTGTAGATATCCATGCGGATCGGGCGGGAGAGATCGATGGAGAAGATGCCCAGAATTGACTTCGCATCCACCACAAAACGCCCGGAACGCAGATCCATATCATACGGATACTTGTTCACAAGGCTCACAAAATTCTTCACATGATCGGTCATCATCGTCAGCCGGATGTTTACGGTTTTCATCTTCAATCGTCTCTCCTTCCGTCGCCATATGTCAGTATTATACAAGAAAGGGCGGGTGAATGCAAGCATCGGCAAGGCGGTATTCCCATGCTTTCATCCGGCCTTCGACGTCAGAAAAACAAATTTGAAAAAAAGTCGAAAAAAACGAAAAATAGGGGTTGACTTTTTCAAAGTCCCGAGGTATACTAATACACGTGCTTGGGGTCTTAGCTCAGCTGGTCAGAGCGCCACGTTGACATCGTGGAGGTCGTAGGTTCGAGCCCTATAGACCCCACCAAGCTAAGTGTGAGTTAGTCGCCACACTGGGAGCCGCCATCTTCAGATGGCGGTTTTTCTTTTATCTGTTTAATTTTTTGATGATTGAAGTGCGCTTCGCTTTTCTCTTTGGAGATGGGCTTACCCATAGTAACTCTCAGGAGGTGTCTGCCCCATGAAGAAACTCTGCCTGCTGCTTCTCGCGCTGATGCCCTTCCTCTTTTCTTCCCCTGCCCTTGCCCAGACTGAAGGCGATTTCGCCTATTCCATCAGCGATGGTCAGGCGACCATCACCGCCTACACCGGCAGCGCTGCGGAGCTGACCCTGCCCGATACGCTGGGCGGGTGTCCCGTTACGGCGATCCGTTACTGCGCCTTCCGGGACTGCAAAACGCTTGCGCAGCTCGTCATCCCCGAAGGCATCGTTTCCATCGGCAGCAATGCCTTTGCCGGCTGCACGTCGCTTTCGCAGGTTTCCCTGCCCGAAAGCCTCCGGCTCATCGGCTCGCATGCGTTCTACGGCTGCTGCGCGCTCACGCAGATCACGCTGAACGACGGCGTGCAGCGCCTTCACCCGTATGCGTTTTATGGTTGCTCCGCCGTCCGGCTGTGCGCGCTTGACAGCCGGGTCGCCGCCGTGCTGACCGATTACGGCTACACCTTCACCAGCCCGGAATTCCCGGAGCTTTCCTTCTATGCCTACGATACGAACGGTCAGCGCACGTTCATCGTCGCGGACTGTCGCGATGACGCCGTCCGTGTCGCCCTGCCGCAAGGCGTTACCGCCATCGGTGACTATGCCTTCTTCGGCTGCGCGTCGCTTTCGGAAATCATCCTCCCCCAGAGCGTTGCCCAAATCGGTCATTCCGCGTTTGAGGGCTGCACATCGCTTGCGCAGATCACGCTGCCCGCCGGCGTGCAGCGCATCGAAGGCAGCGCCTTTTCCGGCTGCGCCGGTCTGCTGATCATCGCCCCGCCGGACAGCGCCGCGCAGGCCTTCGCCCAGTCGGGCGGCTTCGCGTGGCAGGCGCCGTAACCCCACAAAAAACGCTGCACAGCAAACAGCACGCCCGCCTCCCTTTTCAGGAAGACGGGACGTGCCTTTTTTTCTTTTATCAGCGGATGCTTTCCGGAACCAGCGTGATGACGAAATCCACCTTCGTCCCGGTGTGATACTTGGGATCCAGCTCCGGGCCGCAGCTGTTGGAGCCGATGCCCGCAAGCATCGCATCCAGGCAAAGCACCGTGCTGCCGCTGGGCTCGATTTCATACGCGTGCATCTTCTGCGTCAGCTCCTCCTGCGTATAGGGAGAAGCGCTGAAGGAGAAGCTTTCGCCGACCACGGTCAATCGCGCGTCGGCGCCCGCAAGGCGCACATAGGAGCAGTCGGTATGGCTGCCGTTCTCCTGCGGCTTGAGGTAGTCCTCATGCATCGCCTTCACGCCCGCGCTGTAGAGATGCTTGCAGCTGGCCTGACGCTTGTCCACATAGCTTTCATACGGACCGACGCCGAAGTACTCCACCTGATCCATGCTGCCGGGCAGGAACAGGCGCAGGCCAAAGCGCGGCAGGAAGGGCATGTTCCCGCGCACATCCGCCTTCACATCCACCGTCACCGCGCCGCCGCTGGCGATGCGCCATGTCACGGTACCCTCCACGATATTGCGCACATAAATTGCGCCGATGGCAAAGCGGGTCGTGATCGTACACTCGCCGTCCTTCATTTCAACCGCCGTCTCATAGCCGCGCGGAATCACGCGGTCATATGCATACGCGCTCCACTGGAGGCGGATGTTGCGGTCGTTGTCCGTGGGCGCGCGCCAGACATTGAACGTCAGCGGCTTATCCAGCAGCGCAACGCCTCCGGCGACCATCTGGTCAAAGCAGGCGTGCTGCTTATTGTACTGATAGCGGAACGCCTGATTCTGCACGACGATATAGCGGCTGTCCTCGCTCACGCGGATTTCTCCGCCGTCGTTTTCCGCGAACACGGGCGCGAACACCTGTGCGCCGACCTGTTCCGTGCCCACCACATGGCCCGCAGGCAGGAAGCCATAGCCGCGGGTCAGCACCGTTTCAAAGTATACGGCGGTATCGGGCACGGCAAGGCCGGGATCGCTGATGACGATCTGCGCGCGCTGATGCGGCGCGATCTTCAGCTGCGCCGCGTCAACCATGCCTGCGCCGACGTCCTGTCCGCCGCGGCGCAGGACATAGCGGATCTCCACCGCGTCGCAAAGGGTCGTAAAGTCATACAGATTCCAGACCTCAAAACAGCCCTTCGCCAGATCGACCGCGCTGATGCGCGCCGGGCGCATGACATTCTTGAACTCCAGCAGACCCGTGTGCGGCGTGCGATCGGGATAGACCAGACCATCCATGCAGAAGTTGCCGTCGTTGGGGAACTCGCCAAAGTCGCCGCCATAGAAATACTTCGCTCGTCCGTCGACCGTCCGGCCCATGTACACCGCGTGATCGCACCATTCCCAGATGAAGCCGCCGCTGTGGCCGGGATGGCGCTCGATGCACTGGAAATAATCCTCCAGATCTCCCGGACCGTTGCCCATGGCATGGCAGTATTCGCACAGGACATAGGGCTTATGCAGGATCGCCGGCGCAACATATTCGGTGCGCACGCCGTTTTCCGCGGCAACACCGGTCTTCTGCTGCTCAAAATACGCATCAATCGCCGCGACAGAGGCGTACATGCGGCTGTAGGTATCCAGATATTCCTCGTTGAACGCCATGCCCTCCGGCGGGAAGGATGCGCGCTCATAATGCGTCAGACGGGTGGGATCGTACTTCTTCGTCCATTCGATACACCGGTCAATGCACACGCCGTGACCGGACTCGTTGCCCATCGACCACATCACCACGCAGGGACGGTTCTTATCGCGCAGCACGCAGCGCTGCACGCGGTCCATGAATCCCTCGGCATAGAGAAGATCATTGGCCATGTGGTTATAGTCGCCCTTCCAGCCGCCGTCCTTGAAGACCACGCCGTGGCACTCCACATCCGCCTCGTCGATAACATAGAAGCCGTAGCGATCGCAAAGGCGCATGAACTCCGGCGCATTGGGGTAATGGCTGGTGCGGATGGCGTTGACGTTATGCAGCTTCATCACCTGCAGGTCGCGCAGCATTTCCTTTTCTCCCACGGCAGGGCCCACCAGCGGATCGCTGTCATGGCGGTTGACGCCGCGGAACTTGATATTCTGACCGTTGAGCATGATCACGCCGTTTTCAACGTGAATCTCGCGCACGCCCACCTCATCCACAATCCACTCCCCGCCGCAGCGGATGACGAGCGTATACAGATACGGCGATTCCGCGCTCCAGAGCTGCGGAGCTTCCATCGCAGCGCTGAAGCATCCATCCTGCGCGCTGCCCTCGGCGAGGACATTGCCCTCGGCGTCCAGCAGCTCGCAGGCGATCTGCGCTTCGCCCTTCGTTTCAAAGGCTACGGTAAGTTCCGCGCTGCGCAGATCACCTGCGAGCAGCGTCCTGACGGTGTAATCAACAATGTGCTTATCCTCGCGCGTGAGCAGATACACATCGCGGAAGATGCCGCTCATGCGGAACTTGTCCTGATCCTCAAAATACGTGCCGTCGCACCATTTGAGCACCAGCACCTTCAGCTCGTTTTCCCCATCCGCGACAAAATCCGTGACGTCGAATTCCGTCGTGCTGTGGGACACCTGGCTGTAGCCGACAAACTTCCCGTTCAGCCAGACATACTGACAGCTGTCCACGCCCTCAAAGCACAGCGTCTGGCGCTGCCCTTCCGCCTTTTGATAGGCAAAACGGCGGGTATACAGTCCGCAGGGATTTTCAACCGGTACATAGGGCGGATCATAGGGAATGGGATAGAGCACGTTGGTATACTGATGGCTGTCATAGCCATGCATCTGCCAGACGGACGGCACCGGAATCTTCGCCTGCGCAGGAAGGGTCAGAAAGTCCTGCTCAAGGTCCAGCACGCTCTGATAGAACGTGAAGTCCCAGTCCCCGCTGAGCAGCAGAAAGCGATCCGAATTCGTCCGGCGCAGCGTCAGCGCGCTTTCACGGCTGCCGTGCGGAACAAAATACGCGTGGTTGGGCATCGTGCCCACATGCAGCGTCTTGAGATTCTCATGGAAATTGAGCTGTTGCATGATGATTTTCTCCCTTCGTTCATCTATCCGTCGCCGGATCCTGCCGCGCTGGCAAGCGCAGCATTCGCATCTGAATGACTCACTCTCTTATAATTCGTCGTTTTCCGGGCGTTTCCTTCACTGTTTTCCCGCTGCTTACAGATCAATCGCCTCGCCGCGCAAAAGAGGAAGGCGGCATTTCGTTTCATCGCTTTGCATATCCAAGGAAAAAACAGCCCTGTTCCCGCATTTTGCAGGAACAGGGCTGCACTGAAACGCAGCGTATGTTTTCTTGATGCAGCTATCAGAACCACGGCGCAGATTCTCTTTGCATCCGCTTCATATGCTTTTCATTCTCTTTGCGCTTTTTCTCCTCATCGACGATCTGGTCAGGACCTGTAAGAGCGTCCTCAATACCGTCTATGCGCTCAGCTATAACTTCTATATGAGACAAAGGACCGCCGGACAGATCAGACGGGCTGATGGGGCGGGTTGCATGATACATAGCACCCGTGGCCATGGCCGCCGCTATCGTAGCCGCCATGGCAACCTGTTTTGTGCGCTGCGCAGCCTGTCCTTTGCTTGCAACCTGTTTTGTGCGCTGCGCAGCCTGTCCTTTGCTTGCACCCGCTTTGCTCGAACCGCCGGCCGGTCCGCCGGTGTCCGTCTGCGCCAACAGGGCATATTGATCCGCCAGCGAGGAAATCTGACCTGCCAGTGTCTTATACTTCGATGATGCAGCGGTTCTGTCCGCTTTCGCGTTCTGGGAAGCTCCACGGGCAAATCGGTTAGAAGACATCGAGCCGAATCCGCCAGCCTGATTGGACGTTTTATCCGCCTCGAACTTCACCACCTCGGCATGCATCGACAGCGACTTTGCGAGATGTCCGCAGCTTTTGACCGCTTTTTTCAGCCTGTTCTGCGCCGCATCCGCCGCTTTCTGATGCACATCTTCGTCGTACATATATTGATCGCGCGCATCCTTGATGCGGTCAATCTCATCCTCCTCGGCCTCTTTCTCCTCTTCCAGCCGCTCAATCTCCTGGTCAATGCTGTCAAGGGAATCCTCGTCATCATCGTCAGAATCATCTCTGCTTCTGGCCGCTTCCCGGCGGCGCTCCTTCTGCTGGCGAATGCTCTCTTTGATATGCTCCAGTCTTCTCTGTGCAGAAGCCAGCTTCCTTTCCTCCTCCTGATATGCACGGCGCGCTTTATCGGCTTCTGCCCGCTCCGTCAGCATCGTCTCCCTGTCATTCTGGATCTGCGCCTTAATCTCGGGATATTGTCCTGACGTCTCCTGATAATACGCCTCAACCTCACCCATGAATTTGCTTTCTCCCATGAAACCCCTCCCGAGCCCATCGTCCGCTCCGTGTCGTATTGCGCCAGCGTCGGCTGCCGCCCAACTCATCGCGCAGCGGCAATAGGCAGACCGGTCGCGAAACCCTTTCGCATTAAGAAACAGTAAATACCCTTCACATTGAGTTTATTATATATTAACCCCTATTTTTCTGTCAACAGGATGCGTTTTCATTATCCTTTGTGACTGATTCTTCAGATCTCCGCCGGGAACGGCACTGCGTATTCGCCCAGCTTCTTTTCAATTTCGCGCAGCTCACTAAGCGTCTTATCGTTGACCGGCACGCCCTTCTCCCTGCGCAGGATGCGCATGTCCGTTTCCTTTTCGCCGTGGGTATAAATCCGCTCGCAGCCCTGCGCCTTGTCGCTGTCGCGCAGCTTCTGCAGGTAGTCAGAAAAGCTTTTGCGGATCTGCGCCTTGTCTCCGAAAATCCCGTAATCAACAGCGATAAAGCTGTGGCAGATGCCTGAGCCGCCATCCTCGGTCTTGTAAATGCGCTCCGCCGTCATGCCGCCGGCAAGGATGCCGCAGAACAGCTCGCAGATCACGCCAAGACCATAGCCCTTGTGGCTGCCCATCAGCTCATTGGAGCCGCCCAGCGGCAGGATGCCGCCGCCGATCTTGCTGATGATGTTGGCCAGCACGCGCGGCGCGTCGGTGGAGTCGCAGCCGTTTTCATCCACGCCCCAGCCCAGCGGCACCGGATCGCCGCGCTTGGTGAAAACCTCGAATTTGCCGCGCGGGACAACGGTCGTCGCGCAGTCAAAGGAGAACGGCACAGGATCCGCCGGCATGGCAAGGGCGATCGGGTTGGTGCCGATCATCGGCTGGCGACCGTAGGTGGGCACCATGATGGCCTCGGTGTTCGTCATGCAGATGCCCATCAGGTCTTCCTTTGCCGCCATCTCCGTGTAGTAGCCCGCAATGCCGTAGTGGTTGGAGCGGCGCACCGTGACCATGCCGCAGCCGGTTTTCTTCGCCTTGTCAATCGCCAGCTGCATCGCCATGCGTGAAACAACCTGGCCCATGCCGTTATGCGCGTCGATGACGGCGGAAATCGGCGTTTCGTGCACAATTTCGGGCTTGGCCTTCAGGTCAACCATCCCGCAGGAAATTTCATAGTCATAGCGAACCATGCGCTGCACGCCATGGGATTCCGTGCCGTTTAAGTCCGCCGCCAGCAGAATATCGGTGATCTCACTGCTCGTCTGTCCGTCAAATCCATAGGAACGGAAGGCCGCGCAGCAGAACGCATGAAGCTGCTCATAATCAAGATAATGATACGCCATATGTGCCTCCAACTCTGGTCTGATTGTTGCTGATGATATTATACCGCGACTTTCCTTGCGCTTCAACCCGAAACCACCCTTCTCCCGTTGACGCTGCGCTGTTGCTGTGCTATTCTGCTTCTATAAAAGAAAGCGCAGCGCAATGACGCGCTGCAGAAATGAGAAAACCATGAAACGGGTATGTATCGGCATTCTCGCGCACGTTGACGCCGGCAAAACCACGCTCTCCGAGCAGATCCTCCTGCTCAGCGGCGCAATTCGCAAAAAGGGCAGCGTGGACAGCGGCACCGCGCACACCGACACGCTCCCCGTCGAGCAGCGGCGCGGCATCTCCGTCAAGGCAAGCTGCGTGTCCTTCACGTGGAAAGGCACGCAGGTCAATCTCATCGATACGCCGGGACACGTCGATTTTTCCGCCGAAGTGGAGCGCTCGCTCTGGGCGCTGGATGCCGCTGTGCTCGTCGTGTGCGGCGTGGAGGGCGTTCAGCCGCAGACGGAAGCGCTCTTCGCGGCGATTGCGGAAAAGAAGATTCCCTGTCTGTTTTTCATCAACAAGCTCGACCGCGAGGGCGCGGACGCAGGCCGCGTCGCCGCGCAGATCCGGCGCATGCTCACAAGCAGCGCCTGCCTCATCGGGGATGACGACGCCGTCGCGGACGTCCTGTGCGCGGATGACGACGCGCTGATGGAGCGCTACCTTTCCGGCGAAACGCTTAATCCCGCGTTTATAAAGCGCCGTCTGGGCGAAATGACCCGGAACGCGCAGGCGTATCCCATCCTCTGCGGCTCCGCGCTCAGGGAAGAGGGCGTTGTCCCGCTGCTTGACGCGGTAACGGACTGGCTGACGCCCGATGCGCCGCCGTCTGACGCCCTGTGCGGCGTCGCATTCGCCGCCGCGCAGGATAAGCTGCTGGGACGCGGCGTATTCGTGCGGATGTTCAGCGGACGCTTGTCTGCGCGCATGCCCGTCACACTCCCCGCCGGCACAGACCCGCTGACGGGCGAAGAAAAGTTCGTTCAGCCCAAGGTCACGCAGCTGCGCAGCGTGTCCGGCGCGCCGGTCGATGCGCTTGGCGCGGGCGAGGTCGGCGTGGTGTACGGCCTTGGCGCGCTGCGCATCGGACAGGTGCTGGGCGATGCATCGCTCCTGCCCCGCCCGGTGGAGACCGGCAAGCTGCGCACGCCGCTGATCACCGTGCAGGTTATCCCTGAGCAGGCGGAGGACATGCCTGCGCTGCGCGAGGCCTGCGACATCCTCTCCGGCGAGGACCCGCTGCTGCAATCCAGCTACATCCGGACGCTGAACGAGCTGCACATGAACGTCATGGGCACCATCCAGCTGGAAATCCTTGAAGAAATGCTGCGCACGCGCTTTTCGCTGCCCGTCCGTTTCGGCAAGCCCGCCGTGCTTTACCGGGAAACCATCTCAAGCGCCGCCACGGGCTTTGTCGCCTACACGATGCCCAAGCCCTGCTGGGCGGTGATGGAATTCTGCATCGAGCCTGCGCCGCGCGGCAGCGGCGTGACGTTTGAATCCCAATGCCATGTGCGCGATATTCTGGGACGGTATCAGAACCAGGTCAGGCAGGCGCTGCCCCTCGCCCTTGCGCAGGGACGGCTTGGCTGGCCGGTGACGGACGTGAAAATCACGCTCATGGGCGGCAGCCATCACCAGTTTCACACGCACCCGCTGGATTTTATCGTCGCCACACCCATGGGTATTCAGGACGGTCTGCGCCGGGGCGGCAGCACGCTGCTGGAGCCGATGCTGGAAATCCGGTTTCTGATTCCCCCGGAATGCGTCGGGCGCGTGATGAGCGACGTCGTCGCCATGCGCGGAGAGACGCTTGAAGCGCAGCCCTCGCAGGAACGCACCCGCCTGACCGCGCTTGTGCCCGCCGCAACCAGCCTTGATTATTCCATGACACTTGCCGCCGTCACCGGCGGACGCGGTGTGATGAGCGTAAAGCTGCATAGCTACCGCGAATGCCCGCTTAATCTGGGCGCAACGGCCCCGCGCAGGAATGTCGATCCGCTGGACGAAAGCCGCTATATCCTCGCCGCCAGAAGCGCGCTGGAGGGCGGCATCTTTGACCTCAGCTAATCCCCCTTAAAACCGCGCGAAGCGAAGAAGGGAGGCTGAGGGATGGAATCCCTCAGGCAGGGTTCCAGGGGCGGCAGCCCCTAACGTCCCCCACGTTCCCCAACGTCCCCAAACGGGCACAGCCCGCACCCACCTGAACCGAACAGGCGACGCGCTCGGTTCGCACCATCCCCAAAGAACCATCGCACACGAAAGGAGCACACGACCCATGAAAGCCCTGTTTATCGGCGGAACCGGCACCATCAGCATGGCCATCACCCGTTTGCTTAGTCAGCATCCCGACTGGGAGCTGACCCTCCTCAACCGCGGCACGCGGCAGACGGAGCTGCCCGAAGGCGTCAAAACCATCACCGCGGACATCAGCGACGAAGCCGCCGCCGCCAAGGCGCTTGCAGGAAAAACGTTTGACTGCGTGTGCGACTTCATCGCCTTTGAGCCCGCGCAGCTGGAGCGGGATTTCCGCCTCTTTGCCGGAAAGACGAAGCAGTTCATCTTCATCTCCTCCGCTTCCGCTTATCAAAAGCCGCTAAGCGATTATCTGATCACGGAAAGCACGCCGCTTTGCAATCCGCATTGGGCATACTCCCGCAAGAAGATCGCCTGCGAGGAATTCCTCCTGCGCATGTACCGGGAAAACGGCTTCCCCGTGACCATCGTCCGCCCCAGCCACACCTATGACGAGCGCAGCCTGCCGTTGGCCGTCAAGGGCAGCAGAGGCGCGTGGCAGGTAATCAGACGCATGCAGGAAGGCAAGCGCGTGCTCATCCACGGCGACGGTTCGTCCCTGTGGACGATCACGCACAACACCGACTTTGCCAAGGGCTTTGTCGGACTGATGGGCAATGTGCATGCCATCGGTCAGGCGTACCACATCACCAGCGATGAGTCCGTCACATGGAATCAGATCTACGGCATCATCGCGGACGAGCTGGGCGTCCCGCTGAAGGTCTGCCATGTGCCGTCCGACTTCCTCGCCGCCGTGGGCAGTTATGACTTTGAGGGCAGCCTGCTGGGCGACAAGGCCGCGACCGTCGTCTTTGACAACAGCAAGATCAAGCGCGCCGTGCCGGGCTTTGCCTGCACCGTGCGCGCGGATCAGGGCCTGCGCCGGACGGTCCGCCATCTGCTCTCCACCCCCGCGCTGCAGCAGGAGGATCCGGAGTTTGACGCCTTCTGCGACCGCGTCACCGCCGCGCTTGACGCCGCGAAGCAGGCCGTTCTCCGCGGATAATGCGAACATCTCCGCATCAAGACGACAGAATCTGAATTCATGGAGGGATATTTATGCGCATTCTCATGCTAGGCAACAGCTTCACCTATTTCAACGACCTGCCCGATATTCTCGCCGCGCTCACCGGCTGGGAGGTTGTCTCCCACACAAGGGGCGGCGCGTATCTTTCCGAGCACCTTGACCCCTCCTGTGAGCTGGGGCTTAAAACCCTGCCCGCGCTGCGGGATCAGCGCTTTGACTATGTGGTCATGCAGGGCCAGAGCCAGGAGCCCTTCCGCTGCCGGGCACAGTTTCTTGACGCGGTGCGCGGCCTTTGTCCGCTGATCCGTGCATCTGGCGCGACGCCCGTCCTCTACGCCACATGGGCATACAAGGAAGGCTCTCAGCGCCTTGCCGACACCGGCCTTTCCTACGCCGAGATGCTTGCAAGGCTCACCGAGGGCTACGAGATCGCCGCGAAGGAAAACGACGCGCTTCTCGCGCCCGCGGGCAAGGCGTTCTGCGACGCCCGCAAGGTGCTCGACCTCTACGTCGAGGATGATTATCATCCCAGCCAGACCGGCTCGCTGCTCGCGGCGATGACGATTGCCAATACCATCCGGACGCATCAGAAATAACCTCACACAAAAATCCCCGCTTTCCGTCTTGGGAAAGCGGGGATTTTGTGTGAGGTGTATTGTATATCCGTCTGAAATGGAGATGAGAGGAATACGCCGGGCTGCCGCCCGTACCTGTCCTAGGGACATCGTCCCTCGGACTCCCTTCTTCGCTTCGCGCAGTTTAAGTGTAGATTGAGCTTAAACGATCTTCACCTTGCCCTTGGTCAGGCGGAAGACGATCAGCAGCGACGCGACGGTCGTCACCGACAGGATCGTCGCCAGCGCGGCAGCGGTGCCGTCGCTCATGCGCACGACCTCCTGATAGATCGCAACCGCGATGGTCGAGGTCTTGCCGGAGTAGAGCATGATGGAGCTGGAAAGCTCGTTGATGCAGGTGATCCAGCTGAGCACCGCGCCGGACATGACGCCCGGAAGCATCATGCGTGCCGTCATCGTGAAGAAGGTCTTCATGGGCGAGACGCCAAGGTTAATGGACGCCTCCTCCACCGAGGGATCCATCTGATAGAGGAACGCGCTGCCCGAGCGCACGGTGTAGGGCAGCTTGCGCACGATGTAAGAGATGATCATGATCGCCGCCGTGCCCACGAGGATCAGCGGCTTGCGGTTGAAGGCGACGATCAGGCCGATGCCCAGAACCGAGCCGGGGATGACGTACGGGAACATGATCAGCGTATCGATGACGCTGGCCGCCTTGCCCTTTTTGCGCACGAGCACATAGGAAATCAGGATGCCGAAGATCACGATGAACACAATCGCCGCCAGAGAGAACGCGTAGGTATTGAAGATGTTCTGTCCAAGGCGGGAGAGGATCGCGCGGTAGTTATTGAGATTGACGCCCTGCACCACGCCCGAGAAGCTGCGCTCCACAAACGACTGGCAAACGACGACGATCTGCGGCAGCAGCGCGAAGAACACGATCACATACACCGGGAACGCCGCGGCAAACCGCTTAAAGCCGTGCAGCTTCGTCTCCTGCGGCGGACGCAGCGTGCTCATGGTGTAGTTCTTCTTGTCGATGATCAGTTTCTGGATGGCGAGCATGACCATCGAGCAGGCGACGATGATCACCGACAGCGCAGACGCCATGAACGGGTCGGTCGCGCTCTCGGACATGTACTCGTTATACACCAGCACCGGCAGCACGGTGTATCCCTCGCCCAGCAGCATCGGCGTGCCGAAGTCCGCAAGGCAGGTCATGAACACCATGATGCAGCCAGCCAGAATCGACGGCAGCACGACCGGCAGCGTGATCGTTATGATGCGGCGCAGCTTGTTCATGCCAAGGTTCTCCGCCGCCTCCTCAAGGGATGCATCGATGGAGTTCATCGCGCCGGAGGTGTACAAATACACATATGGGAACAAATGCAGCGTAAAGACGAAGATGATGCCGTCACGCCCGTATATCGTGGGCGCGGTGAGTCCTATCGCGCCAAACGCCTTGGCCAGCAGGCCATTGCGGCCCAGCAGCAGAATCCACGAATACGCGCCGATAAACGGCGGGCTCATCAGCGAGAGGATGATGAGCACATGCAGGAAGGTTTTGCCCGGCACGTTAAAGCGCGTCATCACGTAAGCGATAAACACGCCGATGATGCAGGAAAACAGCGTCGTGAACGAGCAGATAACCACCGAACGGATGAGCGTGCGGTAGTAATACTTCTTGGCGAAGAACCGCTCAAAGTTATACAGCGTCATGCCCTCCACCTTGCTGGAGAAGACGCTCTTGGTCAGGATGGTATAAAACGGATACACAATGAACAGGCACAAAGCCACCAGCACGATGGCCTTGACAAAGAACCAGAAATCCAGCCGGATTTTCCGGCGGGGCGCTTTTGTCACTTGGAGAGCACCTCCTCCGCATCATCATACAGGCTGATGCGCGCAGCGTCGAAGCTGATATGCACCTTCTCGCCCACCTCGTGCACGTCGGTCGTGTCCTTGGTGTATTCGTTGATGATGAGCATCTGTCCGTCGTCCAGCTCCACCTCGTACTCGATGAAGTCGCCAAGGAAGGTGGAGAAGAGCACCTTGCCCGGCATGCCCTTTTCCGAGAAGAACAGCTGCTCGGGACGGGCGGAGATCTTCGCCTTGCCGGTATATGTTCTGCGCACCGGGATGTCGATATCCAGCTCGCCCTTGATGGACACGCGCGCGCTGTCCGCCTCGCACTTGGTCACCTCGCAGTTGAGGAAGTTGCTCACGCCGATGAAGCCGGCGACAAACGGATTTTCCGGCTTGGCGTAAATATCCGTGGGCGTGCCGATCTGCATCACCTTGCCAAGGTTCATGACGGCGATGCGGTCGGAGATCGCCAGCGCCTCCTCCTGGTCGTGGGTGACGTAAATGGTGGTGATGCCCAGCCTGCGCTGGAGCTTCTTGATGATGGAGCGCATCTGCACGCGCAGCTTGGCGTCAAGGTTGGAAAGCGGCTCGTCCATCAGCAGCACGCTCGGCTCGATGACGAACGCGCGCGCGAGGGCGACGCGCTGCTGCTGGCCGCCGGAAAGCTCGCTGGGCTTGCGCTTGGCCAGCGGCAGAATCTGCACCAGTTCCAGCGCTTCCTTCACGCGCTCGTCGATTTCGCTCTTCTTGACGCCGCGCGCCTTCAGGCCGTAGGCGACATTCTCCTCGACCGTCAGGTGCGGAAAGATCGCGTAGTTCTGGAAGACCATGCCGATGTCGCGCTTGTGCGCGGGCACATCGTTGATGCGCCTGTCGCCGAAGTAAAAATCACCGCCCTCAATGGAGTTAAAGCCGGCGATCATGCGCAGCAGCGTCGTCTTGCCGCAGCCGGACGGCCCCAGCAGGGTGAAAAACTCGCCCTCTTTGATGTGAAGGGACACGTCGCTCAGCGCGGTAAAATCGCCGTAGCGCTTGACGGCATTTTTGATGATGACTTCGTTGCTCATAAGTGATTTCCTCTCTCCATTCGGGCGGCATCGCCCGCTTCTGAAAAAGGGGGACACCGAGTGTCCCACGACACTGGGCGTCCCCCGGTCAGTTGTTGTTTATGCCGTTCTTTCGGCATTGTGCGAAAAGGCTCAGGCCTCGATCGCTATAGCTGTGTAACCCACAGGTATGCGTCGGATGTGCCTGCAGCGCAGCCGTTCAGCTGATTCATCCGCCAGTTCTCGGCCTCGTCCGCTATAGCTGTGTAACCCACAGATATACGTCGGATGTGCCTGCAGCGCAGCTGCCTGCTCACCGGTATCGCGCAAAGCCTACGGCCTCGTCCGCTATAGCTGTGTAACCCACAGATATGCGTCGGATGTGCCTGCAGCGCAGCTGCTTATTCTTCGGCTTCGATGGTCAGGTCGTTCCACTTTTCAACGATCTCAGCCTTCTTGGTGGCGGCATACGCGAAATCGTAGTTGCCAAGGTCGAGGGTCTCAAGACCGACGAGGCCTTCCGGCACGAGGTCGGCGCGGACCGGGCGACGGGCCCAATCCTTGTTCTGGGCGGTCTGGCACTCAAGGCCGGTCACGAAGTCGATGAACAGCTTGGCGTTCTCTTCGTTCGGGCAGTTCTTGACGAGCGCGACGCCATCCGGCACAGCGGAGTTCTTCGCCGGGTAGACATAGCCGATATCCGGGTTGTCATTGTAGAGCACCGCGGACTTTTCGATGGTCACGCCGATGGCGTATTCACCGGAAGCAACCAGCTTATGGCAGTTGCCGGAGGAGGACTGCACCTTGCCGTCCAGGTTCTTGATGAAGTTGAAGACCAGCTCCCAGCCTTCGTCGATGGTCGGCTTGGAGAAGAGCATGGTGCACAGCTGGGTGTAGGCAGAACCGGACTTCGCCGGGGAGGCGTAGGCGATCTTGCCCTTCAGGTTCTCGTTGCACAGGTCGTCCCAGGTCTTGGGCACGTCTTCCTCAGCGATGAGGTTCTTGTTGTAGATGATGACCATCGGCAGCGGAGATTCGCCGATCCACATATCGGCAGCATCCTTGTACGCATCGCCGATGACGGCGTCGTTCGCGCAGACGTACGGCGCGAAGTAATCGACATAGCCCGCGAGGGTATCCGCGCCGCCGCCCCAGAGGACGTCGCCCTGCGGATTAGCCGCCTCAGCAACGATGCGCTGGCACAGCTCGCCCGTGCCGGCAGCGATCACCTGCACGTCGATATCCGGATACGCAGCCTGGAACATCGCAACGCCCGCGTTGAGCGGATCGGCGTCATGCGGAGAATACACGACGAGGCTGCCGCCGGCCAGCGCGGCGGTCGCGCTCATCACCAGCATCACAGCGAGGACGAGAGCAAAAAGCTTCTTCATAGAGATTTCCTCCTTATATTCTGAACGCCGTTTCATTTCGTTACGAAAGGCGTCCTGTGTTAAGTTCATTTTATTACGCTTTCGCCAAACCTGTCAAGCATTTCCTATGCATTCCGGTCACAATTTGTCAACACGGCTTCCAAACCGGATTTTACCTGTTGTTTTGAGCGTTTTCATGCTATAATAATGCAGATACCAATCTCTGACAATGGAGTGATTTAACCATGAAAATCCGTTTGACCGCGCTCGTTTGCGCATGCCTGCTTGTGCTCGCTGCGCCGGCGCTTGCCGCCAAGTCCCCCACGTGCGAAACCCTCGGCGCACAGAAGGCTGCGGAGCATCTTTCCACGCACCTCTACGCCTACACCTGCGACTGGGACGGCGTATCTGCCGTTCCCTGCGTCGATGAAGCCTGCGCCGAATACGGCCATCTGCACTGCTATGGCACGCAGGTCTCCCTGCGCGTCACCCCCGAGAGGAGCAAGGGCAGCGTTGTGTACTATTCCGACCGCCGCAGTGACAAGGTCGGCCCGGAAACCCAGTTCCAGCTCATCGACGTTGTCCAGTGGCGCGGCAAGTACTACGCCGCCGTCCGCGTTCTTGAAAACTATCAGCCGATTGGCACCGGCTACGTCAGCACCGACTACATCGGCTGCGACTGCGAAAGCTACGAAACCTTTGAAGCCGTTCCGGAATACGACAACCGCTTTGATCCTTTCACCGAGCAGTAATCATGCATCATGAGGTGAGCACCATGAAGCGCCTTGAAGACATCGACGTCAACTTCCGCCTGTCCGGCGATATCCCCGCGGATACCGCGTTTTACAGCGCATATGACGCGCCGTTTACCATCGCCGGCATCGCGCCCAACGCGCCCGGCGTGCTCTGCCGCCTTCCGGTTTCTTTCCTGCCCGAATGCAACGACGGTGTGCAGCAGCTTGCGTGGCATCTGGCGGGCGCGGTCGTCCGCTTTTCCACGGATTCGCCGTACATTGCAGTCGCCCATCATCTCACGACCAAGGCTGTCATGCCGCATTTCACCGCCTGCGGACAGAGCGGCATGGAGCTCTTCGAGGAAACGGACGATGGCAGCCGCCATGTGAAGAATTTCATCCCGAAGCTTGATAACGGCTGCGGCACGCTCCTTGAGCAGAGCGCTTATGCGCCGCTGCCCGGCGGCATGCGCCACTATGCGCTGTATCTGCCGCTGTATAACGGCGTGACCGGGCTGTCCCTCGGCTTTGCGCCGGACGCCGCCGTGCTTCCCGGAAGAACGCCGTCAATCGAAAAGCCCATCGTGTTCTACGGCTCTTCCATCACGCAGGGCGGCTGCGCGACCAAGTGCGGCTCGTGCTACACGAGCATCGTCGCCCGCCGGCTCGACGCCGCGCAGATCAACCTCGGCTTCTCCGGCAGCGGACGCGGCGAAAAGAACATGGCGGAGTATATCGCATCGCTCGACATGAGCGCATTCATCATGGACTACGACCACAACGCGTGGGATCCGCCCCACCTTGAAAAGACGCACGAAGTCTTCTTTAAGACCATCCGTCAGGCGCATCCCGATCTGCCGATCCTCATCATCTCCCGTCCGGACTACGACCGCGATCCGGAGCTGGCGAAGGCGTGCTTTGCCATCATCAAGCGAACGTATGAAAACGCAATTGCAGACGGCGATAAGCACGTCCGCCTGATTAACGGACGCACGCTCTTTGGCGATACCGACCGCGAGCTTTGCACCGTAGACGGCAGCCATCCCAACGATCTGGGCTTTCTGCGGATGGCGGATGTCGTAACAAAGCAGCTGAAAGAGATGCTTTAAAAAAAACGCTCCGGCGAAAGCATTATCGGCCTGCAGGTAAAGACCTCATCCGTCTCGCCTTCGGCGATCCACCTTCCCCAAAGGGGAAGGTTTTTATTTGCTGCTTTATGCTGCCTTGTACAGTCTCCACATATCGCCGGGGCGCAAAAAAAGGAGTCTTCCTTTCGGAAGACTCCTTTGTTCTTTGCTTATTCCCGCCCCGGCAAGAAACCGGAGACCCTCCGTCGACGGTTTCGCTTAAAACCGCCGCGAAGCGATGCGGGCATGGGCACTGCCCATTACTTGCTGCGATCGGTGTAATGCGTGTGCAGCAGCTCGTGGCTCTTGTGGCCGTTCGGCTCGCCGAGGAACTCGTCGTAGAGCTTCTTGACGTCCGGGTTCTCGTGGCTCTTGCGCAGGACCTTCGCCTCGTCCTCGGCGTACAGGCCGGCAGCGCGGGCCGCGCGCTGATCGACTTCCATGCGCTTGAAGGCGGAGACGATCGGCTGGCCGCCGCCGTTGACGCAGCCGCCCGGGCAGGCCATGACCTCGACGAAGTGATAGGTCGCTTCGCCGGACTTGATGCGCTTGATGAGCTCCTTGGCCGCGCCGGTGGAGTGCGCGACAGCAGCCTTCAGCTCCACGCCGCCCAGCACGACGGTCGCTTCCTTGATGCCCTCAAGGCCGCGGACAGCTTCGTACTTGACCTCTTCGATGGACTTGCCTTCCAGCACGTCCGCCGCGGTACGCAGCGCGGCTTCCATAACGCCGCCGGTCGCGCCGAAGATCGGAGCAGCGCCGGTGGACTCGGCAACCAGCTCGTCAAACACTTCCTCATCCGGCAGCTTGACGAAGTCGATGCGCGCTTCCTTGATCATGCGGGCAAGCTCGCGGGTGGTGATGGACACGTCCACAGAGCGCAGACCGCCCACTTCCATCTCCGGACGCTGCGCCTCGAACTTCTTGGAAGTACACGGCATGACAGCGACGACGAAGATCTTCTTCGGGTCGATGCCGGCCTTCTCGGCGTAGTAGCTCTTGATGATCGCGCCTTCCATCTCCATCGGAGACTTGCAGGTGGACAGGTTCGGGATCATCTCCGGGAAGTTGTGCTCGACATACTTGATCCAGCCCGGGGAGCAGGAGGTGAACATCGGCAGCGCGCCGCCGTTCTTGATGCGGGAGAGCAGCTCGGTGGCTTCTTCCATGATGGTCAGGTCCGCGCCGAAGTCGGTATCAAACACCTTGTCAAAGCCAAGGCGCTTGAGAGCCTGGGTCATCTTGCCGGTGACGCGGGTACCGATTTCCATGCCGAACTCCTCGCCCAGCGCCACGCGCACGGCCGGGGCCGGCTGCACGACGACGAACTTGTCCGGATCGGCGATCGCCGCCCAAACCTTGTCGGTGTCATCCTTCTCACGCAGGGCGCCAACCGGGCAGGCGTTGATGCACTGGCCGCAGAAGATGCAGTTGGTCTCCAGGATGTTCTTTTCAAACGCCGGAGCGATGATGGTCTTGAAGCCGCGGTTCACAGCGCCGATCGCGCCGATCTTCTGCACATTGCGGCAGGCAGACACGCAACGGCGGCACAGAATGCACTTGTTGGGATCGCGGACGATGGACGGGGAGAAGGTATCCAGCGGATACTCGATGTTCGCGCCGTCAAACTTGGTCTCATCCGCGCCGAGCTCCTTGGCCAGCGCCTGCAGCTCGCAGTTCTGGCTGCGCACGCAGGAGAGGCACTTACGCTCGTGGTTGGAGAGGATCAGCTCAAGAACGGCCTTGCGGGCAGCGCGGACAGCCGGGGTGTTGGTCTTGACGACCATGCCCTCGGAAGCCGGCATCACGCACGCAGCAGCGAGGCTGCGGCCGCCGCAGTCCACAACGCACATACGGCACGCGCCGATCTCGTTGATGTCCTTGAGGAAGCAAAGGGTCGGGATATGGATGTTCGCCTGGCGCGCAGCCTCCAGCACGGTGGTACCCGCCGGAACGCTGACCTTGACGCCATCGATCGTCAGATTAATCATTGCCATGTCAATTCACTCCTTTAAGCACCATTAGCCCTTGCTGATCGCGCCGAACTTACAACGCTCCATACAGGCGCCGCACTTGAGGCACTTGCTGGTGTCGATGACGTGCGCTTCCTTGACCTTGCCGCTGATGCAGCCGGCCGGACAGACGCGGGCGCACAGCGTACAGCCCTTGCACTTCGCCGGATCGATCTTGTAGTTGAGCAGCGCCTTGCACTGGCCCGCCGGGCAGCGCTTCTCGTAGATGTGGGCCTCATACTCGTCGCGGAAGTAGCGCAGGGTGGAGAGGACCGGGTTCGGGGCAGACTGGCCAAGGCCGCACAGCGCGGTGGTCTTGATGGTGTTGGCCAGGTTCTCCAGCTTCTCGATGTCGCCGTCCTGACCCTTGCCCTCGACGATGCGCTCGAGGATCTCGAGCATGCGCTTGGTGCCGATACGGCACGGCGCGCACTTGCCGCAGGACTCGTCGACCGTGAAGTCGAGGAAGAAGCGGGCGATGTCGACCATGCAGTTGTCTTCGTCGATAACGATCATACCGCCGGAGCCCATCATGGAGCCGATCTCAAGCAGGTTGTCGTAGTCGATCTGGATGTCCAGATGGCTGGCCGGGATGCAGCCGCCGGACGGGCCGCCGGTCTGCGCCGCCTTGAACTTCTTGCCGTTCGGGCAG
>JAFYOR010000108.1 GCA_017547805.1 Clostridia bacterium
CTTCGATATTGTCGCTCTTGGGCAACGTTAACCCTCCTTACGCGGCAACAAAGCCTCTTGATAGCCGATTGCATCCAGTTTATTTCGCACTTCACAGTCGAAAATCCTCTTTTTTGAAAAAATTTTTTCACGAATTTCTTCAAAAAGTTCGGGTTTTGCCACCAGATGCTTAATCTTCTTCTTCTTGGGATTGTCTACTTTCCTTTGACAGCCGTTTGCGATAGCCACATAGTTCTCATCAATGACGTCCACGATCACGAAGCAATGTCCCTGATCGCGGCCCGCGCGGGAGAGAACCACCCGGCCGACCTCCATGGGAAACGAATTCATCGCTTCTCCTCCTCATGATAGCCCGGATAAGAAAGCAGCTCGGGCTCGCCATCCGTAATCAGGATGGTATGCTCATAATGGGAGCAGAGGCTGCCATCAGTCGTCACGACCGTCCAGCCGTCTCGCAGCGTCTTGACGTGATAATCGCCCGCTGTGATCATCGGCTCGATACAAATCGTCATGCCGCGACGAAGCCGTACGCCGTGGCCCGGTATGCCATAATTCGGCACCTGGGGATCCTCGTGCATCTCCCGTCCAATGCCATGGCCGCAGAGCGCGCGAACCGTGCCAAAGCCACGATCCTCAACGTACTTCTGAACCGCATGGCCGATATCACTGACGCGGTTGCCTTCGCGCGCGACCTTGAGCGCTTCGAAGAAACTTTCTTCTGTGACATCAATCAGGCGCTGTGCTTCTTCGCTGACCTTGCCGACCGGCGCAGTAAACGCGCTGTCGGACTGCCAGCCGCCGAGAATCAGGCCACAGTCAACCGAAATGATCTGACCCTCTTTGAGCACAGTGTTCTTCGACGGAATGCCGTGCACGACCTGGTTGTCCACTGACGCACAGATCGAGGCAGGAAACCCTTCATAATTTAGGAAGGAAGGAATAGCCCCGAAGGACCGTATGAGCTTCTCAGCGAACTGATCAAGCTCATACGTGGTCACTCCGGGCTGAATCTTCCCTCTCAGCTGCGTGAGCACCTCGTGGAGCATGGCTCCGGCCTCACGCATCTTAGCAATCTGGGCAGAATTCTTGATCGTAATCATGATTACTTACCCAGAACCGCCATAATCGCTGCGTAGCATTCGTCCATCGGCTGCGCACCGTCAATCTCCTTGAGGAGACCGCGCTGCGTATAGAAGTCGATGAGCGGCTCCGTCTGCGCATGATACACGGTCAGGCGGCTCAGCACCGTCTCGGCCTTGTCGTCAGCGCGCTGAATCAGCTCATTACCGCACTTGGCGCAGGTCATGCTGCCGTTCAGCTGGCTCACGTGGTAGGTACCACCGCAGGACAGACAAACTCGACGGCCGGAGAGACGGGCGACCAGCTTTTCATCGCTGACGTCAATATCCACCACGGCGTCGATCTTGGCGAAGCCTTCCAGCGCCTCAGCCTGAGCGACGGTGCGCGGGAAGCCATCCAGCAGGTAACCGTTCTTGCAGTCATCCTGCACAAGGCGCTCACGCACGATGTCGATCACAACGCTGTCCGGAACGAGCTGGCCCTTGTCAATGTAAGACTTGGCAGCCAGACCGGTCGGCGTCTCATTCTTGATAGCGCGGCGAAGAATATCGCCAGTGGAAATCTGGGGAATGCCAAGCTGTTCGCATACGCGAACAGCCTGGGTACCCTTACCCGCACCAGGCGGGCCGAGAAAAATCAGATTCATGTCAGCACCTCACGCTGCTTACCAATTAAAGGAAGCCCTTGTGGTGACGCATGACCATCTGCGCCTCGATCTGACGGAGCGTCTCCAGAGCCACGGAAACCGCGATCAGCACAGAGCTCGCAGCAAACGGAGCCTGGATGCCGAACAGACGAGTCAGCATGGTCGGGATGGTCGCCAGAACGGCGAGGAACAGAGCGCTGAACAGGGTCAGACGGCCGGAAACCTTGGCGAGGTAATCGCTGGTGGCGCGGCCCTGACGGATGCCCGGAATCAGGCCGCCGTTCTGCTGCATGTTCTTGGAGATGTCGATCGGGTTGAACGTGATGCTGGTGTAGAAGTAGGTGAAGGCCACGATCAGCAGGGCCAGGACCACCTGATACCAGATACCGTTCTGGAAGCTCATCCACCAGATATTCAGGCTGCTCGCCGGGAAGAACGCGAAGATCGTCGCCGGGAACTGCAGAATGGCGAAGCCGAAAATCAGCGGCATAACGCCGGTGGAGTTAATCTTCATCGGGATGTGGGTGGACTGGCCACCGTACATCTTGCGGCCCACCATGCGCTTGGCATACTGAACCGGGATGCGGCGCTCGCCCATATCCACGTAAGTGATGGCAACGATCATGGCAACGAAGGCGATCACAACCACCAGCACCGGCAGAATGCCAACGGTACCGGCGAAGACGCCAACAGCAGCCTGACGGCCCCAGTTGAACATGTTGGACACAACGCCCGCCATGATCAGCAAGGAGATGCCATTGCCCAGGCCGTTCTCGGTGATGCGCTCACCCAGCCACATAGCCAGAGCAGTGCCGGCAGCCATGGAGATACCGATGACGATATACCACAGACCGCCGTAGGAGTTGGCACGCATCGCGAAGACCAGGCCGACCGCCTGAACGAACGCCAGAACGACGGTCAGGTAGCGGGTCCATTCCTGGATCTTCTTGCGGCCCTCCGGGCCTTCCTTCGCCAGCTTCTCGAGCGCCGGAACGGCGACGGTCAGCAGCTGAAGGATAATGCTGGAGTTAATGTACGGAGTGATACCCATGGCCATGATGGACATGCTCTGGAAAGAGCCACCGGTCATCATGTTCATTAAGTCAAGGATCTAATAATCCTTAACGGCCGCGGCAACC
>JAFYOR010000109.1 GCA_017547805.1 Clostridia bacterium
CCGGACCCACCGGCGCGACTGGCCCCGCCGGCGAAGACGGCGTCGTGACGCCGGCCGCCGCCGTTGAGGATGCAACAGTTGAAACGGATATTCTGACCCAGTTCAATCTTCTTCTGGCAAACCTGCGCGCCGCCGGACTGCTGGAAAGCTGATTCATGCGCAAAGAAGGGCTGCCCGCATTGCGGCAGCCCTTCTTCCTGTGCGCTTATCTTTCACATGACTTTGCTGCGGATGATTTCCTTGATTTCGAAAAAAATTACATCGAGCAGCGAATGGGATCGGTCGCGGCGGCGTATACGGCGCGACCGCAGCGGTTTTTCGTGAGGAAAATCTCATTTCCCGTTAGAATATCGTTTCCTTGCATTTTACAGTTGTGCCCAAAGGGCGCGGCTGAAATTACACTCTTTCGGCCACGAACTCACAAGCTACATTGTGCGAAGAGCCACTTCGGAAGTGGGTACACGCACTGCTTGCTGTGGCGGGGGAAAGGTTCCCCCGTCCATCAGACTGTCAAGGCTTCTCCCTGACCCACGCACGAAGGGCGGCGAACATCCTGTCTTCGCCCTCATCGCGCAGGAGGCTCAGAAAATGCGTCAGCTCGTCAAGCGTCTGCGGATGCATCAGCTTGCGCATCTTCCCCTTGAGCAAATACTCCACAGGGCATGCATCGCTGTACTCCGCGCCCTTGTAAACCTTGCTCGCTGCCATCCGGTCGCAGACCATTTCCGCCAAGTATCTTCTGGGCATCGGCACCGGCTCGTATTGCCCCTGTGCGGAATAATAATCCGTCCAGTATTCCCAGTGATGTTTGTTTCTGCCCTTGTGATGCATCCATGCCCTTGAATAGCCGCTGAGCCTCCGCTCATCCTCCGTGGGAGAATGATGCCCGTCGTAAAAGCGAACGCCCGGCAAAAACTCCGTCGGGCTGAATTTGGACAGGTCGTGAAGCAGGCCCTGCAGGGGAATTCCCGCGCGGACGCAGCCACAGAAAACGAGATGGCGATGGCGCGTCACCGTCTTCAAATGCCCGAAAAAACGTGCTGTCAGATTCATCTCAGTCCACCTGCCCGCCATCCAGAATGACATCCGCCACCGCGCCGCCCAAACATACCTCTCCCTGATAGAAGACCATGCTCTGCCCCGGCGTCACGGCGCGCTGCTTTTCTTTCGCTTCCACATGAACACGGCCGTCTTCAAGCAGCGTCACACGCACCTGCTGATCCGGTTGGCGATAGCGGAACTTACACGTGCAGTCAAACGTCTTGGCCGGCGCTTCGCCCGCGATCCACGTCGCCCCCTCGCCCTCAACATTCTTGCAGTAAAGCATGGGATGATCCTTGCCCTGCGTGACGATGAGCTCGTTGCGCGCCATGTCCTTGGCCAGAACAAACCAGCGGCCGCCGTCCGTTTCCCCGTCGATGCCGCCAATACCAAGCCCGCGGCGCTGTCCAAGGGTATAATACATCAGACCGTCGTGCCGGCCGACCAGTCTTCCCTCCGGCGTACGCATCTCGCCCGGCTGCGCGGGGAGAAACTGGGAAAGAAAAAGCTTGAAATTGCGCTCGCCGATGAAGCAAACGCCGGTCGAATCCTTCTTTGCGCTGGTGACCAGGCCGTTCTTCTCCGCGATTTCGCGCACCTGCGCCTTGGTCAGGCCGCCCACCGGGAACATCGCCTTTTCAAGCGGCTTCTGGGTAAGCATGTAAAGGAAGTAGCTCTGATCCTTGTTTGCGTCCAGTCCGCGAAGGAGCTGCCTGCGTCCATCCGGCGCGATGCCCAGATTGCAGAAATGTCCCGTCGCCAGCGCATCCGCGCCGAGGTTCATCGCAAAATCGAGGAATGCCTTGAACTTGATTTCCCGGTTGCACAACACATCCGGATTGGGTGTTCTTCCGCGGCGGTATTCGCTCAGGAAATACGAAAACACGCGGTCGTAATACTCCTTGACGAAATTGACGGAATAATACGGGATGTCAATCGTATCGCAGACTTCGCGTACATCCGCCCAGTCGCTTTCGCTCGTGCAGACGCCGTTTTCGTCCTGCTCCTCCCAGTTTTTCATGAATACGCCGATGACCTCGTGCCCCTGCTGCTTAAGGAGCAGCGCCGCAACGGAGGAATCCACACCGCCGGACATGCCGACCACAATCTTTGCCATGACTCTCTCTCTTATCTCAAATCTCTCATAAAACAGCCGCGAAGCGAAGAAGGGAGTTTGAGGGACAATGTCCCTCAGGCGGGATCTTAAGGGCGGCAGCCCTTATCGTCCCCACAACGGGCGCAGCCCGCAGCAACATCAGCCGAACAGCCAGCAACGCCGGCGCTTTCGGCTGCGCAATACTTCTTCAAACCGCAGCATAACTAACATGATGCAAATCCAGCCTGGAACAACCTTTTCCATGTAAACAAAAAAACACGTCGGGCTGCCGCCCAAACCCGCCTGAGGGATTCTATCTCCTCGCTCGACGCTCGTCGGTCAGCCCGGTTCTGAAGTCCCACCGGGACTTCATTCATTGCCGGGCCAGTTCGGAGAATCCGAACCCTCAGACGCCCTTCTTCGCTTCGCGCACAATGACGCTTCGTTGCATCATAAGTATGGCGTCATCCCTCAAGCGCCCAGAGCTTTTCATCAAACAATTCAATCATCTGCTTAGACACCTCTTCAATAGATCTTGAAGCATCCACAGTGATCACACGCGCGCGATTTTCTTCCTTCGCATAGAGCTCTTCGTAGCCCATGTACGTCCGCTCAAAGAAGCTCGCCTTCTCCCGCTCCAGCCTGTCCGGCTCGGAAGCGCTCAGCCTGCGGGAAAGCGCCTTTTCCGGCTCCATGCGCAGATAGACCGTGATGTCCGGCATGCATCCGTCCACCGCTTCGGCATTGATGCGCGCGACGCGCTCCGTACCCAGCCTGCGTCCGCCGCCCTGATAGGCAATGGACGAATCAACAAACCGGTCACAGACGACCGCCCGGCCCTTGTCAAGCGCGGGGATGACCAGCGCATGCACGTTCTGCGCGCGGGAGGCCGCGTAAAGATACGCCTCTGTCAGATCGGTGATCGCGGTATTGGCCGGATCAAGGATCATCTCGCGGATCTTTTCCGCCATCTCATCGCCGCCCGGCTCGCGGGTGAGCTGAATCTCCCAGCCCAGTTCGCGAAGATGCGCCAGCAGCGCCTCGCGCTGCGTCGTCTTGCCGCAGCCATCCACGCCCTCAATCGTGATAAAGATGCCTTTCGCACGCGGCGAATCGTCCAGCAGCACATCCGTCAGCTCGCCGACCGTGTCAACCACGTACGTTGCGCCGGCGCTTTCCAGCTCCTCGCGCGTACCGTAGCCGTAGCAGACGCCGATGGTATCAATGCCGTTGGCCTTGCCGCCGTCAATATCAAAACAGCGATCGCCGACCATGACCGGCACGCCGCCCAGCAGATCCATCGCCTTTTTCACGATGGCCGCCTTGCTCTCGTGCTTGTTGCCAAAGCCCGGACCGACAATCGCCTCCAGATACGGCGCAAAGCCAAACTTTTTGGCGATCTTCTCTGCGAATTCCTGCGGCTTGGCGGTCGCAATGGCAATCTTCGCGCCGTTCTTCTTCAGGCTGCGCATCAGCTGCGCAATGCCGGGATAGACCTCGTTTTCCGCCCAGCCGATGGTCGAAAAGCGGGAACGGTAAATCAGAATCGCTTCCTCCGCCTGTTCGGGCGTCATGCCGCAGATCTTCTGGAAGGAGGCGTACAGCGGCGGACCGATGAACGCCATGAACTGCTCCTTGGTATAACCGGTAAAGCCCATCTGCTCCGCTGCGTACAGCGCGCTGCGGGTGATGCCTTCCTCCGATTTGGTGAGCGTGCCGTCCAGATCAAAAAGAACTGTCGTGTACTTCATTGGCTTTACTCCTGTCTGCCCCTGCGGCGGCGCGGGGAGGCTTCGTCCGAATCCTGCAACTCAGTTTCTTCCTCGCTCAGCTTTTCTGCCAGACCGGCAAAGAAGCGCTTCACCGGCGCAAGAAACGTCAGCTTATCCGCCAGAGAAGCAAAAAACTTTGCTCTCTTTCTGGCGGCAGCGGCTTTCTTCCTCGCCTTTTCGCTTCGCTGCTTTCTGACCTGCTCAACGGGAATGTCCTTCTTTTTCGCCGTTTTCTCGATCTTCTCTTCCTCGCGCAGCGCAGCCTGTTCGCGCTCGAAAGCCTCTTCTTCCTGCGTCACCGCGCTGCAAACGTGGGGATAGAGCTGCTCAAACGTCCTGCGCAGCGACATCGCCCAGTAACCGTGCAGCGGCGCGCGCGCAAGGCGCTCGTCAGCGCCATACGCCTCGGGAAGCGTTTCTTCAAGCGCGGCGCGGAATTCCGCATCCGGCCTGATCGCGCAGGCGCAGCGTTTGCCGCCTTCCATATAGACGATCACGGTGCCGTTTTCCCGGTACGCCTGCTTGCCGGCAATCACCCGCGCAAGCCATGTCCACACAAGGCTCACGTCGAACGCCAGACGCATGCGCAGCCCCGGCGCGCAGTTGGTGTCCACGTAAGTCACCTGACGATAGTCCAGATTCAGCCGCTGACCACAGGCAAACGGGCGGATGCTGACGATCTTGTCAAGCGGGATCTCCATCCCCAGCACCGTTGAATCGCCCAGCATGCGCTGCAGAATCAGCGATTCCTGCTTGAGGATATAGATATTGCCCGCAACCGTCCGCGTCATAAAGGAAATCAGCAGCACAACGGCATAGAGATAAAACAGCAGATTTAGCAGCCCCAGCCCCGTGATGGTGATCAGGAAATTGACCGCCACCTGCGCGATGGACAGCTTGATGATGATTCCCGCAATGCCCAGCAGGAAGGTCTTTCCCGTGGCAGGCTTTGCCGCGCTGTTTTGTCTTGCGATATTCTGTTCCATGTAATCCTCTGTAAGCGCCGGTTTATTCAACCAGTCCGCATTCTTCCATGAACGCCGCCTGCGCGGTCATATAAGCGTCCAGCCACTGGGCGACCCGGTCAATCACCGCGTCGTCCTCCTCCTCGCCGCACAGCATGTCAAGGATCGACTCAAACGCGTCGTCCTCGTCATACTCGCCAACGCCCATCAAGCCATCCTCCGTCAGGACTTCATTTTCCTGCATGAAGGCAAAGTCCGCCAGGATGGCGCGGCGGATGAAGCTATTCAGCTCCTCCGCCTGCGCCTTGATGCCTTCCTTGCGCATCTTTGCTGCAATATACGGGACAGCAGCCTCCAGATCGTAGCCCTGCATGATCACGCCTCCGCCTTGTTCGCCGCCTCTTCGCTGAGCAGCTGGGAATAGGTCATCACCAGCTCGGCAAAGTAGTCAAGCGCCTCGCTGACCGGCTGCGGGGTGGACATGTCAACGCCCGCGACCTTGAGCTCCTCAATCGGGGTCATGCTGCCGCCGAGGGTCAGGAACTTGCGATATGCCGCCAGCTTATCCGCATCGCCGGAGAGAATGCCGCGCGCCAGCGCAACCGCCGCGCAGAATCCGGTGGCATACTTGTAAACGTAGAAGGAGCTGTAGAAATGCGGAATGCGCATCCACTCGTAGCGGACTTCCTTGTCGACCTTCACCGCGCCGCCGTAATAGAGCTTGTTCAGATCGTAGTACATATCGCTGAGGTTGTCCTTGGTCAGGCTCTGGCCGTCCTCAGCCATCTTGTGCGCCTTGTGCTCAAACTCCGCAAACATCGTCTGGCGGAAGACCGTCGTGCGGAAGTGCTCCAGCAGGTGACCGATGAGCATGATCTGCGCCGCACGGTTGCCCTCATACTTTTTCAGCAGGTATTCAGAGAGCAGGATCTCGTTGCAGGTGGAGGCGACCTCCGCAACAAAGATGGTGTAATCCGCCTTGGCGCTGACCTGCGTCTTGTTGGAGTAGAAGCTGTGCATCGCGTGGCCCATCTCATGGCAGAGCGTGGAAAGGCCGTCGTACGTCGGCTTGTAGTTGAGAAGGACATAGGGCGCGGTGTGATGGACGCTGGTGGAATACGCGCCGCCGCGCTTATTCTGCGTCTCATATACGTCGATCCAGCGATCCGGCAGCGCGCGGGAGGCGTCGGCAACGTAGTCTTCGCCCAGCGGCTTGACCGCCTCAAGGAAGGCTTCAAACGCCTCCTCGATGCCCATGGAAATCTCAAAGCCGGTATCAACACCCAGATACATATCGTACATATGCATATGCGGCAGGCCCAGCTGTTCCTTCTTGATGCGCAGGTATTCACACAGCGTGCCCACGCCGCCGTGGACGGCCTCAATCAGGCTGTCATACACGCTCTCGGCCACATCGTCACGGTAGAGATAGCTTTCGCGGCAGTTCTTGTAGCCGCGGGCCTGCGCGTTAAAGATGTCGCCCTTGACCTGGCCGGCGTACAGCGCGGCAATCGCATTGCCAAGCTTTCCGTAGCCGTTCATGACATTGGTATACGCCGCCTTGCGTACGGCGCGGTCGCGGCTGATGAGGAAGGTATTCAGGCGAGCGTCGGTGAGCTTCGCCTTCTTGCCGTCCTCGCCGCGGGTCTTACCAAGGTCCATGTCCGCATCGGTGAGCATGTCATAGGCGTTCTCGCTCGCGCCGCAGACCTCGCCCGCCATCGCCAGCAGCTGCTCCTCGCGCGCGGAGAGAGTGTGCGGCTTCATGCGCAGCGTTTTGGTCAGGCGCACGTCGTAATCGGAGAAATCCGGATCGGCGATATAGCTCTTGAGGGTTTCCTCGTCGATGGACAGAAGCTCCGGCGTAAGAAACGCACCCTTGGCCATGATTTCGCTGACAAGGGTGCCTGCACGGCCGAGCATCGCCTGATAGCGGCTGACCGTCATCTCCTCGTTGGTCTTCATCATCGCATAGGTGTAGATGCAGGAAAGCGCCTGCTCAAGCTCATTTTCCATCGTGAGGGCAGCAAGCACAGCTTCCTTGCTGCCGGCGAGCGTGCCCGCCAGCGCGGCGATCTCCTCGCCCTTCGCCTTGGTGTCGGCAAAGGCGGCTTCCCACGCCTCGTCGGATGCATAGATTCGGGTCAGATCCCACGTATACTTGGGATCAACTGTTGCACGGGTGAGTTCCTTTTCCATGATAAAACGCTCCTTTACGCTTGATTTATGTTGTGAGGGAACGATCAGGGCTGCCGCCCTGAAACCCGCTCGGGGACATCGTCCCCGAACCCCTTCTTCGCTTCGCACTTGTATATAAGTCTTCCCCTATGAGGAAGGTGGCAGCCCGCAGGGCTGACGGATGAGGTCCCCGCCTTAGTTCTTCAGGCTCTGCAGCGGCGCGGGGATGCGTCCGCCGCGGGCGATGAAGCTTTCCGCGGAATACGGGCTCACGCGCATGATCGGCGCGCGGCCAAAGAGTCCGCCAAACTCCACCTCGTCGCCGATGCCCTTGCCCGGCGCAGGAATGATGCGAACGGCGGTCGTTTTGGAATTGACCATGCCGATAGCCGCTTCGTCCGCGATGATCGCGGCGATCGTGCTCGCCGGCGTATCGCCCGGAACGGCGATCATGTCAAGGCCGACAGAGCACACGCAGGTCATCGCCTCCAGCTTTTCAAGGCTCAGCGCGCCGCAGGCCGCTGCGTTGATCATGCCGATATCCTCAGAAACCGGAATAAACGCGCCGGACAAACCGCCAACATGGCTGGACGCCATGACGCCGCCCTTCTTGACCGCGTCATTGAGCAGCGCAAGCGCCGCCGTGGTGCCATGGCAGCCGCAGCGCTCAAGCCCCATCTCTTCAAGGATGTGCGCCACAGAGTCGCCCATCGCCGGGGTCGGCGCAAGGGACAGATCGACGATGCCGAACGGCACGCCAAGGCGGGAAGACGCCTCGCGCGCGATGAGCTGACCCACGCGCGTGATCTTGAACGCCGTGCGCTTGATCGTTTCGGCGACGACGTCAAAGGGCTGACCCTTCGCCTCGTTTTTCAGCGCGCTGCTGACGACGCCGGGACCGGAAATACCGACGTTGATGCAGCAGTCGCCCTCGCCCGGGCCATGGAACGCGCCGGCCATGAAGGGGTTGTCCTCCACAGCGTTGGCGAAAACGACGAGCTTCATGCAGCCGGAGGCGTCAGTATCGCGCGTCGCCTCGGCGATGTCCTTGATCGCCTGACCGCACAGACGAACGGCGTCCATGTCAATGCCGGCGCGCGTGGACGCAACATTGACAGAAGAGCAGACGCGCTCCGTGGTGGAAAGCGCTTCCGGCAGGGACGCAATGAGCGCACGGTCGGAGGCCGTCATGCCCTTCTGCACCAGCGCGCTGTAGCCGCCGATGAAATTGACGCCGGTTGCCTTCGCTGCCGCATCCATTGCGCGCGCAACAACGATGGGATCGCCGCAGGGCGCAGCAATCAGGCTGGCAGGCGTGACGGAAATGCGCTTGTTGACAATCGGGATACCAAACTCATGCTCCAGCTGCTCGCCGGTGGCGACCAGGTTTTCCGCCTGCGTGGTAATACGATCGTATACATTGGTATAAAGCTGCTTTTTGTCCGGGGTCGCGCAGGAAAAGAGCGAAATGCCCATGGTGATGGTGCGGATATCGAGCTTTTCCTCGGAAATCATCCGGACTGTCTGTAAAATCTCAGAGTTGGTAATCATCAAACTCTCCTGTTATCACATCATATTCTCTTCAAACCGTCGCGAAGCGATGAATGGGTTTGGGGATAACATCCCCAAGCGGGGTCTTAGGGGCAGCCGCCCCTATCGTCCCCTTAAATCCGGTGCATCGCGTCGAAGATCTCGCTGCGCTGAATGACGATCTGCATGCCCAACTCGCCGCCCAGCGTCTTGAGCGCGGTTTCCAGCTCGCGGAAGTCGCAAAGAGAAACGTCCACAATCATGATCATATTGAACATGCCGGAAAGAACGGTCTGAGAGATATCCAGAATATTCGCGTCTTGACCAGCCAGCACAGCGCTCACTTTCGCAATAATGCCGCGATAGTCATTGCCCAAAACAGTGACGACGGCCGTACTCTTCTTTTCCATAAAGATAAAACCTCCATGTCAATTGGATGGGATTCCCCATTTTTGTATTGTACCGCGAAAGCACAAAAAAAGCAAGGCTGACCCAAAGGTCAGCCCTGATGATATTCATAAAAGGATACGTTAGGGGCTGCTGCCCCCAACCCCCTGCGCAGGGACATCGTCCCTGCACCCTTCTCCGCTTCGCGCGGATCAAAGCAGCTGATCTGAAGAATCAATATTCCCCGATCGCGCGAAGGCACGCCTTCGTCACCTCTGCAGTCGTGTCGCAGATGATGTCCGCACCTTCAAGCTCCTCCCGCGCGCCAAGGCCGTAGGTCACAGCGATGGTCAGCGCACCGACAGCCTTGCCGTTGTTCACGTCCGTGCTGCGGTCGCCCACGCAGATCACCCGCCGCGCGCCGGTCTCCCGCGCCCACTGCAGCATCCGCTGCGCCTTGCTCACGCCGGAAACATAGCCGCTGTGCAGCGTGATATACGGCGTCAAAGAGAATTCGCGGATGGTTGTCTCGCAGTAGCGCTGTGTGCCGTTGGTCAGCAGCGCCAGCACCGCATGCGGAGCGAGCGCCTCCAACATCTGCGCCGCGCCGGGATACATCCGCCCCATTTTCTCGACAAGCTCGTCTTCAATGGTTTCCAGCAATTCGTTATAAAGCGGACGCCTGTCCGGGCCAACGCCCATCACGCGGCACACCTCATCCGCGGACGGACCGTTGAAGGAATCCGCCAGCTCGTCGGAAATGACGCCATAGCCCATGAGCGCAAAAACCTGCTTGAACAGCTCACGCCCCAGCTCAACGGTATCAGACAGCGTGCCGTCAATATCAAACACGATCAGCACCGGCGCTTTTTTCTCCATCACGCTGTACGCTGCGCCGGTCATGTATTCGCAGCAGACGTCCGTTCCGCAGTGGACAACGCCTTCCGCTTTTCTTTCCCCGTTCATCCGCGCGCCTCCTTGATGACGCCGCTGCGATAAGCCGTGATCAGCGCCATGAGATCCTCAATCCGGTCGCGCAGATCCTCGCCGTCATCCGTGTCTTCAATGAGCAGGCGGCGCGGCATGGACTTGACCAGACTCTGCACAGAATGGATGTCCTGCTCGGATGAGATCGCCGCTGCAGTGGATTCAAACGGCTGGTGCGCAACAAGATTCAGCTCGTGCGAGGTGAAAATCAGCGTATAGCCCGCAATGCCTGTCACCGGCTGATAGGCGCGGGACATGCCGCCGTCGATGACCAGCAGCCTGCCGCCGGCACGCACAGGACGCTCACCCAGCGCAAGCTTCACCGGCACGTGACCGTTAATGATGAAGCCGTTTTCGCTGAGCCCAAACTCGCTGAGAATGCGCAGCGCGGTCGCTTCGTCGTTCTGGAATTTGTAATAAGAGTTCTTGTTTTCCTCGTGGGTTTTCTTGTCGGTGACGAGATAGCGCTCAAAAGTCGCCATCTTGTCCTTGCCAAAGAGCGGCGAATTCGCGCCGCACCAGAGATACCACATGAAATCCTGTCCGTCCTGCCGCTTCTTCTGCCCCAGCGGCGCGAAGAAGCCCTGACGGGCGAGCTTGTCCGCCGCGTCGATTGCGGCGCGTCCGCGCAGATCGCTTTGCGCAGAAACGGGAATCACCGCAAACGTTCCATCTTCCTCCATCGGAATGCAGCCGTGATAAAGCAGATTGCCGTTGCAGCGCAAATACATGCCGCCGGCGCTGTAAAGGAACTGAACGTGGCGCTGGAGCTTTTCGCTGTGCGCAAATTCAAGCACCAGCTTATCCATCACCTCGCGCTCCAGACTGGTCAGCGCGTACGGATCGGCCGGATCAATCGTCGGGAAAGAGCCGTCCTTGAGCGGATAGACCTGCCCGTCGATTTCAACCGTCTTGTTTTCGTAATCAATGCGGTGCAGGAGGCGGCGCTGCTCCATATCGTATTCGGGATGACGCTGGATCAGCTGGCCCTCCAGCTTGAACTGCAGGATGGCGGCGGCCTTGTGCATGCGCGCCAGCTCCATCTCGTCCTCATGCAGTTCTTCGCCGTTGTCCTTGGTATGGAACGCGTCGCAGGGATCGTCGATGTAGCAGTTGGCCAGCGTCGCCAACGGGCGCAGGGAGATGCCGTAGCCGATTTCCAACGTTTCAAGGTTGGCGTACTTGACGGAGGTCAGGATGATCTGCGCAATGCAGACCTCAGAAAGCGCCGCCGCGCCCATCCAGACGATGTCGTGATTGCCCCACTGGATATCCACCTGATGATACTCAGCCAGCGCATCCATGATCAGGTCCGCGCGCGGGCCGCGGTCAAAGATATCGCCGATGATGTGCAGACGGTCGATCGCCAGCGCCTGAATCACGCGGCTGAAAGCGATGATCAGCGCATCCGCCTGTCCGGTTTCAAGAATGGACTGCATGACCTCCCGGTAATAACCGTCCTTGTCCGGCGTGTTGTCCGCGCTCATCAGCTCCTCAATCAACGCGCCCATATCTTTGGGCATCGCATTGCGCACGCGTTTGCGCGTGTACTTGACCGAACAGACACGGCAGACCTCGATCAGGCGGTAAATCGTCAGGCGATACCACTCGTTGTTGACCACATTCTGCCGCTTGAGCAGGGCAAGTTTCTCATCCGGGTAATAGATGAGCGTTGCGAGCATGTCGCGCTCATGGGTGGAGAGAAGATTGCCGTAAAGATCGTTGATCTTCCGCTTGATGACGCCGCTGGCATTGTGGAGCATGTGCAGGAAAGCGCCATGCTCGCCGTGCAGGTCGGAGAGAAAGTGCTCCGTGCCCTTGGGCAGCTTTTGAATGGCGCGAAGATGCGCCAGCTCCGCAGAAGCCTCCTGAATCGTCTTGTATTCCCGACGCAGGAGCTTCAAATACCGGATTTGCGAGGGCGTAAACTGTATGTCGCGCATAGCATTCTCTCCTTACTTTCTGCCAGTCATTCATCAAACCGCCGCGAAGCGATGAAGGGAGTCAGAGGGATATAGTCCCTCAGGCGGGGTTTGGGGCGGCAGCCCCATCGCCCCCAACGGGCGCAGCCCGCAATAATCGTGAGCCAAACAGCCGCCAGCGGCGGCGCTTTTGGCTGTGTAAATTTTCTTTCGCCATCCCTCTCCGTCACCTTCGGTGACACCGCTCCCAAAGGGAGATGCAAACCGCCTCGAAGCGATGATGGGGTTCGGGGACGGGTCCCCGAGCAGGGTCTCAGGGGCGGCAGCCCCTGCCGTCCTTTACTTCTTGCGCGCGATGCACTCCACCTCAATGGACAATCCCATCGGCAGCTTAGAAACCTCCACGCAGGTGCGCGCCGGGAAGTTGGGCGCAAAATACTCAGCGTAGAGCTTGTTGACCTCGGCAAAGTCGCCGATGTTGGTCAGATACACCGTCGTCTTGAGCACATCGTCGGTCGTCGCGCCAAGCTCGCCAAGCACGGTCACGATGTTGTCAAATACCTGCTTGGCCTGCGCCAGCGTGCCGCCCTCAACGGGTTTCTGCACCGCCGGATCCACGCCGATCATGCCGGACATGTAAATCGTATCGCCGTAAATGACGGCGGTGGAGTACGGGCCGACAGCCGCCGGTCCCTTTGCGGTCTTGAAGCAAATCTTTTCCATGGTGTGATCCTCCCTGTATGGCTTACTCTCTTTTCTGTGTTCCAATGTAAATCGCCGGAGGAACCGGCGCATATTCGTCAAAGGAAATATTCTCTCTTGAAAGCTCATTTCCTTCCGCGTCCAGCTTCACACGGTCGACAACCACGCTGTAGCCCGGCTTTGCCTCGCCCGCCTCCACGCGTTCATCGTCGTAACGAGCGTATTTCCCCTCGTGATCGCGGACATAGACCGGCTCTTCTACCAGCGTTTCCTGCGTAATGGCAGAGATCAGACTGTATCGCCCGTCAAGCGGCTCGCCGATGAGCTGCAATTCAAGGTACGCCTTGTTCCCGCTCATATAGGTGCGCGCGCTGATAAAAAGCGGATACGCCGTCGGGTTTTCAAACGCCAGATCGATGCCCTGATCGGACACCGCCGCTTCCTGTCCGATTTCGCAGTAATCAACGGGGCGAACCGCCGCGCTGCGCTGCGTCACAGGAATGCCGCCCAGCAGCGCAAGGCGGTAAAGCGCCGAGGACAGCCGGCACACGCCGCCGCCAACGCCGCTGATACCCTCGCCGTAAGCCGGTTCCTGCGCGGAAAGATATCCCCGCGCCGCGCTGCGCTCGCCGACCGTTTCATTGAACGAAAATACGCCGGAAGGCGCAATGGCAGCGCCGTTGATCGCCTTCGCAGCAAGCGTCACGTTGGAATACGCCGCTTTTTCCCCGTCGATTTCTACGACAATGCGGCTGCGCAGGACGATGGCTTCCTTCAGGTCATCGAGCATTACGCCCGGCATGATCGCTTCGGGTTCCAGCGCTATCACGGCAGACGTCACCTCTCCTGCCGCCCTTTCGATCTGCGCACGCACATCGGTCAGGTTCAGGCTGTAGCCGATCGTTTCCCCGGTAAAGGAAAACGGCTCTGCGCTTCCCGGCATGAAAGCTACCTTCGCATCCGCCGGCTCACAGGCAATATCCTGATGAATCAGCCCCAGCAGCTCATCCGCCGCCGTCATATCAAACGTCACGATAGGCTGCGCAATCATCGGCGCCTGCTTCAGGCGCAGCATCTCGGCAAAGCAGGCCAGCATGCCGCCCTCGCGCCCGCGCTGCCAGAGGGGATCAAGCGTCGCGTGCGCATCGACAGTCAGCGCCAAATCCTGCGCGCTGAGGATATAGGACTGATTGCCCCACCGCAGCTCCGCCGTGAAGTCGTTAATGTCTTCGCGCGTGATCTGCTCAAGCAGCGCCTGCGCTTCCTCCATCGTCGCGCCCTCCAGCGGATAGCCAAGAAGCATCGTTCCGGGGAGAAAAGCATCGGCATAGGGCGCTGTCTGCGCATAGACATAAATTGTCCCTGCGCCGACAAGGCACGCAAGCAGGAAGATCACCAGCGAAAAAAACGCAGCCGCGCCCGGTCCGGACCTTTTCCTGCGTTTCTTTTTTCCGCCCTGCTTCTTCGTCGGCTTCTTGTCCGTCATCTGCGGCGGCACATAGCCTGCTTTGGTCATCGATGGCATGGGTTTCTCCAAATCATTGTTCGTTGTTCACGCAGCCGCTGCCCGCACAAATGCGCTCAAGCAGCTGCTGCAAATCTTCCTTCACCGTTGTCCACCGTTCAAGTCCTTCGCCGATGCGCGAAGGACGAACTGTTTCTCCGTGGTAATCGCTGCCGCCGGTCACCAGCAGCCCTTCCCTGCGCGCCAGTCGGAGCAGGAACGCCGCCTGATTGTTCGCTGCGCTGGGATGATACACCTCCAGCCCGCCAAGCCCCTGCTCCTTCCACTGTCCGATAAGCGATTCGATCATGGCATCGCCCATCCGCAGCTCCATCGGATGCGCCAGCACGGCAACGCCGCAGGCCTTGGTTATCGCGCCGATGGCTTCCTCCGCCATGACGCTTTCTCTGGGCACAAAGCCGGGCTTTCCCGGCGTCAGATAGCGGTCGAATGCTTCGCGGATGCTCCTTACGTGCCCGGCTTCCATCAATGCCCGCGCCACATGCGGTCTGCCCACGACCCCGCCCGCCAGTTCAAGCACGCGCTCAAAATCCACGGGCTTGCCGCACTGCGTCATCAGCGCGCACATCTCGCGCGCCCGGGCGATCCGGCTTTCCCGCCGCCTGCTGCAGTATGCGCGCAGCGCTTCGCTCTGCGGATTGAATCCGTAGCCGAGAATATGGATTTCCCGGCTCGTGCCGCAGGAAAGCTCCGCCGCGGGAATCACATGAACGCCCAGCCGCCGTCCCGCTTCCACAGCCGGGGCAATGCCGTCAACGCTGTCGTGATCGGTCACGGCAATCCATTCAAACCCCTGCGCAGCGGCCTGCCGGACAATCTCTTCCGGCGTCAGCGTCCCGTCTGAAACGGTTGTGTGCAGATGAAGATCCGCTTTCATATTCCTCCGGATATTCGCAGAACGCCGCGCCAGTAATTGACGCGGCGTCCGCCTGTTCATTCGGTTTTGTCTTCAGCCGCTTCCTCCGCTTTTGCAGAGGGGGCTTCGGGCAGTTCTTCGCCGTTCATGAACGCGAGGAACTCCTTGCGGGTGATCGTTTCCTTCTCGATGAGGACAGCGCTCAAGCCGTCAAGCTTCTCACGGTTTTCTTCAAGCAGCGCCTTCGCGCGCGCAAGCGCGTCGTTCATCTTTCCCTGCACCTCGCGGTCGATCCGCGCGGCGACCTCCTCGCTGTAGGCGCGGCCATGAGATGCGTAATCGCGGCCGAGGAAGACCTCGTCGTGATCGCCGGACAAATAGATCGGGCCCATGTCGTCGCTCATGCCGTACTGGGTGACCATGCTGCGGCAGATCTGCGTGGCGCGCTGCAGGTCGCTGGACGCGCCGGTAGACATTTCGCCCATGACGAGCTGCTCGGCAGCATAGCCGCCCAGCGCCATCGCCACAAAGTCAAGCAGCTGCGTGCGGGTGGTGAAGTCGCTCTCCTTTTCCGGCAGGAGCAGCGTGTGTCCGCCGGAAGAACCGCGCGGCATGATCGTCACCAGATGCACGTCGTCGCAGCCGTCAAGCAGCTCGCCCACGATCGCATGGCCCGCCTCATGGCAGGCGACAAGACGCTTGTCTTCGTCGGTGACGATGTGGCTCTTCTTCTCCGGACCCATCTGCACGCGTTCAATCGCGTCGCTCAGATGCTTCTGCGTGATCTTCTCTCCGCCCTCGCGCGCGCAGAGAATCGCCGCCTCGTTCATCACATTTTCAAGATCCGCGCCGGCAAAATACGGCGTGCGCTTGGCAACCGCAGCAAGATCCACATCGTCCGCCAAAGGCTTCAGGCGCGCATGCACGCGCAGGATTGCTTCGCGGCCACGGACGTCGGGATAATTGACCGTAATCTGGCGGTCAAAGCGGCCCGGACGCAGCAGCGCCGGATCAAGAATGTCCTTGCGGTTGGTCGCAGCGAGGACGATGACGCCCTCGTTGATGTCAAAGCCGTCCATTTCAACCAGCAGCTGATTGAGGGTCTGCTCGCGCTCGTCGTGACCGCCGCCCATGCCCGCGCCTCTGCGGCGGCCAACGGCGTCGATTTCGTCGATGAAGACGATGCACGGCGCGTGCTTCTTCGCCTTTTCAAACAGATCGCGCACGCGGCTGGCGCCCACGCCCACGAACATTTCCACAAAGTCAGAGCCGGAAATGGACATGAACGGCACGCCGGCTTCGCCGGCAACAGCCTTAGCCAGCAGGGTCTTGCCCGTGCCGGGCGGGCCCACGAGCAGCACGCCCTTGGGAATGCGCGCGCCCAGCTGCGTAAAGCGTCTGGGATTGCGCAGGAACTCGACCAGCTCCTGCATCTCTTCCTTTTCTTCCTGCGCGCCGGCGACATCGGCAAAGCGGATGACCGCCTTGTCCGGCTCAAAGACGCGGGCCGGGCTGTTGCCGAAGTTCATCATCTTTCCGCCGCCGTCCTGCCGGCGCATGAGCATCATCCAGAAGAACATGAAGACGAGCGTCATAACCACATACGGCAGAAGTTCAAGCAGCCACGGGGTCTGCGGCAGCGGCAGATATGTCAGTTCAAAGCCCAGATCCAGCGCGGTCACGCTGTCAAGAGGTACGCCGTCCCTGCCGGCTGCAATCTGGCGGCAGATTTCCGGGAAGGTGTCCCCATCCACCAGCGCCATGCAGTCGTAGGCGCTTTCCGAGAACTGCTCCCGGGGAATCTTGCTGTCCTTGAGCAGCACATAGGCGGTATCTCCCTGAAGCGCGATCGTATCAATCGCCTCTTTTTCCACGCAGATATACAGCTCATGCGCGGGGATTTCCTCGCCCCGTTGATCCGCAGCGCCGAAAAGGAAATACTGCGTGACCAGCAGCATCACCATGAATATGATCAGATAGGCCGGAAAACCCTTATATGACTTTTTCAATTAGGAACCTCCAGTTGCCGCAGACACCTGCGGCGAAGATATGTCAAGACTTATTCGTAGATTTCCGGACGCAGCACGCCGATGTCCGGCAGATTGCGGTACTTTTCCGCATAGTCAAGGCCGTAGCCGACGACAAATTCATCGGGAATGATGAAACCGAAGTAATCCACATGCAGCGGCACGCGGCGGCGCTCCGGCTTGTCAAGCAGGGTGCAGATCTTCAGGCTGCGGGCGCCGCGGCTCATCAGATTCTCCTTCAGGAAGGAAAGCGTCATGCCGGAGTCGACGATATCTTCAATCACCAGCACGTCCTTGCCGTTGATGGGCTTATCCAGATCCTTGAGGATCCGCACGACGCCGGAAGACTTGGTCGCGCTGCCGTAGCTGGAAATCGCCATGAAATCAAGACTCATATGCTGGTCGATTTCGCGGATGAGATCGACAAAGAACACCGCCGCACCCTTGAGGATGCAGATGGCAACCATATCCTTGCCTTCATAATCCTTGGTAATTTCCTTACCCATCTCCTTGATGCGCGCGGCAATCTGCTCGCGGGTGAGCAGTATTTCGTCCTTGAGATCCGCGTACCGCATTCTGTTTTCGTTGTTCATGAATCTTCCTCCCGAAGCTTTATTCTTTTATTGTATTTTGACACATTCCTTTGGTTGGAACGTGATCATCATGCGTTCATCATTCTCCTGTGCCCGGCATAGCTGCGATGCCCTGACACCCGGCAGCCAGAGAATGTCCTTACCGTGCCGCAGAACAGGCACGCTGCGCCGCATCGCCCGTTCGATACCGGCGTCGATAAGCAGCTTTTTCACCTTCACCGGCGTATGCCTGCCAAAGGGAACGATCGCATCCCCTTCACGGCGCGCGGTGATCGCAGCGCCTTCAAGCAGCGCCCTTGGCACCGACTGACAGCGCATGCCGTCGCCCGTTTCCCCCGGCTGAGCGTTTCTGACAAAAAACGTACCAAAAGGAGTTTTCGTCTCCCCCGCGAGGCAAAGCGGGGTTTCTTCAATCGTGCGATACGGCTTTGTGATGCACAGATACAGCTCGCCAAACCGGGCCTGCACAGCTTCCCCGCCGCAAAAGCCGATAGAAGCCGCCGCCGTTTCCTCTCCTTTGCGCAGCGCGCGGATCAGGCGGTCGACAACATATCCGCTCGCCTGCACATCCGCCGCCGCAACCATCCGCACAAGCACGCGGGAGAGCAGCGCGTCATGCAGGCCGCAGATTTGTGCCTTTTCCATCGCAATACCGTCAGCCAGCGGAATCAACTCAAGATCGAGCGCGGCAATCTGCCGGGAAAAAAAGTCCTCGTCGCGCTGAGCGCATTGCGCCAGCCGGGCAAGCGCACCGTCTGCGCCGGGATAGGTGCGCCGCAGCTGGGGCAGCACAAGATGGCGGACGGCATTGCGGGCATAATGGGTATCTTCGTTGGTCGCATCCTCGCGCCACGCCTGTGCGCAACCGTGCAGATATCGGCGCAGCTGCGCCGGCTCCGCCCAAAGCAGCGGACGGATCACATTGCCGCTAAGCATGCGCATCGCGCACAGTCCGCGCAGATCGCTTCCCCGCGCAGCATGCATGAGCACGGTTTCCGCCTGATCCTGCGCATGATGCGCAACGGCGATGACGTGCGCGCCAATCCTGCGGCGCGTTTCCTCCAGAAAAGCATAGCGCAGCGTCCGCGCAGCATCCTCCAGACCGCAGCCGTTCTCTTGGGCATACGCAGGCGCATCCACGTGCGTTTCGAAAAACACGATATCGCGTTCACGGCACAGCGCGCGAACAAATTCGAGATCCGCTTCGGACTCCGTCCCCCGGATGCCGTGTTCCACATGCGCGCAGGATACGCAGATCTCCATGCGCTTTCGGGCTTCGTCAAGCAGGCAAAGCAGCGCAACAGAATCCGCGCCGCCGCTGACCGCCGCCAGAATATGCGATCCGGACACAACGCCGCACTCCTCTTTCAGAATACGGCAAAAAATGTCTGCTGTCATCGTCATCTGCTCCTATCTGCACAACTTATATTGTACCGCCTATTTCGATAAAAGGCAAGGCATCAAGCAAAAATAACCTGCGCCGCCGCCCGTCAAAAGGCACACAGCGCAGGTTACAGCAGATCCTGAATCACGATTTTGATCGCGCGGCGCGAAGCAGCACGTTTTTTGGGGCTGTTTTATTGAACCAGCGTCTTCCCGATTCTGGCGCAGAGCACCGCCATGTCGTCTGCGGCCTCGCCGCCGTCGATGGCCTGCGCAATCAACCGCTCGCCGATGGCCTGCGGATGCAGCCACGCCAGCCCCTCAATCACCTTGCACAGCGCATCCTCGCCGCCCGGGAAGCCAAGGAACACGCCGTCGCTGAGCATCACCACCACATCCCCCGGTTCAAGCGTCATGCGCAGGGACCTGACGTCGACATGGTCAAGCATGCCCACCGGCAGCGTATCCGCCCCGATGGCGCGCACCTCGCCGCTCCTGACGACATAGGAAGCGCAGGCGCCCAGCTTTTCAAACGCCGCTTCGCCCGTATGCAGATCCACGACGCACAGATCCATCGTCGCAAACATCTCCCGGCCCGTACACATGAGCATCAGCGCGTTGACAAGCTCAAGCGCCTGCGGCCTCGTATATCCCGCCTTCAGGCTTTCCACCATCAGCGTCAGCGCAGCATGGCTCTGCTGCATGGCGTTTTCGCCCGAGCCCATCCCGTCGGAAAGCGCCAGCATATGCCGTCCGCCGGGCAGCGCGCGGGAAGCATATCCATCGCCCGCCACCTCCTCGCCCGACCGGCTGCGAAGCGCCGCGCCGATCTCCAGCATCAGTGGCGGCGTCTGTTCAAAGAGCGCCTGTGTGCTCAGCAGCCCTTCCCTCGTTCCCGGGCGCATCGCCCTGCCGCATGCCCGGGAGACAAGCGGCGTCAGCGACGCCGGCGCAACCGCTTCTCCCTTCAGCAGCAGCACCTCCATCCGTCCGCCGTTTTGCAGCGCATAAGCTACGCGCACATCGTCAAGCCCGGCACGCACCAGCGCGTAACGGATGGCACGGAAGGCTTCGTCGTCCGGGCGGATCTGGCTGAGCGTACGTTCGCAGACCTGATGGGCCGCCATGCTTGTTACACGCAGCAGCTCCACGCACTGGCGCGCCATGGCCTGCGGCTGCTGATGCGTAATCAGTCCCTGCATCATGTTTGCCGTATCGTCATACAGCTGTGACCATGCATGAATCATGGACGCGCAGCGCACGGCGATCGCTTCGCTCTGCGAGATTTCCGGTTCGCTGAAGCGCTCAATCAAACCGGTGACCGGCGCGCGGACGGCGGCGCTGAGCAGCACAAACGGCGCCACACCGGCCACCGCGCACAGAATCATCGCCAGCACATCCCTTTCAAGCCCCATCGCCGCGCCCGAGGCTGCCATGCCAACGAGCATCAGCATCGCCGTGATGCCGCGGCTGCGCGTACGCACTTCGCCCGCCAGAAAGCCGCCGCACAGCAGCAGCACACAGGGCTCCGCACGCAGCATGCTCAGCGCCAGCACGCCGCCCGTCACCCCCGCGCACAGCACACCCTGCGCCCCGCCGCCGTTGCCCGCATGCTCAATTGTCAGATACGCGGCAAAAGCCATCGCCAGCGCTCCGCCGTAGGGCAGATGGATAAGCGCCGCCGTCAGCGACGCGCACACCGCCATCACGCACAGCGGACGCGTATCTCCGTCCAGTTCGTCACGATGGCTCACGCACAGCGCCGCGCCGTCAAAAAGCACCGAAAGCGCCGCGCCAATCCCCGCCGTGACCGCCAGCGCCGCAGCCTGAAGCGGAGAAGAGACATCCGCGACGACCGCCGTACTGGCACAAGAAAGAAAAATCGCCGCCGCCATTCTGCCCCGCCCCTCCCGCCGCACCCACAGGCAGCACAGCAGCCACAGCGCCGCCGAAGCGGGCAGCTGCCAGCAGGCAATGAGGTTGCCCTGCAGAAAATGAACGACATAGCCGATCGCCGCGCCTGCGAACGCAGAGGGAACACAGAACCCCAAACGCACAAGAACGGCAAACATCGCCGTCATCACACAATAGTACCCTCCCGGCAGCGCGGCGAAGGACAGCAGGAACATCATCGCTGCGCAAAGCACGCGCTGCATGGCGTTGCCTCCGTCGCGCAGCGTATCACCAATCGCCGCCGTCAGCCGTGCCGTCTGTTTTTCCCGAATCGCATCCATAGAATTCCCTCCGGCCTATCCGTTTGTGAACACGCATCCAATTCTATATGTTCAGGAATTATTGTAAGCCGCCAAACGGAATGCGTCTGTCGTTTTCGGATGCAAAAAAAGAAAAGCGACGGACAAAATCCGCGCTTCTGTTTGTCATAAAGCCTCAATAGAACGGAAGATAGAATCGGCCGCGGCGGCATGTACGCCGCGACCGCAACGATTTTACGGAAGGAAAATCCCATTTTCCGGGAGAAAAATCGTTTCCTTGCATTTTTCAGTTGTGTCCGCAGGACGCGGCTGAAAAAAGGTAAGGGGTGGTTGTTGCAGGGAAAGGATTCCCCCGTCCACCAGCCTGTCAAAATCTATTTTGACAGGCTGAAGAGACGGACAAAATCCGCGCTTTTCGTCGTATTATTTCTGTTCAGGCGTCGCTTAGTCCCACTCGTCATCGTCGTCAAAGGGCGCTCGCTCTTCCTCGCCGGAAAGCAGCTGCTGCGCCTGCTGTCCGGGCAGTTCGCCCACGTCGGAAAGGCGCTTGGCAATCGTCTGGCTGTGACGCTGAGCGTCCTCGATGCTGTCCGCCGCCTGCCGCAGCTTCTTCTGCGTGCGGGAAAGCATGCCGGCAAAGCCGGAGAAATCCGTGCGCACGGCGGAAAGCAGCGTCATGATCTCCTCCGTCCGCCGCTCAATCGCCAGAGATCTGAAGCCCATCTGCAGGGAGGAAAGCAGCGCGGCAAGCGTCGTCGGTCCGGCGATGACCATCCGGCTTTCGTTCTGAATCCGCTCAGCAAGGCCGCTGATGCGCAGCACCTCGCAGAAAAGTCCCTCGCTCTGCAGGAAAAGCACGCCGTAATCCGTCGTATAAGGCGGAACGATCAGTTTTTCGCTCATCCTGCGGGCATGCATGCGCACCGAGGATTCAAGCAGTCCGCGCGCACGATCCACCTCTTCGCGCGTTCCGTTTTCAAGCACGGCGCACAGCTCGGTGTATTCGCGCATCGGCAGGCTCGCATCCAGCGGCAGATAAACCGTGTGTCCATGCCCCTGACCGGGCATCACGACGACATAATCCGCCACCGCCTCGCCGCCTGGACGCACGCAGGCATGCTGGGCATACTGATCCGGCGCAAGCATCTGCGCCAGCAGCGCGCCCAGCTGTACCTCGCCCCACACGCCCAGCGGCTGAGAACCGGAAAGCGTATCCTTGAGCGCATCGACGCTGCCGGCAAGGGTCTGCATGGAGGCAAGACTGGCTGTAACCTGCTCAAGGCGACGCCTCACCGTCTCAAACGACGCCTCCAGACGGCGGTCAACCGTCGCGCTGAGCTTCTCATCGACCGTCTGGCGCATCATTTCCAACTGGCCCCGGTTGTCTTCGCGCATGGTGCGCATGCCCTCTTCCAGCGTTTCACGCATACGGTCCATGCGCGCCTCATTGCCGGCGAGCTTGTCATCCAGCGTACGGCTCACGCCGCCGAGCCGATCCTCATACACGCTCAGCCGGGAATCCATCGTCTGGCGCATCCGTTCAAGACGCTCTTCCTCCAGCCGGCCCGCCGCGCGCAGCTGTCCGCCAAGCGCGTCCATCTGGCCCTGCTGGGTGCGCGTCATTTCGCCCATCATGCGCATCATCGAATCGTTCACGGTCGCCATCGCCTCAGACAGCTCCCGCGCAGACGTTTCACGGCTTTCGCGGGCGGCGTCCTGCGTGGCGCTCAGCTGCCCGGCGACATCCACGGAGATCTTTTCCACCTGCTTCTCCGCCCGTTTCGTTCGGGAGTGCAGCGTCAGAAGCGCCACGGCCATCAGCAGCACAAGCAGAAGGCAAAGCACAATCAGGATAAGCAGCAGCTGCTCAGCATTCAGCATACCGATGCGATCCCAGACAGAATTCAGAAAGTTACTCATGATCAAAAGCTCCATCCCGTCCCCCAGTAGCGCAAGGGGGGACATATGTGATATAATAAACCTGCCCGAAGGCACAAGGAGGTATTCCATGGCACAGAACCGAAGAAGAGAACGTCAGCACAGGAAAGAACAGCGCAACCAGCGCATTTTCATCATTGCCCTGTCCGCCGCCGCGCTGCTGATCAGCCTCGTCGTCAGCCTGATCATCGCCGGTCCCCTGGGCCGCCAGCCGGAAGTGCAGTCTGCCCAGAGCGCGATGCTGCCCTACGACGCAGACATGCCCTTCTCCGCTGCCGACCTGACCAGCGCACAGCTTGAACAGATCCGCCGTGACGGACGCATGCATGTCAGCGACGGTCCGCGTTCCATCAGCATCGGCGATTCGCTTGACAAGATTATTGAGCTCTTCCCCACCAATTACACAGGCGAGCAGCCGGAAGACGAACAGATTCTCTATTGCGCGGAGGTATTCGTCAACCAGAATGGCGTGTCGACCATCCTGCCGCCGCGAGGGCTTTTGACGACGGACAATTCGTCCATCATCGTGACGCTCCTGGCGCCGCTCACGCCCTATCCCGCAGGCACAAAAGACAATTACCGCTCCTACGAGCATGTGTACTGTCTGTTCACCGTTGAGCCGGACAGCATGACCGTCAGCGAAATCACGCTTGGGTTAGGTCACTGATTCCGCATTTGACATATGCTCTTATTATTATAAAGAAGCAGTTTTGTCTTGTCAATCGACGGTTCCCATGCGAATGCAAAAAAAGCCCTTGACAAATTACGTTCCTGTGGTATAATATTTCCTGCTTGGGATGTTTTGTCCCATCCGGGGTGTAGCGCAGCTTGGTAGCGTGCTTGAATGGGGTTCAAGAGGCCGCGAGTTCGAATCTCGCCACTCCGACCAGTAAAAAGTGCTTGATTTCTCTACGAAATCAAGCACTTTTTCTTTTATCTTCTATCCCGAAAGTTTAGCAATACTGCACGCAAGGGTAAAGTTTTTCAAAATAGCGGGTAAAGTCGCCTTGTTTTGCACACGAAAACGAGGTGTGAAAATGTCAACCATCACTGAAAAAAAGAAGGATGGAAAGGTCGTTGCGTTCAAATTTACGACCTACGTTGGCAAGGACGATCAGGGTAAACAAAAGTACAAAACGACGACTTGGAAACCGCCAAACGGCCTGAGCATCGCCAAAGCCCGCAAACTGGCTGAGGCTGAAGCCTACCGCTGGGAGCAAGAGATCAAAGGAAACCAGCCTGAACACGGCGAGTTCGCGACGCCGCCTCCTATCCCCTGTGAAGCGCGAGAGGTGCCGCAAGAAATCCCCGAAGAGGAAACCTTCAGATACTTCGCGGAAAAGGTTTGGCTGCCTCTGAAGGTCATTGCAGGCGGTCTGAGGCCATCTACCGTCGCCATGTACGGATTCATGATGCGCGTAGCCCTGCCCCAGCTTGGAGACAAACGTCTCAGGGACATAACGGCGATTGACATCATGCGGTATCTGCAATATCTCCGTGACGAGTATCACGCTCCTGACGGTAGGACACTTTCGGAGAAAAGCATCAAGCATCATTACGACATCCTGCGGATTATCTTCAACTACGCGGAGAAGCAAGAGTTCATCGAGAAGAATCCAATCAAGAAGGTGGACGCGCCGCGAACAGTCAAGCGTCCAGTGGATGCGCTCACGCAGGATCAGGCCCGAATCTTCTTCAGTGCGATCCGCGAATGCAAGCCTGAATACCGCTGCATGATGCTGCTCATGGCAACGACGGGAATCCGGCGCGGAGAATGTCTTGGCTTGCAGTGGCAGGACTTCAACTTCGATGAAAACACGCTCCACATTTCCCGTAATGTGACGTACACCAAGCAAAGCGGCATCCTTGTCGCGGAACCGAAGACGCCATGCAGTATCCGCACCATTCCGATCATGGAAGGCGTCAAATACGAACTGCTTTTGCTCAGACGATCCGCGATTCAGCGCCATCCCAACCAGATCATCAAGAACATGTACCTCTTTGAGGGGCTTGAAAGTCCCTACCAGCCCCGCGATCCGAACACGGCGACGCGCAAGATCACGGAATTCATGCGGAGAATCGGCTTGCAGGGCATTTCGCCGCACGATCTGCGGCATACATGCGCAACGCTGCTCCTTGAGAACGGCGCAGACATCAAGAGCGTACAGGAAATACTGGGCCATGCGGATGCGTCCACGACGCTGAACTTCTATGTGAAGGCTGATCTGAGGCAGATGAAAGTTGCAACGCAAAGGTATGCGGAGGCGTTTGATCTATAACCTTTTAAAAACTTTTTCTTTTTTCCTGCGCATTTCACTTGACAAATACAACGAATTTCTGTAATATAGTGGACAAACATCCGATTGAGAGGTGACATTCTTTGGATATGAACACGAAGCCCTTTAGTTTTTCCCTTGATACGCTTGATCACGCCATTGTCGAAGCTTTGAGGGAATCGCTGGAAAACATTATGCCAGACATTATGACGGATAACAACCTGTCTGAGAGACTTGCTTATGGGCAATTCCGCTGGAATGTTATCATCGCTCAGTTGAAAGACAAGTGCCAGCATCTTGGTTGGCTTGACCTTGGCCTCTGCAAAAGAGGTTCATGGAAGACTCCGGTGCTTTTTTATCCGCAAAGGCGCTATATCTTCACCCTGATGACAGAAGACACTTTTTCTGGTATTCAGCGCCGCAAGGACAAGGGGAATCACTATCTGTGCGCAGCGGCTGATTTCAATCAGAATGTGCAGCCTCAATATGAGCAGACAAAGCTTGACCTTCCTCCCGTTGAAGACGCCGCTTCTCAATGGATTGCTAAATCCAAAGAGCAACTCTCTGATGCAGTAAAGGTAGATGTGGGCGATATCAACGGCCATATCCTTGTCCTTTTTGATACCCAAGCTGATCAGCTGATTTCCGTTCGCGCAGTTCGTCTTACAAGCAAGCTTGAGATATCGACCGAGGAAGAAAACTGGACAAAGTATATCCAAATGCCGTATTCTGCGACTCAGACGGTCATTCCTTCTCAGAATGATGATACTGAAGACGAAGCTCTCGTTGAACTCCTCTAATTTCAAAGGGATGGTGAATAATGCAAAATGGAAATCGGATCAACAGTGAACGACTAAAAGAAGCACGATTATTCAGACGCCTGACGATGGATGAACTCGCGAATCTTATCGGAATTAACAAACAAGCAATCTCCCAATTTGAAAACAAAAAGGCTTTTCCTGAACCGCTTACCCTCAAAAAGATTGCCGAAGCTCTAGACTTCCCTTACTCGTTCTTTGTCGAAACTGATCCACTCTCAATAATCGGAAACACTTACTTCCGAGCACTGTATTCTAGTAAGAAAAAAGACTTAGCTTCTCAAAAAATCAAAGCAAAATATCTAGCCAGAATACACGCTATTCTGGCTAGCAAAGTTAAGTTCAGAACACTTAATCTCCCTATCTTTCCCTCCGATCTTCCGATATCTATCGAAGAATTAGCCACACAAGTCAGAAAATACTGGAATTTAGGCGATGCACCCATTCCAAACATGGTTGCTTTATTAGAACGAAACGGTATTATTGTTGGCGAGTTTTCAACAGATAGCCGCGAAATTGATGCTTTCTATCAGTATTATGAAGAAGATAGTTCGCCTACATTCTGTGTAGTTCTTGGAACAGACAAAAAGAGCTTCTATAGGCGTCAATTCAATTGCGCGCATGAATTAGGTCATATCCTAATGCATGAGCGTTACTCTGACCTTAATGAAATCAATCGAGATGAATTCCGCGAACGAGAAGACCAAGCTAATGCTTTTGCTTCTGCTTTTCTGTTGCCCGCTGAATCATTCGGAAAAGATGTATCCGTATACCCCAATAGATTAAGCCATTATATCGAATTAAAGAAAAAATGGAATGTATCGATCATGGCAATGATTATGCGTTCTCATAGCTTGGGCTACATTAATTCGAACCAATATGCGTATCTTATGCGGCAAATGAGCACTAATGGTTATAGACAACAGGAACCATTAGATGAACTCATTGAGTACAAGCATCCAAGAGCGCTTCGTCAAGCAATAGAACTTCTTATGACTAAAGGAAACATGTCAGGCGAAGACATCCTACACCTATTTGTTTCAAATGGATTCTCTATTTCACCTAGCGTAATCGAAGAACTATTAGATCTTGATGACGGGCTCTTATCTCAAAGCAATCCCGCAAAAATAATCGAGTTCCCTTCACTAATTCATTAATACCATGTAAAAGGAGTGATAAGCATGCCAATCATTATGCCCAAGGAACAAGTGAAAACAATCCTGTCTCAAAATGCCTATGTCATCGCAGAAGAAAAACGAATGGGCAACGGCATTGGTACCGTACTTAAGCTGACTAATGGATGCATTGTTAACTGCTGGGATAAAGGTACCGTAAACTGCCAAGGCACAAATAAAGAAGGCGTCGAAACGCTCCTTTCGGGGCCTTGTGGAACTTCTGCTGCGTCCAACAGCAAAGTATTTGTAGTTTACGGACACGATCGCAATGCTCGTACACAGCTTGAAGCAATGCTGAGACGTTGGAACATGGAACCGCTGATTCTTGATCAACTTGTTTCTTCGGGACAAACAATTATTGAAAAACTCGAAGAATATACAAGTCAAGTTAACTTTGGCATTGTCCTTGCCACGCCAGATGATATCGGCTATGCGAAAGGGAATGAAAGCAGCAAAAAGCATCGCGTAAGACAGAACGTTGTCCTCGAACTCGGAATGCTGCTTGCGAAAATTGGCCGTTCAAGAGTAGCTATCCTTTTGTCGCAAGCTGAAGATATGGAATCTCCTTCTGACATCGATGGACTTATTTATATTCCTTTCAAAGAGAATGTCGAAGAGGCAAAACTTTCCTTGGCCAAGGAGATGCAACAAAACGGATACCACATCGACATTGCAAAACTCTAAGCGAATAACAAATCCCTGCTTTCCATTGAAACGAAAGCAGGGATTTCTTTATTCATAATAATCTCAAATATTTATACACAGTTGGTCGAGATAGCCCGCATATCCTTGCAAGCTCACTCACGTTCATCTGCTTTGCAACAAAAGCAGGATAATGCTTGTAGAAGATCGCAGGAATATCATCCTGCGTCGTGGGCTTCCTACCAACCTTGACGCCCTTGCTCTGCGCATTGCGAACCCCAGAACGAACTCTCGCACGGATCATCTGAAGCTCAAGCTCCGAGAAGACGCCAGCCATCTTCATGAACGCCGCCGACATGGGATCAATCTCGCCGTTCCGGCAGTCAATCGTGATACTTCCCACGATGACCAATCTCAGCTTCTTGTCCTTGATGACATCGATGATCTCGCACAGCTGCTGTGTGCTCCTGCTGAGTCGGCTGACCTCAAGAGTGATGATCGTGTCGCCCTCAGTCGCCGCATCCAAGAGCATATGGAGATTCTTTTTGACCTTGGCGTCTCCATGCTCATATTCAAAAATCACTTCGTCCGCGCCTGCCGCTTTCAGTTCGCGGATTTGCCTGTTGATGTCCTGCTTGTCCTCGTTCGTGGAGCAACGCGCATAGCCCCAATTCTTCATCGTCCTGACCTCCTGTGTAAAAGAAAAGGTGGATCGCCGCAAATCGTTTCGTTTACCGATTTCTTTTACGCTTTTGCCGCGTTTTCTGCGGCGATCCAGCCTTATGGTGACTGTTAAGCTAATCAGTTGTTTTTGTTGCCAGCCTCCTGACCACCAAGAGGCTGGCATATGCGTCATCCGAGGATCAGGCTCACGGCCTTTTCAGCCTTGCCTGCCGCGCTTACGATGAACCGCTTGTCATCGCGCAGAACCTTGAGCCAGTTCTGCACATACGCCGCGCTGTTTCGGAAGCTGTTCGCCGTCTCAAGCCCTGCGTGATTGACCAGCGCCGCCGCGCCGATCTCCGCAATCAGCTCTTCTTTGCTGTAAGCTTCAGAACCAAAGTATGCGGTCTTGCTCAGACGATCCAAGCGGCTTGCATGCCCTGTGCTGTGCGTCAGTTCGTGGAAGGCTGTGCTGTAATACTCGGCAGTCTCAGCGAACTGAGCCAAGAGAGGAAGAACAACCGTGTCGTTAGAGGGACGATAGAACGCCCTGTCGCCTTCCTGATGCCTGATCGTGACGCCGCTCCGCTGTGCATATGCGGAAATTATGTTCTCTGCGGTTTCGTCAGGCTTTGCAGTCGCCGGAAGTTCGGGCATATGCTTCACGGTCAGGCCTTCGCACTGGTCAATGTGGAACACGTTGTAATAGCGCAGAAACGGCACATGTTTCTTTTCGTGCGTCTCTTCGTCCTCTTGCTCGATGAACTTCCAGAAGACAACCATCTGTGACTTCTCACCCTTGCGAACCTTTCCGCCTTCCTTCTGACACTGAGCGAAGGTCAGGTATTCGCCGCCGCGTCCGAGGATCATTTGGTTCAAAAGTGAATAAGGCTTGCCGGTTGCTCTGCTGATGGCGCTCCCGCTTGCGATCCACGGCTTCTGCCAAGGGATCTGGCCCTTTTCCAGCTGGTCGATGATTCGATTCGTGACTTCTGCGTAAATGTCCATATGCTTTGCTCCTTTTGATTGCGGGGAGCAAGGCGTTGTGGTAAAATATCCTTGCTCCCCTGTTCGTGGTAGTTCGGGGGCGGCTTCCCGCTTGGTGCTGGTAACACTTTTGCGGGCTTCCCGAGTGTCTGGTAAACACTCGGGTTTTTTAGTTGATGGAGAAGCGGCGGGCCGTCGTGGTCTTGGTGAACTGGGCAGCGATCTCCGGCAGGGCCTTCTTCAAAGCCGTGCTGTCGAGACGGGAAGAAGTGAAGGTCTTCCAAGAGACTTTGAACGCTCCGGCAAACAGCGTTTCTTCTGCGCCCATCACGTTCTTGATTTCGTCTTCTGCGGCAGAGATTTCGGCGTCAAGCTCTTCGCGCATGCGCTTGAGTTCCATCAATTCCTTGACCTTGGCTTCCATGTTCGGGTTAGACATCTTTGTTTTCCTCCTTTTGATTTGAGCTTTGTAGCCCCTCTTTACATTTACTATTATACTACGAAATTCGTAATTCGTCAATACTAAAATCGGAATTTCACTACGAAATTTTGAATTTTCTTCAAAGTATCGTATTGATTCATTCCGTTTTTCGTGGTACAATGCATCAAAAGAGAGGTGTTGACAGATGATCAAATTCAAAGTGAAAGTGATGCTTGCGATCAACGAAATGACGCAAAAGGAACTTGCAGAAAGAACAGGAATTCGCCCGCCGACTGTATCTGCAATCTGCACGGGTGCAGTTAAGCATCTGCCCGTTGAGGCGCTCAACAAAATTTGCGAAGTGCTCAAGTGTCAGCCGGGCGATATCATGGAATACATTCCCGACGAACAATAAGAATACAGGGACAGCTTCCGCGCAATCCTGCGCTGGGCTCTCCCTGTGGTGTATAAGGGGCCGGGTATTTCAGGACTTTTTCAGATCAAATGCCGATACTGGCCCCGGCGTGGTTTTTACTCCCGCTAAGTCATGTTTTGATTTCAGATCACGGATTGAACGATTCTGTAAAAAGAAAAGACCCCGGAATCTTGGTTGACAAGAGTCCGGGGATGTCGTACAATGTAGGCAAGTAGGGGTA
>JAFYOR010000110.1 GCA_017547805.1 Clostridia bacterium
AGCGGGGCGCGGTTGAAAAACGTGCGGGTCAGCATGGCGATACCTCCGTCTGAAACGCCGGTATTGTGCCCGGCGGAAATATACTGGTGATGACTATAGTTTACAACCTCCGCGCCCGAGCGTCAACCGTTCTTTGTCGGCCTTTGCAAAAAAGCGCGTCGGCTGTACGGTGAAAAGTGTTGAAAACAGAATGAAAATAGAGTACAATATTTCGTGTGAGAAATAGCTTTGGGAGGCGCATTCTGATGGGTGAGACGACGAAAAAGCATGCCCGTAAACTGAAGATTCTTGAAATTGATCCTTATCTCGCTTCTCACGAAGAAGCTCTTTGCGACCGTGTGAGGCGTTTTCGTGCAAAAAAGCGTGAACTGCTGAAAAAGGGTCAGACCCTGTCTGACTTTGCCAGCGGTCATCTGTATTACGGTTTCCATAAGGTGAAGGGCGGCTGGGTTTACCGCGAGTGGGCGCCCGGCGCGACCGCGCTGCATCTGATCGGCGATTTCAACGGCTGGAACCGTGAAGCCCATCCGCTGACGCCCCTTGGCAACGGCGACTGGGAGATTAAGCTCAAGGGTGCGCGCGCGCTGCCGCATCTTTCCCGTGTGAAGGTCTGCGTGACCTGCGGGGACAAGAGCGAGGACCGCATTCCGCTCTATGCCCGCTATGTCAAGCAGGACAAGGAGACCAACGGCTTCAACGCCGTCATCTGGGCGCCGCGCAAGGAGTTTGAGTGGACGGATGCCTCCTTCCGCCCCAAGCGCAACGTGCCGCCCATCATCTATGAAGCGCATGTGGGCATGGGTACCGAGGAAGAGCGCATCGGCACCTATCAGGAGTTTGCCCGCGACGTGCTGCCGCGCGTGAAGGCGAATGGATACAACACCGTGCAGCTGATGGCGATCATGGAGCATCCCTACTATGCTTCCTTTGGCTATCAGGTGGCCAACTTCTTCGCCGCTTCCTCCTGGTACGGCACGCCGGACGATCTGAAGGCGATGATCAACGAGGCGCACCGTCTGGGCATCAGCGTGCTGCTGGACGTGGTGCATTCCCATGCGGTCAAGAATACCGCAGAGGGCATCAACATGTTCGACGGTACGGACGGTCAGTTCTTCAAGGGTGACCATCCGGCGTGGGGCTCCAAGGTGTTTGATTATGGCCGCAACGGCGTCATTCACTTCCTGCTCTCCAACATCAAGTTCTGGCTGGAGGAGTATCACTTCGACGGCTTCCGCTTTGACGGCGTGACGAGCATGCTCTACCACGATCACGGCCTGGGCACTGCGTTCATGACCTATGACCAGTATTTCTCTATGAATACGGACGTGGACGCCGTGACGTATCTCTCCCTTGCTACTGAGCTGTGCCATGAGGTCAAGAAGGGCAGCGTCTGTGTGGCCGAGGATATGAGCGGCATGCCGGGCATGTGCATCCCGGTCAAGGATGGCGGCATCGGCTTTGACTACCGCCTGTCCATGGGCCTCCCGGATTTCTACATCAAGACCATCAAGGAAAAGGAAGACGGTCATTGGGATATGGGCAAGTTGTTCTATGAGCTTGTCTCCCGCCGTCCGCAGGAAAAGAACATCGCCTATGCCGAGAGCCACGATCAGGCGCTGGTGGGTGACAAGACGATCATGTTCCGCCTTGCCGATAAGGAAATGTACTGGGGCATGAACCGCGGCTACGACAACATGATCGTCGACCGCGCGGTGGCGCTGCACAAGATGATCCGATTGGTCACCATTGCCGCCGGCGGCGAGGGCTACCTCAACTTCATGGGCAATGAGTTCGGCCATCCGGAGTGGATTGACTTCCCGCGCGAGGGCAATGGCTGGAGCTTCAAGAATGCCCGCCGCCTGTGGAGCCTTGCGGACAACGGCTTCCTGCGCTATGAACTGCTGGGCAACTTCGATAAGGCGATGGTCCGCCTCATCCGCCAGCACAGCGTGCTGGGCGCGCTGCCGGCCAACTGCCTGCGCCAGCATGAGGATGACCAGATTCTCGTCTTTGAAAAGGCGAACCTGATCTTCATCTTCAACTTCCACCCGACCAATTCCCAGACCGGTCTGTTCGTCCCGACGCCCCAGGCGCATCTGGGCGACTGGCAGGTGGAGCTCTCCAGCGATGACAAGGAGTTCGGCGGCTTTGACCGCGTGGATAAGTCCGTGGTCTATCACACCTGGGCGAAGGATCCGCAGCTGGGCGACGGCTTCTCCATCTACATTCCGGCCCGCACGGCGCTGGTGCTGCGCAAGGTGTGATTCCGGCTGACGCGTGATGAACATAATCCGGCCCGCTGCGCTTAATAGCGGCGGGCCGTCTTCAATGCCTCAAAGGCGATGGTGCGGACGGACTGCTCCGCAGAGATTTCAGGAGGAAACATACGTGAAAAACAGAGTACTGGCACTTGTGCTGGCGATGCTGCTGCTTTGCGCGGGCGCATGCGCGCAGGAAGAGACGCTTGCCGCGATGAGCGAAAGGATGACGCAGCCCATCGAGTGGACGGCGCGCTATGAGCCGCTGCCCATCGAGGAGACGAAGGGCCCGCTGCCGGACGCAAACAAATATCTGCCGGACAATACGGGCTATGTCGATGAGAGCATCAGCGTAAAGATCGAAACGATCCGGGAATATGACACGACGATCTTGGTTGCCTACGTTCAGATTCAGGATCCTTGCCAGATCCGCACGACCATGGCCGGACGCTACGGCACGACCAAGGTGACGTTCCCCAAGTTCATGGCGGAGCGGATGAACGCGGTTTTCGCGGTCAACGGCGACTACTTCAACTACCGCAAGAGCGGCTATCTGGTTCGTCAGGGCAAGCTGTACCGCGACAGGCCGGATCCTGATTACGATCTGCTGATGATCGACGATCAGGGCGATTTCCACATTATCCGCGATCCCAATGAAGAAAGCGTGCATACCTATGTCGAGCAGATGGAGCACCCGGTTATCAACAGCTTCAACTTCGGACCGGCGCTGGTCATGAACGGGGAAAAGGTGCTCCCGGTCAAGGGCTTTGACGCCGGCACGACGAAGAAGACGCAGCGTCTGGCAATCGCGCAGATGGGTCCGCTCAGCTACATGCTGGTGGCGACCGAGGGCCCGGAGAACAGCGGCTCCGTCGGTCTGACGGTGGAGGAGCTGATCGACCTGATGGCCGATCTTGGCGCGCCGATGGCGTATAACCTGGACGGTGGCTCTTCCTCCACCTTCGTGCTTGACAACGAGAAGATCAACGCGTTGTCCTCCAAGAAGAACAGAACGATCTGCGACATCGTGTACTTTGCCACGCTCGTGCCGGAGACGAAGTAAGCGCGGGACAAACGGAGTAAGAATATGAAGAAATGGATACTGCTTCTGCTGGCGCTGATGCTGCTTGGCTGCAGCGCGCAGGCGGAGACGATCGAGGCCTACGGCCAGACGATTGATGTAAGCACGCAGGTGCTGGATCTTGGCAAAACCAAGGTCGAGGATTTTGCTGCGTTCAGGGAAGTGCTGCGCAGCCTTCCCAACCTCACGCAGGTGAATATGTTCAATACCCGGATGGAGCGGGACGTCATGGCGGAGCTGACGCAGGAGTTTCCGCAGATCAAGTTCGGCTGGACGCTGCGCGCCAATAAGTACCGCATCCGCACCGACGCGAGTGCGTTTTCCACGCTGCGCAAGGTGGATGAAAAGCCGCGGCTCAAGTCCTCCGCCTATGAAGTGCTGAAGTACTGTTATGATCTCAAGGCGCTGGATCTGGGGCATAACGACATCACCGACATCAGCTTCCTCTCCGGTCTGACGAATCTCAAATACCTGATTCTGGCAGATAACGAGATTTCGGACATCACGCCGCTGGAGAATCTGCAGGAGCTTGAGTATCTGGAGCTGTTCATGAACGACATCACGGATCTGACGCCGCTGACCAAGCTCCCCAACCTCATCGATCTGAACCTGTGCCAGATGCGCCTTGAGGACATCACGCCCCTGTATGAAATGAAGCAGCTCAAGCGCCTGTGGATTTCCCGCAGAAAGCCGGAATTCACCGACGAGGAGATTGCAAAGCTCAAAGAAGCGCTGCCGGACTGCGAGATCAACGTGACGGCGGTTTCCTGCACGGGCGAGGGCTGGCGCTCCCATCCGCGTTTCTTTGCGGTGAAGAATACGTTCCGCAAGGATCAGGTGTTTATGGAGTGGACGCAGGAGGAATACGATTATTCCGGCGTATATCCCTACAAGGACGCGCCGCAGCGGTAAAGCGTCATTCGGAAAGGAAACATACGGAAAGGAAGGCTGCGCATGAAAAAAACGGTGCTCCTGCTGGGCGATATCACGGGCAGAAGCCGCGTTGCCGTGCGGATGCTGACGGCGGTGCTGGAGGAGCGTGGGGCAGAGGTGCTCGCCCTGCCGACGACGCTGATCTCCAATACGCTGAATCTCGGGGCGCATGCGGCGCTGGATACGACGGCGTATCTGCTTGAATCCATTGCCGTATGGGAAAAGCTTGGTCTATTGTGGGATGCGGTGCACATCGGTTACATCGCATCACGCGCGCAGGCGGCGGCGCTTTGCCCCATTGCGGATGCGCAGCGTGAAAAGGGACGCCTTGTTGTGCTGGATCCGATTCTGGGCGATAACGGCAGGCGATACAATTCTGTTTCGGACGATCAGATGGAGGGCATGAAGCTGCTCATGCCGCACGCCGATCTGATTACGCCCAATCTGACCGAGGCGGCGCTGCTCTGCGGCGTATCCTATGAGGAGGCGCTTGGCGGCGCAGCAAACGGGCAGATGCTTCGCTCTCTCAGCGGAAACGGTGCGCGCAGCGTGCTCATCACGAGCGCGCGGACGAAGGCCGGCGCCCATGCGATGGTTGGCTTTGATGCGGAAACGAAGGAAAGCTTCGAACTTCTGTATGAACAGCTGCCCGGTTCGCGCGGCGGCACGGGCGATTTCTTCTCTGCAATCCTTTTGCAGCTGCTGATGGTACGCATGCCGCTGAGCGATGCGGCGCAGTTCGCGGGCTATGCGGTTGAAGGGGAACTCAGAAAGGAAAACAGCCGGATTCTTCCCGATCTCTCATTGTAACAGATGCATATTGCGCAGCGGATGCCCTGAGGGCATCCGCTGCGTTTTATATGTGCTGCGTATGATGTTCGCCTACGGGCGGAGACCTCATCCGTCTTTGCCTTCGGCAAAGCCACCTTCCCCAAAGGGGAAGGCATATATTGCGCTTCTTTGTTGCTTTGAGATAATGAGTAACAACACAAAACCGCTGGAAAAGCCTTCCCCTTTGGGGAAGGTGTCACGGCGCAGCCGTGACGGATGAGGTCTTTCGTCGCCGCCGGACGAACCGTTTTGATAGAAAAATATCCATAACAGTAGAATACCGCATGGAAAATGGGCAGAATAGTAGGGAAATTATCGATTAATCCTATTGACGGAGTATGATATCGGTGATATACTGGACAGGCTGGGCGAACTCCCAGTATTTGAATAGGAAAACTGGCGTGCTGCCGGTGCTGTCCTGAAAAGGAACGATGAGACCGAAAGGAGACTGCGCAGATGATGATTTCAACCAAGGGCCGCTATGCCCTGCGCATCATGGTGGATCTGGCGCAGCACGACGGCGATGCGCCGGTCAGCGTGCGTGAGATTGCCAGGCGGCAGGACATTTCAGGCAAGTATATGGAGCAGATCATCAGTGTTCTGACGCGGGCAGGGCTGCTTCGCAGCATCCGCGGCGCGCAGGGCGGTTATCATCTGGCGAAAACGCCGCAGGAAATCACCGTCGGGATGATTCTGCGCGCGACGGAGGGCGACCTTGCTCCGGCGGAGTGCGTGGCGCACGGCGCGCAGCACTGCAACCGCAGCGGCGCATGCCCTTCGCGGGCCGTGTTTGAAAAGGTGTACAGCGCCATTAACGACGTCATCGACGGCGTGAAGCTCTGTGACCTGATGAGCGATGCGGAGCGTGATGCCCGTTTGCCTTATGACGCATATATACAGCAGGGAAGAGAGGCTTTCTGATATGATCTATATGGATAATGCCGCGACTACGCGGATGAGCAAAGAAGTCTTTGATGCGATGACGCCCTACATGCTTGAGCAGTATGCCAATGCGGCGGGCACGTACAGCTTCGCGGCGAAGAGCACCGAGGCGATTGAAAAGGCGCGCAAGCAGACCGCAGCCGTCATTGGCGCAAAGGCCAACGAAATTTATTTCACCTCCGGCGGCACGGAGAGCGACAACTGGGCGCTCAAGGGCGCTGCCAAGGCCTACGCGGCCAAGGGAAAGCACATCATCACCTCCGCCATCGAGCATCACGCGATCCTGCATACCTGCGACGCGCTGAAGAAGGACGGCTATGACATCACCATTCTGCCGGTCGACGCCGACGGTAAGGTCAGCCCGGCGGATGTGGAGGCTGCGATCCGTCCGGATACGATCCTCGTGTCCATCATGGCGGCCAACAACGAGATCGGCACCATCCAGCCGCTCCGCGAAATCGGCGAGATCACCAAGAAGCACGGCGTGCTCTTCCATACCGATGCGGTGCAGGCGTATGCGCACATCCCGCTGAACGTGGATGAGATGCACATCGACCTGCTGTCCGCCAGCGCGCATAAGTTTCATGGTCCCAAGGGCGTTGGCATTCTGTATGTGCGCCGGGGCGTGAAGCTGACGAACTTCATGGACGGCGGCGCGCAGGAGAAGAAGCGCCGTGCGGGCACCAGCAACGTGCCGGGCATCGTCGGCATGGGCGCTGCGGCGCAGATCGCCATGGCGAACATGGAGGAATCGATTAAGAAGGTCAGCGAGGTGCGCGATCATCTGATCGGCCGCATCGTTGCGGAGATCCCGCATGCAAAGCTCAACGGTCACAAGACGGACAGGCTGCCGGGCAATGTCAACTTCTGCTTCCGCTTCATCGAAGGCGAGAGCATGCTGATGCTCCTTGACGCGAACGGCATCTGCGCTTCCAGCGGCAGCGCCTGCACGAGCGGTTCGCTGGATCCGTCCCATGTGCTGCTGGCCATCGGCCTGCCGCACGAGATCGCGCATGGTTCCCTGAGACTGTCCCTTTGCGAGGACAACACGATGGAGCAGGCGGATTTTGTCGTCGACCAGCTCAAAACCATCATTCCGCGCCTTCGCGCCATGTCCCCGCTTTACGAGGACTTTGTCCGCGAGAACGCCTGATTCAGTCAATAACCAACAGTTCACATAACGGAGGCAAAACGTATGTATACCGATAAGGTGATGGATCATTTCATGAACCCGCGCAACGTGGGCGAGATCGAAGGCGCCAGCGGCGTGGGCACCGTGGGCAACGCCAAGTGCGGCGACATCATGCGCATCTATCTGGATATCGACGAGAACCAGGTTGTGCGCGACGCGAAGTTCAAGACCTTTGGCTGCGGCGCGGCGATTGCCACGAGCTCCATGGCGACTGAGCTGATCATTGGCAAGACCGTTCAGGAGGCGCTGGAGCTGACGAACAAGGCGGTCATGGATGCGCTGGGCGGTCTGCCGCCGGTCAAGGTGCATTGCTCGCTGCTGGCTGAGCAGGCGGTGCATGCCGCGCTGTGGGATTATGCGCAGAAGAATAACCTCGTCATCGAAGGCCTGGAGCCGCCGGTAGAAGATATCGACGAGCTGGAGCACGAGGAAGACGAGGAGTAATCCGATGGCATGCGGAGGCGGCATCGACGGCGAAAGGCTGCCGATCGCGCGGCCTGACAGTCCGAGCCGACGCATGGCAATCAAACACGTATAACAAAAGGCAGGAGCTGCGGCTCCTGCCTTTTTTGCTTATTGTACTTCGCCGGATGGCTCGACAGTCGGCTCGGGCGTGGGGTCAACAGTCGGTTCAACAGTCGGTTCGACAGTCGGCTCAACAGTCGGTTCAACAGTCGGTTCAACAGTCGGTTCGACAGTCGGCTCGGACGTCGGTTCAGGCGTCGGCTCAGGCGTGGACTCGACAGTCGGCTCAGGCGTCGGCTCGGGCGTCGGTTCGGCAGTCGGCTCGGACGTCGGCTCAGCAGTCGGCTCGGGCGTCGGTTCGACAGTCGGCTCAGCAGTCAGCTCAGGCGTCGGTTCTGGCGTCGGCTCGACAGTCGGCTCAGTAGTCGGCTGGGGCGTCGGCTCGACAGTCGGCTCAGTAGTCGGCTGGGGCGTCGGCGTTGCAAGGGTCTGCGCATCGTCTACCGAGGATGTGATTGCCGGAAGCGGCGTGATGGAGATTGCGGTGAGAATCTGGCGGCCATCCTGCAGAATGCATTCGCCGACATTGGTGCGCATGGCGGTTGTCCGTCCAAGCAGCTTGAGCGAATGCCCCGGGGTAGAGTGCGGACCGGAGGAATTGCCGCCGGTAAGGGAGCCGGAGAGGGAAATCGAAGCGGAACCGCCCACGTTCATGAGCAGCATCGCGTCGCCGCCGTAGTCTTTGCCAATGCCGCCGGTGATCTGTCCGCCCAGACCGGCAAAAATGCTTCCCTGCGCGGTGATGAGCTGAAGGCCTGCGCCGCCGATGCTGCCTTCGCCGCCGGTGAGCTTGCCGTCGACGGTGAGATAGGCGTTTCCGCTGAGGTTGTGCAGATTGAGCGCGTTGCCGCCGAAGTCCTCGCCTCGTCCGCCGGTGAGTCGGCCGGTGACCATCAGCGCGCCGGAAGAGCCGAGCGGGTCGACAACGACGGCTGCACCGCCGGTTTTTCCGCTGCCGCCCCGGACGCTGCCGTCAATGCTGATATACAGATCGCCGCCGCGGTGCGCAATGCTCACGCCCGGCGCGCCTTTGCCGCCGATGATGCTGCTGCCCGGATCAAGGAGCAGCGCGCCGCTGCCGGAAAAGGAAAGCCCGGTGCGGTTGTCGGCGGCCTGAACGGTGACGCTGCGCTCAAGCTGAACGTAGCTGACGCCGGACACGCGAAGCCCGCCGCCGATGGTCAGATTGGAAATGACGACATTCGCATTTTCAAGCGCCAGATCGCTGATGGATGCGCCGTCCGTGCCGCGAATGGAAACCTGCGTCTGCACCGTCAGGGGACGGTCAAATCCGGCGGCAATTTCACCGGCAACGAGCAGCGTATCGCCGCCTGACGCCTGCGCGGCAAGAGCGAGCAGCTCGTCGTAGCTTTTTGCCGGTCCCAGCTTTGCAGCAGCCGCCGGACAGGCAAAGACGAGCAGCAGGCATATGGAAAGGGCGAGCGCCCTGAAACGTGTTTTCATTGGTAAGACTCCTTTCCCGATGCTGCGCGGACCGCATAGGATAAGACATTATATCATATCCTGTACAATGGGGCAAGTTTGCGCAGGCTGGGTGAAAATCAGGGGAGAAAAACGGATTTTTTGAAAAAATCTGCTTGACAGAAGATGACGAAGCTGATATAATGACTTTCGTCGATGAGCGACACCAACCAAATGTTGGGGAATTGTGTAACGGCAGCACCTACGACTCTGACTCGTATTGTCTAGGTTCGAATCCTAGTTCCCCAGCCATCTGCCTCCATGGTCAAGCGGTTAAGACGTTGCCCTCTCAAGGCAAAATCAGGGGTTCGATTCCC
>JAFYOR010000111.1 GCA_017547805.1 Clostridia bacterium
GAAACCATTCGCAAAATAATCTCTTCGTATTGCTTCATGTTCGTCCATTTTCTTTTACTCATACTTAAAACGCCTCCTGTCGCTTTTATCCTACGACAGGAGGCGTTTTTCTTCAATGTCTATTTTTCGGGGTTCAGTTCACCGACGGGGTTTTCATGCTTTACAGCCTTTATGGCCTTTATTTCTCCGAGATGATCTTCTTCAGATCGGCAATGTTGGCTTTCATCACGTCGCTCTCCTCCATCATCTTGGCGACCTTCTCGCAGGAGTTGATGATCGTGGAGTGATCGCGGGAGAACGCATCGCCGATGCGCGGCAGAGAAAGGCCGGTCATCTCGCGCGTGAGATAGACCGCCACATGGCGCGCGACGGCGATTTCCTTCTTGCGGGAGTTGCCGCGCAGCAGCGTGCTGGCCAGACCATAATAATCCGCAACGCAGTCGATGATCAGATCCGGCGTGATGCGCTTGGGATCGCGCACGACGGCGATATCGTGCAGCGCGTTGGCGATGACGTCCGCGTTGATGGGGCAGCGGTTGAGCTTGGCATAGGCGTTGACGCGGTTGAGCGAGCCCTCCAGCTCACGGATGTTGCTCTCCACGCGGCTGGCGATCATTTCGAGCATCTCGTCGCTGATGCCAATGCCCTCATTCTCGGCCTTCTTGCGCAGGATGGCGATTCGGGTGTCGAAATCCGGCTTCTGGATATCGGCGATCAGGCCCCACTCAAAGCGGGAACGCAGGCGCTCCTCCAGGCGGGCGATCTCGCGCGGCGGGCGGTCAGAGGAGATGATGATCTGCTTGCCCGCAGTGTGCAGCGCGTTGAAGGTATTGAAGAACTCTTCCTGCGTGGTATCGCGGCCGGCGATGAACTGGATATCGTCGATCATCAGCACGTCCACATTGCGGAAGCGCTCGCGGAATTCGACGTTCTTGTTTCTCTGGATGGCCGAAACCAGCTCGTTGGTGAACATTTCGCTGGTCAGGTAGAGCATGCGCATATTCGGGAAATGATCCTGAATGAAGTGGCCGATGGCGTGCATCAGGTGCGTCTTGCCAAGGCCCACGCCGCCATAGAGGAACAGCGGGTTATACGCCATGCCCGGCGCTTCGGCAACGGCCAGAGACGCCGCATGCGCAAAGCGGTTGGAAGTGCCGACGACGAAGGTATCAAACGTCGATCTGGGGTTGAAGGCGTTGGCGCCCTGCAGGGACTTCTGCTCTTCCTTCTTCTGGCTCTCCTGCCAGGCGATACGCTCCTTGACGCTCATCAGCTCGATGGTCATCTCGCGGCCGGCAGCCTGAGAAACCGCGCCCGTGATGATGGACATATAGCGCGTACGAATGGTGTTCTCGATAAACTCGCTGACATACTGCAGCGCCAGCTTGTCGTCGATCACATACACCGGAATGAGCGACTGATCAATCCACGTATTGAAAGAAGTCGGGTTCAGCTCCTCGCGCAGCAGCATTTTTGCTTTTTCCCAAAGTCCGACATGATCCATGGCCGTTTCCTCCATCTTGTATCTATCGTAAATGCAGCACACTATATTTTGTGCTGCAAGTTGTCCCATATATCTCTTTGTGGATAAATTGTGGATATCCACACGAGTTTCCACAGGATGTGGACAAACAGCCCCTTCTTGTGGATAACTTCTTCAAGAGCTTCCCTATCATATCAAAAAAAAGCCTTGTTTTCAAGGCTTTTTCGGGGATTGCTTTTGAAACAAAATTGCAATTTATCCACAGGTCTCCTGCTGTGTGCAGGATATTTATCCACAATATCCTGTGTCAATGTGGACGTTATTACACAACGTATATACGTTCACGGCGGTTTTCCGTCATTTTTCGTGTATAGTTGTGTCGAGTAGTGTCAAAACTTTTTTCAGATATACCCGCCGTCCACGCCGAGCACCTGCCCGGTGATGAACGCGGCCTCGTCGGAAAGCAGGAACGCAGCAGCAGCGGCCACATCCTCCGGCGTGCCGAGCCTGCCCAGCGGAGTTTCGTCGGCGAGGATGGCCTTGGTCTCCTCGCTGTGCTCGTCCATCATCTTCGTATCGATGACGCCCGGGGCGATGCAGTTGACCCGCACGCCGCTGGGCCCCAGCTCCTTGGCCAGCGCGCGCGTCAGGCCGATGAGCGCCGCCTTGCTCGCGGAATACGCCGCCTCGCAGGACGCGCCGACCCGGCCCCACATGCTGGAGATCGTGATGATCCCGCCGCTGCGATTGGATACCATGCCCGGCGCCAGCGCGCGGATGAGATAAAACGCGCCGGAGACATTCACGTCCATCACCTTATGCCACTCGGCGTCGGTCATATCCGTCATCAGGCCCGTATACGACACGCCCGCGCTGAGCACCAGCGCATCCACCCGATGATACAGGCGCAGGATTTCGCTGCACATGCCCGCCACGGCCGTGCTGCTGGAAAGATCGCAGCAGACGGCATGCGCATCCATGCCCTGCGCGCAAAGCTGCTGCGCCAGCGCATTCGCCGCCTCCATGCTGCGGTTGCCATGCACGAGCACCGTATATCCCTTCTTCGCCAGCGCCTTTGCGCAGGCCGATCCGATTCCGCCGGAAGCGCCCGTTACGAGCGCGATCTTCTTTTTCACGTTTCTCCCTCTCCCCGCTCTTGACGGCTGCGCCGCCAGAGGGTATCATAAATCTGCTTCTATTATACATCACATCCGCGGAGGTTGACCATATGGGACTGCAGATTTATGCCGGCAAGGGCTTTGACACTCAGAAGGCCGAGCGCTTTTTCAAGGAGCGCCGCATCAGCTATCAGCGCGTGGACGTGCTCAAATACGGCATCGGCAAGCGCGAACTGGAGAGCGTCGCCTCTGCCGTCGGGCTGGACAATGTCTGCGACAAGGACAGCAAGGCATGGCGCGAGAGCGTGCTCGCCTATACGCAGAGCCGCGAGACGATCCTCTCCGGCCTGACCGAAAAGCCGCAGCTGCTGCGCCTGCCCATCGTGCGCAGCGGAAGGCTGGCCACGGTCGGCTACTGCCCCGAGGTTTGGGAAAAGTGGATCGCCGAAAAGAAGGTCTGATTTAAAGCAAAACGGGCGGATGGTATCCGCCCCTACAGTTTGCTTGATGATTCAAGCGTAGGGGCGGCTATCAGCCGCCCGTTTTTTTATGCCTTATTTTGCGGTCAGCGCGCCTTCCAGCACGCGATAGCCGTCCCCGTCCACGCTCAGCGTCAGCGCCGCCGCGCCCTCCAGCGCAGTCTGCGTTTCGCTGTCGGTCACAGAGATGGTGATGACCGGATTCTTCGCGCCCTCAATCGGCGCCTGATCGCTCCATACGACGGTCTCGCCGTCGCTCTGCGCGCCCGCGCCGACGCTGACATACGCGCCGGAAAGCGCATCCCATTTGAGGAACACGCCGCTCGTGCTGCTCAGCGTGAACGCCGCGTCCATCGGCGCGCCGCTTTCATCCGTCAGACTCATGGTCAGCATCAGGCCGGAAAGCGAGCTGTCCTGCGGGGTATAGCGCCGCATGGTATCCAGATGCAGCGTATAGCCGCCGATGGACACAGAGAGCGCAAGCAGCGTCTCTTCCTCGCGGACATAGCCAAGCACGCCGGGCATGTAATTGGCCAGCACAGAGCCGTAGCCGCCGTTCTGGAAGAAGTCGCCCATCTGCGCGTCGCGCCAGATTTCGCGCTCCTCCTCCGAGAGCAGGCCGCGCGCCACGATCAGATCCTCCAATTCGGAAAGGAACACGCCGTAGCTCTCCTCCAGCGAGAGCAGATCGTCGACGCTCAGCAGCGGGTCGCCCTCGCCCGCCAGCGCACACGCCGGCCAGACAAGCAGACACAGCATCATCAGGGCAAGCAGTCTGCGCATAAGCGTTCCTCCTGTCGCATCCTCATCCGTCAATCCGTAAAATACAGGATATCGCTCACCGGCCGCTCGCGCGAACCGGCGCTCTTGTTGATCTTCACGCCGTCGACGACCAGCGCCGCGCTGCCGCCGCCGTCCATGTTATAGGCCGTCTTGCAGCCGCGCTCCAGGAAGATCTCCTGCAGCTCCTGCAGGGTCATGCCCTTATCGCTCCATCCGCTGCGCCGTCCGTCCGCAAGGACAATGACGTGGTGCGTCTCGTCGACCTGGCCGATCGCCGCCCGCGGCTCGCGGACGCTGTCCCCGGTAAAGATCACGTATTTCTCCGGCAGCTGCGCCGCCTTGCCGCCGATCACCAGCAGCGGACCAAACGTGAAGCTCTGCGTCACGCCCGCCTGAACGTACATCTCGCCCTTTCCGGCTTCATACTGCGCCATGGGCAGCGCGAGGAAGGTTCCGGATTTGGTGATGATCAGATGGTCACGCTCCGCCTCGCTGTCGCGATAGAGCACGCCGTTGCGGATGACCATGCCGACCTTGTCCTTGTAATTGTAGTAGTCGCCATTGACGGCGATCACCGCATCATGCCGCGCCGCGATATCGCTGGGCGCTTCCACATGGTCGCGCGAATATTCCTCGCCGGCAAATGCGGTCTTGAGCTGATCCGGGCTCTTGGTGTACACATCCGCCACGAAAAAGCGGAGGTCGGAATTGATGAACGCATAACGCCACTGCTCCACGACGACGCGGATGTTTTCCTTTTCCACCGTCATGGTGCTTTCCAGCGTCTTTTCCTTCGGGACAGCCGCCGCCAGCGCGCTGCACGACGCGCACGCCAGCACGCAGGCCAGCACAATGCCCAGAATCCGCTTCATACGCTCTTCCCCCTCAGGGAGATTACTTGCTGAAATAGACGATGTCGCTCACGTCGCGCTCACGGGCGGTAGAGCCCTTGTTCACGCGCTCGCCGTCCAGCGTCATCGTGGTGCTTCCGCCGCCGTCGAGGTTATACGCCGTCTGGCAGCCGGCCTCTTGCATGACCAGCTGCAGCTCCTGCAGGGTCATGCCCTTCTCGCTCCATTCGCTGCGGCGTCCATCCGCAACGACGAAGACATAGTGATTCTCGCTCACCTGGCCGATCGCCGTGCGCGGCTCGCGCTGCGTGTCCCTCGTGGAGGGCGCATACTTCTCCGGCAGGGTTAGGATTTCGCCGCCGTCGATCAGCGCCGGGCCGAAGGTCAGCACCTGCTGCGCGCCCTCGTCGGCCCACTGCTGGCCCATGCCCACCTGATACTCGCTGCGCAGGACGATATCAAAGTTGCCGTCCTTGTCGATGACCAGAATATCGCGCGCAGCCTTCTTGTCGCGATAGAGCTCGCCGTTGCGCAGCACCACGCCGACGTCTTCTTTATAGTTGTAGTAATCGCCGTTGACCGCCAGCACAGCGCCGTTGCGCGTAGCGATGGCGCTGGTCGCCTCGACTGCATTGCGGGAGTACTGATCCCCGGCGAACGCGGTCTTCAGCTGATCCGGTCTGTGCGTGTACACATTGGCCACGTAGAAGCGCAGGCTTTCCTTGGCGTTGAACGTATAGCACCACTGATCGATCTGGATCTTCAGCGTCTCGTATTCATAGGTATTGCTCGCCTCCAGCGTCTTCTCCTTCGGCTCCTTGATCGCCGCCAGAGAAACCGCACAGTACGCCGTCATCAGCAGCGCAAGCACGAGCGTCCAAACGATTTTCTTTTTCATGTATTGTCCTTTCTGATTTTCCGTTCCCCGTTACTGAGGATTGGCCATGAACATCAGCACGTCGCTGACGGAACGCTCCTTACCGCCGGAAGGCATATTGATAACCTCGCCGAGGAAATAGAGCGTGGTGGAACCGCCGCCGTCGAGGTTGAAGGCAAACTGCACGCCCTCCTCGAGGAACAGACGCTGCAGCTGCGGCACGCTCGCGCCGATGGAATAGCCGTCGCGGCGGCCATCGACGACGATGGCGATATAATGCAGCGGGCCGACCTGGCCGATGCCCGTACGCGGCTCATAGTAGCCCTCGTTGCAGTTGACATAGAAGGACTTGAGCGGAAGCTCCGCCGCCTCGCCGTTCTCCACCAGCACCGGGCCGAACTCAAAGGTCTGCCACGTATTCTGCTGCTCGAGCTTGTTGGCGACAAGGCCCTGCTTGCCCGAGCGGTCCGTGATCGCGGACATGTTGCCCTTTTCGTCGACGACCAGCAGGTGATGCTTCTTGATGTTCTGCCGGCGCAGCACTTCGCCGTTGCGGATGATGACGCCCTCACGATGATAGCGGCAGAAGTCCGCGTTGATCGCGATCACCGGATTATAGCGGCCCGCAATATCGCTGACAGCCTCATAGATGCCGCTGCGGAAATCATCGCCGGCAAACGCCGTGCGCAGCTGGCTGACGTCGGTCAGGCGGATATCGCAGACGAAGTAGGTCATGCCGTCCTTCTGCTTCTGCTCGATGGTGACGGACATCTTCTCCGTCTCATAGGCGAGCTCGCCCGGCTCGTAGAGCTTGAACTTCGAGGCGGGCTCCGGCGTGGCCGCAGGATCCGGCGTGGCCAGACTCTGCTCGATGACGGCCTGCTGATCCTGCGAATCAAACTGCAGCGCCTGCGCCAGCTCGCTGTCCGGCTCCGGCGTGGGACCCGGCAGGACCTGAATGGTCTTTTCGTTCTGCACCTTCGCCCAGTCTTCAAAGCGCGCCTGAACGCTGGGCACCTCGCCCATCGGCGCGCTGGCGTTGCAGCACAGCAGCAGCATCGCACAGCACAGCAGCGTCATCAGCATGCGGTCGACGTTGGTATCCAGGCGCGGCAGGTCGAAATGCCGCTTGCGGAAGCGGCTCGCATGCTCCATGCGGCCCTCCTCCTGCGGCGGCAGATCGTATCGCCTTGTCGGGGTACGCTTAAACGAATCAAGCGGCCTCGGCTTTTTATTCATCATGCGTTCCCCTTTCTTAATGCGCAAAAAGTCTCATTGTTTATTATACTTCTCTTCGCGTTTCATGTCAAACGATTGCGGAAAATGTCATCTTGGATTCACAAGGAAAACCATCGGCAGCACATCTATCTGCCAGACACATTCTTATTCAAAAGAATGAAGTACCGCACAGCAAGATCTTTATGCGCCCGCTGCATCTATTTCACGGCCGCTTTCTCCCCGGCATTCAAAAAAGCTGCCAGGCCGTGTTTCATGCCTGACAGCTTTTGATGTTTGAATCAGTCGCTCAGCGCAGCGCCTGCCGCCAGCTCGGCATAGACGCCGCCCTTCTTCACCAGCTCGCCGTGCGTGCCGCGCTCAAGGATGCCGTGCTCGCCGATGACGATGATCTCGTCCGCGTTCTTGATCGTGGAGAGGCGATGGGCGATGACCAGCGTCGTGCGGCCCTTGGCCAGGCGATCAAACGCAGCCTGAATCTTGCGCTCGGTCGCCGTATCCAGCGCGCTGGTCGCCTCGTCGAGGATCAGCACGCGCGGATTCTTGAGGAAGATGCGCGCGATGGACACGCGCTGCTTCTGTCCGCCGGAGAGCATGATGCCGCGCTCGCCGACGATGGTATCGTAGCCGTTGGGCATGCGCATGATGTCCTCATGGATTTCCGCCTGCTTCGCCGCCTCGACGATCTCTTCCATCGTCGCGTCCGGTCTGCCGTAGCGGATATTCTCGAGGATCGAGCCCGCAAAGAGGAATACATCCTGCTGCACGATGCCGATGCTGCCGCGAAGGTCTTCCAGCTTCACCTTGCGGATATCCTGACCATCGATGGTGATGGAGCCCTTCGTCGTCTCATAGAAGCGCGGAATCAGCTGGCAGAGCGTCGACTTGCCGCCGCCGCTGGGGCCAACCAGCGCGAGCATCTCGCCCGGCGCGATATGCAGGTTGACGTCCTCGAGGACAACTTCCTTTTCCTTGTCATAGGTGAAGGTCACGTTGTTGAATTCGATTTCGCCGCGCACGTCTTTCAGCGGCTTTGCGTCCGGCGCATCCTCAATGTCCGGCTTCTCGTGCATGATTGCGCGGAAGCGCTGGAAGCCCGCCATGCCCTGCGTGAACTGCTCGGTGAACATCGTCAGCTTGCGGATCGGGCTCTGCACGCTGGCGACGTACATATTGAACGTGACCAGCGTCGCCACGTCCATCTGTTCCTTCATGATCAGATAGCTGCCCACGCAGATGATGGACAGGCTCATCAGGTTCATGAACAGCTCCGTACCGGAGAAAAAGCCCGCCATCACCTTGTAATAGCCGCTCTTGGCAGCAACGTAACGCTCTGTGCATTCGGTGAATTTATGGATCTCCACGCCTTCGTTGCCGAAGGCCTTCGCCACGCGGATGCCGGAGATGGAGCTTTCAATCTCCGCGTTGATGCCCGCCGTGCGCTGCTTCACCTCGCGGGAAATGCGCATCATGCGGCTTCGGCGCAGGGCGACGAAGATCACGACCAGCGGCACGCAGACCATCAGCACCAGCGCCAGCTTCCACTGAATGTTCCACAGGACGATGAACGCGCCGGTAAGCGTGACAAAGGAGATGAACAAATCCTCCGGGCCATGATGCGCCAGCTCCGTGATTTCAAACAGATCCGTCGTCACGCGGGACATCAGCAGACCCGTTCGGTTCTTGTCGTAGAAGCTGAAGCCCAGCTTCTGCATATGCGCGAAGATATCCGCGCGCATATCCGCCTCGATATGTACGCCCATCACATGCCCCAGATAGGTCACAAACCACTGCGCTGCCGTGCGGATGACGAACATGACAAGCATTAGCGCCGCCATGAGCATGAACGTGCGCATCATCTGGTTGGGAATATAATCGTAGAGCACCTTGCGCGTGAACACCGGGAAGAGAATATCCACCAGCGAGATTACCATCGCGCAGCACAGATCCAGCACAAACATGCGCTTGTGCGGTTTGTAATAGCTGATGAACTCCCGGATCGCGCCCCTTTTCGGCGCGGCCTTTTCTTCAAAGACAGGCTTATTCTGGCTCATGAGATCTCCTTTGTCTGCGTATCCATTCATTTGTTTCATATGTTATTTTTTCTTCCGAAAATCAGCCGGTTTTCGCCGGCTGATTCTGTTTCTATACAACTGGCCGGATCCACTTATCCGAGAAGAAGTGCCGTCCATAGACGATGGCTTTGAAGATATCCTCCACAAAGTACATGATCGCGTAGGTCACCGGCACGCTGAAGTGCAGCACTAAACCCGCAACCGCCGTCAGCGGAATACCGATCAGATATGCAGAAATCATATCCACAATCAGACCGTATTTGGTATCGCCGCCCGCGCGGAAAGTGCCCACGACGAGCATCAGCGGAATATTGCGCAGGGCCATCTCCGCGCCGTAGATCGTGATCACAGCGATGGACGCCGCATGCACCGTCTCCGATACGCCGAACAGCGACATAATCGGCTCCCGCAGGAAGAACAGCGAACCGCCGATCACCAGAGAAAACAGCGTCGCCAGCACAATATGATAGCGGGCGCATGCCTTGGCATGCTCGTATTTTCCCTGACCGACGTAGCTGCCGATCATCACCGCGCAGGCGGAGCACATGCCGAAGACCGCCACGCAGGTCAGGTCCTCGATCGACTTGGCAACCGTGATGGCTGCATACGCTTCCGTGCTCATATGGCCGAAGATCGCGCTGTAGATCAGGATGCTCAGCGCCCAGATGGTCTCATTGAACATCGCAGGCGCACCCACGCGGACATAGTCGCGCACAAAGCCGCGGCTGATATCCAGCAGCGCATGCATCGGCGCGCGCAGCATCGTACCCCGCGCAAGGCCAAAGCCATAGATCACCAGCGTGTTGACCACCGCAGCGGCAGCCGAAGCAATCGCCGCGCCGGCAACGCCCAGCGCCGGGAAACCGCACAGGCCGAAGATCAGCAGTGCATTGAGCACCAGATTGGTCAGCACCGAGCAGGCCGCGCCGATAAACGGAATCACCACGCGCTGCGTGCTCTGCAGGAGCGTCGCCGCAGATTTCGCCAGCGCCTGGAAGGGATAGCTGACCGCGATACAGCGCAGATACACCGCCGCGACGGCAATAGCCTCCGGGTCCTTGGTGAACATGCCGATGACCGTTTCCGGCGCCAGCAGCGCAACCGCCATAAACAGGAAGCCCGCAGCCAGAGAGAGTATGCTCATCAGGCCGTACGTGCGATGAATGCCCTTATGATCCTCCGCGCCGAAATACTGCGCGATGAACACCGCGGCGCCGCTCGTGCATCCGAAGAGCACGATGTTCAGAAACCACGACCACTTGCCCGCCATGCCCACGGCCGCCAGAGACAGATCGCCCAGCTTTCCGACCATCACGGTATCGATCAGCGTGAAGGAGGAAAACAGCAGATTCTGCAGCGTCAGCGGGATGGCAATGGACAGCATCGTCCGGGTAAAGTTATAGGTTTTTGTTTTCATATTGAAGATTATTGCGGCTTATTTGGACAGCACCTGGAAAACCGGGCTGTGCTCCGTGACGAACGGTCCATCCTGAATGAAGAAGAGCATACCCGTCACAGGCGTCTTGAGCATCTCCTTGACCGAGCCGTCCAGCGGATTGATGACAAACGCCAGCTGCTCGCCGCGGCGCACATGCGCGCCCGCATGCTTTACCCTGCGCAGCAGGCCCGCATGCTTGCTCGTCACGGAGATGATATCTTCGTTGGTAATGACCGTGGATTTCTGGCCCGGCGTCTGCTCGCTGCGGATGATGCCGCGGCCATTGAGGAAGCGGATGATGGCGCGCAGCGTCTGATCCGCCGCAGCCTCGTCGATTTCCTGCGTCTTGCCGGCGTACAGAGAATACGCCTGCGTGCCGGCCAGCTGCCAGCAGTAGTTGAGCGTCGTCTGATCGGAGATGCGCGGCGTACGGACATAGACATACGGAAGGCCGAATTCACAGCCCAGCTCCGGGTTCTGCCGTCCGGTTTCCATCATACGCACATGGGGCACAAACGCGCCCGGCTGATAGAAGCTCGTCAGCTGCACGCCGTACTTATACGCTTTCAGCTTTTCAAACAGCGCGCCCGCGATCTGCTCGGTCGTCGCGCCGTCCATATCGCCGGGGAAGCAGCGGTTGATATCCGTGTTCTCCGGCGCCCACAGGCGCGTACCGGCGTTCATGGACAGGCCGATCGCCGTCGGCACGACCAGAACGCTCTTGCCGGGCATGATGCCGCCGTCGCGCTCCACCTCGCGCAGGAACGCCACAAGACGTGCGCAGACATACAGCTGCTGAATCTCATTGCCGCGCAGCGCGCCCAGCACGGCGCAGCTCTTTTCGCCCTTGCCGAAACGATAGCCCATGATGTCCATGTCGTCGCGGAAATACGACGGCACGGTAAAAATTACATCCTTCTTCATGCGCGTTCCTTTCTGCACAGGCGTGCGATCAGCGTGCCGGGATAGACAGCGCTGTAGCGGCGCTCGGTAAAGATCAGTCCGCTTTCCGGCGCAACGACGGTTTCCACCGCCGCGCCGTCGAGCGCGTTGATGATCGTACCCAGCACGTCGCCCTCGCGCACAAACGTACCATTGAGCTCACGCGGCACATAAATGCCCGGATGCTTGCAGGTCACACGGCAGATATCCTTTTCTTCCCACATGCAGGGAATCTCATCCTGATTCGGCGCAGCCTTCGTTTCGCCCGTCCAGATGCCCATTTCCTTCATCTTGCAGAAGATGCCGTCGACCACTTCAGACGTGACAGACGACACACGCAGACGGCGCTCATCCACCATCAGCACAACCGCCTTCGTTCCTTCCATCGTCAGCGCGCCCGTCAGCGATGCATTGTTGCCCGGCTTATCCGGCAGCACCCAGATCACCTTCGGACAGAGCGCATACGCGCCCGGAATCATCACATCCGCATCGCGCTCATGCAGGCGCACGCCGTAGAGCTCGCTGGTGATCTGGGAACTCGTATGGATATCCATCACCAGATCTGCGCCCTTCATATCCTGCAGGACGGCATAGCAAATGCCCTCCAGCGCAGTGCCGTCCGGAGCGCCCGGAAAAACGCGATTCATATCCAGCATCGTCGCCGTGGGCACCATACGCTGGCCCACATCCAGACCGATCGCATTGAGCATGGGATACAGATCGACCACACCATGCAGATGCTCCGGCTCACGCTGGATCTTCTGCGCCACCTCGTAGACGATCATCTGGCCCATTCTCTCGTCGCCATGAATACCCGTAGCAATGCACAGACGACCCTTCGTCTCGCCCTCCGTGCTGTAACGGCAGCGGCTGACCGTCCAATTCTCACCGATCGGCATCGTAACCGAAGCCACGGCCGCAATCTCCTTGAGGACCGGCAAGTCAAATCCCTCACTTTCAAAAAGGGAGATGCAACTCTCCCTGCTCATTCATACAAACTTTATCACAAATCCTCCCTTTTTGCAAGCCAAAACGAATGTCCGATGATAAGTTCACTCAATTTTTACTGACCCATGGAAACGATCTTTCCCAAGTGCAAATTATATGATAAACTATAATGGTATGGGTATGTTTATCTGTTCATGCGCATATACACAATCAGCCATCACAACAAGCCGCATTTCCAGAGAAGGAGATTTGCCATGAAGATCGGCCTGTTTACCGATACGTTTTATCCCGAAATCAACGGCGTGGCCACGTCCTGTCTGTCGCTCCATCGCGAGCTGACGCGCCGCGGTCACGACGTCCATGTCTTTGCCCCGAAATGCCGCGGCTGGGAGGATTATCAGCAGGATACCATCCACTATATTGCCTCCGCGCCGTTCGTCGTACTCAAGGACCGCAACTTTGCATTCCCGGGTCCCATCACCACCTGGGAAGCGACGAAACTCGACTTTGATATCGTCCATACCAACAGCGAATTTGTGATGGGCTACTTCGGCCGCCACATCGCCAAATCCAACGACAGCGTGCTTGTCCATACCTATCACACCATCTGGGAAGAATACACCTACTACATCACCCACGGTTTCGCCGACGAGGCCGCCCGCAAGGTTGCGCGCAAATACTCCCAGTGGTGGTGCAACAAATCCGACCGCATCATCGCGCCGACGGGCAAAACGCTGGGCCTTCTGTATGACTATGGCCTGCGCGTGCCGGCGGATATCATCCCCAGCGGCATGGATATCGCCCGCTTCGCACCCGAACGCCACGACGCGCTGGAGCGCACCGCCATCCGCAACGAATGCGGCGTGCTGCCGGGCGAGCGCGTGCTGCTGAACATCGGCCGCATTGCCAAGGAAAAGAACCTCGAGCAGATCATGCGCGTGTTCCCCAGGCTGCACGAGCAGCATCCGGACGTGCGCTTCGTGATCGTCGGCGAGGGCCCCATGCGCGAATCGCTGACCAAGATGGCCGCCGAGCTCGGCGTGGCGGATCACGTCACATTCGCCGGCCCGAAGCCCTGGGAGAAGATCGACAGCTATTACGCCATGGGCGACGTTTTCGTCAGCGCATCCCGCAGCGAAACGCAGGGTCTGACCTATGTGGAGGCCATGGCCTCCGGCCTGTGCGTATGCGCGGTGTTTGACGAGTGTCTGCTCGGCGTTATCGAGGACGGCGTCAGCGGCATTCTGACCGACGATACCGACGAGGCCCTGCTGGAAGGCCTGCTGCGCGCCTTCTCCGACGAGGGATCCAAAATCGCCGCCGCCGCGCCCATGCATGCCGCGCCCTTCAGCACGGAAGCATTCGCAGAGAAAGTCGAGGCGTGCTACCTGCGCGCGATTGAAGGCGTGAAAAAATAAGAAGATACTGCTTGGATCTCATCCGTCATGGCTTCGCCGTGACGGATGAGGTTTCTCCTGTTTTTTAGCCGGACAGAAAGTGTTTCTGTCCGGTTTATTTTATTTTCATCGTATTACATCAATTATTATTCATTCGTCTCTGAATATTTGTTCAGACTCGTTGACTTTTTGACAGTTTCTCTATAAAATATTGATAGTACTTCCCGCAAAGAAGTTCTCTTTGGCGTGTCCATGCGCTTCAATCTGCGGTTTAGTTTCGACTTGCGTATATATCCCCATTACGAAAGGAGACCTTTCCCATGAACATTCTGTTTGTCACCAGCGAATGTGCGCCTTTCAGTAAGTCCGGCGGTCTGGCGGACGTTGCTTTCTCTCTGCCGCCCGCCCTCAAGCAGGCCGGCGACAACATTGAAATCATTGTCCCCTATTATAAGATGACCCGCGACCGCTTTGAGGACGAAATCAAGTTCGTCAAGAAGTGTTCCTGCCAGCTGGGCGAGCGCACAATCGAGTACGGCCTGTGCCGCGGCGAGCTCTCCGGCGTGACCGTCTGGTTCATCGAGCATGAGCATTTCTTCCATCGTCCGCGCCTGTATGGCTATGGCGACGACTCCCTGCGCTTTGCGTTCTTCTCCCGCGCGGTGGTCGATCTCATCGGCCAGCTGGACTTCATGCCGGACATCCTGCACTGCAACGACTGGGAGACCGCGCTTTCCATCATCTACCTCAAGAACGACGCCGTGCTGCGCGACGAGCTCAAGCCGATCAAGAGCGTCTATACCATCCACAACATTGCCTATCAGGGCCAGTTCGGCTCCGACGAGCTGACCGGCACCTTCGGCCTGCCGCAGGGCTGGTACGACGGCGGTCTGGGCTATGAATTCGAAGGCCGCAAGGACATCAACCTCATGAAGGGCGCCATGCTCATGGCCGACGCGGTCTCTACCGTTTCCCCGACCTATGCGCGCGAGCTGCACTATCCGACCTATGGCATGGGCCTGCAGGGCGTTGTCGATATGGTCAACCACAAGCTCTACGGCATCCTCAACGGCATCGACGTCAAGCACTACAATCCGGCTATCGATCCGCTGATTCCGTATAAGTTCGATTCCCGCGACCGCTACGGCAAGACGCTGTGCAAGCGCGAGATTCAGCGCATCTTCGGCCTCAACGAAGAACCGGAATGGCCGCTGCTGGCCAGCGTTGCCCGCCTCAACGAGCAGAAGGGCATCGAGCTGATCAAGCAGATTCTGCCGCAGCTGATGGAAATGGGCGTGCAGCTGATCGTCTTCGGTCAGGGCGAAGAAAAGTACATCGAGTACTTCAACTGGGCCAAGCAGAACTGGCCGGGCCAGATCGGCTTCTCCAGCGACTATAACGAGCCGATGGCCAGCAAGATCTTCGCCGGCGCGGATATGTATCTGATGCCCTCCCGCTTCGAGCCGTGCGGCCTGTCCCAGATGATGGCCATGCGCTACGGCACGGTGCCGATCGTCCATGAGACCGGCGGCCTGAAGGACTCCGTGCGCGCCTATAAGGACTTCGACGGCATCGGCGACGGCTTCGCCTTCTCCGATTATCAGGCAAAGGACCTCTACCTGGCCATTCAGGAAGCGGTCAAGCTCTACTTCTCCAACGAAGAGATGTTCGACAAGCTGCGCAAGCGCTGCATGGAAAAGGACTTCTCCTGGGACAAGAGCGCGCAGGCGTATCAGTCCATGTATTCCGATATCTGCGGCAGCTTCGGCGCGGGCGAGTACATCTCCTTCCAGGATGCCTTCGATCAGCTCAAGCACTGCTATCTGGAGAATGCCAAGCAGAACAAGTACCGCTATCCGGACAAGTTCCACGAAGGCTATCACCGCGTCATCCAGATCGAGATCGTTGGCCGCGGCTCCGGCTTCTTCTACGTCGAGTATCAGAACGGCGAACTCTCCGTCGTTCCCGAGCCGCGCGGCAACGCTGAAGCCTTCATCGAGTGCAGCTTCGACAACCTGCTGGATATGGCCCGCGGCTTCGTGACCACCGACAAGCTCTTCCTCGCCGGTCATCTCAAGCTTTCCGGCAACCTGGCCAAGGGCTTCGAGGCGCGCTATCTGCTGACTCCGGGCCGCTGATTCTGCGCTCCATAAAAACAAAACAAATCAAGCGCCAAGGCAATGCCTTGGCGCTTTTCCTATTCCTATACCACTTTTAGTCCATCAGGCCGAAATGCCTGGCGATGATATCGCAGACCTCTTCGCGCGTATCCCTGCCGTCATCCGGGCGCACGACGGTGAAGAAGCCGCTGTTTGCGTATTCGTCGTAGTGCTCCTGACTATTGATGCGCGCAAGACCGCGTCTGTAATTCTCCATCACGGCTTCGCTGTTCTCGCAGCTTTCAATCACGCGCAGCAGAAATTGCTTTTCCGGGTCGCTGCGGTCAAAGAATCGCTCCACGCTCATGGACTGCGGCGCGAGCATGATCGCCACATGCTCCTCATCCGAAATCTCCCTGAGCAGTTCGACCGGGATGCTGGTATCGACGATCACCTTTCTGTCCCTTGGCAGGGAGAGAAGATGCGCCACCTCAAACTCGGCCGCCTCACGGCCCGTGGCATAGATCCAGCGCTCGTATTCCTCCGGCGAGCGGGTGACAAAGTCCTTCCAGTCCTCAAGCAGCCTGAGATAGGAATTATTTGGCTGCGCCTCGGGCGTGGCGACCACATCCGATACGTCGCTGTGATAATTCTCCCCGCAGAAGATCATGCCGTAGCGCTCGGCAAGCATCTTCACCGTCGTGGATTTGCCGGCATAGGCCGTGCCC
>JAFYOR010000112.1 GCA_017547805.1 Clostridia bacterium
ACAGCCTGCTTTTGCTCGATAGGGAATTGAGGAAACTATCGGCCGCGTACGCAGAAGAAGCATGAATTGCAGCGTGTTTCGGATGGGGACGCGGGCACAGCCCGCTTTTGCGCGATAGGGAATTGAGGAAACCATCGGCCGCGTACGCAGAAGAAGCATGAATTGCAGCGTGTTTCGGATGGGGACGCGGGCACGGCCCGCTTTTTTTGAGTGGGGGCTTTTCTTTTGCTAAAGAATGCCGTATAATTAACGATTGAAGAAAAACTATATGGAGGATGCAAACATGGAGAATCCGATCATTTCCTGGCTGTTTGAAACCGACGCCGTGCGCGTTTGCCCCGAGGGTCAGCCGTTCTGGTATACGTCCGGCAAGCTCGGCCCGTTCTACATCAATACCCAGTTCCTCTATGGCAGCGAAGCGGCGGCCAACCGCCTGCTCGGCGTTATCGAGGAAGCCTGTGCCGGCGATAAGCTCGCGTTCTATGACAAGGTTTGGGCGGATATCTCCGCGCAGCTTGAGTCCTGCCCGATCTTCTCCCAGCTGATCGACCTCCTGTGCGAAGAAGCGAAGAAGATGGATGCGGACTTCATCTCCGGCGGCGAGCGCCGCGACTACTTCTTCTCCATGCCCGTTGCGCGTAAGCTTGGCATGGGCCATCTGTCCATTTTCAAGGACCTGTCCACCGTCTATACCGACGCCAACGGCGTGAGCATGCCTTCTGAGCAGGCGAACCTCGCCGGCAAGAAGTCCATCCATATCGCCGACCTGATCACCGTCGCTTCCTCTTATATCCGCGCGTGGATTCCGGCGGTTGAGGCGCTGGGCGCGAAGATCGCTTATTCCCTCGCCGTGGTCGACCGCGATCAGGGCGGCAGCAAGATCCTCGGCGACGCCGGCTGCCCGCTGACCACGCTGATCACCATCAAGCCGGAACTCTTCGTGACCGCGAAGCAGCTGGGCCGCGTGAACGATGAGCAGATCGCGCTGATCAATTCCTTCATCGCCGATCCGGATAAGTTCGTGATCGATTTCCTGACCGCGCACCCGGACTTCCTCGCAAACGAAATCGCCAAGGGCGGCAAGAGCGCCCAGCGCGCCGAGCTGTGCATCGCCAGCGGCTTTGCGCCGGAATGCGCAATTCCCAAGAAGTAAGCAACAGCTGCTTTAAACCGCGCGAAGCATGAAGGGAGTCTGAGGGACAATGTCCCTCAGGCAGGGTTTCAGGGGCAGACGCCCCTATCGTTCTTTCCCAAAGCGCGAAGCGCCTCAGCCAGGAACCGGAGAGGAGCGAAGCGACAATTCCGGTTCAGACCGGGCAGCTTACCTCTGCGCTCAGAAGGATCAAAGGTCCGATTCTGAGCGCTCCGTCATCAGGATGATCATCATGAATTCCATTCACATAACCATCCAACACATCGGAAAAAGCGCAGACGACCTGCGCTTTTTCATTTATGAAGCCGGCAGCCACGCCGGCGGCATCACTGTGCACAGCGTGAGCGGCGACTGTTTTTCCTACGGGATTGCCGTCGCGCGGGAAAAAAGAAACAGGGGCGTCGCCAAGGCGGCGCTGCTCCTGCTCTATCAGCTTATGAAGGAACGCGGTTTTGCGCGCGCCCACGTTCAGATTGCGCCGGAAAACGCGGCGTCGCTTGCGCTGCATGCGGCGCTGGGTTTTGCCAAAACCGGGTGCGACGCGCAGGCAGTTATCATGGAAAAAAACTTATAACCGCTTCATCACATCCCCCAGCCGTTCATGCAGGACGAGATCGGCAATGTCGTCCTGCGGCGTGGGGGTTTTATTGATGAGCGCGATGTGCTGCCCCTTAAATTCGTAGACATAGCTTGCCGCCGGATACACCGTCAGCGACGTGCCGGCGACGATCAGCAGATCCGCACGGCGAATGGCGTCAAGCGCGCCCAGCACCGTGTCCGTGTCAAGCGGCTCTTCGTAAAGCACCACGTCAGGCTTGACGCGCCCGCCGCAGCAGCGGCAGACCGGCACATCGCCAAGCGACAGGAATGCGTCGAGATCGTAAAACGCGCCGCATTCCTCGCACGCGTTGCGGTGAACGCTGCCGTGCAGCTCAAATACGTTTTTGCTGCCTGCCAGCTGGTGCAGGCCGTCGATGTTCTGCGTGACGACGGCGGAAAGCTTGCCTTCGCGCTCCCATCTTGCCAGCGTTTCGTGCGCGATGTTGGGCTTTGCATCCGGATAGAGCATGCGCGTGCGGTAGAACTCGAAGAAGGTTTCCGGCTTTTTGACGTAGTAGGAGTGGGAGATGATCGTCTCGGGCGGCTCTTTGAACTGCTGGTGATACAGTCCGTCCACGCCGCGGAAGTCCGGGATTCCCGACTCTGTGCTCACGCCCGCGCCGCCAAAGAAGACGATGCGCTTGGCCTCCGCGACCCACTTTTTCAGAAGAAAGATTTTCTGTTCATCCATCGTGTTCACTCCTTTGTTTTACTACGCTTCGCTGCGGCTTGAATGGGATCGCACGCGCAGAGGGCGCTCCGATCCCTGACTCTGCAGGCATACCCTTTTCCGGGAAACGAAACAGTCATGCGAGCACTTCGCCTGCGGGCTGACGGATGAGATCTTATACCAGCAGCTTCCCCGACCTGACCGGCATGTCCACGCGCGCTTCGGCCATCTTTCGCAGCGCCTCAAAGAGCTCGTCCGAGCATTCGCCCGGGGATTTGAGCGATTCAAGCCCGGTTTTCATGATGGCCTGCATGTAAAGCACGTCGCTTTCTGAAAGCCGGCAGGTTTCTCCCGCGCGGCAGGCTGGACAGATCACGCCGCCCGTTTCCGGGTCAAACGACGCGGCGGGCGCGCCCTCCGGCGCGCGGCTGGGCAGCACCGGTTCTGCGCAGCGGGCGCAGCGCGCAACCTGCGGCCGGAAGCCAAGCAGCGACACAAAGCCCATCAGGAAGACTGCCGTCACGCGGCGGGGCGGCACGTCGCCGTAGCAAAGATGCGCAAGGGAACGCAGAAGGAGCAGGAAAAGCCGCTCGTTTTCCTGATCGGGCTGTACTGCCGCCGCGCAAAGCTCCAGCGCGTACATGCCGTGGGAGAGCTTTTCGTAGTCCGCGCGCAGGCCGTAATAGGTGTCCGTCACCTGACAGGAGACGACGGTCACGCGCTCGCGCGAGGTATACAGCACATATTCACCCGCGCAGAACAGCTCGCTCGCCGCCATGAGCGGGCTTTTTTGCCGCCGGCAGCCCCGGCATAGCGCGTCAATGCGCCCCAGCGTCGGGGAAAAGAGGGTGATCATGCGGTCGTTGTCGCGGTAATCCGCGCGCCGCAGGACGATGGCGTTGGTGATGATCTGCGGCATGGGTGTTTCACTCCTCTCTGCCCATCAGCTGCTTCACGCGCGGGATGAACCTCGCGGCGAAGCGGCCCTTGCCTTTTTGCTTGACGTAGAAATACCCGATGACGGAAAAGACCACCGCGCCGATGAAATTGACGATCAGGTCCTTCATCGTGTCGTGCAGACCGATATCAAGATATCCGCTGACCGGAATGACGGTCTGCGTGCCGTCGCCATGCACGGCGATGGCATAACGGATATCGCGGATGGCGGTGGATTTGTTGCCGCCCTGCGGATCAAGCATCACGGAGTGGATGGAGGAAACGACGGCGTCCTTCTGCATGTCCAGGCCAAGGAAGCAGTCCATGCCGTATTCAAAGAACTCCCACATCACGCCCACCGTCATGGAAAAACAGAAGGCGACGATGGCCAGATACAGCGGCGAGAGCCTGAAGGAAAACACGTCGCTGCGGTTGAGCATATCCACCAGCGCAAAGCCGATCGCCGCGCACAGAAAACCGTTGATGGTGTGGAGCATCGTGTCCCAGTTGGGCACGCGGACGTAGAAGCTGTTGATTTCCCCGAGGATTTCCGCCGCGAAGATGAACAGCAGGATGATGATTTCCAGCGTGCCGGGCAGCTCGACATTGAGCTTTCTGGTGATGACGCTGGGCAGGACAAGCAGAATCAGCGTCAGACCGCAGAGGAACACGCTCTCAAAATCGCGCCGGAAGACATGACGTACCAGCGTCAGCAGCACGAGAAGGCGCAGAAGAAGATAGACGGTGAGCGTGGCTTTGTTCTTGTAAAAGGGCTGAGCATCCTTTTTCTCTTTTTTCTTAACCGGGTTTCGTTTCATCTATTTCACCTCTCGCATTATCGTACCCATTATAGCACATGCGCACCCCGGGGAAAAGGCGGTTTGCGCCGGAGGAGATTGACCGGGAAAAAACTGCGCCATGCAGGAATAAAGGGCAGGATGAAACTTGCTGGAAGCAAAGCGGCGTGGTATACTGAAATCAGTGATTGAATACGCCCGGCGGGCATTGTTTTGAGGGGAGAAAAGCGATGAAAAAGAAATGGATTGCGCTGCTTCTGGCTGCGATGGCGCTTCTTGGCACAGCGGCTCTGGCTGATTATGAACAGGGCGTGCAGGCGAAGGAGTCCGGGAATATCGAATTGGCGATCTCGTATTGGGAGGAGGCTGCCAAGCAGGGCGATGTGCAGTCGCTCTATGCGATTGGCCTGGAGTATTACCGCGGCAGCGACGTTGAGCAGGACTATGAGAAGGCTGTACAGTACTTTTTGCAGGCGGCGGAGCAGAATGTTGTGGATGGGCTGTACGCCATGGGCACGCTGTGCTATAACGGCCAGGGCGTCGAGCAGGATTATGCAAAGGCGGCGGAATGGTATCTGAAGGCGGCAGAGCAGAATCATGTGAAGGCGCAGTTCTATCTGGGGCTGATGCACAGGCGCGGCTACGGCGTCGTGCAGGATGATGCAAAGGCTGTGGAGTGGTATCTGAAGGCGGCACAGCAGGGGGATAAGGGCGCCCAGAACAACCTTGGCGTAATGTATAAAAACGGCTATGGCGTCGAGCAGGATTACGCAAAAGCTATTGAGTGGTACATGAAGGCGGTAGAGCAGAATCATGCGGGCGCCCAGTACAACCTTGGCATGATGTATGAGTACGGTCAGGGCGTTGAGCAGGATATGGCTGTGGCGCTTAAATGGTATAAAAAGGCTGCCGAGCAGGGATTGGAACGCGCGATCAGCGCGGTGGAGAGACTGCAGTAAGCGGGTTTTCTGATACAACGGAAATATTGCGATGAATACAGAGCCCCCGCGGATGTGTCTGTGCATCTGCGGGGGCTGTCTTTTATGCGGAAGACAGATGGCAAAAGGGCGAATCTGTCCGCCGGGAATGCGCAGCCGTTGACCGGATATGGGGGAAGTGTTATAATATCAGTCTGACTGGTGTTTCGCGCGGCTTTGCATGAAGCGGCAGTACATGAATGTACATCAACAGAACAATCATGAGGATAAGCATATGAAAACCATCTGGAAATGGATCGACGCGCTTGCGCGTGCGGTCATCGCGCTGATCGGCAAGGTTTCGCCAAAGCTTGAAAAGCTGTGCCTGAAAATCTGGAACAATACCGAGCTGGTCAGCTATCTGTTTGCCGGCGTGGCGACCACGCTGGTCAATTACGTCGTGTACTTCATCGTCACCCGTCCCTTTGGCAGCCTGATTGCCCCGGAAATGCTCACCAGCGTGGGCACGAGCGTGGCGTGGCTGGTGGCGGTGCTCTTTGGCTACGTCGTCAACAAGGTGTTCGTCTTCCATACCAAGAGCGAAACCGCGGCGGCGCTGCTCAAAGAGATGATGAGCTTCATCGCCATGCGCCTTGTCTCCTTCGGCATGGAGCTGGTGCTGATGTTCTTGACGGTCGACGTGCTGGGCATGCACGACCTGGTGATGAAGCTGCTCATCAACATTCTGGTCATCATCGCCAACTACGTGTTTTCCAAGCTTTTCATCTTTAAGAAAAAGTAATGCCGTAAGATAAGGAGAAAACAGATGACGAAGAGAATTGCGCTCATCGCGCTTGCGCTCCTGCTGACGCTTTCCTGCGTGACTGCGCTGGCGGAGATCAGCATCACCCGGAAGGACCTGAATGTCGTCAAGGGCCTTGATCAGAACGTGACCAACGTGCTGATTCTTCTGCAGGACGGCGATCAGACGGATACCATTATGCTCGCGGGCATCAACTCCAAGACGGGCCGCGCGGTCATGACGCGCCTTGACGGCAATATGATCGTCAATGTCACCAAGGGCGGCGAGGCTGCGCTCAAGGACGTCTACATGATGGGCGACAAAAAGAGCAAGGGTCTGCTGGCGGTTTCCACGATCAACAGCCTGCTTTCCCTGAATATCAACACGTATGTTGCGCTGGACATCAACGTTCTGCCGGAACTTGTTGAAAACGTCGGCACGCTCAATATGCAGTACGACGCGCAGGAAGCCGCTGCGCTGGGCACGTGGGAGGGCATCAACCACCTGACCGGCGAGGATATCCTGACCTATATCCGCCTGCGCCTTGACAGCGACAGCCCGGCGCGCAGCCGCGGCTACGATGCGCTGATGCAGCTGCTCTATCAGGGGCTGCACAGCGGCAACATCACGGACATGATGGGCCTTGGCTCAAAGCTGCTCAAGTCCATGGATACCAACCTCAACGCGCTCAATGCCGTGACGCTGGTCAGCGCCGTGCAGGGCGGCAGCGACAGGCGCGAGCTGCTTCTGCCCGCTGAGGAGCAGATCGTAACGACCGATCCGCTGACCGCGGACGCGGAGGCCATGCGCGCTTTGCTGCATGCGAACCTGTATGAGTAATATATCGGCGAAAGAGATTGCCGCTTGCGCAAAGGAAGCCAGCTTCCTGCTTGCTGCCTCGCCGGCGGAAATGAGAAATGCGGCGCTTCTTGCTGCGGCGGATGCGCTGGAGGGACGCGCGCAGGAGATCTTTGACGCCAACGCGCAGGATATGGCGCAGGCACAGGCGGAAGGGCTTGCCGCGCCGAGCCTCAAGCGCCTGAAATTCGACGCAGGAAAGCTGCGCGACGTGTGCGCGGGTCTTCGCGATCTGGCGGCGATGGAGGATCCGGTCGGCAAGGTGCAGCTGAAAACCGAGCTGGCCGAGGGCATGACGCTCACGCGCGTTGCCTGCCCGATGGGCGTGGTCGGCGTGATCTTTGAGTCCCGGCCGGATGCGCTGGTGCAGATCGCCGGCCTTTGCATCAAGAGCGGCAATGCCGTTGTGCTCAAGGGCGGCCGCGAGGCGATGCGCTCCAATCAGATCCTGTTTGAAACGATGGAGGCGGCGGCGGTGAAGGCCGGTCTGCCCGAAGGGTTCATGGGTCTTTTGACCTCCCGCGAGGAAGTGTCCCAGATGCTCTCCATGGATGAGTACATCGACCTCATCATTCCGCGTGGCTCCAACGCCTTTGTGCGCTATATCATGGACAACAGCCGCATTCCTGTGCTCGGGCACAGCGACGGCGTGTGCCATCTGTATCTGGACGCCGGATGCGACGCGCAGATGGCGGCGAGAATCGCCGTGGACGCCAAGACGCAGTATGTCGCCGCGTGCAATTCGATTGAAACGCTGCTTGTCCATAAGGACGCCGCGCAGCATGCGCTGCCTGCCGTCGCTGCCGCGCTGCATGTTGCGGGCGTCGCGCTGCGTGCGGATGCGCGCGCACAGACGCTCATGCCGGGCATTCCCTGTCAGGCTGCGGCGGATGAGGACTGGCGGGCGGAGTATTCCGACAAAATCCTCGCCGTGAAGATCGTCGATTCCATCGAGGAAGCCATCGCCCACATCAACCGCTTTGGCTCCCACCATACCGATGCGATTGTGACGGAGAACGACGCAGCGGCGGAGAAATTCGCTGCGCTGGTCGATTCCGCGGGCGTATACCGCAATTGCTCCACGCGCTTTGCCGACGGCTACCGCTACGGCTTCGGCGCGGAGGTCGGCATCGCCACCGGCAAGCTTCACGCGCGCGGCCCGATGGGGCTGGAGGGACTGTGTTCCTATAAATACCTGCTCAGCGGCAGCGGCGATATCGTTGCGGACTTTGCCGCAGGAAAGCGGACATTCACGCATAAGAAGCTGCTTTAACGCGCAGAAAAGAGGCGGATGAGAATGAAGCGGATTGTGTGCGCGGCGCTTGCGGTGCTGCTTGCGGTCTTTGCCTGCGCGGCGCTTGCGCAGATGCCGCGGAAGGTCGTGTACCTCACCTTTGACGACGGGCCCAAGGCGGATACGCCTGAGCTGCTGGAGATACTCAAAAGGGAAAACGTCCCGGCGACGTTCTTCTTCGTGGGACAGAAGGTGCGCACCTTTCCGCAGGAGGCGCGCATGGTCTATGACGCGGGCTATGCGATCGGCTGCCATTCGGTGTATCATTCTGTCAGCTCGCTCAAGACGCATAACGATACCGTCAGCCGAGACTACATCGGGTTTTTGAAGATCATGCGGGAGTATGTCGATCCGGCGTTTGAGACGGATCTGTATCGTTTCCCTGGCGGCAGCACGGGCTATAAGCCGAAGATGCGGGATGCGATTGTGGAGGCAGGGTGCGCATGGTTTGACTGGAATGCGCAGACGTCGGACACAGACGGCAGTAAGAATGCTAAGGAGCTGTATGAGAAGGCCGTCAAAACGACGGGCGACCAGGAGGTTGTCATCCTCCTTGCGCATGAGGGCATCAAGCGCACGCGCTGGATGCTGCCCGATCTGATCGCGTTCTACCGTGAGAACGGTTACGAATTCCGCGCGCTTTCCACCCGGGCGGAAGACCGGGAGATTTACGAGCGATGCAGCGCGAGGATGAAACTTCCGCCGATGGCGGATGAACAGGAGGAAAGCCTATGAGATGCGGATGCCCCGAATGCGGCGCCTATATGATTCAGTCCGAAGGAATTCGTATTGCCTGCGTCTGTCCGGAATGCCTGTTCCGCTGCAGCGCATGCATGGGTACAAATACCGTCGTCAGCCGTGAGCAGCTGAAAAACCTCGTCTTCACGGATCATACCGCCGAGCATGAGGCACAGGAGGAATCGGGCGATACCGAGTCCATGCGCCGCCAGCCGCTGCGCCCGGAAGATTTCATCGATTAACATCAAGCTTACATGATACAGGAGGAAAGACCATGATTGCACTTGGAAGCGACCACGCGGGACTCCCGCTCAAGAAGGAAATCATCGCCCTTCTTGAAGAAATGAACCTTGAATACAAGGACTATGGCACCTACACCACCGACAGCTGCGACTATGCCGTCTTTGCCCAGCGCGCGGCGAGCGCCGTTTCCAGCGGCGAATGCGAGCGCGGCATCCTGTGCTGCGGCACGGGCATCGGCATCTCCATGGCAGCCAATAAGGTGGAAGGCATCCGCTGCGCCTGCTGCTCCGATTGCTACAGCGCGAAGATGACCCGCAAGCACAACGACGCCAACATGCTCGCCATGGGCGCGCGCGTGGTCGGCGTGGATCTTGGCCGCATGATTGCCGAGATCTTCCTGACGACGGAATTTGAGGGCGGCCGCCATCAGCGCCGCATCGACCAGATCATGGCGATTGAGGCGGGCGAAATCCTCAGCTGATTCCCCAAACAGCACATTCAGCCTTCCCGTTAAGGGGAAGGCTTATTTTCTATAAAAAATTGCGTGAAAACCATCGGCCGCGTACGCAGCAGAAACAGGGGGCGCGGAGTGCTTCGGGTATAGGGACGTGCACAGCCCGCTTTTTTTCTTGTTCTTCCCGAATGGATGTCGTATAATGTATCTGAAATTCTGCATTTATGCCAATGGAGGTATCCCCATGGAAAAGCTGCACGTTCTGGGTACGGGCTATGCGCTGGCGACCCGATGCTATAATACCTGCTTTGCGATTGAAAACGATGCGTCCATCCTGCTGGTGGACGCCGGCGGCGGCAATGGCATCCTGCGCCAGATGGAGGATGCAAACCTGAGCTTTGCGCGCGTTCACGATCTGTTCATCACCCATGCCCATCCCGATCACCTCAACGGCGTCGTGTGGGTGCTGCGCAAGATCATGACGATGATGAATGCCGGCAAATACGAGGGCGAGCTCCACATCTACTGCCATGCGTCCGTGCGCGAGGGCATTGAAATGATCTCAAAGCTCATGCTGCAAAAGAAGATGCTTGTGCATATGGGCAAGCGCATCTTCATGCATGATATTGAGGACGGCATGAAGGCGACGCTTGCGGGCTATGAAACGACGTTCTTTGACATCCATTCCACGAAGCTTTTGCAGTTTGGCTTCACCCTCACGCTTGAAAGCGGGAAGAAGCTGACCTGCCTTGGCGACGAGCCGTATAACCCGGTGACCAAGCCGTATGTCGAGGGAAGCGATTGGCTGCTGTGCGAGGCGTTTTGCCTGCTTGCGCATGCGGATATCTTCAAGCCCTACGAAAAGAACCACTCCACCGTAGCCGACGCGGCGAAGCTGGCGGCGGAGCTTTCCATTCCGCATGTCGTTTTGTGGCATACGGAGGACCGCAACTATGCGCAGCGCAAGGCGCTGTATACCGCCGAGGCGCGGGAAAGCTATGACGGCGATCTCTACGTCCCCAACGATCTTGAAGTGATTGTGCTGTAAATATAGACTGGCGCGGCGCGGGGACCTCATCCGTCTTTGCCTTCGGCAAATCCACCTTCCCCAAAGGGGAAGGCATGTGTTGCGGTTTTAAGCGAGTTTGTGTACTTTCATATTTTCTGTAAAGCGCTCATTAAGCCTTCCCCTTTGGGGAAGGTGGCACGGCGTAGCCGTGACGGATGAGGTTTTTAGCTGCGGTGTGCGCAACACCTACTGGAGCAGTATCTGATAAAGGAGTCACCATGAATATCTCATCCATTCTCTCAACCGAGTTTTCGGTTGAGTTGTCCATTATCAACAACATCATCGAAATGCTCGACGAGGGCAATACCATCCCGTTCATCGCGCGATACAGAAAAGAGCGCCATAACGCCATGGACGACCAGAAGCTGCGCGAGATCGGCGAACGGCTTGAATACCTGCGCAGCCTGGATAAGCGCCGCGAGCAGATTGAAAAGGCGATTGAGGAGCAGGGAAAGCTGACGCCGGAAATCACCGCCGCGCTTTCCGCCTGCGCGACGCTGGCAGAGCTGGAGGATATCTACCGCCCGTACAAGCAAAAGCGCCGCACCCGCGCCATGATCGCCCGGGAAAAGGGCGCAGGACCGCTGGCGGAGGCGATCTTTGCCCAGCGCGACCGCGACGATCCCTTTGTGCTTGCGCAGGCATATATCAATCCCGAACAGGATATCCCCGACGCGGAGACCGCGCTGCAGCTGGCGCGCGATATCATCGCCGAGCAGATCAGCGACGACGCGAATATCCGCGCGTCCCTGCGTGCGCTGGTTCGCCGCGTGGGCGTGCTGCGCAGCGTGGAAGCAAAAGAAGGCGAGCACGTTTACGGACAGTATAAGGATTATAAGGAGCCGGTCATGCGCGCCGCGGGGCATCGTGTGCTGGCGCTTAACCGCGGCGAACGCGAGGAATGGCTCAGAGTGTCCGTGGAAATCGACGAGGCGCTGGCGCACCAGACGATCTGCCGCGCGGTGATCGACCCGCCGGGCAAGTGCTGCGAACAGGTGCGCGAGGCGGCGAAGGATGCATGGAAGCGGCTGATCGAGCCGTCTTTGGAACGCGAAATCCGCAGCGAACTGACCGATAAGGCCAATGAGGGCGCCATCCGCGTTTTCGGCGAAAACCTTGCGCAGCTGCTCATGCAGCCGCCCATCAGCGGTCATGTGACGCTGGGCGTCGATCCGGGCTATCGCACGGGCTGTAAGCTCGCCGTCGTGGATGCGACGGGCAAGGTGCTGGAAACCGGCGTCGGCCATTTCACCCTCCCCGGACAGGACCGCGCGAAGGAAGCGGCGAAGCGGCAGATTCTTTCCATGATCCGCCGCCACCATGTCACCGCGATTGCCATCGGCAACGGCACGGCCTCCCGGGAGAGCGAGGCGTTTATTGCGGAACTCATCAGGGAAACGCCAGGCGTTAAGTACATGATCGTCAGCGAGGCCGGCGCAAGCGTCTATTCCGCCAGCAAGCTGGCGGTGAAGGAATTCCCGGATTACGACCTGACGCTGCGCAGCGCGATCTCCATCGCAAGGCGCATGCAGGATCCGCTGGCGGAGCTGGTGAAGATCGATCCCAAGGCCATCGGCGTGGGGCAGTACCAGCATGATCTCAAGCAGGCGGAGCTGGAAAGGACGCTGTCCGGCGTGGTGGAAAGCTGCGTTTCCAGCGTCGGTGTGGATGTTGAAACCGCGTCCGCGCAGCTTTTAACCCATGTCGCGGGCATCGGGGAAAAGCTGGCGGAAAACATCGTCGCCTATCGCGATGAAAACGGCATCGCCTCCCGCGCCCAGCTCAAGAAGGTGCCCAAGCTTGGCCCCAAGGCCTTTGAGCAGTGCGCCGGCTTCCTGCGCGTGCGCGGAAGCAATCCGCTGGACGCGACGGCGGTGCATCCGGAGAGCTATCCCGCGGCGAAGGCGCTGATGGAGCGCCTTGGCTATGATGTGAAGGATTTAAGGCGCGGCGGCATCGACGGCATTGCTGCCCGCGTTGAAGGCGAGGGCGCGGATAAGCTGGCGCAGGAGCTGGGCATCGGCGTGATGACGCTTGAGGATATCGCGCGAGAGCTTGAAAAGCCCGGACGCGATCCGCGAGAGGATCTGCCTGCGCCGGTGCTGCGCAGCGATGTGCTGGACATGAACGACCTGAAGCCGGGGATGGAATTGACCGGCACCGTGCGCAACGTGATCGATTTCGGCGCGTTTGTGGATATCGGCGTCCATCAGGACGGTCTGGTGCATATTTCCCGCATGGCAGAGCGCTTCATTAAGCATCCCAGCGAGGCGGTATCCGTGGGCGACGTGGTGACTGTGTGGGTGGTCGACGTGGATGTAAAGAAAAAGCGCATCGCGCTTTCCATGGTGAAGGACAGAAAATAAAGACAAATAGAAAACCGGCTGCACATTGATTGGTGTGCGGCCGGTTGCCGTTCTATGGTTATTCATCAGTGAGTTTTTCGGTCTTTGCCCGCAGGCTGCCATTTCATCAGACTTGATTCTACTCTGCAAAGAATCACAGCCCAAGGCGTCTGAGCGGCCCGCGCAGCCGGCGGGATAATGCGACGGCAAGAAGAATCTTGAGCAAATCCCCGGGCAGATATACCAGCCACCAGAGGAAAAAGGAGACGGATGGCGCTGTGCCGGAATAGAGCATGAACCATGGAATGCCGACGGCGGCGCACACAAGCATGCCGGCCAGCGCGGCGGAAGACGCCCGAAGCGCGGAGCAGTCCGCCCGGCGGGAAAGGAAGCCCGTGAGCAGCGCGCACAGCGGATAGGACAGAAGAAAGCCGCCCGTCGGGCCAAGCAGCGCCGCGGGTCCGGAGGCAAAACCGGCAAACACCGGCACGCCGCACGCGCCCAGCGCCAGATATGTCAGTGTGGACGCCGCTGCGCACCCGGAACCCAGCAGCAGCGCGGAAAGATGCACCGCGAAGAGCGCCATGTTGACCGGAACGCCCGGAAACGGGAGCATGATCTGGGAACAAACGCAAAGCAGCGCGCACATCAGCGCGCAGGAAGAAAGGCGGTTGCTGCCTGTGCGTTGCTTCATGCCGGATGCCCCTTTCCTTCTTGACTTGCAAAAACGAATTGAACACAGGATAACATGGCGCGGCGCTGCTTGTCAATGCGACGCTGCGCCCTTGTGTTTTTCCGCTTCTTCTGTTACAATAAAATGTAAACCTTTATCCAATGACGATTATATGTGCAAGGAGAGATCCCTTATATGGATATGAAACAGATCATCGCCAAGGCGATTGCCGACGCTGCGCTCGAGTGCTTTGAGGGCTGCAGCCTGACCTGCGAGGAAATCGCTGCGATGCTGGAACTGCCGCCGGATAAGAAGATGGGCGATTTTGCGCTGCCGTGCTTCCGTCTTGCCAAGACCCTGCGCAAGGGCCCGCCGATGATCGCGGCGGCGCTCGCGCCCAAGTGCGCGTGCGAGACGATCGATCACGTCGAGGTGGTCGGCGGCTATCTCAATATCTTCCTGAGCCGCAGCTGTCTGGCCAAGAACATCGTGGAAGCCGTGCTGGCGAATCCGGGCCGCTGGGGCTCCAGCACCGTGGGAGAGGGCAAGACGGTCTGCCTTGACTATTCCTCCATCAATATCGCCAAGCGCTTCCACATCGGCCATCTGTCCACGACGATGATCGGCCATGCGCTCAAGCGCATCTACGATTTCAACGGCTATAAGACCGTGGGCATCAACCATCTGGGCGACTGGGGCAGCCAGTTCGGCAAGATGGTTGCGGCGTATAAGCTCTGGGGCAACCGTGAAGAGGTTGAGCGCGGCGGCGTGCAGGCGATGGTCGATCTGTATGTCAGGTTCCACGCTGAAGCGGAAAAGGATCCCAGCCTTGACGATCTGGGCCGCTCCTGGTTTAAGAAGATCGAGGATGGCGACGCGGAAGCGCTGGAGATCTTCTCCTGGTTCAAGGCGGTCACCCTCAAGGATACCCAGCGCGTGTACGACCTGCTGGGCGTGAGCTTTGATTCCTACAACGGCGAAGCGTTCTACAACGACAAGATGGAACCGGTTGTCGCCGAGCTGCGCGAAAAGAACCTGCTGGTTGAATCTCAGGGCGCGCAGGTCGTCAATCTCGACTCCTACAACATGCCCCCGGCGCTGGTGCTGCGCAGCGACGGCGCGACGCTCTATATCACCCGCGATCTTGCCGCCGCGTTCTACCGCCACAACGAATACAAGTTTGATAAGTGCCTTTACGTCGTCGCCTACCAGCAGAACCTGCACTTCAAGCAGCTCTTCAAGATCCTTGACCTGATGGGTCACGGCGACTGGAGCAAGGGCATGGAGCATGTGGCGTTCGGCATGGTTTCCTACGAAGGCCGCGCGCTGTCCACCCGCGAGGGCTTTGTCGTCTATCTTGAGGATCTGCTCAACAAGGCGATTGAAAAGGCGCGCGAGATCATCGAAGAGAAGAGCCCGAACCTGCCCAACAAGGACGAGGTTGCCCGCCAGATCGGCGTGGGCGCCGTTGTGTATTTCGATCTGCACAACGACCGCATCAAGGATATCGACTTCTGCTGGGATCGTGCGCTCAGCTTTGAGGGCGAGACCGGTCCGTATGTGCAGTACACCCACGCGCGCTGCTGCTCTGTGCTGCGCAAGGCGGAGGCGGCCAGCATGACCATGGAGAATGCGGACTTCTCCGGCATGACCGACGACGAGGCGCTGGATGTGCTGATGCTCATCGCCCGCTTCCCGGAGATTGTGCGCAAGGCCATGGACGCCAACGAGCCGTCCATGATTACCCGCCACACCACCTCCCTTGCACAGGCGTACAACAAGTATTACTTCGAGCACCGCATCATGGATGAAAACGACGCTGCCGGCACGGCTGCGCGCCTTGCGCTGACGAGCGCTGTGCGCGACGTGATCAAGACGGGTCTTTACCTCATCGGTGTGGAGGCGCCTGAGCGTATGTAATGTCGCCTGCGGGCGGGACCTCATCCGTCTCGCCTTCGGCGATCCACCTTCCCCAAAGGGGAAGGCTTGGGCTTTGCGGAATAAAAGCCTTCCCCTTTGGGGAAGGTGCCCCGTCAGGGGCGGATGAGGTCTCCGGCCGCAGCCGGAGGCGTCTCACGCTCATACTCAAAGATAAAGAGGAATATCTTATGGACATTCACGAGCTGCGCGAACTGGAGATGGATCTCAAGTGCATGACTGCGCTGCGTCATGTCTGGAAAAACCCTGCGCTGGACGCGCTGAGCACGCTGCTTTGCGCCTGCGCCAAGGACGGCTGCGATCCCGAGTGGCTGACGCAGGCCTACTGCGCGGTCTATGAGGCGTGGCTGACGTCTGCGGCGAAGGGACGCGGCGGATTTGTGCGCGAGGCGCTGGAGGCTGTGCTTTATGAAGACAGCGCGGCGGCGCGCATGTGCGCCCGCCTTGATGCGGGTGAACTGCCCTACAGCCTGATGAACGCGCTTTCTCACGATCTTGAGGCGCTGGGGCGCATGGTAGCCATCGAACCGGCGATGCTGCTGCTCCTTTGCGAGCGCGCCGGGCTTTCCGGCAAGATGGCGGCGCGCCTGCCCATGTGGGAACCGGCGATGGACGACGCGAGGTTTGATCCGCGCGCAAAGCTGTGCATGCTCTCGCACGGCGGCGCACGGGATGTCGCGGCGTTTTTCCGCCGTCACGGCAGCGGATTGTTTGCGCGCTGTCCGGGCAGCACATGGGTCGGCGTGAGCGAAAAATACCCGCTGGGTCTGCGCGGCATCGATAAGCCCGACCCCATCCGCCTTGAAGACATGGTGCTCTATGAGCGCGAGCGCGGCGTGCTGGTGGAAAACACGCGCCGGCTGCTCGACGGCAAACAGGCGTGCAACGTTTTGCTTTACGGCGACAAGGGAACGGGCAAGAGCGCGACGGTCAAGGCGCTGCTGCAGAACTTCTGGCTGGAGGGACTGCGCATTGTCGAGGTGCCGCTGGCGCATCTGACCAACCTGCCGACGATCTTTTCCATCCTGCGCGAGCAGCCGGGCAAGTTCATCGTCTTCGTGGACGATCTTGCCTTCAACGATTCCTGCCCGGAATACACGGCGCTTAAGACGGTGCTGGAGGGCGGGCTGGAATCCCGCCCGCAGAACGTCGTGGTCTATGCGACGAGCAACCGGCGCAACATCGTCCGCCAGCGCTTTTCCGAGCGGCAGGACGATGTCAACGAGCGAGACACGCTGGAAGAAAAGTTCTCCCTTGCCGACCGCTTCGATCTGCGATTGACGTTCGCCGCGCCCACGCAGGAGGAATACTTCACCATCTGCCGCGCGCTGCTTGACGCCAGGGGCATTGAATACGACTGGGAAGAGCTCATGCCCAAGGCCCGCGCGTGGACGGTCAGCCACAACGGCTGCTCCCCGCGCATTGCGCGCCAGTTCGCCGATTATGTGGCGGGAGAGAAAACGGAATAAATCCGTTTGATGCCAACCTTTCTTAATACCGCGCGAAGCGAAGAAGGGTCAAGGGATAATGTCCCTTGCAGGGGCTTAGGGACAACGTCCCCGAGCAGATTGCAGCGGCAGCCCAATTGCTGAAATAAAAAACCAGACGGTTGATTCGCGCCCGATTTGAAAGCGGGGTGACTCGGCCGTCTGTTTTTTTGCTTTGCATCTGCCGAACAATTTCGTCCTGCTGATGCAAGCAAAGGGAAATCTGTGGTATACTGGTTCATATTGATGGAATTTCTCCTGCAAAGGGGCTGTGATCATGAAAAAGAGGAAGAAACGCGGTCTGGCATGGGCGCTTTCCGTTGCGCTGGGCTTTGTCTGTGCGCTGGTGCTGGGCGTGCTGTTCTACGGGGTGATGGTCTATCAGCTGGGCGGCCAGGTCGTGGAGGCGGCGCCGGCGCAGCAGGCGACCGCCGCGCCGCTGGGCTCTTCGGCGGAAACGGCTTCGCTCTTTCCGGGGCCGCTGCTTTCGCTCCCCGGCGAAGCGCAGGAGGAAAGCGTTCGGGACGAGCTGCGCGGCGGAGAGCTTTGCCGCGTGGTTTCGCGGACGTATGTGGTGGAAAATACGCAGGTGACGGCGGTGAGCGCGTTTCCCGCCGCGTATCTGGCGATGCTGGCGGAGGAAAGCTTTTCCCCGCAGCTGGTTACGGGATTTTCTCTTGCCGGACTGGATGCCGTTCTGGAAAGAAAGGGCGAGGTGAGCATGCTGGCTGCGCGGGAGGGGAACAGGGTCTACCTGCTTGCGGCGCAGGCGGACGAACAGACGCTGTATTCGCTGGGCGCGGCGGCGATGCTTGAATAAGGGAGAAGACAATCTGAAATACGCAGGAGGATGCAAATGGATTTCTTTATGAATATGATGGCTTGGGTCACAAAGTACGGCGTGCACAAAGGCATACTGTTTCTGGGGCTGGTGCTTCTTCTTCTGGGATTGTTTCGTACCTTTGGCTTAAAGCTGAAGGGTCTGGGTGAAAGCGCAAAATCGGCGCTGTGGCTGATCATCCTGGTCATTGTGCTCATGTGGGTTGCACCGGTGCATACGGCGGCAAACTGGCTGGCGCAGAGTATTCCTTTTGTCGGAGACATGATGGATTATGGTTCGATCATCATTCTGATTGAGAATAAACCGTGGGATGCGCTGGTGAACTTTGTGGATTGCTATCTGCTGATGGTGATGAGCGAAGTGCTGGGCAAGCTGTTTTTCAAGGTTGCCAATTGGGTGGTCAGGATCATGACGGGATGGGGAGACGAGGATCTGCTGGCCAATGTAAAGAGTATCGTAACGAAGATTCTGCTGGAAATGGTCTTCATGATTGCATGTATTCTGCTGCTTGAGAAGTTCAAGAGCTGGGAGGGCTATGATAAGATTGATGAAATCTTATATATTGGTACGGGAATCGTGCTTGGTATCGGCGTAATTGGGCTGATTTCGACAAGCCTCTTTGGCGGCGGTGTATTACCGCCGATCATGATGCTGATTCCAGGCGTACTGGTAAAGCCGCTGTTTTCCACAACGTTGTATATTGTGCTCCTCTTCACCCTCGGAATGTGTGAATTTGATCTGAGCGGAGCGGCAGAGGGGGTTGTTGGCATCGTTGGTGCGTTCGCTCCGGCGGCAATTGTGATTATTTCGCTGATTATACTGATTATCGGCATACTTAAGATGGTGTAATTGAAACAGGCGTCCTTTCTTCCCGCTGCCTATGGGAAAGAGGACGCCTGTTTTTTCAGGAATAATTAAAAAAGCCGCTTGTCAAGCGGTGAAAATCGATGAAATCTTACGAAAATGTACAGAGTTCAGAAAAAAACCGAAGAAAATGAACGGAAATGCTTGACAGGACTTTCAAAAGAGGATACAATACTATATTGCATCAGTATGCACAATAGGCAACGTGCGTCCGCTCGACGGGCGATGCGTCCTATCGTCATTGTACAACGCTTTGGGCTGTTTGGCAATGGGCAGTTCAAGGCGGATTGCTTGTTGCTGCATATACCTTTGTAAGGCTTAGATAAGTTAGGGGTGATGGCATTCATGGTTACCGGTCGCGACGTACGCGAAGAAGCTGAGATCATGAAGTACGTCGGAGTTCACGACGTAGAACTGGGCAAGGGCAGAATCCGCAAGAGTTTTGCCTCCATCGACGAAGTGGTGGATATGCCCGATCTGATTGAGATTCAGAAGAATTCTTACGAGCGTTTTCTCAGAGAGGACCTGCGCGAGGTTCTCAATGATGTTTCTCCTATTTATGATTTCAATGGCAATCTGAAGCTGGAGTTTATCGATTATTCGCTGGACGCCACGCCGAAGTATACGCTGGAGGAATGCCGCGAACGCGACATGACTTATGCCACTGCGCTTTATGTGACGGTTCGCCTGACCAACAATGAGACGGGCGAAGTGAAGGAATCCAAGGTCTTCATGGGCGATTTCCCGCTGATGACCGAGGACGGCACCTTCATCATCAACGGCGGCGAGCGTGTTATCGTCAGCCAGCTGGTCCGTTCTCCGGGCGTGTACTATCGCGAGAGCATTGACAAGGCGGGCAAGCACCTGTTCGATACGCAGGTGATCCCCAGCCGCGGTGCGTGGCTGGAGTATGAAATCGACTCCAACGACGTCATCTGGGTCCGTGTTGACCGCGCGCGCAAGCTGCCGGTCACCAGCCTCCTGCGCGCCCTTGGCTACGGCACGGACGAGCAGATCTACGAGCTGCTCGGCCATGACGAGAAGCTTGAGGCGACCATGGCCCGCGACGGCGGCGACGACGGCACCCGTCGTTCCCGCACCAGCACGGACAGCAAGAGCGTTGAAGGCGGCCTGATGGAAATCTACCGCCGTCTGCGCCCGGGCGAGGTCGGCACGGTGGATTCTGCGGACAAGCTGCTGCGCTCCACCTTCTTTGATCCCAAGCGCTACGATATGATGCGCGTGGGCCGCTATAAGTACAACAAGAAGCTTGCTATCGCCAGCCGCATCCGCGGTCATGTCGTGGCCAAGGACGTCATCGACCCGACCACGGGCGAGGTGATCATCGAGGCCGGCAAGCGCATTCCGGGCGCCAAGACCGATCCGATGGCCAAGCGTATTCAGGACGCCGGCGTCAACGAGGTCTATCTGACGCTGGAAGACCGCGAAGTCCGCGTCATCGGCAACAACTTTGTCGATGCGAAGGCGTGGCTGGACGCGGAAACCATCGAAACCGCGGGCATCAACGAGATGGTTCACCTGCCGACGCTCAAGCAGCTTCTTGAGACCGCCGAGCAGGAAGGCATGGACGCGCAGGGCCGCACGCTCCTGCTGCGTGAAAACCACGCCGCCCTCATGCCCAAGCACATCCTCATCGACGACATCGTGGCGTCCATCAGCTACCTGCTGAGCCTGCCCTATGGCGTGGGCACCACCGATGATATCGACCATCTGGGCAACCGCCGCCTGCGCAGCGTGGGCGAGCTGCTGCAGAACCAGATCCGCATCGGCCTTGCACGCCTTGAGCGCGTGGTCCGCGAGCGCATGAGCGTTCAGAACCAGAGCGAGGTTAAGCCGCAGGAGCTCATCAACATCCGCCCGGTTTCCGCGGCGATCAAGGAGTTCTTCGGATCTTCTCAGCTGTCCCAGTTCATGGACCAGCCCAACCCGCTGGCCAGCCTGACCCACAAGCGCCGTCTTTCCGCGCTGGGCCCGGGCGGTCTGAACCGCGACCGTGCTTCTTTCGAAGTGCGAGACGTTCACTACTCTCACTATGCGCGTATCTGCCCGATTGAGACGCCGGAAGGTCCGAACATCGGTCTGATCGGCAGCCTTGCGACCTATGCGCGCATCAATGAATACGGCTTCATCGAGGCGCCGTACCGCATCATCGACCGCACCGGCGACAAGCCGCGCGTGACCAACGACATCGTCTACCTCGCCGCTGACGAGGAGGATGGCTGCTACATCGCGCAGGCGAAGGAGCAGCTGGATGAAAACGGCTACTTCCTCAACGACCGCATCGTTGCGCGCGTTCGTGCCGACGTTCAGAGCGTTGAACCCGCCCGCATCGACTACGTCGACGTGTCTCCGCGTCAGGTGATTTCCGTTGCGACGGCGATGATCCCCTTCCTTGACCATGACGACGCAAACCGCGCGCTGATGGGCGCGAACATGCAGCGTCAGGCCGTTCCGCTCCTGCGTCCGGAAGCGGCATTCGTCGCCACCGGCATCGAGTACAAGGCCGGCAAGGACTCCGGCGCCTGCGCCATCTCCCGTCATGACGGCTTCGTCAAGAAGGTTTCTTCTGACTCCATCGTCATTGAGGATGAGCTGCACGAGTGCCATACCTATAAGCTCAACAAGTTCATGCGTTCCAACACCGGCACCTGCATCAACCAGCGTCCGATCGTGAGCGCGGGCGAGAAGGTGAAGAAGGGCGACGTCATCGCTGACGGCCCGTCCACCGACCACGGCGAAATCGCGCTGGGCCGCAACATTCTCATCGGCTTCATGACGTGGGAAGGCTACAACTACGAGGACGCCGTCCTGCTCAGCGAAGAACTGGTGCAGAAGGACGTCTTCACCTCCATCCACATCGAGAAGTATGAGTGCGAAGCGCGCGACACCAAGCTGGGTGCGGAAGAAATCACCCGCGACCTGCCCAACGTCGGCGACGACGCGCTCAAGGATCTGGATGCCGACGGCATCATCCGCGTGGGCGCCGAGGTGCACCCGGGCGACATCCTCGTTGGCAAGGTCACCCCGAAGGGCGAAACCGAGCTGACGGCGGAAGAGCGCCTGCTGCGCGCGATCTTCGGCGAGAAGGCGCGCGAGGTGCGCGATACCTCCCTGAAGGTTCCGCACGGTGAAGAAGGCATCATCGTGGACGTCAAGGTGTTTGACCGCAAGGATCATTCCGAGCTGTCCCCGGGCGTCAACCGCATGGTCCGCGTCTATATCGCGCAGAAGAGAAAGATCTCCGTCGGTGATAAGATGGCAGGCCGTCACGGCAACAAGGGCGTTGTTTCCCGCGTCATGCGCAAGGAAGACATGCCGTTCCTGCCGGATGGCACGCCGCTGCAGATCGTGCTTAACCCGCTGGGCGTTCCGTCCCGTATGAACCTGGGCCAGGTTCTGGAGATGCACCTTGGTATGGCGGCCAAGTCCCTTGGCTGGCACATCGCCACGCCGGACTTTGACGGCGCGACCTTCGAGCAGATCCAGAATGCCCTTGAAATGGGCGGCAAGCGCCGCGACGGCAAGACCGTCCTCTACGACGGCCGTACGGGCGATCAGTTCGATAACCCGGTTACCGTCGGTTACATGCATTACCTCAAGCTGCACCACCTTGTCGACGACAAGATGCATGCCCGTTCCACCGGTCCCTACTCCCTGGTTACCCAGCAGCCGCTGGGCGGCAAGGCGCAGTTCGGCGGCCAGCGCTTCGGCGAGATGGAAGTCTGGGCGCTGGAAGCGTACGGCGCAGCCAACACCCTGCAGGAAATCCTCACCGTCAAGTCCGACGATATCGTGGGCCGCGTGAAGGCGTACGAGGCGATCGTCAAGGGCAAGAACATCCCGGCGCCGGGCGTTCCGGAGTCCTTCAAGGTCCTTATCAAGGAGCTTGAGTCCCTGAGCCTTGACGTCAAGGTGCTTGACGCTGATCACAATGAGATCGTCATCAAGGAACTCGAGGACGAGGATGAGACCTTCGAGCGCAGCAGCGACGTCGCGCCGGAAACCGCGCATGAGCCGGTTCCCGCGGACGACGAGGACGGCGACGAGGACACCGCGGACTTCGTTGGTGACGAGGAACTGTTTGACTTCGACGACGTGCCCAGCTTCGAGGACATCTCCCTGGACGATCTGGACGACCAGTAATTGCGTCGCCGGTAATTGAGTAACAATGCCCTGCCGCGCGTTTTTTGAGGCGCGCGGCGGCGGCTGATTGAAAGAAGAAGGGAGTGTACACCCTTTGTCGGAACTGACAAATCTGTCTTCCATTCAAATTTCCATGGCTTCTCCGGATCAGATCCGCGCCTGGTCCCATGGCGAGGTGACCAAACCGGAGACCATCAACTATAGAACCCTCAAGCCGGAACGCGACGGCCTGTACTGCGAGCGCATCTTCGGACCGACCAAGGACTGGGAGTGCAACTGCGGCAAGTACAAGCGTGTGCGCAACAGGGGCATCGTGTGCGACAAGTGCGGCGTTGAAGTGACCCGCTCCAAGGTTCGCCGCGAGCGCATGGGCCACATCGAGCTGGCGGCGCCGGTTTCTCATATCTGGTACTTCAAGGGCATTCCGAGCCGCATGGGCACGCTGCTGGACATCTCTCCGCGCAGCCTTGAAAAGGTGCTCTACTTTGCGTCCTACATCGTCCTTGATCCGGGCTGCACCGCGCTGCGTGCCAACGCCGTGCTGACCGAAGGCGAATACCGTCAGCAGATCACCGCGCCCAGCTACGTTGCCGACGTCAAGGCCGGCAAGCCCGCGCTGCGCGTGGGCATGGGCGCCGAGGCTGTCAAGGAACTGCTGCAGAAGCTGGATCTTGAAGCGCTGAGCGTGAGCCTGCGCAAGGAGATCGCCGAGCTGACCGAGAAGGAACGCGAGCGCGAGACCGAGGGCCAGAAGCGCGCTAAGGCGATCAAGCGCCTTGAGGTCGTCGAGGCCTTCCGTATGAGCGGCAACAAGCCGGAGTGGATGGTGCTGGACGTGGTTCCGGTTATGCCGTCCGATCTGCGCCCGATGGTTCAGCTGGACGGCGGCCGCTTTGCGACCTCCGACCTGAACGACCTCTACCGCCGCGTCATCAACCGCAACAACCGCCTCAAGCGTCTGCTGGAACTCGGTGCGCCGGACATCATCGTGCGCAACGAGAAGCGCATGCTGCAGGAAGCTGTCGACGCGCTGATCGATAACGGCCGCCGCGGCCGCCCGGTCACGGGCAGCGGCAACCGCGCGCTCAAGTCCCTGTCTGACTTCCTGCGCGGCAAGCAGGGCCGTTTCCGCCAGAACCTGCTGGGCAAGCGCGTTGACTATTCCGGTCGAAGCGTTATCGTCGTCGGTCCGGAGCTCAAGCTGCATCAGTGCGGTCTGCCCAAGGGTATGGCGCTGGAGCTGTTCAAGCCGTTCGTCATGGAGCGCCTGGTCAATACCGGCCTCGTGCACAACGTCAAGGGCGCCAAGCGCATGGTCGATCGCGGCGAGAACGTCGTGTGGGACATCCTTGAAAGCGTTATCCGCGAGCATCCGGTGCTCCTCAACCGCGCGCCGACGCTGCACCGCCTGGGCATTCAGGCGTTTGAGCCGATCCTGGTCGAGGGCAAGGCGATCAAGCTGCACCCGCTGGCCTGTACCGCGTTCAACGCGGACTTCGACGGCGACCAGATGGCCGTTCACGTTCCGCTTTCCATGGAAGCGCAGGCTGAGGCCCGTTTCCTCATGCTCTGTGCCAACAATATCCTCAAGCCGCAGGACGGCAAGCCGGTCATCTCCCCGTCTCAGGACATGGTTATCGGCTGCTACTACCTCTCCTGCATCCGTCCGGGCGCCAAGGGCGAGGGCCGTATCTTCGCCAACGAGGACGAGGTCATGATGGCCTACCTCACCGGTCAGCTCGACCTGCAGGCGAAGGTGAAGGTTCGTATCTCCCGCGAGTGGGAAGGCCAGACCTACCGCCGCGTGATCGAGACGAGCCTTGGCCGCCTGATCCTCAACAGCAACGTCCCGCAGGACATCGGCTTCAAGCCGCGTAAGACGCTGGACGACATGTTCGAGCTGGAGATCGACACCAAGGTCGGCAAGAAGGAGCTCGGCCGCATCGTTGACAACTGCTTCCGCGTGCATGGCGTCGCCAAGACCGCCGAGGTGCTTGACAACGTCAAGGCGATGGGCTACAAGTACTCCACCATCGGCGCGGTCACCGTCGCCGTTGCGGACGTTATCGTTCCGCCGGAGAAGAAGCCGATTCTGGAAGCCGCTGAAAAGCAGGTCCGTCAGATCGAAAAGATGTTCAAGAAGGGTCTTCTCACCGACGAGGAGCGCTATGAGCGCGTCGTCGCCATCTGGAGCAAGACGACGGACGAAGTCAAGAGCAAGATCATGAACCACATGGACGACTTCAACCCGATTCGTATGATGACGGACTCCGGCGCCCGTGGTTCCATCTCTCAGGTTTCCCAGCTCGCCGGCATGCGCGGCATGATGGCGTCCCCGACCGGCCGTCCGCTGGAAATGCCGGTTAAGGCGAACTTCCGCGAAGGCCTCACCGTTCTTGAGTTCTTCCAGTCCTCTCACGGTTCCCGTAAGGCGCTGTCCGATACGGCGCTGCGTACTGCTGACTCTGGCTACCTGACCCGCCGTCTTGTCGACGTTTCTCAGGAAGTCATCGTCCGCGAGGTGGACTGCTTCGCTTCCCGCCGCGAAAAGATCCGCGGCATCACCGTGACCGCCATCGGTTCCGAGCGCGATCCGATCGAAAAGCTGATTGACCGCCTTGTCGGCCGCGTTGCTGCCGAGGACGTCGTCAACCCGCTGACCGGCGAAGTGATCGTTCCGGTGAACGAGATGATCTCCTACGATCAGGGCAACGCGATCGTTGCTGCGGGCATCAAGTCCGTGCAGATCCGCAGCGTCCTGACCTGCCGCAACGAGACCGGCGTGTGCGTCAAGTGCTACGGTCAGGATCTGGCGCACGGCGGCTACGTCAACATCGGCGAAGCTGTCGGCATCGTCGCTGCGCAGGCCATCGGCGAGCCGGGCACGCAGCTGACCATGCGTACGTTCCATACCGGCGGCGTTGCGTCCGAAAAGGATATCACGCAGGGTCTTCCGCGCGTTGAAGAGCTGTTTGAGGCCCGCAAGCCCAAGCGCGAAGCGATGCTGGCGGAAATCTCCGGCACGATCTCCCTGGGCGAGAACAAGAAGAAGCGCGAGCTGCTCATCACCAGCGACGAAGGCACCATCAAGGCGTATCCGATCGCTTACGGCAGCCGTCTGAAGGTCAAGGAAGGCGACCGCGTTGTCGCGGGCGACGAGCTGACCGAAGGCCAGATCAACCCGCACGACCTGCTGCGCATCCTGGGCGTCAAGGCTGTTCAGGAGCACCTGCTCAAGGAAGTCCTCATGGTCTACCGCCTGCAGGGCGTCGGCATCGGCGATAAGCACATCGAGGTCATCGTCCATCAGATGCTGCGTAAGGTCCGCGTCGAGGATGCGGGCGACACCAGCATGCTCCCGGGCTCCATGGTCGATATCTTCCACTTCGAGAAGGAGAACGAGAAGACGATCATGGCGGGCGGCCGTCCGGCCGTTGCCAAGCGTATCCTGCTGGGCATCACCAAGGCCGCGCTGGCGACCGAGTCCTTCCTGTCCGCCGCTTCCTTCCAGGAGACGACCCGCGTGCTGACCGAAGCCGCGATCAAGGGCAAGGAAGACCCGCTGCTGGGCCTCAAGGAGAACGTCATCATCGGCAAGCTGATTCCGGCTGGTACCGGCATGCCGCGCTATAAGGACGTCACCGTTCACGAAACGTTCTGATGATGAGAACCGCATAAAAGCATTCACCCCCGCATGGAGCAATCCGTGCGGGTTTTTTTGGGTTAATAAGGAAATCACATTAAGCCGCGCGAAGCGATGAAGGGAGTTTGAGGGATGAAATCCCTCAAGCGGGATTATAAGGGCGGCAGCCCTTAACGTTCCCAACAAGTTTAGCGAAACTTTCTTTGATCCGCGCGAAGCGATGAAGGGAGTTTGAGGGATGAAATCCCTCAAGCGGGATCATAAGGGCGGTAGCCCTTAACGTTCCTTGACTGTGAAACGCATGCCGGTTCAGTCTTGTGGTTGGGGCGTTCTTGCATATCTAACGGAGGAATGATAGAATAATAAAATAGTAAATTTGAATTGGCTAGGTACCTTATGAAAATTGAAAAACGTGTAAAACCCTCGTTCTCGGTAATTGGTAAAGAAGGCTCAACCATGGATGGCCAAGGCTTTATTCAGAAACTATGGGAGGGTGCAAATTCCCATTTCAATGAAGTCCAGTCATTAGCCAAGAAGGATGAAAATGGCAATTTGGTTGGTGCTTGGGGTGCAATGTCCGATTGTTCCCGTTCTTTCAAGCCTTGGGAAGAAAACTTCAGCAAGGGATTATACCTTGCCGGCGTTGAATGTGCGGATGATGCGCAGGCGCCGGAAGGATGGACAAAATGGACAATTCCGGGTTATGTGTATCTTTGTGCAGAGGTCGAAAGCGGAAGCACGTTCTCGGATGTCATAAACTATATGAATGAAAACAATATCGCCTTAGCTGGCGCTGTCCATGACTTCACTTGCCCATCGAGCGGCAGGAATTATATGTTTTTTCCGATAAGAGCAATTTGATCAATTCTAATTTCATAAAAAGAAGGCATAGATCTTCATACGCCTTTGGCCTTCGGCATAATAGCAACAAAAATCCGACCTATGATCAAAACCATAGGTCGGATTCATTATTGAATCGGTTTTTACGCCATCATCAGGTATTCGACCATCTTCGCGCAGCGCTCAAGGCTTTCCATCGTGACATGCTCAAACTTACCATGGCACGCGAAGCCGCCGGTCGGCAGGTTCGGCGTCGGCAGGCCCATATAGGACAGGCGGCTTCCGTCCGTACCGCCGCGCACGGCGATGGTATACGGCTCCATGCCGGCCTTACGACAAGCTTCAAACGCATTATCGATCAGATGCATATGCGGCTTGATCATCTCCGCCATGTTGTAATAAGTATCCGTCAGCGTCAGCGTGACGATCTCGCTGCCGTAGCGTGCATTGATCGCGGCGACCGCGCGGCGCATGGTTTCCTTGCGCTGCTCGAAGATCTCACGGCTGTGATCGCGGATGATGTAGAACATCTCCGCATTGGAACAATCGCCCTTGACGGCGTGCAGGTGGAAGAAGCCTTCGTAGTTGTCCGTCTGGCGCGGGGTATCCATCGGCGGGAGCAGGGCGTTTAATTCCATCGCGACGAGCGCGGCGTTGATCATCGTGTCCTTCGAGCTGCCCGGATGCACGCTCAGGCCCTTGATGTGAATGTCCGCGCTGCAGGCGTTGAAGGTCTCATACGCGATTTCCCCGTCGTAGCCGCCGTCCACCGTGTAGGCAAACTTCGCGCCGAACTTCGCGACGTCAAAGTGATCCACGCCCGCGCCGACCTCCTCGTCCGGGGTGAAGGCGATGCAGATCTTGCCGTGCGGCGCGCCGGAGGCGATGATTTCCTCCGCGGCGGTCATGATTTCCGCGATGCCGGCCTTGTCGTCGCCGCCCAGCAGCGTCGTGCCGTCGGTGGTGATGAGCGTCTGACTGACGAGCTGCTTGAGCGAGGGGAACTGCGCTACGGTCAACATGTCGCCGCTGCCGGCGAGCAGCACGTCGCCGCCGTCGTAGTTTTCAAAAATCTGCGGCTTCACGTTTTCGCCGCTGTAGTCGGGGGAGGTGTCCATATGCGCGATGAAGCCGAGGGCATCCTTGTCCTCGCAGCCCGGGGTGGCGGGAATCCAGCCATAAACCACGCCGAACTCGTCGACGTGCGCGTCGCTTACGCCGATCTCGGTCAGCTCTTTGACCAGCATGTGCGCAAGATCGAACTGGATTGCCGAGGACGGCGCGCTCGTGCAGGCCGGATCGGAGGTGGTGTGCACCTTGATATAGCGAAGGAAGCGATCTACGGTTTTCATATGTCAATCTCCTTTGGCGGTTTATTGTTAAGGGTATTATAGCACCTTTGGTGTGCGAAAACAAGAAAGCGACGGCAGGCGCGATCTTTTGCAGCCGGTTGTCATTCTTCCCGTTTTGTGATAGACTGAATCCGATATGATTGATTTTCCTGGAGGCTGACTATGGGTTATCAGGCGCTGTACCGCCGGTATCGTCCGGCAACTTTTGACGATTTCGTAGGGCAGGAGGCTGTGATCAGGACGCTGCGCTCGCAGGTGGCGAGCGGGCGTATTGCGCATGCGTATCTGTTTACAGGCACGCGCGGCACGGGCAAAACCTCAACGGCGAAGGTCTTCGCCCGCGCGGTCAACTGCGAAACGCCGGAAAATGGCGACGCCTGCGGAAATTGTCCCACCTGCCGTGCGCTTGCGGAAGAAAACAGCCTCGATATTCTGGAGATCGACGCGGCGAGCAACAACGGCGTGGATGAGATCCGCGATCTGCGCGAAAAGGTCAAGTATCCGCCGCAGACGGGAAAATACCGCGTGTACATCATCGACGAGGTGCATATGCTTTCCGCCGGCGCGTTCAACGCGCTGCTCAAGACGCTGGAAGAGCCGCCGTCCTACGTCGTCTTCATCCTCGCCACGACGGAGCCGCAGAAGCTCCCGGCGACGATCCTCTCCCGCTGCCAGCGGTTTGATTTCCACCGCATTCCCTCCGCCCAGATCGTTGCGCGCCTTCGCGTGGCGCTTGCCGAGGGCGGGATTGAAGCCAACGACGCCGCGCTTTCGCGCATTGCCCGCGCGGCGGAAGGCGGCATGCGCGACGCATGGTCGATCATGGACATGTGTCTTGGCTACGCGCAGGAGGACGATCACGGCCTGACGGAGGCGCTTGTGCTCAGCGTGCTGGGCGCGTCGGACAGGCAGTTCCTGTTCAATTTTGCCGACATGCTCATCGGCGCGGATGCGGCGGGTGCGCTGGGGCTGATTGACGAGATGATGCGCATGGGCCGCGAGGTGCAGGTTTTTGTGCGCGATGTGAGCGCGCATCTTCGCGCGCTGATGCTGGCGGAGGTCTGCGGCGAAGCGAGCGCGGCGGAGCTGCTGGAGGTGACGAAGGAGGACGCAAAGGCATACGTTGAACAGGCAAGGCGTACCTCGCGCGTGCGGCTGATGCGCATGCTGGATCTCTTCCTTGAAAGCGAGACGGATATGAAGTGGTCCGCGCAGCCGCGTTTTGCGCTGGAGACAGCGGCGCTGCGTGCGTGCGAGCCGGAGGAAAGCCTGCAGTTGGAGGCGCTGATCGCGCGTGTGGACGAGCTGGAGCGCAGGATCCGCGAGGGTGTGGTGACCGCCGCGCCGGCGAAGGCGCAGGGCGCCAAGCAAACGGCGCCCGCGCAGCAGGAAGCCGAAGCACAGGCCGCGCCAAGGCAGACTGCGCTGCATGCGCCGCAGGGGCCCGCGCCGGAGGCGCAGCGCGTGTGGCAGGAGACGGTGCGCCTGCTCAAGCAGAAGCCGATGATTTTCGGCTTTGCCAAGCTGGGACGCGTTGCCACGGCGGAAAACGGCCTGTTTACCATCGTCTTTGACAAGGCGACGGGCAGCATGGCGGTACGCATGCTGAACATGGAGGACAAGAAGCAGGAGATCGAAGCGCTGCTTTCACAGGCGGCGGGCTATCCCTGCACGTTCCGCGCAGCGATCGAGGGCACGGTTGGCGAGGGAGACCAGACGGTGCTGGCGGCGCAGAAGGAAGCGGAAAAGCAGCGGCAGGAAAACCTTGGGAAGGTGTTTGATGTCTTTGGCCGGGAAAACGTTCGCGTGCTGGACGAATAAACGGGAGGATATCCCCATGATGAACAAAGCACGGCAATTCATGCTGCGCAATGCGCGACCGCTGGATCTTGCCCGCTGGATGTTCCACTTTGAAAACGGCAGCCGCGAGGCTGTGCTTTGCGCGTTGTCCGCATATCAGAATGCGGACGGCGGCTTTGGGCATGCGCTTGAAGCGGATTGCTTTAATCCCGATTCTTCCCCGATACAGACATGGACGGCGACGGAGATCCTGCGCGAAATCGGCATGAGCGATGCGGCGCATCCGCTGGTTAAGGGAATTGTGCGGTATTTGTCCTCTGGCGCGGCGTTTGACGGCCACATGTATCACAGAACGGTTCCCACGAACGATCTGCATCCCCGGGCACCGTGGTGGACGCATGGACCGCATCCTGAGAATGAATACAACCCGACGGCGTCGCTGGCGGGCTTTCTGGTGCGCTTTGCGCAGGAGGGGAGCGAGGCACACGGCCTTGGCGAGCGGCTTGTCCGGGAGGCGTATGCTTATTTTGCCGTGCATGCGCCGCTTTCCGACATGCACACGGCGGCATGCTTCGTCCAGATGTACGAGGATTTGCTGGCGGCCAACAGGCGCGATCTCGTCGACATGGATGCGTTTGAAACGCTCCTTGGCACGCAGATCGACGCGCTGATTGAAAAGGATTCGGAGAAGTGGGCGACGCAGTACGTCTGCAAACCGTCCCAGCTGATCCGGATGGGAAGTCCGTTCTATTCCCGCTTTGAAGCGCTGTGCGCCGGGGAATGCGATATGCTTCGCCGCGAACAGGAAGAAGACGGTTCATGGCGCGTGACATGGAACTGGATGGAATATCTGCAGGAGTGGGGAGTGGCGCGCTGCTGGTGGAAGGGCGACATCATCGTCAAAAACATGCGGTTTATCCGCTGTATCTGCAAAAAAACTGAAATCATGTCTTGACAAGACGCCTGTAAATCCGTATAATACTCCGGCAAGGCATTCCGGTGGCAATGGCGAAAGGGTCCCACCTGTTCCCATACCGAACACAGAAGTTAAGCCTTTCAGCGCCGATGGTACTTGGCTGGAGACGGCCCGGAAGAGTAGGTCGCTGCCGGATTCCAAATAGAAAAGATCCCACAAATGTGGGGTCTTTTCTTTTTGTCCCGGCTGCCGCCCACTTACCCGGGCAGCCTCAGTCAAATACATGCAATGTATTTGGCTAGGTTCGGACCTCTTCGCCGCCAGTGGGATCGAAGCCTGCCGCTGCCTGTGGCAGAAACAGGCAGGCGGAGCATCGGGAATCGCAAGGAGCGCTTGCGCGACTATGCGAGTTCCCCGGAGTGAAAGAGAGGAGAGCGCGGACTGTGAACTGTCCGGGAGCGGATACTGATTAACCATCATCCAATAGATCGCTTCTGTATCCAGCCACACTTCCGGGAAATTACAGGAAAAACAAGCCTTCCCCTTTGGGGAAGGTGGATCGCCGTTAGGCGAGACGGCTGAGGTCCCACCCGCAGGCGGGGTGATCGCACGACGACTAATTTACCGGAGAAAGGTGTATCTGCAAAGTCAGGGTTCGGAGCGCCCTCCGCGTGCGATCCCATTTAAGCTGCAGCGAAGCGCAGTGGATGAGGACCCTGACAATCTCCGTACCGACGCAGCATTTCGATGATTGATGGCAAAGCGCGTTCGTGCTATACTGAAAAAAACGGTCATCGGAGGAAGCGGCATGAGACTGGAAACCAAACGCCTGATTCTGCGTCCCATAGAGGAAAGCGACATGGAGCAGCTGCTTGCCCTGCTTAAAAACGACGTCATCAAGCAAACATACATGATTCCCGATTTTTCCACCGAGGAGGAGGCGCTCCGCCTTGCGCGGCGGTTTATGGCGCTTTCGCAGGGGGAAGAAAAGCTCGTCGTGGGCATTGCGCTGGACGGAAGGCTGATCGGCTTTCTCAACGAGACGGAAAAGACGGCGGAGGAGATTGAGGTCGGCTACGCGCTGCATCCGGATTTTCACGGCAGAGGTTATATGACGGAGGCATTCGGCGCGGTGATTGACCATCTGCTGCGCTTGGGGTTTGCGCGTGTGATTGCCGGCGCGTTTGAAGAAAACACGGCCAGCATCCGCGTGATGGAAAAATGCGGCATGAAGCGCAGCGACAGGACGGAAATGCTTTCCTACAGAATGAAAGAGCATCGCTGCGTGTACCATACGATCGGGAAAGAGGAGGAGCAGGCATGACGCATGCTGAAAGAGCACGGGAATTGTTTTTGTCGGGCTGCAGCTGTTCGCAGGCGGTTTTTGGCGCGTTCGCGCTGGAACTGGGAATTGATCATGAGACGGCGATGCGGCTGACTTCTTCTTTCGGCGGAGGATTGGGCGGTGCGCGTGAGTTATGCGGCGCGGTTTCGGGCATGCTGATGGTGGCGGGACTCAAGTGGGGGTATGCCGACGGGCAGAACCTTGAGGCAAAGACGGCGCATTACGCCCGCACCCGCGAATTGCTTGAAGGATTCAGGGCGGCGCACGGCACGCTTATCTGCCGGGAACTGCTGGAAGGACTCAATCCCGGAGAAAATCCTTCGGCGCGTACGCAGACATATTATGCTGAGCGTCCGTGCGTGCGCTTTGTGCAGAGCGCGGCGGCGCTGCTTGACGCCATGCAGGAAGAACAGATGGGAAAATAACGAACTTTTTCGCGAAAAAAAGCGGGATTATCCGCATAATTCCGCAGAAAACATCAGAATATGCAAAAAAAGAAGCGCTAAAGAAAGTTTTTGTTTTACATCCTCCCTTGGTTGATGTATAATATTGAAGTGATAGCGAAATGAGAAGAGAGAAAATTGACAGGTAAGTCATAAGCAAACTTTAGGAGTGTTGATATATGAGCCGCATGATCGGTACCGTATCCATGGGCGTTCGCGCCCCCATCATCCGTGAAGGAGACGACCTGGTTGAGATCGTTTCCGGCTGCATCGCTGAGGCGATCAAGACGGGTGAAATTACGCCGCGCAACCGCGACGTGGTCTGCATGACTGAGGCGATCGTCGCCCGCGCGCAGGGCAACTATGCGTCTGTTGATGACATTGCCAAGGACGTCCGCGCAAAGCTGGGCGGAGAAACCATCGGCGTGATTTTCCCGATTCTCAGCCGCAATCGTTTCGCCATCTGCCTGCGCGGCATCGCCAAGGGCGCCAAGAAGATCGTCCTGATGCTCAGCTATCCGTCCGACGAGGTGGGCAACCATCTGCTGGATCTGGATCTGCTGGACGCCAAGGGCGTCAATCCCTACAGCGACGTGCTCACCCTTGAGCGCTATCACGAGCTGTTCGGCGCGCCGAAGCACACCTTCACCGGCGTTGACTATGTCGAATATTATTCCCAGCTGATCCGCGAGAGCGGCGCTGAGGTTGAGGTGATCTTCGCCAACGATCCGCGCGCCATTCTGGCCTACACCAAGAATGTCCTGACCTGTGATATTCACAGCCGTCAGCGCACCAAGCGTCTGCTCAAGGCGGCCGGCGCCGAGCGTGTCTGCGGTCTTGACGATATTCTGACCGAATCCATCGACGGCAGCGGCTGCAACGAGCGCTATGGCCTGCTGGGCTCCAACAAGTCCACCGAGGACAAGGTCAAGCTCTTCCCGCGCGAGTGTCAGGATCTGGTTGAAGCGATCCAGGCGCGTCTGCTGGAGATCACCGGCAAGCACATCGAGGTCATGGTCTATGGCGACGGCGCGTTCAAGGATCCGGTCGGCAAGATCTGGGAGCTGGCTGACCCGGTCGTTTCCCCCGCGTACACCGCCGGCCTTGAGGGCACCCCGAACGAGCTGAAGCTCAAGTATCTGGCCGACAACGACTTCGCCGCGCTTTCCGGCGAAGAGCTGCGCGACGCGATCAAGAGCAAGATTCAGCAGAAGGACGGCTCCTCCCTCGTGGGCAATATGGCTGCGCAGGGCACCACGCCGCGCCGCCTGACCGACCTGATCGGCTCTCTGTGCGACCTGACCTCCGGTTCCGGCGACAAGGGCACCCCGATCGTCTACATTCAGGGCTATTTTGACAACTACACCAACGATTGATGTTCATGAAGCTCCGGCGAAGGCCGGAGCTTCTTTTCATCGCGCCGGCAGGAAATGCGCATCGCCGGGGCGAATACGATATGCATAGAATCTGGATGATTATGCGTGAAAGGATAATTCTGCGCCGATGAGATTTACAAAAATGCACGGACTTGGCAACGACTACATCTATATCAATGCCTTTGAAGAGACGGTTGGCGATCCGTCCGCGCTGGCAAAGCGCCTGAGCGACCGCCATTTTGGCGTGGGCAGCGACGGACTGGTGCTGATTGCGCCCAGCAGCGTTGCCGATTTTCAGATGATCATGTTCAACGCCGACGGTTCGCAGGGCGAGATGTGCGGCAACGCGAGCCGGTGCGTCGCCAAATATGTTTATGACCGCGGGCTGACGGACAAGACGGTTGTGACGCTGGAAACGCTGGGCGGCATCAAGGTGCTGCATATGATCATTCAAGACGGAGCGGTTCAAGCCGTGCGCGTTGACATGGGCGCGCCGAAGCTGAACTGCGAAGACGTTCCCTGCCTGCTGGGCAGCGGCGTGGTGAAGAGGGCGAAAATCTCCGTGCTTGACAGGGAGTTTGAAATCACGCCGGTCAATACCGGCAATCCGCATGGCGTCATCTTCCTTGACGAGCCGGTGGAGAAATTTGATATATACAAATACGGTCCGGCGCTGGAGGCGCATCCGGCGTTCCCGAAGAAGGCGAATATCGAGTTTGTGAATGTGCTTTCCCCCGAACGCCTGCGCATGCGCGTATGGGAGCGCGGCAGCGGCGTGACGCTCGCCTGCGGCACAGGCTCCTGCGCGGTGCTTGTCGCGGCGAATCTGTGCGGCCTTGCAGGCAGGAAGGCGGCCGTCGTGCTGGACGGCGGAGAACTGAATAACGAGTGGGACGAAGCGACGGGGCATGTCTTCATGACCGGCCCGGCAACGTTTGTGTTTGACGGAGAAGTGAACGCTGACTGACGGATGAGGAAAGCGAGGAACGCCCATGACGCGACTGTCCGAAGCCATACTCTTTGCCGCGCGCTGCCATGACGGCATGCTGCGCAAGGGAACCGAGACGCCGTACATTGTCCATCCCATGGAAGCCACGGCGATTGCCGCAGCGCTGACGCAGGATGAGGACATCCTGTGCGCCTGCATGCTGCACGACGTTGCAGAGGATTGCGGCGTGACGGAGGAGGAGCTTGCCGCCCGCTTCGGCGCGCGCACAGCGCAGCTGGTGATGAGCGAAACACAGCTTTGCGATGGCGATCCCCGGCTGACATGGGAACGGCGCAAGCGCAGCGCGCTTGAACGGATCCAAAATGGCGACAGGGCAGTCAAGCTGATTGCGCTTGCGGATAAGCTGAGCAACCTGCGGGCAATCCGCAGGGACTTTGAACGCGACGCGGAGGCGATGTTTTCCCGCTTCCATCAGCACGACAAGCGCAAGCATGCCTGGTATTATCTGAGCGTGGTCGAGCTGCTGCGCGATGAGTTTTCCCAGACGCGCGAATGGCAGGAAATGCGCATGCATGCGCAGTATGTATTCTGCGGCGAAGCGCAGGAGGAAGGGGAGACGGCCTGTGTCGTATGAGTGGAAGGACAGCTTTCTTCTCTCGCTGCCCGGCGTATGCAAGGATTTTAAGGCGGAATGGAACTGGACGCGGTACATGGTCGGCGGAAAGCTCTTCTGCGCCGTGTGTCACGACGAGCGCGGCGGCGAGGTCTTCATCACGATGAAGCTGGAGCCGCTGCGCGGAGAATTCCTGCGCGGGCAATATGCGGATATTCTTCCCGGATATTATATGAACAAGGTGCATTGGAACTCCGTCGGGGCGGAGGGAAGCGTGCCGCAGGAGCTTCTGCGGGACATGCTTGAGGAATCCTATCGTCTGGTTGCCGGCGGTCTTGCCAAAAAGACGCGCGCGGCGCTTGGCTTGCTCTGATTCTGATAAAGATTGGGAAGGGATGTCCGAAACGTTCGCTTCCCCTTGACAGATGCAGAGAATTCCTGTAAGATTAACGGATGAAGTCGGTGATTGTTCGGATTTGGACGATCCCGGATACATACGATACACAAGTGAAAAGGAAGGGGAAGTCAGCATGAACCAGAGCGCTTGTCAGATGCAGCTGTCTTCGTCTTTTTCTTTTGTGATTGCGTGACAGCCGCCTTTTTGGCGGTTTTCTTTTTCTTGACGCGCATGCGGCGCTGCCTGTAACGCTGCGCTGCGTGCGGATTCGATTAAAAGGAGAGATACAATGGCTACTCTGATCCTTGAGGATGGTTCCCGCTTTGAAGGAACGCTGTTCGGGCATAAGGCTGCCGCTGCCGGCGAGGTTGTCTTTACCACCGGCATGATCGGCTATCAGGAGGTCGTCACCGATCCCAGCTACGCCGGACAGATCGTGTGCATGACCTATCCGCTGATCGGTAATGTGGGCATCAACGATCTGGACTTCCAGAGCGCCGGCGCGCACATGAAGGGAATGGTTGTTTCCGAGCTGTGCGATCTGCCCAGCAACTGGCAGACGAAGGATTCGCTGGAAAGCTACCTCGATGCGCAGGGCGTGACTGCGCTCTATGGCGTGGATACCCGTGCGCTGACCCGCCATATCCGTGCTGTGGGCGCTATCCGCGGCATGATCGTGGAAGGCGAAGGCACTCAGGAGGATATTGATGCGCTCAAGGCGCTTAAGGTTGAGAATCCCACGATGGACGTCACCTGCAGGGAAGCGTATGAAGCGGGTGAGGGCGATGTGACCGTTGCGCTGCTTGATATGGGCACGACGCGCGCGGTGGTCAATAGCCTCACAAAGCGCGGCTGCCGCGTGAAGGTGTATCCGGCGGATACGGCCGCAGAGGAAATCCTTGCCGCCGGCTGCGACGGCGTGTTTGTTTCCGGCGGCCCCGGCGATCCGGCGGCGCTGCCCGCGGTGATTGAAAATGTGAAGAAGCTCATGGACGCAAAGCCCACCATGGGCGTGTGTATGGGTCATCTGCTCATGGCGCGCGCCATGGGCGGCAATACCGTGCGCATGAGCTACGGCCATCACGGCGGCAATCAGCCGGTGAAGGATATTGCCCGCGGCACCTGCGTGGTGACCAGCCAGAGCCATCTGTATCTGGTGGATAAGGACAACCTGCCGGTAAACGCCGAGGTCAGCCATATCAACTGGAACGACAGGACCATCGCCGGTCTTCGCTATACCGACCGCGCTGCGTTCTCCGTGCAGTTCGTGCCGGACGGCGGCAAATGCCCCAGCGGCACGCATTATCTCTATGACGCGTTCATCGCAGGTCTGAAGAAGTAAGGGGGGAGTTCATCATGCCGAAGAAGGAATGGATTAAGAAGGTACTGGTGATCGGCTCCGGCCCGATCGTTATCGGTCAGGCGGCCGAGTTTGACTATGCCGGCACGCAGGCCTGCCGCGTCCTCAAGGAAGAGGGCATCGAGGTCGTGCTTGTCAACTCCAACCCGGCGACCATCATGACCGACACGAGCATCGCGGACAAGGTGTATCTTGAGCCGCTGACCCTCGAGTCGATGGAAAAGATCATCGCCCGCGAGCGTCCGGACAGCCTGCTTGCGTCCCTTGGCGGACAGACGGGCCTCAACATGGCGATGGAACTGGACGAAAAGGGCATCCTTGAAAAGTACAACGTTCAGCTGCTGGGCACGAAGATCGACTCCATCCGCCGCGCGGAGGATCGTGAGGACTTCAAGAACAGCATGATCGAGATTGGCGAGCCGTGCATCGACTCCGTCATCGTTCACGACGTGCAGTCCTCTGTCGACTTTGCCAATGAGGTGGGCTATCCGGTCATCGTGCGTCCGGCGTATACGCTGGGCGGCACGGGCGGCGGCATCGCTGAGGACGAGAAGCAGCTGCGCGAAATCTGCGCGGACGGTCTGCGTTCTTCCCGTGTGCATGAAAACCTGATCGAGCGCAGCGTCGCCGGCTGGAAGGAAATCGAATACGAAGTTATCCGCGACGGCGCCGGCAACAGCATCGTCGTGTGCAACATGGAAAACATGGACCCGGTCGGCGTCCACACGGGCGACTCCATCGTCGTCGCGCCGACGCAGACCCTGCGCCTTGAGGAGCACGAGATGCTGCGCACCTCCGCGCTGTCCATCATCGAGGCGCTGGGCATCGAGGGAGGCTGTAACGTGCAGTATGCGCTGGATCCGAATTCCATGAAGTATTACCTTATCGAGGTCAACCCGCGCGTTTCCCGCTCCTCCGCGCTGGCCTCCAAGGCGACCGGCTATCCGATTGCCAAGGTCACGACCCGCATCGCGCTGGGCTATAACCTGGATGAAATTGAAAACGGCGTGACCGGCTGCACCTACGCCTGCGCCGAGCCGACGATTGACTATGTGGTGCTCAAGTTCCCGCGCTGGCCGTTTGATAAGTTTGTCTACGCCGATAAGCATATCGGCACCAAGATGAAGGCCACGGGCGAGATCATGTCCATCGGCAATACGTTCGAAAGCGCGATGCTCAAGGCTGTGCGCTCCCTTGAAATGGGCATGGACAGCCTCGTTGTGCCGGCGCTGGAGGCGCTGTCCGATGAGGAGATCGAGCACCGCCTGCATGAAATCAACACCGAGCGTTCCTTCGTCGTTGCCGAGGCGCTGCGCCGCGGCGTGACCATGGAGCACATCCATGACATCACGAAGATCGACCTCTGGTTCCTGAAAAAGGTGCTCAATATCGTCTCCACCGAGCAGAAGCTGCGCGCTCTGCCGGGCAAGGAGGCGCTGACGTACGATCTGCTGCTTGCGGTCAAGAAGATGGGCATGGCGGATAAGGCCATCGCGCGCTTCGTCGGCTGCGAGGAGGGCGAGATCCGCGCCATGCGCAAGGAGATGAGCATTCTTCCGGCGTTCCGTCTGGTCGATACCTGCGCGGGCGAGTTTGACGCGGTTTCTCCGTATTTCTACAGCGTGTACGGCACGAAGACCGAGTCCTTTAATACCGGCAAGAAGACCGTCGTGGTGCTGGGCTCCGGCCCGATCCGCATCGGTCAGGGCATCGAGTTTGACTATTGCTCGGTGCACTGCGTCTGGGCGCTGAAGAAGGCCGGTTTTGACACCGTCATCATCAATAACAACCCGGAAACCGTTTCCACCGACTTTGACACCGCGGATCGCCTCTACTTTGAGCCGCTGACCCCGGAAGACGTGTGGAACGTGCTGGAGATTGAGCAGCCGGTCGGCGTCGTCTGCCAGTTCGGCGGACAGACGGCCATCAAGCTGGCCAAGGCTGTGCGTCAGGCGGGCTACCCGATTCTGGGCACCGACCTTGCGGATATCGACGCTGCCGAGGACCGCGAGCTGTTTAACGCCCTGCTCAACAAGCTGGGCATCCCGCAGCCCAAGGGCACGACCGTCTTCACCGCGGACGAGGCCGTCGCCGCCGCCAATGAGCTGGGCTACCCGGTTCTGGTCCGTCCCAGCTACGTGCTTGGCGGTCAGGGCATGGAAATCGCGTATGATGAAAAGCACATCCGCGAGTACATGCAGATCATCAACATGAACATTCAGGAGCATCCGATCCTCGTTGACAAGTATCTGCTCGGCCGCGAAATTGAGGTCGACGCGATCTGTGACGGCGAAAATGTGCTCATCCCGGGCATCATGGAGCATATCGAGCGCGCGGGCATCCACTCCGGCGACTCCATCTCCGTTTATCCGCCGCAGCATCTTGCCCCGCGCATCCAGCGCATGGTGACCGATTACACGATCAACATTGCGCGCAGCCTGCACGTCAAGGGTCTGGTGAACATCCAGTTCATCGAGTATGCGGGCGATCTGTACATCATCGAGGTCAACCCGCGCTCTTCCCGCACGGTGCCCTACATCTCCAAGGTCACGGGCATTCCGATCGTCGAGCTGGGCGTGCGCGCGTCCCTGGGCGAGAGCGTCCCGGCGATGGGCTTTGGCACGGGTCTTTACCCGCCGGCCCCGACCGTCGCGGTCAAGATGCCGGTCTTCTCCTTTGAAAAGCTGCCGGAGGTCGAGGTTTCCCTTGGACCGGAAATGAAGTCCACCGGCGAAGCGCTCGGCCTTGCCGAAACCGCCGAGGAAGCGTACCTCAAGGGCTTTGCCTCCACGAAGATGGCGATCCCGAAGCCGGAAGAGGGCGGCGTGCTTTTCGCCATCGCCAACCACGACAAGCGCGAGGCGCTTGCCCTGGCGGAGACCTTCGCCGCGCTGGGCTTTGAGATCTATGCTACGGGCGGCACGGCGCATATGCTCAACCACAACTATGTCGGCGCGCACAGCGTGCCGCGCCCGGGCGAGGATACGGACGCGCTTGCCAAGCTCTTTGACTCCGGCAAGATCCGCCTGATCATCACCACTCCGACGCATGGCCGCGATCCGCTGCGCGCGGGCTTCCGTCTGCGCCGCATGGCGGTTGAGTACGGCATCGCCTGCGTCACCAGCATTGACACGGCGAAGCTGCTGATGAAGTGCGTGAAGCTGGGCAAGAAGGAGAGCGAGATTCCGGCGCTGGGCCTGCACGAGCTGATTCTGTAAGAAGCGGCTGAAAAGAGAATATGAAGAGACGAATCCTGCGGGGTTCGTCTCTTTTCATATGGACGAAAGCGTACGAACAAAGCAGCATCTGCGCCCGCCTGCTCCCTCAGTCAGCTTCGCTGCCAGCTCCCTCCCGGAGGGAGCTTCGTCGCGTGCAGCGCTTATAGATCACTGTGTTTAGTGTTCAAAGCGTCGCTTGCCTGAACCTTCCTCCCGGAGGAAGGCATAAAAAGCGCTGCCCGGGAGAGGAAAGCTGCCGATGCGCAGAAGATGCGTATACAAAAGGGCTTCCTCCGGGAGGAAGCTGCCCCGAAGGGGCTGAAGGAGCCCGCGGGCGCGCAAGAATGGGCATAGTGAAAGCTGCGTTCCTGTAAAAGGGTTTGATGAGCATTTCACGAATACTCATATTGATTGGAGATGATCTTGTGTCTCTTGAATATAACAAGAACATGATTCCGCGAGCAAAATCCATGCGCCAGCCAATGACAAAACAGGAACGACATTTGTGGTATGACTTTTTGAGCGGTTATTCTCCACGCTTCCAGCGCCAGAAGACCATCGGCAGCTACATCGTCGATTTCTACTGCCATGAAGCAAAGCTGGTCATTGAGCTGGACGGCGCACAGCACTACGAGGAAAACACAATGGAATATGATGCGGTGCGAACGGAGTGTCTCAACGCGGCGGGGATTGAAGTGCTGCGCTTTCCCAATGCGGCGGTAGATCGGGATTTTACAGCTGTATGCGCGATGGTAGAGCAATGCGTAAAGAAGAGAATGAAAAAGGGGGAGTGATCAGCATGGAACTCTGGGATGCACGAACGCGCGATGGCGCGCTTACCGGCGGCACGCTTGTGCGCGGGGAGCCGATTCCCGAAGGGCTGTATCATCTGGTGTGCGAGGTGCTTGTGCGCCATAGGGACGGCAGCATTCTCGCCATGAAGCGGGATGAACACAAGGACGTCTTTCCCGGCTGGTGGGAGACGACGGCGGGCGGCAGCGCGCTTGCCGGAGAGTCCTCGCTCGATTGCGCGAGGCGTGAACTGCTGGAGGAAACGGGCATCGTCTGCGATGCGTTTGAGCTGATCGGACGGTTTATCGGACCGGAATATATCTTTGACTCCTATCTGTGCGTGGTGGACTGCGATAAGGATGCGGTGCGCCTGCAGCCGGGAGAAACGGGCGGATACCGCTGGATGAGCGAAGCGGAGTTTGCGGCATTTGCTGCATCGCAGCGGATGATTCCGTGGCAGAAGCAGCGGCTTGAGCCGTATCTGAAAAGGGCGGGATACCTGAAATGAGTGAGGGGAGGCTTCGGCCTCCTTTTATTTTCTCCGTATGCGAATCAACCGATCTGCTATTGCGTCTAATCAGCGTAAAAGATCTTTTATAAGCAAAACAATGGAGGCTGAACGTGGACAAGGAAACCTTTGCTCGGCGCGTGACGCAGATGCAGGAAAGCCTTTACCGCGTGGCGGCGAACACGACCGATTGGACGCCATATCCGAGGCGATATGCAGGGCGTGGGAAAAACAAGAGTCGCTGCGGGATGAGCGGTATTTTGGCACATGGCTTACGCGCATTCTCATCCGGGAATGCGTGAATATCCAGTGCAGGCAGAAGCGCATGACACCGATGGAAGCCCTGCCGGAAGGGGCGGCGGACGAGCCTGACGAGGCTGTTGCCGCGCTGCGTGCTGCGCTTGACCGGCTGCCGCAGCGGCTTCGCACGATGGCGGTGCTGCATTACATGGAAGGCTATGATGCCAAAGAAATTGCGAAGATGATGGGCACAACGAAAAGCGCCGTTTGCGCAGGGCTCTTCCGCGCACGGGGCAAGCTGCGCGCGTTTATCGAGGAGGAATGAACATGAAGCGAGAAGAGTGGCAGAAGGTCTACCGGCCTGAGACGGGCGCGCTTGATATCCGGGTGAAAAACACGCTGGCCTCCCTCCCTAACGACACAAGGAGGACAGAAATGAAGAAAGTATTGTCTTTTGCGCTGGTCTGCGTGCTGGCGCTGGCTTCGGTTGTTGCGCTGGCGGCAGGTGTGCTGGTATCCGACGCGGTAGATGCGGTGACACTGGCGGAAAAGGCGCTTGAGGAAAAGTACGGCATCACCAAGGAGATGCATACATATTTCCATCGCGAAATCATGGAAGCGGAGAATCACTGCACCGTGGTGACGTATACGGGTTTTGCGGATTTTGCGTATGTGCTGGGAACATATACCGTAACCGTGAAAGGAACGGACGCGGATGCCGTCTGGAGCCGTGACGGAGAGGATACCTCCGGCGGGCTGGAAGCGCCGGCGTGGGGCGCGCAGCAGCTTGAGACGGCGCTTGAAATCAACGCGCAGACAAACAGCTTTGGCGATGTGTATCTCAGGGCAATGGAGCATGCGCTGGCGGCAGGCGTAAGCGCATGGGAAGCGCCGGTTCCTGAGGACAACCCTGTGCCGGAGGGCTATCAGTCATGGGCGCATTATTACAGGGCGCAGGCGCTGCCTGTCATGGAAATTGCCCCGAAGGAAGCGCTTTCTCTGGCGAAAACGGCGATTGTCGAGCGCTATGGCCTTGCGCGGGAACAGGCGGGTCAGATGGAGTGGCACGACACATGGACGGACTTTGGCATGCATGACGGCACGCCTGTACTGTGCGTCTGGTATAGTCTCTGTCAGAATCCTGACGGCGGCTGGACGCTTGGCGACGGGCTGTACGGCGCGGAGGTGAATGTTCAAACCGGCGTCATCGAGGCGATTTACTACGACTCTACGCTTGCGGGCAACGGCTGATCATTGCGGAAGAAGGCTTCGGCCTTCTTCTTTTTTTGCCGTCTGTTTCATACCATCTCCCGGGTGATAACATGAACATCGTGTTTTGCGTGATGCTTCTTTCCGGCGTCGTTTACGCCGCAACGACCGGCAATCTCTCCGCTGCGCAGGACGCGCTTTTGTCCGGCGCAGGCGAGGCAGTGAGCCTATGCCTGTCTCTTGCGGGCGCATATGCGTTCTTTGGCGGCCTGCTTGCCGTGCTTCGGGAGAGCGGTGCGGCGGATGCGCTCTCGCGCTGCCTGCGTCCGCTGCTTTCCCGGCTGCTGCCCTTTGCGCCGGGAGAAGAAAAGGCGATGGGGGACATCTGCATCAATCTGTCCTGCAACATGCTGGGCATGGGCAGCGCAGCGACGCCGGCGGGCCTTGCGGCGATGAAGACGATGGCGGCGGCAGGCGGCAATACGGGCGTGGCAAGCGATGCGATGATCCTCTTTTTTGTGCTCAATTCCGCCTGCCCTGAAATCCTTCCGACGACGATGATCGCCCTGCGCGCGCAGCATGGCGCGGTGAATCCGGCGGATATCGTCCTGCCGGTGCTGCTGTCCACGGGGATTTCTGCGATGGCGGGGATCGCGCTGTGCCGGCTGCTGGTGCGCGGCGGGGAGGAATGCGCATGACGGCGCTGCTTCTGCCGTCGCTGGTGACGGCGGTGATTCTGTATGGGCTTTGCCGACGGGTGAACGTATATGAAGCATTTGTACGCGGCGCGCGGGAGGGGCTTTTGACGCTCTGCGCCATCGCGCCGTATCTGGCGGCGATTCTTACGGCGACGGCGCTGCTGCGCGCCTGCAGGGCGATGGACGCGCTGATCGTGCTGCTGCAACCCGTTTTTTCTGCGCTGGGACTACCGGCCGAGGTGGCGGGCGTGGTGCTGCTTCGTCCGTTGTCCGGATCCGCCGCGCTGGCTGCGGTGGGCGATGTGCTGCGCGCCTGCGGGCCGGACAGCCGGGCGGGTTTTCTGGCCTGCGTCATCAGCGGCGCGGGGGAGACGGTGTTTTTTACCGCCTCGCTGTATCTCGGCGCCGCGGGCGTGCGCCGTTCGCGCCATGCGCTGGGCGCGGCGCTTGCAGCCTATGCCTGCGGCGTGCTGGCGGCGGGCATCCTCTGCCGCTAGGAGGGGAAATTTTCTGGCCTGTACAGGCATGGTTTGGCCGGACTGATTCGTTATGATCATATGCAGATGAAAAGGACGCGGCTCCGCGCTGTAAAATGGCGTCGAATCATCAGGCGCAATCCGCCGAAGCTTGACAGATGCGGGGTTATCGTCTACAATAAAACCAAAGTGGATACGTATATTCTTTTGACAACGAACCGGCGGACAACTCCGCCGTGGAAGGGAGGCAGGGCCTTTTCCGGCCCTGAATGCAGATTATGATCAATCGCGCAAATGGTATTCGCCTCGCAATGCTGTTTTTGACGCTGGTGATGATGCTCTCTGCTGCCGTGGGTTTTGCTGCGGAGGCGAACCCCATCCGCGTTTCCTCGCTCAGCGAGCCGCAGTCTGTGATTTCCCCGCAGGAAGTGGACATTACCATCAAGGTCTACAACAGCGGCCAGATGGATATGCAGGAGAAGATCACGCTGTACAATCCCGCCGGAGCGCCGGTGGAAACGTACGAAGGGCTCAAGGCTGAGCAGAGCGTGACCTATCAGGGCGTGTGGAATGTGACGGCTGAGGAAATCAAGAAGGGCAAGATCAGCTATTACATTCAGTATTTCCTTGAAACGGAAAACGGTCTTGAAAAGACGCTCAACTCCGTCCCGGTTACCATCCAGACGGAAGCGGCTGCGCCGCAGCTGACGGCGGTTTACACCGTTTCCCCGCAGAGCGCGCGCACCGGTCAGACGGTCAATGTGGCGTACACGCTGTCCAATACCGGCAACATCGAGCTGCGCAACATCGTGATTGAAAACGATGGCATCTCCAAGGAAGCTGTGAAGGCGGTTTCTCTTTCCGTCGGCGAAAAGCTGACCCTTGAAAGCAGCTTTACCATGGGCAAGAAGGAACTTGTCAGCAAGCCGACCATCACCTATCAGGCGGCGGGATCGGATAAGAAGCTGACCATTTCGGACCTTGCCAAGAAGACCATCACGGTCGCGGAAGACGGTCTGGAAGTGGCCATTGAAGCCAAGCAGACCGAGAACATCTATCCGGGCGAGAAGGCCAAGATGACCCTCAAGCTCAAGAACAGCGGCAACCGTGCCTATACCGGACTGACGGCTGTGGGCAGTGATGGCGCGCAGATCGTTTCCGGCGTGGAGCTTGCGCCCGGCGCGACGCACGATACTGCTTTTGAAACGACGGTCACGCAGGATATGGGCTTCAGCGTCACCGTTTCCGGCAGGGATTCCGAGGGCGAAACCATCGGCGTGACGTCCGAAATGGTCGAGCTCAAGACGCAGGATGCGTCCAATGCGCTGGTGCTCAACATCCTTGCGCAGGCGGAGCAGACCACCATTTACAGCGAACCGGCGGTCGTGCGCATGGCGGTGCTGGTGGAGAACATCGGCCAGACCGACGCTACTGCGCTGACCGTCAAGGAAGCGGGCACCACCGTTGCGGCGATTCCTGCCCTGCCCGCCGGCACAAGCCGTACGCTTGTCTTTGATGTGGAGACGAGCATCGCCGGCAAGCTGCAGTTCACCGTAACCGGCAAGGATGCCACCGGCACTTCCCGCACGTACGAGTCCAACATCATTCAGATCAATTACATCGAGCCGACGCCGGTGCCCACGCCCGCGCCCACGCCCGTGCCGACCCCGACGCCCACGCCTGTGCCGCCGACCCCGACGCCGGAACCGACGCTTCAGGAAGTGGTCATGGACAAGATCGGCGCGATCAATCCGGTCGTGCTCTGGTCCAGCGCCGGCGTGCTTGGCGCGCTGCTGGTTGTGCTCGTGCTGGTCAATGTGATTACCTCTGCACAGCGCAAAAAGCGCATTGCGCAGGCGATTGATACCATTGAGATCGACAGGGATTACAGCCCGCGCGACCATCGCGGCGCGCGCAAGGGCGGCAAGAAGGTGAAGACGGAGAAAAAGCCGGCGGACGCCCGCGAGCAGGAGATCGATCCCAAGAAGGAACTGACCGACGAGCGGGCCGCGCAGATGAAGGCGGAAGCGAGAAGCGAACAGCCCGCGCGCGAGGACGGACGCCGCCGCCGGATGCAGGAACGCGAAGTTCCGGCTGACCGCACGCTGCGCGTGGCGCCGGTTGATGAGCGCCCGGAATTCATCGCGCAGGGTCAGGTAGACGATTCCCAGACCCGTATTTTCAGCCCGATCGACGATGCTGAGCCGGAAGCGCCGGCACAGGAGCCGAGCGAACCGACCATCCGCATCAATGCCGAGCAGGTGGAGGAAATCCGCGAGGGCGAGAAGAAGGCTGCCAAGAAGAAGCAGCGCGAGGAACTCAAGAAAAAGAAGGGCCTGTTCTCCTTCGGCGGCAAGAAGAAAAAGAAGGAAAAGGAAGAGGACGACTTCATCGATGACGAATACGACGACATCGATGGCGACGAGGACGATTTCTTCGAGTAACCGGCGGGCGGTGCCCGCACCCACTTCGCTTCGCGGCGGTTTGAACGCTGCGTTCGCGCGGTGGGCGCTCCGCAGTCTGCTATGCAGAAAGCCCTCACCCTACAGCAGAAACAAGCAGAAAAGAAGCTGACGGATGATTCCGACAGCTTCTTTTTTTCGGCGCGGCATGCTATAATGCTATGGACAAGGAGGGAAGTGCGTGTTTCAGGGATTTACGACGGAGGCCGATCGTTTTCTGAGCGACATCCGTTTTTGCAATACACAGCAGTTCTATGACGAGAACCGGGAGCGGTATGAAAAATACGTGAAAGCGCCGCTGCAGCTGCTCAGCGACGAGATGACGCCGGTGGTGCAGCTGATTGACAGCAGGCTGGATACGCGTCCGGCGCGAACGATGTCGCGCATCCGGCGCGATACGCGCTTTACGAAGGACAAGTCGCCCTTCCGGGATCATGTGTGGCTGGGGTGGCGCTATCCGGGCGAGAGCCGCAGCGAAGGTTTTGGCATGTGGTGGGGATTCGGACCGGACTGGATGAGCTGGGGCTGCGGCTGCTATGCGGGAGACAAGCCGCTGATGGATGCGCTGCGCCTGCAGATCCGCAAGGATCCGGACAGCGTGCGGGAAGTATTTGCGCATCCGCGCATCCGGGGCCGGTTTGATATATACGGCGAGGCGTACAGAAAGCTGAAAGTACCGGAGGATGTGCCGGAGGATCTTGCGTTTCTTTACATCAAAAAAGGCTTTGGCATCGAGCACAATGCGACCCGGGAAGAATGGGCGGCACTGCGCACGCATGAAATGGCGGATATCCTTGCTGCGGATCTGGCGGCGATGGCGCCGCTGCAGCAGCTGATGCAGCGCATGCGCGTCAATGCAGAGCATGCGCAGGCGCAGGCCGTGCGCGAGCGGGAGGAAGCGCAGCGCGTGCCGCAGGAGCAGTCCAGACCGGAGAAGCTTGCCGTGCGAAGCGCGGACGAATTCGAATTCTGAGCGACGTATCGCCAGAATGCTGCGGAGCGTTTCCGCGCGAACGCAGCGTTCAAGCTGCCGCGAAACGATGAAGGGGTATGGGGATGAAATCCCCGCGCGGGTTTCAGGGCGGCAGCCCTGAGAAGAAAGGAATGTATACATGAATCTTTTGATTGAAACGCTCAAAGCGGTGCTCTTTGGCATCGTGGAGGGCGTGACCGAATGGCTGCCGATTTCTTCGACCGGCCATATGATTTTGCTGGATGAATTTGTGAAGCTGCAGATGAGCGATGCGTTCAAGGAAATGTTCAACGTCGTCATCCAGCTGGGCGCGATTCTGGCGGTTGTCGTGCTGTATTTCCCCAAGCTCTGGCCGTTTAAGATGAAGGCGGAGGGCGAGGGGATTGAAGGATACCTGAAAAAGGAAACGTGGCTGCTGTGGTTCAAGGTCATTGCGGCGATCCTGCCCAGCGCGCTGATCGGCATTCCCTTTGACGATTGGATGGATGCGCATCTGCATACGCCGGTCGTCGTCGCGGCGATGCTGATTATTTACGGCGCGGCGTTTATTTTCATCGAGCGCAGCGACCGCATGCGCGCGCAGACCGACGTGCGCGATGTGTCCGCGATCGGTTTTAGGCTGGCGATTTTCATCGGCTGCTTCCAGGCGCTTTCTCTCGTTCCGGGCACGAGCCGATCCGGCGCGACGATTCTGGGCGGCATTCTGCTGGGCTGCTCCCGCGCGGCGGCGAGCGAGTTCAGCTTCTTCATGGCAATTCCCACGATGGCCGGCGCGAGCCTGCTCAAGATCCTCAAGTTCGGCCTTGGCTTCACGGGCAGTGAGCTGCTTATCCTGCTGGTCGGCTGCGCGACGGCGTTTGTCGTGTCAATCGTGGCGATCAAGACGTTCATTGATTACATCAAGCGCAACAGCTTCACGGCGTTCGGCTGGTATCGCATTGTGCTTGGCGCATTGGTAGCGGTGTATTTTCTGTTCTTCTGATCGGGGAGTTGACGGATGAAGAAAAACGATCTGTGGCGTACGCCGCTGGAGCTGGTCAGCTGCTACCGCTCTGCAATCATGGGCGCAGCGGCGCTGATGATCCTACTGTATCACTGCTGGATCAAACAGAACCTGCAGCTGTGGATTCTGCCGCTGGTGGAGGCGCGTCTGGTTGCGCTGGGCTTCATCGGGGTGGAGATGTTCCTCTTCCTCTCCGGTATGGGGCTGACCAGCGCGATAGACAAATACGACAGCATCTGGACGTTTTATGCCAAGCGGATCCGCAGGATGGCGCCCGCGTATCTGTTTGCGGTGCTGCTGTATACGTGGCGCAGGGGACACGGCATCAAAGAATACCTGATGCTGGCAACGGGATACGTCCATGTGACGGAATCGATCACGGCGCTGCTGTGGTATGTGCCGGCGGCGATGATACTTTATGCGGTGTTTCCGCTGTATCATCGTTTCCTGACGCGCGCGAAACATGAGACGGTATTCACGCTCAATTGCATCGGCGTATGGATGCTCCTGACGCTGGCGTTTCAGGATGCTGTTCGCAGCGACCTGTGGGTGTTTTTAAACCGCGTGCCTGTTTTCCTGCTGGGCGTTCTTGCCGGGCGCCTGCGCCGGACGCGGCAGGTGACGTTTTCCGGCGCGCACTGGTTTGGCGTCGTGATTGCGTTTGTCCTCGGATTTGAAATGACCCGCATGGCGGCCATCGGCAAGATCACGCTCTTCCCCGAGGCAGTCTATAGCCTTGAGGCGGCGATGATGGGCATTGCGCTGGTACTGCTGCTGGCGCTGCTTTGCTGGCTGATGGAGGCCTGCGCGGGTCTGGCTGGCAGGGCGCTGCGCCTGTGCGTCGCTGCGCTGTCGCAGATCGGACGATTCTCGCTTGAACTGTACTGTATCCATCAATGGCTGAACGGCGAAATTTACCGCTGTCTTGACGGCAGAATGAGCACGCTGATGATCAATGCGGTGACGATTCTTTGCAACCTGCTTGCTGCGTGGCTTCTGCTTGGCGCGCAGAATGCGCTGCTGAAGGGGATTGACAATGCGGCGGGCGCGGTCAGGAAGAAAGCATCCTGAAGAGAATAAAGAAAACCATGGTTTCCCGTGAGTGGAGAAGCCATGGTTTTTTCCATATGAAGGGAATTGTAAAGCCCAAGCCGTCAATGCAGGAAATTCGGCGGGATGATGCGCAGCATGCGCAGAAGAAAAAGCGCGAGCATGTGCAGCGGATAAGCCGAGTAGAAGAGCAGCGACAGCAGCGGCGTGGCTGTGCCGCGCCTGCCGCTGTACAGGAAGAGGAAGGGCAGCGCCAGCAGCGAACACAGCGACACCAGCACCCAGCTCAGCGCGACGCCGGAAAGCTGCAGGCTCATGGAATAGACGGCGAGGATCAGCCCGGCGCAAAAGCTCATGTGCAGGCGGTTGTTTCTGTAATAATAGAAGCACAGGCACAGCGCGATGGACAGCCAGCCAAAGCTTACGCGGATGCTCATCGCAATCATCATCAGAAGCACCGTATAGATCGTAATCTGCTCTGGCTTCTTTCTGAGCGTGCGCGCGCCGTAGAGGGCCAGCAGACCCAGCAGTAGCGAAAAGAGCCCGTTCTGCTCCAGCATACTGACATGACCGAACGTCAGCAGATCAAATGGGATTTCGGAGAGAATCGCAAAGAGCGTGAGCCGGCGCATGTAGGCGCGCAGATCCCGCGTGTGAAGGAAGCCCTGCGTGAGAAGAAAACAGAAAACCGGGAAGGCGAGCCGCCCGACGCAGCGGAATGCGCCGATATTGGGGAAGAGCGCAAGGCCTGCATGATCGACAAGCATGCATAGCAGCGCAAGGCAGCGCAGCGCGAGTGATGACACCGGCAGTTCCCCCTTTCCAGCGTGGATCCGACAAAAACATTCTATACTATACAGCAAATGCGCGGGAAATGTCAACGCTTACGGGAAAGTGTGCAGCATTGCCCAAAAGGGGAAAAGAAGGAAAAACGGCGGCGCGTGATTTGGTTCTGATTGCATTGTTGTGTGTAAGATGGTATAATTGCGATGTAGTTTTGTCTTTTTGGGTTGCGGAGCGCCTCAGGCTCTCCGCCAGGCGCTGTGTGCGCGAAAACATGAGGAGGATATTTACCGATGAGCAGTCAGGTCAGAAGAATCTATGCGGAAAAGCGCCCGGGCTATGATATCGCGGCGCAGCAGCTTGCGCGTGAACTTTGCGATGCGCTGGGCACGGAAGCGATTGAAAACGTCCGCATTTTCCAGCGTTACGACGTTGAAGGCATCTCTGCGAAGGCTTTTGACAGCGCGCGCGGCATCATCTTCTCCGAACCGAATGTCGATGTGCTTTATGATGAAACCCTGCCTGAGATGGAAGCCCGCCTGCTGGCAGTGGAATATCTCCCGGGCCAGTATGATCAGCGCGCTGACAGCGCCAGCCAGTGCCTGCAGCTGCTCAGTCCCGACCAGCCGCGTCCCAAGGTTGTCTGCGCGAAGGTGTATGCCATCGAGGGCGCGGACGTGAGCGTGCAGATGATGGACGCCGTCGCTGCGCATCTGATCAACCCGGTGGAAGCGCGCCGCGCGTCCATGGACAAGCCGGAAACGCTGGAGATGAAGACCGATGTTCCGGCGGACGTTGCCGTGGTCGAAGGCTTTATCACCATGGAGGACAAGGCTCTTCAGGCGATGGTCCGCGATCTTGGCATGGCGATGAGCGCGGAGGACCTCTGCTTCTGCCGGGATTATTTCCGCGACACCGAGAAGCGCGACCCGTCCATCACCGAGCTGCGCGCGATCGATACCTACTGGTCCGATCACTGCCGCCACACCACGTTCCTCACCGCGATCGACGAAATTGAGTTTGCTGAGGGCGAATTCTCCGCGCCGGTCCGCGCTGCGTATGAGTTGTACATCGACACCCGCAAGGAGGTCTACGGCGAGCGCAGGAAGGACGTTTCCCTGATGGATATGGCGACGCTGGGCGCCAAGGCGCTGCGCAGGATGGGCAAGCTTGATGACCTTGATGCGTCCGATGAGATTAACGCCTGCTCCATCGTCGTCACCGCGAATGTCGATGGCCGCGAAGAGCCGTGGCTCATCATGTTCAAGAACGAAACCCATAACCACCCGACCGAGATCGAAGGCTTCGGCGGCGCGGCGACCTGTCTGGGCGGCGCGATCCGCGACCCGCTCTCCGGCCGCAGCTATGTCTATCAGGCGATGCGCATCACCGGCTCCGGCGATCCGCGCATGCCCTACAGCCGTACCCGCAAGGGTAAGCTGCCCCAGCGCCGCATCACCCAGACCGCGGCGGCGGGCTATTCTTCCTACGGCAACCAGATCGGTCTGGCTGCTGGTAAGGTTCAGGAATACTATCATCCGGGCTTTGTTGCCAAGCGCATGGAGCTGGGCGCGGTCATTGCCGCGACCCCGCGCGACCATGTCCGCCGCGCGCAGCCTGCTCCGGGCGACGTCGTGATGCTGCTGGGCGGCCGCACCGG
>JAFYOR010000113.1 GCA_017547805.1 Clostridia bacterium
AAGGCCGGCAAGAAGGTGCTGCCGTGGATGGCCAACGCGGCGGCCGTCGCGGGCCCGTATATCGGGCTGGCCGCGGTGACCGCGGGCCTGGGCGCGGCGCTGGACGCGGCATCGACCGAGGCCAACTACGGCAAATACAACAGCATCATCGAGCAGTTCAGCCAGGCGGCGACCACAGCCGGCGAAAAGACGGAGGAGCTCAGGCAGAACGTGCTCAAGCTGCGCGAGGCCTGGGGCGAAGGGAACGGCGAGGGCATCAGCGCCGGCCGGAGCTTCTTCGCGCAGAACGCGGCGCAGATCTACGCCCAGATGCCGGACCTTTCCATCTTTGAGCGGTGGAAAGACGTGTTCGGCGAGATAAACAGCGGGTCGTTCACGCCCGAAAACCTGGAGCGGTTCGTCGGCTTCTTTGAGGACGGCATGTGGTGGAGCGACGTCACGGACGCGATCTACTGGGAGGACTTCATCAGGGAGTACACCGAGCACGCCGCGGACCTCGTGGACGCCGCAGAGCAGAGCGGGGTCGATGTGGGCGAGGCGATCACGGACGGGATCGTCGAAGAGATCGAAGACCGCTCCGGCGATATACAGGAGGCCGTGACCGAGGCTGCGGAGAAAGCCGTGCAGTCTTCCGGCGACATCGTCGGGAATATCTCCGACGCCATGGACAGGATCCTGGAGGTCCAGGATGCCATCGACGAGGCGCCCGGGGACAATATAGAGAACCTGTACAGCCTGATAGACGAGCTTGTCGAGAACAAGGACGTATTCGACAGCCTGAGCGACGCGACGAAGGACCTCCTCTCCGCGTATTTCGACACGGAGAGCGGGTACGGCGCCGGGAGCACAAGCCAGTTCAGCGACGCGCAGGAAGTGCTGGAGGCCATCTTTGCCGACCTGGAGACCGCATGGGACGAGGCATACAAGAGCGCCAACGACAGCGGCAAGCAGATCGACGTCGGCCTGGCCAACGGCATATACGAAAACGCGGACGTGGCCATCAAAGCGGCCAACTGGCTGGCCAGGAGCGTCGCGAACGGGTGCTCCAACATCCTCATGATCCACAGCCCGTCAAGGCTCTTTGAAAAATACGGCGGATACGTGGGCGAGGGCTTCGCGATGGGCATCGAGGAGAGCGTGGGCGCGGTCGACCGGGCGGTCGGCACGATGATGAACGCGACCATGCGCAACCGCGTGACGGGCCGGAGGACGTATTCGGAGAGCGCCGCGGCCGGCGGGGCGGACATGGTGAACGTGACGCTGGTGCTGGACGACGAGGTGCTTGGCAACGTGATGGCCCCGATCGTGAACGAGAAGATCGGCGCCAAAATAAACGCTACACGGAGGTGAGCCCATGCCGGGCAGACATATCGACGCGACGATGGACGGGGTGGCGCTTTCCACCATCGGCGGGATCATCGTCAGGGAAGTGCACGAGGACGCGCCGACGATCGAGACCATAAACGGCGAGCGGCCGGGAGGATACGGGCAGCTGGTGCTCGGGAAAAAGCGGCAGAGCCTGAAGGTGGCCATCGAGTGCCTGATCACGGAGATCCACAACCTGGCCACAAGGACGGCGAAGGCCGAGGCCCTGGCGAAATGGGCCAACGGATCGGTTCTGGAGCTGTCCAACCACCCCGGGCGGGTGCTCAACGGGTATCTGTCCGGCGAGCCGACGCTGGGCGAGGTCAGGGACTATAACAGCCCTCTCAGGATCGAATTCACCGCGGACCAGGTGCCGTACTGGGAGGACAAGACAGCGACGACGGCGGCGGACAGCGGCACGGAGGAGAGCGGCACGCTCACGGTGCCGGGCAGCGTCAAAACGCCTGTCATGGTCACGGTGAAACCGACATCCTCCACCGTGACGAGCTTTTCGGTGACGGTGGGCGGGCAGACGATCGCGCTCACGGACATCAGCGTGGGCACGCTCCAGACGCTGTACATCGACCGGGACGAGCGGGACACCCTGCGGATCAGGCGCGGATCCACGAGCTACATGAGTTACAGGACGGCGGCGAGCGCGGACGACCTGATGGTGAGCCCAGGCACGGTCAGCTACTCATTCACCGCCAGCGCGGCGGTCAACGTGACATTTTCGTTTAAAGGCAGGTGGGCCTGATGGCAAGACTCCCCGGGCTGCTGGCGGCGGATTTGACGGAAAAGACCCGTCTCCACCCGCTGAGCGGCAGCCTCACCGTGAAAATGACGGGATCCGGAGAGGCGGACATGACCCTGCCGGAGGACGCGCCGGCGGTCAATATCCACGACCTGATCAGCATCTATACCGACAAGGGCCCGGCCGGGATCTACCGGGTGACGAACGTCGCGCAGAACTACAAAAAGCAGATCGACGTGACCCTCCTCCACGCGATCGATATCCTCTCCGACAGCGTATGGGCCGCGCAGACGACGTTCGAGGGGACGCGCACCCAGTACATCACGGCGCTTTTGAACCAGCAGACAGTCCTGATCAACGGTGTGAAGCCGTGGGTCCTCGGCACGTGCCAGGACACGGAGACCGTCAAGCAGGATATCAACTACGACCGGCTGAGCACCCTGATGGAGGCGCTGGAGGAGGACGGCGGGAGCTATTACTTCACCTACGACTTTTCGACCTGGCCGTGGACGGTCAACTACCTCGAAAAGCCGAACAACGCCGTGTGCGAATTCCGGCTGGCGCGCAACGTGCGGACCGCGACGACAACCTACAACGACGCGGACCTGTGCACCCGGCTGTACCTTGCCGTCAACACGGAAAAGACCGAGAACGACGTGACCACGACGGTCACGACGATCAGGACCTACGACAATTCCGAGGCCCAGGGCACCTGGGGGATCGTAACAAAGACCGCGGACATCGACACGAAGGACGACCCGGAGAACAACTCGTTCGACGAGGCGGACGCGTGGGCCGCGGCGTTTTTGGCGAGGCGGCGGGAGCCGACGGTCCAGATCCAGATCGACGGGGACGAGCTCAAGGCGATCACCGGGGACACGTGGGACGAGTACAGCGTGGGCAAAAAGTGCCAGGTGGCGCTGCCGGACTACGCGCAGGCCTTCGTGGAGCGGGTGGTCTCGGTAAGCTACCCGGACCTGTACAAGGATCCCGGGCATGTGACGGTATCGCTGGCGAACAATCTGCCGAAATTCTCGGAGAACCTGACGGACGCGCGGAAACAGGCGGACGACGCCAAGAAAAAGGCGCTCAGCGCCGGCAGGGGCTCGGCCAAGGCCAAGGACCTGACGACCTGGAGCGCGATCGTGACCTACCAGGGGCAGGCGCTCGACGGGACCGGCGTGATGACCTTGTGGCAATCAGGCATCGACATGGACGCCCAGGGCGGTGTGAGGATCTTCAGCCTGCAGGAAGGTTTGCAGGCGCTATATGCCGGCATCGAGGTGACGGCGAGCCAGATCCGGGCCGAGGTGAGCCAGGGGCTTTCCGGGATGCACTCGGAGATTGTGATGACGGCCTCCCAGATCAAGGCGGAGGTCGACAACAGCCTGTCCGGCATCGCGATGTTCGTCATGGAGGCCGACCAGATAAGGGCCGAGGTGCAGGACGCGCTTTCCAACCTGGGAACGCTGATCGTTGAAAGCAGCCAGATCCGGGCGGAAGTACAGGACGCCCTTTCTAATATCGCGCAGTTTGAGGTCACCGCGTCCCAGATCCGGCAGGAAGTCGCGGACAACGTAAACAGCCTGCGGGCGTCGATCACGGTCACAGCCAGCCAGATCCGCCAGGAAGTCAGCGACGAGAACAACAGCCTGCGCTCGCTGATCAGCGTGACGGCCAGCCAGATCCGGCAGGAAGTATCCGACGAGGGCAACAGCCTGCGGAGCTCGATAACGGTCACCGCGTCGCAGATCCGGCAGGAAGTGAGCGACGAGGCGAACTCATTAAGGGCATCCATCACGACCACGGCGAACGGGATCCGCGCCGACGTTGAGGATAATCTCAACGACGTGCGGGCCGCGATCGAGGTGACAGCATCCCAGATCCGGCAGGAGGTCACGGACAGCGCGAATGATCTGAGCGCGTCGATCACCCTGACGTCGAGCCAAATCCGCCAGGAAGTGAGCGACGAAGCCAACAGCCTGCGCTCGTCCATCACCACCACCGCGAACAGGATCGCCCTGGTCGTCGACGGGAACGGCGTCAAAGGCTCGGTGATCGTGGACGCGATCAACAATCAGAGCACCGCGACGATCACGGCGGACAAGATCCTGCTGTCAGGGAACACGACGGTGGCCGGGATGTTCAGCGTGTCCGACGGGGCGCTGTACGTGAGCCAGGACGCGGTGTTCCGCGGGAACGTGAGCGTTTTAAACGGCGGGACGCTGGCGGCGCCGAGCCTGCAGCTGTTCGGGTCCGGCACATACGTGGACCTGACGCCGGCGAACACCAAGGACCTGATCACGGAGCTGCAGATCACCTCCAGCGGGAACGTGTACACCCTGCAGAAAAAGACGGTCAACAGCCCGGACACGTGGACGGACGTCGCAAATTTTAACCGGGGCTCCGCTGCCGTAATTTCCGGTGCCTGGAGCGGGGCCACATACACCGCATCGGCATCCGGATCGACGCCGGTCACGACGACCGTCGGGCTCGCCGGCAGCGGCAACGGGCAGAGCAATTTCACGGTGTCCGCCTACCACGACGGGAACACGAACAGCGTCGTAAAATCCGAATATATCTACCTGACGGAGAACGTGAACAGCACCCGGGTGGAGGCCCATTGGGGCAGCTCGACCGGGATTGTATACGGGCAGGCGTCGACGCTCGCCACGTACACCAAGGGCAAAAACGATGTGACGCTGTCAGAGGCGTGGAGCGGGACGACGTACACCGTGACGGCGTCCAACTCAAAGACAAAGAGCACCACCGTGGGCCTGCTGCCCTCTGGGAACGGATCTTCTAATTTCTCGGTCAACGCCTACCACGACACGACCGCCAACACGATCACTTCCGGCGGCGTATACCTGACCGAGGACACGGGAAACAAGCGCGTGGAGGCCCGCTGGGGCAGCGCGACCGGGACCGTGTACGCCCAGGTATCCACCGCGGCGACGTACACCGCCGGGGCGGACGCCGTGACGCTGTCCAAGGCGTCCAGCGGCAACCTGTTAAAGGTCACGGCGTCGAACGGGAAATACCTTAATTCCTACATCAACCTGCAGCCGCAGGGGAACGGCGCCGACAATTTCAGCATCTCCGCGTATTACGGCACCTTCGGCACGGACACGACCCTGATCACCCGTAATGTGTACCTGGAGGAGGACACCGACAACAAGGCCGTCAAGGCCCATTGGAACACGAGCGGCGGCACGGTATACGCCCAGGTGAGCACCCAGGCGACCTATAACGCGGGATCGAGCGCGGTGACCCTGTCGAGGGCCATCAGCGGCAACAGGATCACCGTGAACGCGTCGAACGGCAAGAGCTCCAACACCTACGTGAACCTGACCCCGAGCGGCAACGGGCAGGACAATTTCACGGTTTCCGCGTACTACGGCACCGACACGGCCAACACCCTGATCTCGAGGTACGTGTACCTGGTGGAGCAGGCATCCAGCAAGCGCGTGGTGGCCCGGTGGAACGGCGCCAACGGCACGATCTACGGGCAGGTGAGCACCCAGGCGACATACGACGCCGGCGCGGCCGCGGTGACCCTGAGCGCGGCGTGGAACAGCAACAAATACACCGTTACGAGCTCGAACAACAAGACCAAGAGCACGACCATCGGCCTGACGGCGGACGGCAACGGCACGGCGAGCTTTACGGTGGCCGCGTACCACGACAGCACGTCGAGCACGGTAAAGAGCGAGTATATCTACCTGGTGGATAATTCGAGCCAGCACCGCGTGGAGGCCCGCTGGGCGAGCTCGACCGGCACGGTGTACGGCCAATGCGCCTACAGCCAGACGAGCCATTCGATCTCCGTTTCCAGCGTGTCCGCGCAGCCCGGGTCTGCGAGCATTTCAGGCCGCACCAACGCCAAGAGCGGCGGCATATCGCGGCCGGCGGCGAACAGCTATATCTTTTTCACGGTGAGCTGCGGCGGGACGAGCAAAAACTACTATATCCCCATCAACACATGATATTTTTAAAGGGAGGAAAAACATCATGGAAAACTACATCAACGAGATCAACAGCATCCTGCAGGACCTGCAGCAGGTGACGGTCGTCGCCACCTACGGGAACACCAAGAAGATCAGCACCGTGATCGAGCGGCTGATCGGCATGGCGGACGCGATGAAGAAGGAGGGCTCGAAGGAGGCGGCGCTGGATGAGTGACGCGAAGCTGGACATCATCGTCACCCATTACAAAGAGCCGTGGGAGCTGGGGGAAAAGCTGTTCACGATCCTCCGGCTCCAGCGGGGCGTCGACTTTGACGACTTCCGCGTGCTCATCGTCCACGACGGAACGGACGATTTCCCAAGAGAATATTTTAAAAACATGCCGTACCGCGTGGATCAGGTGATTATCCCACACGCGGGGATCGCGGCGGCACGGAATGAGGGGATCCGATCGGCGACGGCGGACTGGATCATGTTCTGCGATTTCGACGACACGTTCAGCAATATCTACGCGCTGCGGGACTACCTGGGTCTGCTGCCTAACGACAGCCTCAATATGATGTGGGCACCGTTCATCGCCGAGGACAGGACGAAGGACGGGCAATTCATATTGAACCTGCGCGGGCAGAACCTGGTGTTCGTCCACGGGAAAATGTACCGCAGGCAGTACCTTTTGGAGGAAGGGCTCACGTTCCCGGAGGACCTGGAATTCAACGAGGACAGCGCGTTCAACGCGATCCTTAACACGATCTGCGACCCCAAAAAGATCGGCGAGATCAAGGCCCCGATGACCCCGTACGTCTGGGCGTTCAACCCGCGGTCATTGACCACCACGCCGGGCAACCGATACAAGGCCATGATCGGGCTGTACTGGCGGAACCGGAAGGTGGTGGACGTATTCAAAGCGCGGATGCCGCATGACCGGTTCTGCGCCATGGTGGCCCGGGCGTGCGTGGACGCGTATTTCATTTTGAATTTGACGGAGGTCCCGGAGGAATTAAAGCCCATCCGGGATGATTTCGTGAAATTCTACCACGAGAACAAAGCCGCGATGTGGGAAACGCCCGCGGACCTTTTGCGGCAGATCAAGGCGATCTCAAGGGCGGAGCACGAAACCGGCGACCGGGAAGAGGAGCAGCGCCTGGGCGAGCTGGCCCTCAACATCCCGCACGCGGATCTGACCGTGACCCAATGGCTCGAAATGATTTGGAAAGAAGGGGAAAAGGAATGATCATTCAATTCAGCGGCAGGGTCCCGAGCCCGTCCCTGTGCTCCATCGGCATGGAGGGCGAGCATAACGCGGAAACGCTGTATTTCCGCGGCCTGCCGGAGATCGACGGCGGCACCGCGGCGCTGAACGTGGTCCTGCCCAACGGGACGGCGGACGTGTTGACCATCACCGACGGCGCGGTGACCGTAACAAGGAACACCACCCTGGCCGGGCCCGTGACCGCGTGGGTGACGATCCAGCACGGGACGGACCTCGTCTGGAAAAGCGAGCGGTTCACCATGAGGGTCGGGGATCTGCCGGACATCGACACGCCGATACAGCAGCAGTATCCCTCCTTCGTGGAGCAGGCGATCGAGGACATCCGGGAGGCCGGGCAGCTGATCGGCGGCGTGCCCGCGGGAGGATCGGCGGGCCAGGTCCTCGCGAAAAAGAGCGGCACCGATTACGATACGGAATGGACCGCGTCGGGCGGCCTGCCCAGCGGCGGGACCACCGGCCAGGTTGTCACCAAAACGGCGGATGGCGCGGCGTGGGAAACCATCCGCAAGATCCCCGGCATCATCGGGAACGCGTATTCCGTATTGTTCGACGAATGGGGGACGCTGACCTGGGAGGACCTGGCGTATTTCCTCTCCATTTCGGAGGAGGACGGCGGGGAGATCATCTGGATCAGCGACGTTGGCGACCTTTGGAACGCGTATTATTCCGGGCGGCCCATCAGGATCATCGACAAGGACGGGAGCGACAACATATACACCCTGGAGGGGCTTTTTGTGAACCACAGCACGGAGCCGGATGACGAATACCGCCTCGCCATCAGGCGTCTCAACATCGACGGCACCTGGGACGAGCGGCAGTTTGCCGTCGCGTATGACGAGAACTCTGGCGCGTATATCGGACGGGAAATTCAATAGAAAGGGGTAATATTATGGCATTCAGGATCTTAGACACGAAACCGATCGACACAGACAGGGCGCTCGTTACCGCAGCGTGCGAGGCCGGAGACACCAAGCCCACCGGAGGCTTTGCCACGGGGAGCGCGTGCATTGAGCTGGATCCGTCCAACAATGCCGTGAAAGCGTTTTTCTACAGCGAGAGCGACGAAAGCTGGATGGAGGTGTCAGAATGATGGATGTCAACATGACGGTTGGCCTTATTAAATCGCTGGCCCCGAAACCGGACAGCGATGTCATCAAGGGCGAGGTCGATGACTGGCTGGACGAGCACCCGGAAGCGACCACGACGGTCGAGGACGGGGCTATTACGAAAGCCAAACTGCACAATGATCTGAAGGAAAAAGTTGATGAAGTTGATGAGTTAAAGAGCGCAATAAGTAAAATATCTGGAACCACAAATAATCTGTTTAACCCTATTCCGTTAGATGAATTGGCTGGATGGAGTATGGTGGACGGAGTTTTGAGCGGTCCTCTTGCTATTGTTCATCAAACATATGGCAATGCCAATTATCCTATTGAATTTTCCCAATCTGTTGAAAATTATACGCTTAGCTTTGACGGTAAAATGGTAGGATCTTCCGCAGCAGGAAACGGGTTTACATTTAGTTTTAAGCACGACGATGGAACATCAACATCTATTGCCATATCAAACAGCCAAAGCACATGGAATCATTATGTGGTTAAGACTTATAAACCCGTAACAGGTTTGCGTCTGACGTATGGGAGCGGTTCTAATGTCCCGTACCTGAAGAATATCATGCTTGTTGAAGGACTTGATGAAGAATCATATATTCAATACGAAACAGCTTACGATATCATTGCACGGAATGATATCATTGGATTAACGGATAGAGTTAGTGAAATCGAAGAACATGAGTTTACAGAAAACGTAATAGATAGCCTGCAGAGAATATCAAGCAAATATGTAAGATATAGTGATGGCCAGCTGACGGATACACAGACGTATTTCAATGTATATACAATAAAAGCACCTGTTGGAAAAATCGAAGCATATCTGTATGGGCCGGACACTGGTTCAGCGGCTATTGCGTTTTATTCGTCCGAAACAATATCCACAAGCGGTTATATATCACAAAGTTCCGTTCAAATGAAAACGGGATGGAACAAATATACGGCAAGCGTCCCGTCTGGATGCAAAATAATCGCCATAACGTGCAGAGATGATCCTAATGGTGATGATTACAGATATGTCTACATTGATAATCAGAGTGCAGCAACACAGGCGTTTAACGGATTGGAAAATGTAGATATACAAGTCAACGAAAATGCTACTATCTATAGGTTCCTTGAAAAACCGTTATATGACCATCTGTTTGTTAACAGGACAGGCGATAATGTTATTATTCCGCATGAATCGCTTTATCATGTACGTTTATCAAAGCAACTGGGGTTTAACGTTATTGAAGCGAACATAGCAAAAACAAGCGATGATGTTTATATCGTCAATCATTTTAACAACGGAAAATTCGGTGAGTACTTCCATCATGTAGATGGAGAAACAGATATTTCAGATATCAGCGTTTCTTCTGTGACATGGGAATGGGTTGTCGAAAATGTTAGATATAATTCAACCATTCCGAAGTACAGGACAAGACCTTGCAACCTTACGGAGTTCCTTGGAGAATGCAGACAGAACAACCTTGTTCCATTCGTACAAGCAAATACATCTGAACTGATAACAGAAGTAAACAACATAATGGGGCAAGGGAATTATATTGCGTATACTACGCCACGATCTGCAGCTCCGAACGCTGTGATATATCATTACGTATCAAATCTGACAACCAAAGAAGCTATACTGGAATACTGCCAGAATATTGGGAAACCGTTTATATACGGGCTTGGGAATCCTAACTCGTTTACAGATTTAGAATTGAAAGAACTTGTCGAAACATTACATGATAATGGATTCTGGATTGGAACGAGTTATGATGATACAAAATGGAGTAAACTTTCCTATATCGGCTTTGATTTTAATGGTACCCAATACATGGCGAACAGGCTTGAAAATGGAAACCTGTGCAACCTTGAAACAACGTTCGGTTTTAACGAGTTTGAAGTAACTGGTGGAACTGAAAGCAATGGCATTGTAGAGTTCTCAGCGGATGGACAGATTTCGCCTGTAGTAGACAACACAACATTGAGCATTGGCATTATTGATCTTGAAATATGGTTTACTGGAACAATAACAGTTCAATCACATTCGCTTTTTGGGAATGTGACGGTTACAAGTGACGGTTCTGTTCCTTATTATTTGGCTGCGCCGATAATTCAGAACAATCCCAAAATTGTTATTGTATGCAGTTCCGGAGCAGTAGTTAAAGATATAACATTTAAAGCATCAAAAATATAAGAGTTTAAAAGGAATCATTAAGTAAAGACCGGCCCCATCGGCGGGACACAAATTTGTGCACGATGGTGCACGAGAAGGGAGGATCAGAATTGAGTGGCTGACAACAGTAAGACCATCTGGGACGCGATGCTGAAATTCATCGCCAACCCGTACGGCACGGCGGGGTTGATGGGCAACCTTAAGGCCGAGAGCAGCCTCAACCCCGTATGCCTCGAAAAGACATTCCGGACCAAACTGGGCATGACATCGCAGGCATATACCGACGCCGTCGACAAAGGGACGTACCAGGAATTTATCAGCGACGGCGCCGGGTACGGCCTGGCCCAATGGACCTACCCGGACCACAAACAGAGCCTGCTGTCATACGCCCGTTACAAGGGCACGTCGATCGGAGATCTCCAAACACAGATCGAGTTTTTGCAATTGGATCTCAATCAGTTCAGCAGCGTGCTGGGCGTTCTCAAGACCGCGACCAGCGTGCGGGAGGCGTCGGACGACGTGCTCCTGCGGTACGAAAAACCGGCCAGCACCACCGAGGCCGTCAAGAAAAAGCGGGCATCCTACGGGCAGGCGTTTTTTGATCAATACGCCGACCCGGACTGGCTCAAGAAAAGGGACAAGGCCAACACCGTGATCCAGAGCGCCCGGGCCCGGCTGGGGGATCCGTACGTGTTCGGCGCCCTCGGGGAAGAGTGCACGCCCGCCAACCGTAAAAAATACGCCCGGAGCGACTATCCCGACATCGTCAATAAATGCCCCGTGCTCTCCGGCAAGGCGAGCAGCTGCGCGAAATGCGACAACGTGGGGCGGCATATTTACGACTGCCGCGGGTTCACGTACCGCTGCCTCAAGGACGCCGGGATCACCATCAGCACGGTCGGCGCCACCACCCAATGGAACACCACCAAGGACTGGGCGGCCAGGGGCGAAACAAACGACATGCCGGACCTCGTCTGCTGCGTGTTTAAAAAGCGCGGCGACAAAATGAGCCATACGGGGCTCCATCTCGGCGCCGGATATATTATCCATTGCAGCGGCGAGGTCAAGACCGGATATTTATCAGACACGACATGGACCAACTGGGCGATTCCCAAAGGATTATACGACGACAAGACAATTAAGAACGCGGCGAGGATAAAACAGGTGGCGACATTAAAAAAAGGATCCACGGGGCCGGAAGTCAAGGCCCTGCAGGAGAAACTGAAAGCCCTGGGATATGACCCCGGGACCATCGACGGAAACTACGGGACGAAGACCGTTTCCGCCGTCAAGGCGTTCCAGAAGGACCACCTCCTGACCGTGGACGGCATCGCCGGGATGGCCACCCAGGCCGCGATCGACGAGGCGGTGAAGGGCGGCGGATCATCGCAAGACAAGCCCGCGAGGGTCTATATGACCATCGACGAGATCGATAAGGTGATCGAGTGGGCCCAAAGCATCAAAGACACGATGGAAGAGGTGAGAGGAAGATGAGCGAGGCGGTTCTTTCAGCGATCATCACGGCGGTGCTGGCCCTCGTCGGGACGGTGATCACCGTGGTGACGACGAACCGGCAGACCCTGGCCGCGCTGGACAAAAAATCGGAACTCAGCGACGCCAAGCTGGAGGCGGAGCTGGAGAAACACATGGCGGTGACCGACACCAAGATCGAGGAGCTGACGCGGGAGGTGCGGGCGCATAACGAATTCGCGCGGCGCGTGCCGGTGCTTGAGGAAAAGGTGGCCCATCTGGAGAAAGGAGCGAAAGCATGACGAAAGAATTCTGGTTCGCGGCGTTAATCCGCGCGGTGCGCACGGTGGCGCAGACGGCCGTGGCGACGATCGGGACCACGGCGGTGATCAGCGAGGTGGACTGGGTGATGGTGGCCTCCACGGCCGCGCTGGCCGGCATCCTGTCGATACTGAATTCGATAGCGACGGGGCTGCCGGAGGTTGAGAAGTACAAACCACCCGAGGAATAGGGGTGTAAAAGGGAGGAAAAGCCATGGAAGAAAAGAAAGAGAACTCGCCCGCGTGCATCCCGTTTTTTGCCCATGAGAACACGATGATGCACTATAACCTGGCGAACAAAAGGATGCTGATCGCGCTGATCTGCGTGTGCCTGACATTCATCGTGACGATCTGCGTGTTCGTGACCGGGTACACGGCGCGGGAAAAGAACTGGCTCGACACCATGACCAGGCTGCAGGGCGTGGAGGTGCAGGATGGAATACACGAACAGCCAGATGCGGGCGCTCATCCTTGACCACGTGCACAGCCTCCGGGACCGGCGGATCCTGGAGCGGCGCCTGATCGACGGGATCACGTTCGAGAGGATCGCGGAGGAGTTCGAGCTGAGCGAGAGACAGGTCAAAAACATCGTATACAAGAACGAGCAGATCTTATTCAGGCACATAAAAGCATAATGCATGAAAGATGCACGAAAGATGCCCCGGCGGTTCATTCCGCCGGGATTTTTTTTGTGCGACAATATATGCGGAAGGAGGGACGGCGATGCCAGAACTGGAGAAATTCCCGGAGAAGTGCCGGCAGGCCATCAGGGCCGTGGCGATGCTGCTGGACACGGATTATACGACCGCGTGGTTCACGATCCTCGCGGAGAGCGTCATGACCGACATGGACCCGGCGGATCCGGCGATCCCGGAGATCATCGCACGGTATGAATATGATGTATAACTTTAACCAGGATCCCTATTCCGCGATGCAGAAGCAGCTGGACCAGATGCGGACCCAGGCGCCGGCGATCCCGAACAGCAACCTGATCTGGGTGCAGGGCATCGAGGGCGCGAAAGGGTATCAGGTGCCGGCGCGGTCCAATATCATCATGCTGGACTCGGAGAACGAGGACACGATGTATATCGTATCAAGCGACGAGGTCGGGATGCGGAAAATGCGGATGTTCCATTTCACCGAGGTGGAGATCCGGCAGCCCGGAGCGGTCGACATGACGCAGTACGCCACGAAGGACGACGTGAGGAACATCATCCTGGAGATGTTCGGGAAGGGGGAGGCTGATGACAAGGCTGTTTCGGGAGCTGGGCATGGCACAACCGACAAATGACGGCAGCGCCAAGGCGTTCGTGCAGGAGGAGGCGCGGAAGGGGTATTCCTTGACCGTGCGGGACTTTTTCAGGTTCGCGGACTCGATCAAAGGCCGGGATATGGGCCAGGTCGTGCGGGAACTTCGGGAGAGCGGGGACATCGACGACAACCTGTTCCGGCAGCTGCAGGAGCGGGCCAGCGGCTTCATGCGGCTGATCAATATGTTTAAATAACGCGGCCGCGTTAAAAAATATAACGAAAGGAGTTTTTAAATGGACTACAGTCTTTCCGACATCGCCTCCGTGATGGGCGGCGAAAAATCAGGCAGCTTCGGCGGCATTTTGATGATCGTTATTGTATTCCTTTTCGTCATCATGCTGGGCGGAAGGGGTTTCGGCGGCGACGCCGGGCCGGGCCCGGGTTACGTCACCCAGGGGGAATTTACGGCGGGCCTCAATAACATCACCACCCAGAACGCCCTCCAGGGGATCGCGCTGTCCTCGGCCAATAACAATTACGAGACCGCGCAGCTGGTGAACGCGCAGACCAACACCCTGATCGAGCAGAACAACGCGAACCTGATCAACGCGATCCAGGGGTTCAACGCGGTGAACCTGTCGATCCAGAACCAGACGAACGTGCTGGCGAACCAGATCCAGGGCCTGCAGGCGAAGATGGACAGCTGCTGCTGCGAGATCAAGACCCAGATGCTGCAGAACCGCCTCGACGACGCGCAGGCCGCTCTGGTGGCGAAGAACGCGGATATTTCTAATTATAACCAGTCGCAGTATCTCCTGGGCCAGCTCGGCCGGTTCGTGGCGTGGGCCGGAAGCGGCGCGCCGGCGGCGGTATCCGCCACCTGAATGACCCATGAAGATCATCAGGAAACTGTCGGAGATGATCTCCGAGGAGATCCGGGACGCGGACAAATACGCCCAGATGGCCCTCAATTACAAGGGGGAGAACATCGCCCTGTCGGACACGTTTTTCAAGCTGTCGCAGGAGGAGATGAACCATATGTCGATGCTTCACGACCAGGCGGCGCGATTGATCGACGCCTATCGAAAAGAGCACGGCGATCCTCCCGCGGAGATGCAGGCGGTGTATGACTACCTGCACGAGAGGCAGATGGACGAGGCCGCGCAGGTGAAGGCCAAGCAGATGCTGTACAGGGAATAAGGGAGAAAAAAGGCGGCCGCTCAGCGATGGGCGGCCGTTCTACTACCCACATACTACCGACAACACAGGCGAAGATCCGCATAAAATAAGGATTTCCGAAACCCCTGCTAAGGGAGTAGGCGGGTAACACCGCGCTGGGGTTCAAATCCCCACTTCTCCGCCAGAAAGCCCGGGAAACCTTGAAATATAAGGGTTCCCGGGCTTTTACTATGTTTCACGCGAAACATTTCTGTTGCGGTTTGTTTTTAAAAATTTTGTTCTACTACCGACACTACTACCGACAAGGTCAGATCGCGTCGACGGCGGTGAGGGCGTCCTCGGTCTGCGGGTGGGCGTAGCGGTCGAGCATTTTTGACGTTGACCAGCGCATGACGCGGGTGACTGTCTGGGGCGCGATGTTTTCTGAGATCGCGAGAGCCGTGGCGGTGGTGTGCCGGCAGGAGTACGGGGTCAATTTGCGGGTGCCGGCGTTTGAAAGCGCTTTATAATAATTTGAATAAAAAAGATCTTCGCTGTGCGGGAAAATATAACCGGAGGGCTGGGCGTTGGCGATCAGGTCCATGACCAGCGGGACGATGGCCGCGGCGATCACGATGGGGGTTTGTTTTCTTGTTTTGGTTTTGAGGCCCGCGTGGGTGATCGTGCGGGCGTCCGGGTCGATGTGCTCGACGCGGAGCTGCTGGACCTCACCGGGCATCATGCCGGTGTAGATCATCAGGAGCGGCAGCGCGGCCAGGTGGTCTCCTTTGTCGTAGCAGTCCCAGAGGCGGAGGATTTCCTCGTCCGTAAACGGGGTGCGCTCCTTTTCCTCCAGCTTGGGCAGGATGATGTATGAGGGGAGGTCCTTTGAGGCCATGCCGTCCGCGCCGATGAGCTTATAGATGTTCGTGAGTAATTGTTTGCAATCTTTTGCGGTGTAATAGGTGGAGCAGGCCGCGGAGACCGCGGAGCGCAGGAGGTCGACCGTGATCAGGTCCACGGGGACGTCGTGCAAACGCTTTAATTTGTCCCATGCGATGCGGTAGGCCGTGCGCTTGGAGTCCGACAGATGCATATATTCGCCGGCCTTGTAGGTCTCCCAGTAATGCGAGAGGCGGGGCGCGGACTTGGGGCGCTCGACGCCGCCGGCGAGGAGGATCGGGCAGTATTCCAAGGCGGCCTTCTTCGTTGGGAAGCCGCCGCGGGTGCGCTTGATCGGGATCGGTGACCTGTCAGGATCAGAATTAAGATGGAAACCGACGACGACCTGGGCGGTCCAGGTATTGCCGCGCTTGTAGGCCGTGCCGGTGCCGTTGCCGCGGGATTTGGTGCGCATATGATCACCTCAGCGGATATAATAAGCGTCGTTATACCAGTTATAACGGTCCATTTTGTGAAGGACATAATAACAATCCTTGACCAGGATCACCGCGTGAAGATCTTTGTTTTTGATATATGCGGGATATTCACCAATACCCATAATACTGAATTTATAAGTATTGTTGCCGGTCTTTTCCCATTTCCCGAAATTGTCCGGACCGATTTCTTCGTGCCCGTCCTTGGTGAAATCAAGCTCGAAGAACCCGATCTCACCATCAGACTTGACGAAAAGAAGGAGGATGGCGGAGACGTAATCCTGCGAACCATTGAAGGACGGCGCGTCCTCGAATTCGAGATCTGCATACCAGACACCGACAACAGGATCAACATTGTCGGCCAGAGCGCAGAGTGGGCAGAACGTGATCAGGATGAGGACGATGGTGATGAACTTCTTCATGGTTTTACCTCCTATTCTTCGTAGTTGTCCATATACGTGCCGAAGTCAGCGACGGTCGACTCATCGCCGTCAGGCAGGACAGCGTGACAGTCGACAAAATTATCCACATAATCCGCGAACTGATCGCGAATGATGCGGTTGATCTCAGGCGGGACAGATACGCCGGGTGTTTTGCGTATGCCGGACAGGCAGCGCTCATAGCATCCTGTAACGTTGCCGAGCATCTCGACGGTGATCGTGAGGCCTGCGGCCTGAAGGGATCTTACAAGCGGACGCGGGCACAAAAGATGGCGGGCGAACATCACGGCCTCGTCGTTGCGAACGTCGACAGGCCTTGATCCGTCATGCCCGATGATGATATGGGCCATCTCCCTGGCCAAAGCACGCTGGAGCATGTAAAACGGGAGCCTTTGATTGTAGACCACGACATAGCGCAGCTCCCCGCCTTTGTTGTATACGGCGGTGACCGCGTCATGGTTCTCGGGGACGAGCATGCCGAGGACGTTGGCGCGGTCAAGGCCGGAGCGCTCGGCGATCTCCGCGAATGATACGACGATAACGCCGCGCATGGACTTGAGGATCGGGAGAGGATCGACAGGGGCTGTTGTAACGCGGTAACGGATCAGGGTCTCGCAGGCTTTGATGGCGGCGGTCTCATAGTCGGGGAACATCGTCGTCACACCTTTCATATATTAGATTTGATCGTTTTCATCAAGGAGATCGGGATATACGGCACCGATGAGCTTGAGGATCTTATCCTGCTGCTGATCGTTCGACCGCTCGATAATTTCAAAAAGACGTGCCTGGTTCGGTTTAATAGCTCCGGCGCGAGTATGGGCAGACTGCATCAGCTCTGGACGTTCCTCCCAGCCCATGATGTAGGCCGGGGTGGTTTCCAGGGCGTTTGATATGGCCTCGATCTTATCGGACGGAATGTTGTCGATGATGCCGGACTCGTATCTTTTTATAGTCGGTTTACTGACGCCGACCTTTTTACCCAGCTCCTCCATCGTCAGGCCCTTTGCCAGGCGGAGCTTGTGGATCCTTTCGCCTTTGGTCATATTGAACACCTCCCAAGGGCATTATACATATAAGTTGCGTATATTGCAACATTTTTCTAAAAATGTGAAAAAAGGGTATTGACACGTAACAAACGAGGTGATATTATCAGGTTACCCGGTAAGTAACTTTCAGAGAGGAGGATATCATGATCAAGGTCAATCTGCTTAAGGGCGAGATGGTCAAAGCTGGCTATACTCAGGCAAAACTGGCGAAAGAACTCGGGATTTCGTCAAAAACATTCTACCTGAAGCTGAAAAAGGGCGTATTCAACAGCAACGAGATCGACGCGATGATCGATCTGCTCGGCATCAGCGATCCCGTCGGAATTTTTTTTGCCAAGTAAGTTACCTGCAAAGTAACTTTTGAGGAGGTGAGGGGATGACGAACGACAGAGCGAGGGAGATCATCGAGCAGCTGCGGCTGAGCGACAAGCTCAATTACGCGCCGACCGACGTGGCAGAGCTGCTCGAGTGTCGACCGTACGCCATCAATGCGCATCTGGATGCCGGCGACACGTACCCGTTTGAGTGTTTCAGGATCAACAGGCGCGTAAAGATCCCCAGGGGAGAGTTCCTTCGCTGGGCCGAGGCCAAATATCTGTTGTAAGGAGGCAAGGAAATGTGGATCGACGTGAATGATCGGCTGCCGGAGAAGGACGGCAAGTACCTGGTGATGCGCAGGGCGATCGGAAAGCGGCCGACGTATGAGGACGAGTGCCTGTTCATCCGGAACGAGAGCGACCCCGCGGAGACCTACTGGACGAACATGCGGCGGACGGTGATCAGCAGCGTGATCTGCTGGTGGGAGAAGGAAACCAATCAGTAATGACGGGGATGGAGAGAGCACAGAGAACCGTCCCCTGTGTAAAGGAGGCGAAAGAAATGAGGAGCGAATACACGAGCGTGTACCGGCAGGAGCTGCCGATCGTGAACGCGGACAGGTGGCTGCGGAGCGAAAGGATCAGGATCTTCCTCGGGACCGTGCAGGCGGCCAGGCTGGCCAACAGGAGCATCCGGAGGCAGAACAGGGAGATCCGGCACCAGCGCGGCCGGTGGATGTGAAAAGGGCCTCACGCGGCAACGTGAGACCCACAGCCCGGGGGGCTGATCAAAATGATCGGGACAAGTATAGCACGAATAACGGGAGGCGTCAATGAACGACATCGAGAACGGATGGATCCTGACGGACAACGACCTGCCGGAGAGCCATTGGGGCGACGACAGGACGGACGAGCTGGTCGAGGAGTACGCCGGGGACAGGGACATCATCACGGACGCGGTGGCCTTCTGGCTGGATACAGACGGCGGCGATCCGGACCGGCTGCAGGTCGTGTACGACCACCTGCCGGCGGATATCCAGAAGGAGATCCTGCAAAGCTACATCGAGCTGAATAACAGGCAGAACGATTTTGACATCTGGTGGGAGGTCCGTTTCAACGGATAAGGGAGGCAAAAATGGCGAACATGTTCAGGCCCCTGCGGGCGGACGAGATCGACGTGCGCGTCGGGGTAGTGAGGGAAAAGGGCATCAGCCTGCTGCTGTATAAAGACGCGCGGTGCGACATGAACATCCTGGACGAGACCGTGGGGCCGTACAACTGGAAAAGGACCCACTCCAGGGAGAATGCGAACTGCGTGGTGGAGATCTGGGACGAGAAAAAGGGCCAATGGATCGGCAAGGAGGATACCGGCACCGAGAGCAACACGGAGGCCGAGAAGGGCCTGGCGAGCGACAGCTTTAAGCGGGCGTGCGTCAACTGGGGGATCGGCAGGGAGCTGTACACCGCGCCGTTCGTGTGGCTCAGAGGCGACGGGCAGGAGCTGAAAAAGGACTACTACACCGTGACGGCGATCGCCTACGACGAGCGCGGGAACATCAACCGGCTGAAGATCGAGAACGACGACGGGAAAGCGGTGTTCGACTTCTCGACCAGGCTTGAGGACCTGGTGGAGCCGGAACCCATCAAGGGGACCGCGGGGCCGGGCGTGAAGATCTTCGACGCGACTGCCGCGATCAAAGCGTACTGCGAGGAGAACGGCCTTACGGCGACGGATTTCGGCAGGAAGAGGCGCGAGCTGATCAACGCCGGCAGGATCCCGGAGATCGGGTACAACGTGCTGGACGAGGCGGGATACAGGCAGCTGATCGAGGCGTTCGAGGCGGAAAAGTATGAGTGAGGTGATGACGGCGGGGAGGGCCGTTGACACAGAGAGGGGCGTGGCCGTGTACACGACGCGCCCCGACCTCCCGAACCTGAGCGACGAGGTGCGGGTGCTGTGGAGCGACAGGAGGAGCATCACGGCGGAGCAGCGGCGGAAGGCCTGGGCGCTGATGGGCGAGATCGCGGCGTTCCAGGGCGAGACCAAGGAGCAGGTGCACGCGGAGCAGAAAACGGCGTTCACGCTGCGGCACCTCGAGATCCTGCAGGGCGAACTGTTTTCCTTAAGCACCGCGACGGTGAGCACGGCCAGGGCGTACATCACGATGCTGATCGACATCATCATCGAGTACGGGATCCCCACCAGGGAACCGCTGGCGGAGATGTGCGAGGACATCGACAGGTACATGTACAGCTGCGCGGTGACAAGGACCTGCGCCGTGTGCGGAAGGAAGGGCGCGGACATCCACCATTGCGAGGGCTCGACGGTGGGAATGGGCGGGAACCGTAGGACGATGATCCACCTGGGCCTCGAGGTGATGCCGCTGTGCCGGACGCACCACGACGAGTGCCACCGGACCGGGCAGAAGAGGTTCGACGAAAAGTATCACATCCGGGGCGTGAAAGCCGACGAGAATATCTGCAAAAAGGTGGGACTGAAATATGCCGAATGAATGGAGAGTGCCCAAGAGCGTGCCGATCGTGATGGTGGCGGCGGACGGACGCGTGATGGCCGGGGACACGGGGAGGCTGCTGAAACCCTGGGACAACGGCGGCGGGTACAAGGCCGTGAGGATCGCGCGGAACGGGGTCAAATACAAGGCTTACGTGCACAGGCTTGTCGCGGAGTGCTTCGTGGACAATCCCCACGGGTACACGGAAGTGAACCACCTGAACGGGGACAAGGAGGACAACTCCGCGGGGAATATCGAATGGTGCAGCCACCGGAGGAACATGCTCCACGCCTACGCGACGGGGCTCAAGCCGAGGACAACGCCGAAGCAGCAGGCCGCGGCCAGGGAGACGGCGGAAAAGAACCGGGAAAAGCTGATGGCGGGATGGTACCGGTGGGCCGAGAAGCCGGAGGCGCGGGAGGTGTGGATGAGGAACCTGGGGAGGGTGACATGAGTAGAATGAAGGCGAGGGAGAACCATGCCGAGCAGGATACTTAAAGAAAGCATCTGCACGAGCGATGAGGTCGATAAGCTCTCGGCGTTTCAGGAGACTGTGTTTTATCGCCTGATCGTGAACTGCGATGATTACGGAAGGATGGACGCAAGGCCGAAGATACTTGCATCAAAGCTGTTCCCTTTAAAGGACATTCGCGCAAATCAGATGGAAGATGCCCTCCGGGCGTTATCCTCTGCGGAACTGGTGATCCTCTACGAAGTAGACGGAAAGCCCTTCTTGCAGATGAGGACATGGGACAGGCATCAGCAGATCAGGGCGAAGAAAAGCAAGTATCCTGCGCCTGATGACGGGATAATCACACATGATATCAATTGCAAGCAGATGCTAGCAGATGATAGCAAATGTCCCCGTAATCCAATCCAATCCAATACGAATACCAATCCGAATACGAATACGAACGCGCAGAAGCGCGAAAGGTTCGACCGGTTCTGGAAAGCGTATCCGTGCAAGATCGCGAAGGTGAAAGCGCAGGCAGCGTTCAGCAAGATCGACCCGGACGACGAGCTGCTGGAGGTGATGATCAGGGCCGTCGAGGCCCAGAAGCAGACGGAGCAATGGCTCAGGGACGGCGGTCAGTATATCCCGTACCCGACGACCTGGCTGAACCAGAGGCGGTGGGAGGACGAGATCAGGCAGACCGGGAGCGCCGGCAAAAAGGTGAACGCGCAGGATTACGAGCAGAGGACGTACACCGAGGAGGAGCTGGCCGGGGACGACATCATCATTAAGATGCTGGAGGCGAAAAACGCATGAGGATACGGGACGAAAAAGAGGACGCGATGCTCGACAGCTCCGCAAAGATACGGGTGTGGTTTCTAAGGATCGGGAGCGGAACAGATCCGAAGTGGCTGCAGATCAGAGCGGACAGGGACGCCAAGCTGATGGAGGAGATGCTCCAGGGGATCAACGGGTTCAAAGGCGTTGTACCGCTCTGGCCGGGAAATCTGGCGGCATTTAAGTATCTGAGCGGAGCAGAGGCGGCCAGGGAAAAGCTGAAAAGCCTGAAAATCCCTTGCGGGGAAATCATTCCGGGAGAAGCATTGCCTGATCTTAAACAAATCTGGATAAAACCACGAAACGGAGGAAAAGCATGAACAAACTTGTGATCATCGGGAACCTCGTCAAGGATCCGGAGAGCCGGACCACCAAGGACGGGATCGGGCTGTGCAGCTTCACCGTGGCGGTGAACAGGAAGGGCGAGGGCAAGGAGGCGGACTATTTCCGCGTGACGGCGTGGCGGCAGCTGGGCGAGATCTGCCTGAAGTACCTCGCCAAGGGCCGGAAGGTGTGCGTGACCGGGCCCGTGAGCGTGAGCACCTATACCGGGCAGGACGGAAAGCCGCGGGCCAACATCGAGGTGCGGGCCGAGGACGTGGAGTTCCTGACGCCGAAGGGAGAGGCGGCCAGGACGGAGGAAAAGCAGGCGCCGGAGGGCGAGGAGGATCTGCCGTTCTGAACAATGAGCAATTAGCAATGAGCAATGAGCAATGATCGCACGGGGACGCACGCGTGCGAGGAGGACCGGGGAGAATGATGCACGCGTGTAAGGAGATGAAGGATGAACAAGAAAGAAGCGGGAGAATACAGGAGCCGGGTATATGAAGACCGGCCGGCATATGCAGATTTTGATCCGCCGCAGAAGTTTACCGCGATCCAGGGCATTATCGTCCGCCGGCTGAAGGAACACCCGAACGCGATCTGCTCATACTCCGGCGGCGCTGACAGCGACATCCTGATAGACCTGATCGAGAACGCGCGGAAGATGATGCCGAGCCTGGCACCGGTGAAATACGTGTTTTTCAACACGGGGCTGGAAATGAAGGCAACGAAGGACCACGTGAAGGCGCAGGCTCAAAAATACGGCGTGGAGATCGAGACCGTGAGGCCCAAGGTCAACATCGTGAAGGCGACGAGGATGCACGGGCAGCCGTTCGTATCGAAGATCATGAGCGCGGGCCTTGAGGAGTGGCAGAAAAAGGGCATCCCGCTGAGCATCACGGAGGAGTATGACCAGGCCGATGACAAGGCTGCGAAAAGGGCGGAGCTTCGGGAACGGTATCCGGGGTGCGAGAGCGTGATCAACTTCCTGTGCTGCTGCAATTCCTCGGGGGAGCCGAGGCCGGACATTCAGCTGGTGATCAACTCGAGCAAGTACATGCGGGAATTTATCGAGGAGTGCCCGCCGGACTTCAGGATCAGCGCGAAATGCTGCGATTACTGCAAAAAGCAGGTCGCGCACAGCATCCAGAAGGATTACGAAATGGTGATCACCGGAGAGCGGCGCGACGAGGGCGGGATGCGGTCGGTGCCCAGGAAGGACAACACGGCGCTCTGCTTTACGGAAACGGCGGACGGGACATATAGGCTCAGGCCCCTGTATTACGTGTCCGACAGAGACAAGGATTGGTACAAGGAAAGCTATGGGCTCAGGTATTCGGACGCGTATGAGGTCTACGGCATGAAAAGGACAGGGTGCTGCGGGTGCCCGATATCGTACCGGGCGACGGAGGACCTGGAGCTGATCAGGCCGCACGAGCCGAACCTGGTCAAGGCCGCGTGGAACGTGTTCGGGGACAGCTACCGATACCGGCAGAAATACCGGGAATTCAAAAGCCGGAAAATGGTAGAGGACCGGCAGATCGATGGGCAGATCAGCATGTTTGAAATGATGGAGGGCTGACAATGGTTTGTCCGTGCAAGGGGTGCCCGGCGCGGTATCAGGGGTGCCATGACTGGTGCAAAAGGTTCCTGGCGTTCCGGGACTGGGCCAGGGCGAAGAACAAGAGGGAGCGGGACGCGCAGAGGAGCGAGAGCTTTTACAGAGAGATGCCGTGGAACATGGCGAACAGCAAATATTAAGGGAGGATGCAAAAATGGAAAAGATGGAACAGGCAGCAAAGACCAGGAAACCCAGGACGAAGAAGCCCGTGACGCAGCAGGAGCCGGTGAAAGAACCTGAAAAGCAGCCGGACAAGGTGAAGATCATCGTGGACGACAAGGCCGTGACCCTGCAGGTGCTGGAACTGAACAAGCTGGCCTGGAAGGTGCTGCACCAGCTGAACGCGGCGCTGACCGGGGACGCGGAGATCGAATGACCTCATCCGTCACCCTGACGGGTGACACCTTCCCCAGAGGGGAAGGCTTTTGGAGGGACGGAGATGGAAGAAGACAAGACCCCGGAAGCGCTTAATCGGCTGGCGCGAGAGCAGATGAAAAAGAAAATCCTGAATGACATTATGGTGGATCTGACAGTATGCGATGTGGAAGGATGGGACAAACGTGAGTACATCAGAGAGCTGCATGAGCTTATCGACAGTCTGGCACCCGATGGACGAACTGCCAATGCGTGAAGGGTTTTATCTGGTGGCCGGGCAAACGTTCTTCGGGAAGAAATGTGTTTTCAGCGTGGTCGAATACAGCTCAAGGAACAAGTATAACGAAGTGAAATGGGGACGCTGTGACAAGCCGATGAGCAAGGTTTACTGGACGGAGCTGCCGGACGCGCCTGAAGATTTGGTAACCAATAATTGCTAATTGCTAACTGCTAATTGCCGCATTGAGCGAAGCGTTTTACGGCGGCCTGTGCCCGGCAGCGGGCCAGCGTTATATCTCCTCGGGCATAGAGGTGCCTCCGACGCGGTGCCGGCCTCGGATATGACGGGTTTCTTTATGAGCGTTTCTTCCCCGTTTTATCCGCGAAAGGCCGACCACAGCGACCGCCGATTTTATAGCTCATGCCATCCGCGTGATAAAGACGCGGGTGCTACAGGGATCCCAAACAGAGGAGGGGGTGGGATATGAGATAGGGGCGAAGGTTTCCGGCTCCCCGCCACAATTAAATACCTTGTCTTGCTGCTGCAGCGTACAGGGGTATTTGGTTCAAAAATAAAATTTCGTGTCGGCGTGCAATTCGATGTGAAATACGCTGCGGGCGCTATATGAAGGACATACGGACATTCCACAAACGCGGGGAGCCGGAATTGAGTTGAGAGTTATGAGTTTAGAGTTTAGAGCTTTGAGATAGAGGGAGGTAATACGGTTGATGTTGACGCATTTGTCGCTGTTTTCCGGCATCGGAGGTCTTGATCTTGCCGCTGAAATGGCAGGGTTTAAAACTGTCGGACAATGTGAATGGGCAGATTTTCAGACAAAGATCCTTGAAAAGCATTGGCCGGATGTTCCGAGATGGCGCGACATCAGGACATTAACCGGAGAGAGTTTTTATGAAAGAACCGGACTGCGAACAGTTGACGTGGTTTCAGGAGGATTTCCTTGCCAGCCTTTCAGCGTTGCCGGGAAGCGCGGAGGCCAGGAGGATGACCGTTATCTCTGGCCTGAAATGCTCCGAGTCATACGAGAACTCAAGCCCACTTGGGTCATTGGTGAAAATGTGCCTGGGATCATCAATCTGGCACTCGACGCGGTGCTTTCTGACCTGGAAAATGAGGGATATATCACGCAACCGTTCATTATTCCAGCTTGCGGCGTCGATGCCCCGCACAGAAGGAACAGGGTCGCCATTCTGGCCTACTCCAAAGGCAAGCGCGGTACTGGGAGGATGTTCTGGAGCGCGGAAAACGCTGGACAAAATGATGGCGGCGGGGCTGATAACGGAGGAGGAACGAAGGAGCTTCCAGGCCGGAAACTGTGGGAAAACGAACCCGCAGCTGATCGAGTGGCTGATGGGATACGAGCAGAACTTTACAAACGGAATGATCCCGACACCAACGGCGACGGATCACAAGGGAGGATGCAGGACGAGATTTTTTGCCGGGGGGGGGTACGACGGACTATTGAGAAGTTTCCTGGAACTCACTCCCCGTGGGAAGATTGGCCAGATGAACCCGAACTGGATCGAGTGGTTGATGGGGTTCCCGATCGGGTGGACAGAATTAGAGCATTAGGGAACGCTGTTGTTCCGCAACAGTTTTATATATTCTTCAAGCTGATCGCGGACTTGATGACGTAAACGGAGGTGAAGCATGAGGAGGGCCGTGACGCTGGAACAGGAGGAGCTGGAATGAGCAAGCTGATGGTCATGGAGATCGAGGACATGCGCGTGGTCCTGGAGGTGATGCGGAACGAGAGGATATCCGGGGAGTACGACATCGACAAGGCGGAGAGGATCCGGGAGATCGCCGACAAGGTGGACAGGATGCTGGCCAGGGAGGACGAGCGGGACAGGAGGTTCCGGGAAATGGAGGCGGTGCTGTGAAAGATCTGTTCGATGAGATCAGGGAGAACGTGATGGACCTGCAGAACGATTTGATGAGGATCCAGGAGGCGCTGGAAAAGGCCGAGGAGGCGCCGGAGAGGTATTTCGTGGGACAGACGGAGTATTTCAGGTCCAAGTGCGGGGCGCCGCTCGATTACGGTGACAGGTACTGCCGCGAGTGCGGACGGAAAATATCGTGGAGGTAAAGATGTACGACGTATTCAAACGGGTGCGCGGGTGCAGGGTGTGGCTCGCCGCGTGCGGGGATATCGAGGAGGCGTCCAGGGTGATCCGGGCGGACGCGGTCATGAGCGAGGTCGGGTGCGTGTATGAGATCGAACTGAAGGAGGAGGTGCCGGCGTGAACAGGATCGCGTGCTATTTCGCGACAAGGAACATCTATCCGTATGTGATGCCGGCGGTCAAATCCATGCTGATGAACGGCGGGGTCGACGAGATTTATGTGTTCGCCGAGGATCCTTATCTGGGATATCCCGTGCCGGATTATGTGTATGTGACCGACGTGAGCGGGCAGGAGTGGTTCGACCGGAAGGGGCCGAACTACAAGTGCCAATGGACGTACATGGTGATGATGAAGGCCGCGGCGTGCTATTTGCTGCCGGACGCGGACCGGGCGCTGACGATGGACGTGGACACGATCGTGACCGGGAATTTGAGCGACCTGTGGAACATCGACATGACGGGGTACTGCGTGGCCGGGTGCAGAGAGCCGTACAAGACCGGGGCGAGCATGCGCGAGTACGTGAACGCGGGCGTGCTGTACTGGAACCTGGACATGATGCGGCGCGGGAACGCGGACAGGATCATCCGGGCGATGAACGAGAAATACTACATGTACGTGGAGCAGGACGCGATATCCGAGCAGCTGGAGGGGAAGATCCTGAGGATCGACGGCGGGTATAATTCCTGCGCGTTTGTGGAGCCGACGCAGACCGGCGAGCGGGTGAAGCACTACGCGGCGCGGGGATGGGGCGCGTTCATGGCCGACGGGCTGGTGAAGGAATACCTGGAGATGGCGTGGCCGTGAGGAACTATCAGCCGGATTATACCGATTTTGGGATATCCAGGGACCGGTACAGGGAACTGCTCGCGTTCTGCCGGCAATACCAGGAGTGGCAGGCCGAGGCCAGGAGCCTGCTGGGGCTGAGCGCGCAGAAGTACGAGAACATGCCGCACGGGAGCGATGTCGGGGACCCGGTGTTCGCCGTGATGCTCAAAAGGGAACGGCTGCTCGCCAAGATCGAGATGGTGGAGAGCGTGGCCGATGAGGTGGACCAGGGACGATGGCGGGCCGCGCTGATACAGAATATATGCATGGGGCGGGCGCTGAAGTTTATCGATCCGGCGGTGCTGCCGACATCACGGAGGAATACGTTCTATCAGGCGAGGCGTGCGTTCTTCGTGATCCTGGATAAGAGGATCGATAAAATTAGATACTCACGGGGCGATACTAATGCGATATAATGATAGCGGGAGATCTGCAGCGATGCGGATCTCTTTTCAGTTGCGTGCCGGTCTTCCTCCCGGATCGGCGGGGAGCATCGCACGGCTATAGGCCAGGAGCAGCGGAGGGGTGCGGCGATGCATCAAAAGGGAGGAAGCATGGAATACCGCAGCCAGAGACACAGGACATGGCGCGAGAAGGTACTGCGGCGGGCCGGGTACCTGTGCGAGGAATGCGCGAGGTACGGACGGAAAACGCCGGCGACCGTGGCGCACCACATAAAGCATGCGGACGCGTACCCGGAGCTGCGGTACGTGGTGGCCAACGGGCGGGCGCTGTGCGCGGCGTGCCATAACAAGTACCACCCGGAGAAGGCTGGGAAGATGAACCCCCCCACCTCCGAAAACGAATGAGGCGGGGGAAATGTAC
>JAFYOR010000016.1 GCA_017547805.1 Clostridia bacterium
CCTAAAAAAAGCAGTTGGGCTTAGCCTCGCGCGCGCACGCGAGCGAGGCCTCGGATAGCATACGCAATCGCGGCAAATCCCAGAGGAATTTGCCCGATGCTCGGCAAAGCGTCCGCCGCTACAGGTTCAGCATGTACTGGTCGTCAACCCAGGGCGGGAATTCGTGCTTCGTGAAGGCAAACTGGCGACAAGAGTAGCGCACGACGACCATCCAGCGCGCCTCCGGAGCCAACTGCGACGCAGTTGCGACACGATTTATGAACTTCGCGATATCCGCAAAGACAACGCGGGTTTTCTCCTTTCCTTCCGTATACAGCGTCACGACCTTCTCACGGGCATGCTCGCTGATCGAGGCAACGCAACGCTGGAGAAGCGGCCGGGACGTCTTCGCCTCGCGGTGCGAGCCGTCCTCTCCGATCCGGCAAAACAGATTCCACCAGTTCGCCACGAGCGCGACCAGCCCGGCCAGTATCGCGGTGCATCCCAGGTCGTGCGCGGAGAATCCGCCCCAGCCCCAGTCGTTCTTCATTTCGTCGAAGATGTTCTCGCAGTCGCCGCGCTGGCGGTAGAGCCTGGCGACCTCTGCGGCGTCCAGGTCGAGGTCGGTGACGAGCGCGTACCATTCGTATCCGTCGGGAAGCTTCGGGTTGCCATTCGGCGCGAAGTCCTGGAAGAGGACGAGCTGGCAGTCCTCGGGCCGTGCGGGCGGCGTCGGCTCCGCACGGGCGAGCTCAGGATCCGGACGCCTCACCAAGACCATCCTCCTGTCCCTCGTCCACCCCTGGAGGCGGGCCGTGAACTCGTGCACCTGCCATCCTTCGCCCGCATCCCGCCATGCCGCGCAGTCGCCCATAGTCCGACGCCACTCCGCCTTGACCTTCGCGCTGCGCATGACCTTGAACAGGTAGCGGACGTCGTTCACCTCGCATGTGGCAACGACCGGCTCCTTTCCGAGCCCGACGTCGCCGCGCGCAAGCCTCGGGCGAAGGGGCGCAGGCATCCCGCCCAGGAACGTCGACAGCATCGGAACCGAGCCGGTCCCCGCCGTTTCGTCGCCAGGCAGGACAACCACGCCGACCGCCATCCTGAGCGCGGCGATGCACATGGTGTGGAGGCACTGCCCGGGATGCCCCGGCTTGTGCGGGTTGTAGCCGACGACCGCGCCCTCCTGGTGCCCGTAGAGCGTCTTCACCGTCGGGTCGAGGTCCAGCACGTAGTCCTCCGGCAGGATCGGCGCGACGCAGCGCAGGTTCTCGCGCCACACCCACACGAGGCCCTTCTTCGCGTCCATCTTCTGCATGCCGCGCCGGACGGAGTCGCAGGACATCAGCTTCTTCATCCCGAACGCCTCGGCCGAGACGCTGTCGCCCGTGAGCGAGTCGAAGTGCCGGAAGCGCTTCGCGCCGTCGAGTATCCCCAGGACCGCCGTCCCGATCACGTCGCGCTTCTCCGGGCGGTTCGGGCTCGTGTAGTCGAGCGGCGCGCTCTCGACGAGACGGTCGAACAACCCTCCGAGCCTGAGGAACGCGCTGAAGAGCACGTGATGCGCGTTCGTTGACATCTCCACGCGCCTGTCCCATCGTAGCTTCATGCGCCCGCCCAGCGTAAACAGCTCCGAAGTCCCCTCCGTCCCGCACTCGGTCGGCTCTTTCGTTTCCGCCACGTTTTTGGTATCATTTCCCATGTCCGCTCCTTTCACATGTCTTTGTCGTCAACTGGACATGATACCGAAAGGGCGGACTTTTGCCAACCCCCAGCCTGCGATGTCGGCCCGACAGAGGCGCGTACGTCGGCCCGCCGGACACCCCGTTTCACCACCTTGGTGAATTGCACATCCCCGTCAAACCCCTGAAATCACTGGGTTTGATTGACATTGATACACCTCAACTGCTTTGTTTAGGTTTA
>JAFYOR010000017.1 GCA_017547805.1 Clostridia bacterium
CCACGGCAGCACCTTCTTGCCGGCCTTGCCGGCCACCTTCGCGGCGCCGCCGGCAGCCGACGCGCCTCCTTTCAGTACGGACCCGCCGCCGCCTCCGCCTGTCAGCGATCCGCCGCCCAGGCTCTTCCCGCCGGAAAATAGCGCGGAGAGCTTGTCGAGCGGGAGGGCCCGGAGGAGCATCACGAACGTGAGCACCTCTTTCGTGACCGTGAGGCCCGTCCAAGCCATGCCAAGGCCCATGATGATCTTCTTGACCGTTGTCCCGTTCTGCGAGATCCAGTCCAGGGCTTTCGTCAGGTCGCTTACCGCGCCCTTGGCGCCTTCAACGATGCTCTGGAACGTCCCTTTTCCGTTGTCCTCCCCGAGAAAACTCTTGATCAGTCCGCTCAGGGCCTCGTTCAGCTTACCGAGGGCCGCCTGTCCTTCCTCGCTCTGCACGAATTCATCCAGCGCCGTGATCGCTGTTTTGAGCGCGTCGGCCACGGTGTTGAACGTCGGCGCCAATGCGGCGAGGGTGTCCATTTTCAGCTTCGTCAGCGCGCTGCTCATGTCCTCGTACTTGTCATTCATCAAACCAAGCTGGGCGACTTCTTCCTCCGATACCACCGCCACGCTCCGGCCCTGCTCGGCCATTTCCTTATAGGCCGCGCTGCCGGCTGTGATCAGGGGATTGAGCTTTCTCCAGTCGTTGCCGAACAGCGTCATGGCCTGCCGGGTGCGCTCGCTCTCGTCGCCGATCGAGTGCAGGTAGTCGATCATCTCCCAGAAGATGTCCTTGCCCGCCCGCAGCCCGTTCGTGTCCGCGGACGCGATCCCGACCGAGTTGAGCAGCGCCAGGTAATCCCTGAGCGCGTCGCCCTCGGCGTTCATCTTGCTGTCGATGTCCTTCCAGTTCCGGACGATGTCGTCCACGCTGGTGTCGATGAATTTTGACGCGTACTGCCAGGATTGATAAGTCTCTACGTCGATCCCGGCCTCGTTCGCCGCTGTGGCCAGGTTATCGGCCCACACGCTGCCCTCGACACCCATCTCCCACATCGCCTTTGCGGCCCGCGCGGCGGCCCTCACGATGTCCTCGATGTGGGTCTTGATGCTGTCGACAGCGTTGATGGCGTTCTGGAGATTGACGGCGGACGCCACCTTGCCCATTTCCTCGCCGAAATTGTGCCCGGCGGTCTCCGCGTTTTTGAACGCGCCTTCCTCTTCACCCAGCTCCGTCCCGACCTTGTCCAGCCTTGTCTGCATGTTGAGGAGGGACGTTTTCGCCTGATTGAGCTTCAGCTGCCACTTCTTGACCTGGGAGGAGTTCTTATCCACGCCGTTTTCCGTGAATTTCTTGAGGACATCCTCCGCGGCCTTAACGGCTTTTTTCTGCTGCTCGATCTGCTCCTTGAGGATCCTCGCCTGGTCCGCGGCGTACTGCTGGGCGTCGCCGGTGCTTTCAAACTGTGCTTTGGCCAGCTTCTCCTCGGAATTCAGCACCTTGATCGCGCTCGCCGCGTCGGTCATCGCCCGCTTATATTCGTTTTCTCCTTCGAGCTTGAACCGGGTCTTTATCTCTCGCGTCGCCATTCACTCACTCCCAATATGAGGTCAGTCGTATATCTTATTGCGCTGCCGTTTGATCCCGTGCTCCTCGTCGTCATACCGCAGCCGCATCACATACAGGTCGCATATCAGCCCCGGGGTCATCCTCCGCATGTCGGTATAGCTCAGCCCCGCGGTCAGTCCGTAATGAAGGACGGTCCTGAACGTCAGCCGTCCCTCTCCTCTTTTTTTTTGATCTCCTCCAGCACCACGTCCACCTCGCCGTCCTCTTCCTCGCTCTCGGTCTCCATGAACATGGCTTTCCGGAGGGTGTTGAATATCGCGATCTGGATCTTGGCCAGCGCCGGCCCGGACGCGCCCATGTACCGCCCGAACCAGTCCCGGTCCACGTCCAGCTTGCGGCCCTCCATGTCCTCGCCCTCCTTGGTCATTGCGACCAGGACGTCCTTGAGGCCGCCGGGCTTTTTCACGTACTCCGTGATCTTGCCCACGTCAAAATCATCGATCGTGTTTTCCAGGGTCTCCATCACGTTGACGTTGAACGCCAGCGCGAATTCCCGCCCGTGGATCTTGATATGTTCCATGGTCCCCTCCCAAAACCTCAAAAAGACCACGCGCAGGGGTCAGCTGCGCGTGGTTTGTTTGTATCAGGTCCTCGAAATGCCGGCCAGGGCGTCAAGCCAGGTCGCCGCGGCGCTCTCGGTGGTGAAATTCTGCACTTTCCTGAACGCCTTGTCGAAGCTCGCGTTCACGGAAAGGCCGCTCGCCTTGCCGTTGATCGTGGTGGTCTGCCATTCCACGCTCTCGCCCTTGGTCTGGCTCGCTTCGCTGTTCACGCTCATCATCACCTTGTAGAACCACACGGCCTGGTAGGTGGTGGTGTCGCCCTTGCGGCGCACGCGCATATAGCCAAGGCCGATCGGGGTGGACGCGTCGGCGGTGTCATAGTAGGTCGTCACGCTCGGGCTGCCGGCGGTGGCGCTCTGCATGATGCCCATGTACGCCTTCACGTCATCGCCGATATCGTCCACGCCGATCTCGATCTCCATGGACACGACGCCGTTGTCGTCCTCTGTCAGCACGTCGTCCGCGTACAGAGGATTGCTGTTCCTGTTGATCGTCAGGTTGGCGGAGATCGCCTTGCCGACGTCCTTGCCGGTCTGCTTATAGGTGGGTTCGCTGCCGTCGGTGTGGGCGTCGAATTCCGCGCAGACGACATGCCTCATGCCAATAAATGCCATAGGTTTATCATCCTTTCGTTATTGTTTTTGTCACGCCGTCGCCCGAAGAACCGCCGGCGTCTGGTACCGCGGGCACCTTGCCCGTGTCCAGGAATTCGCCCCAGATCTCCTCCAGGCGCCTCTGCACCCGGGGCCCCGAGGCCTGGTCCGCTTCGTCCACCCAGTAGGTGGGTTCCATGTTGTGCCGTCCGTAATTGAGGACAAAGGCCTTTTCGGCGTTGCTCACGCCCTTGCCGTCCTTCCCCTGGGGATACACATCCCTGTAGAGGATATTGCCGGCTTTCTGGACGGGCGCCGGAAATCCGATGGACTCGATCATCGCGCCGGTATCCTTGAGGCCGTGGTTCTCGGCGCTCTCCTTCCATGCGTCGCGGATCTCGACGACCGCGGCGTTTACCATGGCTTCTGCGACCGCGCCGCTCTCCTCGCCCATCTTCTCCATCTCCCGGATCAGGGCGTCCATGCCCGGCGACTCAAATCGGGCCATCAGTATCCCTCACATTCAAAGATATGGTGGAAGTATCCTTCGTCCTGGTCATAGTCCACCGTGTGGATCACCGTCACGCGCGGATCGGCGTCCAGCGTGGAATACAGCGTCACGGCGGTGGAGTCCGCGGCGTCCTTGGTGTATCTGTGCACATAAAAACGCCAGGCCTCTTCGTGCCTGTCGTCGGATATGAGGGGCAGCTGCTGGGTCTCTTCCCAGTAGGTGTAGGCGCTCGCGGTGCTCATGCTGAAATAGTGCCGCGCCTGGGCGTCAACGCCGCCGACCAGCGTCTCGATGTCGGTGATCTTCACGGCGTATACACCTCCAGGCTCAGGTCCGAGATCTGCGCGGCGCCGGTGTCGTCCGGTCCGTGGTACACCCGCGTGATCTTGTAGGGCTGGGTCGTCCTCTGGCTCCAGGACGCCGCCATTTCGAGCACCACGATGTCGTTCTGCTTGACGTTCCTGTTCTGCAGGATCCGGATCCTCGCGTCCGTCTTTTTCTCCCTGCGTCCCTCGGTGGGATACGCGGGAGAGGTCTCAAACGCCAGTTCGCCGTACCAGCCGGTGTACACGTTGGCGTAGGCCTTCACGGGCACCTTGCCCGCGGCGCCGGTGCCGTTCGCGTCCGTTTCGCGGAACACGGTCATGATGCCGCTGTCGAGGATCATGTCTCATCACCCCGCAGCCATCTCTCCCGCCGCCTTAGGCGCAGCCATTCCGGCATGCTGCCCGGCTTGTCCCGGTTGTTGTACTGGTCCACGGTGTAATCCACGACCAGCAGCAGGTCGTCGTTGCTGCCCTGCAGGTTGATGCCGACCCGCGTCAGCTCCTGCACGGCCGCGCTGATCCTGGCTTGCAGGTAGGTGTCGAGGCTGGTGTCCGTCGGCAGCCTGTTGAGCCGCGCCTTCACGAGCTCGAGCGCCATGCTCTCGTTCACCGCCATGCGCTCACCTCCTCCATTGTGTTTCGTTGATAAGGGATATGCCGATATGGTCCGCCTTGATGTCGGGATCGCACCAGATGGGGATCCCCGCGGCCCTCACCTTCCGGCAGAAGGTCAGGTCCTCCCCGAACCCTTCCGTCGGGAAGAACGGCAGGTCGCCCGCGGCCCTGAGCGCGTCGGTCGTCATCATCACGCACCCGAACCCGCAGCCCTCGGCCTCGAAGATCCCGGCCGGGAGCTTTTTGAAGCTCTCCGCGGCCGGGTAGATCTCTCCGTTCTTTCTTTTCTTGGGATGGCAGACCTCATAGACGCACGGCTTGACGGGGTTCTTCCTCGTGAAGTAAAGCCCGGTCACGATGTCCCTGCCCCCGTCCAGATCGGCGCCGAGGCGCTCCATCAGGTCGGGGTCAAAGCGCATATCCGAGTCGAGCCACAGCACCCGGTCGAACCCGTCTTTAATGGCCTTCATGGCCAGGTTATGCCGCGCTTCGTACACCAGGGAACAGGACGCGACGGCGACCTCCGTCCCCTCCGGCTTTCTTAACGAAAGCAGCGAAGTCATGAAAAACGTTTGTACCGTATCCATGCACGGCACGGCGATCATCGTACGCATCCTGTTTCCTCCCTTCCGTGTCTATCAGGACACGGTCACGGTGCAGCTGTCGCTCACGCCGTTGCAGGTCGCGGTGATGACGCTGGTGCCGGAGGCCACGCCGGTCACGAGGCCGGTGGAGCTCACGGTCGCCTTGGCGGTGGTGCCGCTGGTCCAGGTCACGGTGCCCTTGCCGGGCGCGGTGATGGCCTTCAGCTGGTAGGTGCCGGTGCCGGTGATCGCGGCGGTGTGGGTGTTCAGCCTGATCTCGGTCACGTCGTTGGCGTCGTCATTGGCGAAGGACTTCGACGTGGTGGGCGCCTGGTTGTTGTAGTTCACGATCACGAAGGCCTCGCCGGCCAGAGGACGGCCGTCATAACGGGCCGTGCCCTTGAACGCGGTCTGGTCCTGCAGGAACAGGTATTCGGTGCTGGAGGCCAGCTGGATGCCGGCACGCTCGGCCAGCAGGTAGTTGCCGCCGAAACCGCCGATGATCTCATAATCGGCCAGCTCGTCGTCCTCGACCTCGACGATCGCGCCGCCGACGACCGGGAACAGGTTGGTGTTGCTCACCAGCGCGGCCGCGGCGTCAAAGGCCAGGCACTTCGCCATGATGTCGAGGTGCGTTTTGCGGTTCATCACCCAGAACAGGCCGCCGGCGTTGTACACGTCCTTGGCGATGGCCAGCTTGGCCACCAGGGCCTGCATGAAGGCCGCGCCGGAGGAGGCGTTGATGTTAAGCTGCTGCACGTTGGAGGTGTGCAGGTCGGTGAACGCCTTCTCGTTGGTGCCCCACCAGGAGGGCTGGGAGGAGGCGGCCAGGCGGGTCGCGATGCCGATCGGGGTCTTGGTGCCGGTGCCGAACAGGATGGCCTTGTCCAGCGCCTTGGCGATGGCGATGGCGATCGCGCTCATGATCTCGCTGGCCAGGGCGATGTCGCTGTCCTCGAGCAAAGCGTTGCACACGACCACGGCCGCGCCGACCTTATAACCGTCCACCTCGGTCTGGTTAAAGGTCAGGTCGATCTGGTTGATGTTGGCGCACATCTCGGTCCATACGGCCTCGGGGATCTTGCTCATCACGTTCATGCGAGCGGTGCCGCCCACCCTGCGCAGGGTCACATAGGGCAGCAGCTTGCTCTGGCGGGCGATCTCCTCGCGCATCAGGCCCAGCATGGTGTCCGGGATCAGCAGGCCGGCGTTGTTGATGGCCCGCTTTTCGCTGATCGCGCTGCGGACCTCGGTCAGGAAATTCTTCACGCCGTCATCGGCGAAGAAATCCCTGGTCTGTTCGGGGGACAGGGAGAAAAACTTGTTCATAATGGTGTTGCTCCTTTCTTTGCGGTCTTCCGCGTTTTCCGCGGGCTTGGCCTGTACGGTCGCCCGCTCATTCAGTTCGTTGAGCTCGCGCTCCAGGCCGTCGATCTCCGTCTGGAGATCCACCTGGGCCTGTTCGTTCTCGGCTTCGGCCTTGTCGGC